>NZ_CP139965.1:0-607025 GCF_034424375.1 Paraburkholderia kururiensis | reverse complement strand
GCCGCATGGGCCAGACGGCGGGCGAGGCGCCTGTGCGCGACGCGAGCTTCACGCCGGACCCGGGGCAGTCGTTTGCGCGGCAGTCGGCCATCGCGCACGTGGTCTACGCGCCGGAGGTGACGCGCCCCGTCGAGGTGGGCGCCGACCGCGAACAGGAACTCGTGAAGTGGGTGTCCAGCCGGTTGGGCACCGACGTGCGTCCGCCCGTTCTCACGCGCACCGGCTTCGATCTGATGGGCGGGCGGCTCTTGCCCAGCGCCGACGGCCCCGTGGCGCAGTTCATGTACCACGACCACAACGGCGAGCGCATCACGCTGTGCATTTCGCGGCGCAAGACGAGCACGAACACGACGGCGTTCAAGCTCTACCAGGACGGCCCGGTGAACGTCTTCTACTGGATCGACGGGGACGTGGGCTACGCGGTGTCGGGCGGCATCAACCGCAAGACGCTGCTCGAAATCGCACACGACGTCTATGCGCAGCTCACGCCCGACGAAGGCGGCGCGCCCAAGGCGGCGAGCGGCGCCCACTGAACCTGCCGGACCCACGGAACGCGCCGGCCGCGGCGCTGGCGCCTGTCATGCAGCACGAACAGCGCGTTCCGTTTAAGCTTGATGCTTCCACAGGCGTGCCGTCGCGCGGGAAGCCTTGTTCCCGTGCGGCGCTCGCCCACACGAGAGAACAAGGAGACAAGCGTGTCGAAGCATTCGCCCACTGATCCGGCCAACCACGCTGCAAGGAGCGGCTCGCAGCCCGGGACCACACAGGGCCGGCTGCGCAGCCGCCGCTGGTTCAACGACCCCTCCGACCCCGGCATGACCGCGCTCTATCTCGAGCGCTACATGAACTACGGCATTACGCGTGAAGAGTTGCAGTCGGGCAAGCCCATCATCGGCATTGCGCAGACAGGCTCAGACCTCGCGCCGTGCAACCGTCACCACATCGAACTGGCGAGCCGCGTGCGCGACGGCATTCGCGACGCGGGCGGCGTGCCGCTCGAATTCCCGGTGCATCCCATTCAGGAAACGGGCAAGCGGCCCACCGCCGCGCTGGACCGCAATCTCGCGTATCTGGGTCTCGTGGAAGTGCTGCACGGCTATCCCATCGACGGCGTGGTGCTCACCACGGGCTGCGACAAGACCACGCCCGCGTGCCTGATGGCCGCGGCCACCGTGAACATTCCGGCCATCGTGCTGTCGGGCGGTCCCATGCTGGACGGCTGGTGGCAAGGCAAGCTCGCGGGCTCGGGCACCGTGATCTGGCACGCGCGCAAGCTGCTCGCCTCGGGCGAGATCGATTACGACGGCTTCATGAACATGGTGGCGTCGTCGGCGCCGTCGGCGGGACATTGCAACACGATGGGCACCGCGCTTTCCATGAACTCGCTGGCCGAAGCGCTCGGCATGTCGCTGCCCGGCTGCGCCGCCATTCCGGCGCCGCATCGCGAGCGCGGCTGGATGGCCTACGAAACCGGCAAGCGCATCGTGGGCATGGTGGCCGAGAACCTGCGCCCCTCGGACATCATGACGAAGGGCGCCTTCGAAAACGCCGTGGTGGCCGCGGCGGCGCTGGGCGCCTCGTCGAATTGCCCGATTCACATGGTCGCCATTGCGCGGCACATGGGCGTGGACCATTCGCTCGACGACTGGCAGCGCCTTGGCCCCGAGGTGCCGCTGCTCGTGGACTGCCAGCCCGCCGGGCGTTTTCTGGGCGAAGCGTTTCATCGCGCGGGCGGCGTGCCCGCCGTGATGCGTGAGTTGCTGACCGCAGGTAAGCTGGACGGCAGCGTGCGCACGGTGACGGGCCGCACGCTGGCCGAAGACCTGGCGAACGTGCCCGCGCCCGACCGCGAAGTGATCCGCGCCTACGGCAAGCCGCTGAAGGAAGCGGCGGGCTACGTGGTGATGACGGGCAATCTGTTCGAAAGCGCGGTGATGAAGATCAGCGTGATCGACCCGGCGTTCCGCAAACGCTTTCTCTCCGACCCGGCGCATCCCGACGTGTTCGAAGGCAAAGCCGTGGTGTTCGAAGGGCCGGAGGATTACCACGCGCGCATCGAAGACCCGGCGCTGGGCGTGGACGAACACTCGGTGCTCGTCATTCGCAACTGCGGACCGGTGGGCTACCCCGGCGGCGCGGAAGTGGTCAACATGCAGCCGCCCGCCGCGCTGCTGAAGCAGGGCATCGATACGCTGCCCACCATCGGCGACGGACGGCAGAGCGGCACGTCGGCGAGTCCGTCCATTCTCAACGTGTCACCCGAGGCCGCGGTGGGCGGCAACCTCGCGCTGCTCAAGACCGGCGACCGCATCCGCATCGACCTCAACACGCGCAAGGTGGACGTGCTGATTCCCGAAGCGGAGATGGCCGCGCGGCGCGCCGCATGGAAGGTGCCCGCGCTACAGCACAAGACGCCGTGGGAAGAGATCTATCGCAGCATGGTGGGCCAGCATGCGACCGGCGCGTGCCTGGAGCCGGCCACGCTGTATCTCAACATCATCGAAACGCGCGGCGAATCGCGGCATAACCACTAAGGCGGCATTAGCCGACGGCAGGCGCGGCGCCGTAGACGGCGTCGCGCACGTCGGTGCTGAACTGGCCGCGCATGCCTTCGAACGCGGTATTCGTGAAGGCCACCACCGTGAACTCGTTGACCGGGTCCACGAACCACGTGTGACCGTACACGCCGCCCCATTGAATCGTGCCCGCCGGTTGCGGCGTTTGCGCGAGCGCGGCATCGTGAATGACGCCCCAGCCGTAGCCGAAACCCCAGCCGGGCCCGCGCGTCTCGATGGACGGGTCCACGTGGTTCTTCATCATGAGCGCCACCGTTTCCGCCGACACCACGGGCGCGCCGCCCGTGCGAATGGTCTCGAAGAACTGGAGCAATTCGGGCGCGGTGCCGATCATGCCGCCGCCGCCCGAGGGGAACGCGTGGGCGTCGAACGCGCGCGACGGCGAGAAGCGCACCGCGTAGCCCACGTCGGGCGGCAGGAACACGTCCATGCCGTCATGCATCTTCACGGGCGCGGTCGAACTGTTGGCGTAGGGCACCACGAGCGGTGTGCCGGGCGGCACATGAAACGTCGTTTGCCGCATGCCAAGCGGCCCGGTAACGAGTGCCTCCACCGCCTGCGGCAGCGTCATGTGCGTGACGCGTTCGAGCACGGCGCCCAGCACGTCGATGGCCACCGAATAACGCCACGACGTGCCGGGCGCGTAGACGAGCGGCGCCTGCGCGATGCGGCGCAGGTTTTCGTCGAGATCGAACGGCACGTGGTCGATGCCATCGGAAATGCCGAACCGGTGATACGGCGAATCGGGCGGCTCGTGAAAGCCGTAGCGCAGCCCCGCGGTGTGCGTGAGCAACTGATGGATTGTGATGCGCGGCGCGGTTTCATGCGTGCCCTCTGTGCCCGGCGGCAGGCGCGGCGTGAAGTCGGGCAGCCACTTCGTGACGGCGTCGTCCAGCGCCAGCCGGCCTTCTTCCACCAGCCGCATCGCGGCAAGACTGACGATGGGCTTCGTGACCGAGGCGAGGCGAAACAGGCTGTCTTCGCGCATGGCGACGTGCGCCTCGCGGTCCGCGAAACCGGCGGCGCGCGCATAGGCGCGCTGGCCGCGGTGCGCCACGAGCACCACGGTGCCGACGATGCGTTGCTCGTCTAGGGCACGGTCGATGGCCGCATCGAGCCGCGCGGCCATCGCGAGAGAGTGGGTCTCGTCGGAAACGGGTTGTACGGGGGCGGGTGAAGCGGCATTCGCGTTGACGTCGGACATGCGCGGCTCCTCGTGAAGTGAACGGCGATCAATGTATCGCCTTCCCGGGAAGCTCGCACGACACGCCTCGGGTGGACGCCCGGGGCCTATGTCCTGCTTTGCCGTGCCAGCAGCCGCCGCAACCGTCCTACGTAAAACGCGGGATGGTAATAGCGGTTGCGCGCCACACGGCGGGCCAGCTCGATGACGGCGCCGCCTCGCCAGAGCCACAGCTTGCGGCGCCGCGCGGCCGTCTCGTTGGGCCGCTTCAGCCAGCTGTGGTCGCGCGGCGCCGCGGGTCGGCGCGAAGGGCCGGCGAACACGAGGATATAGGCGAGCCTCACGTCGGCCGTCATGTTGGGGGCCGCCGAATGCAGCGTGCGCCCCGCGTGAATCACCGCGTCGCCGGGCTGCAACGGGCAGTACACCGCGCTGTCTGCATCGAAGTTGCCGATGCATTGCAGTGCGTGGACACGCGCGTCGCCGCCGAGCGGCTGATGGGGCAGCACGCCGAGCTTGTGCGAGCCCGGTATGTAGCGCATGCAGCCGTTCTCGACGGTCGCGAGGGTGGTGGGCATCCAGAACGCGATCTGGTCGCGTTCGCTGTCGCGTTCGGCCTGATACGCCTCGTCTTGATGCCAGGGCGTTTCGGCTCCGTGAAAGGCCGGCTTGAGAATGGCGTGGTCGAACGCGAATTCCGCGTCGTCGCCCAGCACCTGGCGTGCAATGGCGTAAGCGGATTCGAAATAGGCGCTCCGGCGCAGCACGGCCGCGTAGTTCTGCGGTCGCACGAGTTCCGTCAGACTGTTCGCGCCCAGCGAGTCTTCCGGGTCCACCAGGTCGCGGCGCGCACCTTCCTTGAAGCCCACGCCGCGCGCGAGCAGGTCGCGAAGCACGGCGTCCATGATGGCGACGTCGGCGGGGGGCGCGATTGCGCGCACGGTAACGAAGCCGCGTTCTTTGAGTTCGTGCAACTGTTCTGTCGAGAGCCTTGTGAGGCCATCTTTCACACGAACGTCTGTTTCAGTGAGCAGGGTTGCCACGGTGCCCTCGGCAGTCGCGCATCGCTTTCCGAGGTGGATGCGATGCCCGGATACAACAGTCAGTCCGGCACGCTGCGGCTGCGACGTAAAAGGCTGTCACAGGCCGGTGGAAACTGTTGCAGGAGCAACAGGATGTAAGCGCCGCTAGCCGGACGGGAAGCGGGCGCAGTAGGGTAGTGCATCGAACGGCGAACCTCCGCGTCGTCATCCTGCGGGCACGCGCACGCCGCTTCGCTACTGCACTGATCACCTCCGGCACCTCCATAGAGCCCTCCAGGACTCCAGCATTCGCGATGCCGGCGATCACTGCGGATATTTACCTGTATTAACCTTAATGCGGTATTTATTGCCTCATTTGCAGCGACATATAAAGCCTGGGGGCTGTATATGTTACGGCGATGCTATTTACGAGGAGGGTCAAATTCGGTTCGGTAGCGTACATAAGTACCGGCAGCACGACTGCAATTATTCTCACGCCGGCGCAGGGTCAAACTGCGCAGGCGTCCGCTCCGGCAATTGAAAGTTCGTTTTCTGCGTACTGGAAATCTAGCTGCCCGCTGACGAAACCGGTGGCTTCGCCGCGATTCGTCAGACTGCACGAGAAGCCCGCCAGAACAAGGGTTAGACGACGGTCCTCAGCCCACCACGAGGCTGCGGCCCGTGCTTTCTTTGTTGCTCGTGTTTGCGATCTTCGCGCGCGCGATTCGTGAGTGTTTGTTAATGGCGTTTCAAACTATGTCTATAGCAGGCTCGATGAAAAGCAGTGGGTACAAGAATTCAAACGCGGATTTTTCACTCAACGGCGAGTCGGTAGATATGTTTAGGGTTTTATTTTTGCGCGGCAATTTTTACGCTCGCCAATTGGCTGGTCGATTTGCATTGCCGTGCGCGGAATGGATCGGGTCGTCATGGCAAATTCGTGCGATGGGTTTTTCGGGTCGCATTGCGATCTCCATTGCGACCCTCATTGAATCCGGCGGCGGCGCGCTTGCCCGTATGAGCGGCGCGCCAACGCGTAGCGCGGCCTTGCGGCGGCGCAGGGATCCCGGCATGAGCCTGCGGCCATGAACGCGCCTCCCCGCCGCTCGCTGGTGCTCGTATCGCGCGCGCCCGCCGACGGACTCGGCGACGTGCTGCTTCAGCACGGCTGGAACGTGATGATCGCGAACTCCGCCAGCCAGCTACGGCGCCAACTGGCGCGCCACCGCCCCACCGTGGGCGTGTTCGATTTCGCGAGCGGCTTTTCGGCGCTCGAAATCGCCACGTTCCGCTCGTCATTCATCCGACGGGAGCCGGGCTGGGTTGCCGTAGTCGGCCCCGGGCAGACAGGGAGCGAAGCGCTGCGCCATGCCATCCACAGCTATTTCTCGCGCTTCGTCGCGCTGCCGTGCGAGACAGAGCGCATCGTGGAGGCCGTGGAGCGCGAACACAGCATGGCGATGCTGGAAGACACGCCGCCGCCCGGCGACAGCATGGACGGCGAGATCGTGGGCGCCTGCGATGTCATGAAAGAACTCTTCCGCTCCATTGCGAAAGTGGCCAAGAGCGAGGCGTCGGTGCTGATATCGGGCGAGTCGGGCACCGGCAAGGAACTCACGGCGAACGTGATCCACAAGCGTTCGTCGCGGCGCAACGGCCCTTTCGTGGCGATCAATTGCGGCGCGCTTTCGCAGCAGCTCGCGCAGTCCATTCTGTTCGGCTATGAACGCGGCGCGTTTACGGGCGCCTGGCAGCGCAGGCTCGGTCTAGTCGAAGTCGCGCATGGAGGCACGCTGTTTCTGGACGAAATCGCGGACCTGCCGCTCGACAGCCAGGCCATCCTGCTGCGCTTCCTGCAGGAGCGAAAGATTCAGCGCCTCGGCGGCACGGAGCAGATCGACGTCGACGTGCGCGTGATCTCCGCGGCCAACGTGAGCCTCGAAGAGGCCGTGGCCGAAGGGCGTTTTCGCTCGGACCTCTATCACCGCCTCTGCGTGCTCGGCATCGAACAGCCGCCGCTGCGCGAACGCGGCAGCGACATCGCGCTGCTCGCGTGGCACATACTGGACCGCTATTTGCCCATCGACGGACGGCGCCAGATACGCGGCTTTTCCTCTTGCGCGATTCGCGCGATGTACGAGCACCCGTGGCCCGGCAACGTGCGCGAGCTCATCAACCGCATCAGGAGGGCCATCGTCATGGGGGAGCAGCGTGTGATCACCGCAGCGGACCTCGAACTGGAGGACCGCGTGGGGGAGCTCGAAAATACGCTCGTGCAGGCGCGCGCCGCGGCCGAGCGCGAAGCGATCGAAGTGGCGCTCATGCGTCATGGCGACCGGCCGCATCGCGCGGCACGCGAACTGGGCATTTCGCGCGCCACGCTGTACCGGCTCATGGCGAATCACGGCGCGCGCTGAAGCGTGCGTGCGAGAAGCGCCTCTGGGACGCACCCGCCGCGTGCCGCGAACGTGCCTGGAGCGTTCAACGTACCTTCACGTTGCGGCCTACGCGAAGGCGCGGATTCGGCTGACGCTGCGGTTGTTGCGCGAGCTGCGGTTGTTCTTGTGCCTGTTCCTGCGTTGGCGGGTCCGTAGGCGTCGTCGACTGCTGAACCGCCACGCTCTTGTCGAGCCGACCGTAGTTGTCGTCGAAACGCACGATGTCGTCTTCGCCCAGGTACGTGCCCGACTGCACCTCGATGATTTCGAGCGGCGTCTTGCCCGGATTGCGCAGGCGGTGCACGGTGCCGAGCGGGATATAGGTCGACTGGTTTTCGGTCAGCAGGAACGTCTTCTCGCCGCACGTCACCTGTGCCGTGCCGCGCACCACGACCCAATGTTCGGCGCGATGGTGATGCATCTGCAACGAAAGGCTTTCGCCCGGCTTCACGACGATGCGCTTCACCTGAAAGCGCTCGCCCGAATCGAGCGAATCGTAGTAGCCCCAGGGACGATGCACCTTGCGGTGATTGTCCGCTTCGGGACCGCGCTCCGCACGCAGGCGCGAAACGATGTTGCGGATCTGCTGGGCGTTGCGCCGGTCGGCAACCAGTACGGCATCGGGCGTTTCCACCACTACGACGTCGCGCAGGCCCACGCAAGCCACGAGGCGGCCCTGCGAGTGCGCGAACGTGTTGGTGGTGTCTTCGAACATCACGCGGCCTCGCGCCACGTTGCCCGCCGCGTCTTTGGGCATGATCTCCCAGATCGAGTCCCATGAACCCACGTCGGACCACGGCGCATCCATGGGCACCACGACGCCCGGCAGGTTGCCGCATTCCGCGAGCCGTTCCATGACCGAATAATCGATGGAGTCGTTGCGGCAACGCGCGAAGTCTTCGGGATGCAGTTGCACGAAGCGGCCGTTCGATGTCGCGTTGCGATGCGCCGCTACGCAGGCCGCGTGAATGTCGGGGCACAGCGTTTCGATGGCCTCGAGCCACACCGAAGCGCGCACCACGAAGATGCCGCTGTTCCACCAGTATTCGCCCGAGCGCACGTATTGTTCGGCCAGCTCGCGATGCGGCTTCTCCACGAAGCGCTCGATCGTGTAGCCGCCGTCCGCGCCGATCGACATGCCCACGCGAATGTAGCCGTAGCCCGGCTCCGCATGACGCGGCAACACGCCGATGGTGGCCACCGCACCGTTGGCCGCGTAATGCGCCGCGCGCGAAACCGCTTCCTGGAACGCGGCCGCGTTGGGCACCGCGTGGTCGGCGGGCATGACGACGAGAATCGCGTCCTCGCCTTTCGCGCTTGCGACGAGCGCCGCCGCGGTCAGCGCGGGCGCCGTGTTGCGCGCGCAGGGCTCCAGCACGATGCGCGCGCACTTGCCGCAATCGTCGAGTTGCGAAGCGCTGATATGACGATGTGATTCGCCGCACACGAGCAGCAATTCATCGGAGACGGTCCACGACGTTTCGAGGCCGTCCAGCCGCCGCGCCGTTGCGGCAAGCAGCGACTCTTCACCGAGCAGCTCGATCAGCTGCTTCGGATACTGTTCGCGCGACAGCGGCCATAGTCTCGTGCCGGCGCCCCCGGCGAGGATCACGGGTTGCACGACGAGTGCGGCGTGAGAGGCAATGCTGTTCTGGTGTGCGGCGTGCGGCGCAAGTTCGGTGCTCATCGATGGGGCTCCATGCTGGCGAAGAATGCGCAATCACCATACGGCGCGAGGCGTTCGACCTCTGTACGGAAGCCAACTTACTGCCCGCCACGGCGTTGCAAGACCCCGAGGATGCAGCCAGCAGCGTGCCTGCCGGGCGCCGCAACGTAAGTGTGAAAACGCACCAACGCATGCATTTTCCTTACCCATACTGCAACGGCAGGGAGGGCTGATGGAGACATCAACGTGACGCCACGCGTCACCCACAACAGGAAAGAAAGACATGAGACCGGTCGTTTTCAACGGACACGCCGGCTGGCTGCACGACGCCGAGGGTGGCGAGGGCGTCGTGCTCTGCAACCCGGCGGGACACGAAGCGATGTGGCTGCATCAGGCGATACGGCATCTCGCCATTTACCTCGCGTCGCGTGGCGTGCCGGTGCTGCGCTTCGATTACCTCGGCACCGGCGATTCAGCGGATACAGGCGACTGGTTGCGCCCCGCTCAATGGGCGGCTGAAGCGGCAGATGCCGTGAACTATCTGAAGCGGGAAGCGGGGGTGGAACGCGTGTCGCTGGCCGGCTTCCGATTCGGCGCCACAGTGGCCGCGCTGGCTGCAATGCTTACCTCCGTGGAATCGCTCGTCATGCTGGCGCCCGTGGTGTCCATGCGTCTTTTCATGCGAGAAATGGGGGTGCTGCACCAGACGTGGCGCGAAAAGGCCCGTATTTCAAGCGCCGATGCATTGCCTCCGTCGGGCGCGCACGACATCTTCGGCCATCGCTTCAGCGAAGCGGGGCTTCAGGCGTTGCGCGACCTCGACCTGTGCAAGCTCGAAACGCCGCCTGTGCGGCGCGTGCTGATCGCGCACAGCGGCTTGCGCGACGGCAGCGCGAATCTCGCGGAGCACTGGAGCGCGCAGGGGCTCGACGTGACCTCCATTGGGTTCGACAACTATTTTCAGACGCTACAGCCGCCATGGCTCACGGAAACGCCGGATACCACGCTGCGCTCTATCGCGGACTGGTTCGCGAGGGACGCCGCGCCGCGCACGCAGCCAGCGCCCGCGCCGGGCAGCGTCCCGCCCGTACTCATGCTGCAAGGCGCGGTGGAATCGCCGCGACGTATCGGCGATGGACGCCTGTTCGGCGTGCTGTGCGAACCGGCCCCGCATCGCGGACCGCAAGGGCACGGCTCCGTGTTGCTGATCGCCAATACGGGCGCGACGCACCATGTGGGCGACGGCCGTTTTGGGGTCGAACTCGCGCGGCAGGTGGCGCAACTCGGGCACGCGTCGCTGCGCATCGACGCAGACGGTATCGGCGAGAGCCTCGGTGCCACGCACACGCGTGTGGCGGGCCAGACCGCGTATGGCGCCATCGCGGCCGATCTTTCGCATGCTGCGAACTGGCTCGTGGACCAGGGCTACGACCATGTCGTGGTGGTGGGCATCTGCGCGGGCGCGTATGCGGGCCTGCGTGCGGCCACGCTAAACCCGGCGGTGCGGGGGCTTGTGCTCGTGAACCCGGCGAGCTTCCTGCTGCCCGAAGACTGCACGATTCAAGGCGCCACGCAGCGCCCGCGAGGCTCGCCGCGCGCGCATCTGCGGTCCATGATTCGCGCCGCGAAGTGGAGCCAGGTGGTGCGCGGCGAAGTGCAACTGCGGCCCGTGCTGCGCACGATGTGGCGGCACGCGCTCGCCCAGGCACAGGCCGCGATCGCCACGGTCTCGCGCGACACGCTCTATACGAGCACGCCGAACCACCAGGTACGCACGATGTTCAAGCGGCTCGATGCCTCGGGCGTGCGTGTGCGCCTCGTGTTCAGCCTGGAAGACCACAGCCTTGACGAGTTCTATATGTACTTCGGTATCGGCGGGCGCAGCCTGCGGCGCATGCCGTACGTGAAGGCGCTCGTCTTTCCCGGCATGGACCACGAGGTGCTCAATCGCGGCGCCCGCGAGCACGTGCTGGCCGCCTGTCACGCGGTATTGAGCGAAGTGCCGGGCGCACTGGAAGCGGACGGCGCACACGGCGCGCTCTCCGGTTCGACAGCGGACCCCGCTGCGGGCGACTCTGCCACGGCCGCCGCGCTCGCCGCGCAAACCGCAGCGGTCACGGCCGCTGCGAGCCACGAAGCACTGGACCTGAACGTGAGCATGAGTTCGAAGCTCTCCAGCTTCGGCAAGCAGGTCTGACTCTGTTAGAGAAGGGTGCGCGCGGCACCCTCTCGCTTTCCGCCTTGCTTTCCCCCTCGCTTTCCATTAGCGCGCTTCGTCGAACTGTGTCCTGCTCCACTGCGAGAGCTGCGGCGCCTTGTGGTCGATCCATATCGACACCGGCGCCACCTTGCCATGACAGATCACCACGAGCGCCAGTGCGAATGCGGTGAACGGCGTGGGGTCGCGCATCGTCGTGACGTCGCCCGTTGCCTCGCGCGCCTGACGCAGCATGATGGGCGCACACGTGGCCAACGATACGAGCGTGCCGATGGCCAGACCGCTCACCACCTCCGACGTGGAGTGAAATCCGATTAGTACGCGCGAGGCGCCAATTGCGATGGCGAACGCGAGACCCAGCCCGAAGAGACCCATGACCGTGCGCGGCGAATTGCGGCTCGCGAAGAGCGCGAGCAACGTGGGATACACCGCGCTCGAAAGCATGGTGTGTCCGCTGATCACCGTGAAGTCCAGTGCGGGCATCGCGATGCCCCAGCCGGCGTGAGCAATGCGGCTCGCGGCGACCGCGAGCACGCCCGCGCTGAAGCAGCACGCCCACGTGAAGAGCGGGCGCCAGAAGCGCTGCGCGGCGAACCAGGCGAGCACGAGCGCCGCGAGCGGCACGGTGAGAAACGGGTCGCCGAAGTTCGTGAGGTAGAGCAGGAGGTGCAGGATGAAGTGCATGACAGCGTCCGTGTTGTCGTTGTCAGGGGCCACGCGTTCTTGCTGTGCGGCACGGGACGATTGCCGCAACGCGTAAGCCGGTCGAGCCGAACATGTACCACACTGACAAGCAATGCGACGTGCGGTTTCCCACATCAGTAATTTCGTTATTCCTCGGCTTTCATTGTTCTTTTAAAGCGGTAATACTGACGCAAAGCGAAAGCATGGCGAGAGTATTTAAGGTTATCTTAAGAAATGCACTGTCGTGTCATTCGTGATTTTCAATAAGCGAATTACCGTGTGAATTAATAGGAAAAGGCCGATCGTGCAAAAGCCAATATGCGCCATATCGCTTTCATTTAGCTTTTAACGTTTCAGCGATGAGACAGTTCCGGCCACCGGATAGAAGGCCGCCAGCCGTGTTTCGGCGGTTCGGACCGGCCCGGCGCCCCTCGCGCCATTCCGTGATTCCCCTAATGGCGGGGCATTCCACCTGCATGAATGCAATGCAACAAAATGTAGCGATTTGTATCCGATACTCCATATCCGTCTTTTCGCCTCCGGATGGTTCATATGTGAGACAGTCGGGCGATGCCATGTAGAAGGCGATTCGCGCCGTCAGAAAAAAAACGTTCGTAAACAGCGCATTGATTCACATGGCATGCAACTGGCTTTGGGAATGCCGGCAAAACGGAGGATGGTGTCCAGACGCCCCGATGCACCAGCAGATCGCCTGGTGCACTGCGGTAACTGAGGTGTAAGCCAGCCTGTCATTTTCACCCTACGCATGCCCACGAGGCGTGTGGCCAGACCCAGTGGAAACGATCATGCCCGACTTGATGACCCAGCAACTCGAGAACCACCTGCTCAGTGCGCTACCCGAGGCCGAGTTCGATGCGCTCTCGCCTCACCTGCAATTGCGGCGGCTGCAAGCCGGCCAATTGCTGTCGGATTCCGGCGAGCCTGTAAAACAGGTGTATTTCCCCGCCACCGCCATTATTTCCATGATCTTTTTGATGGCCGACGGCGCTACTGCCGAAGTGGCCGCAGTGGGAAATGAAGGCGTCGTGGGCGTGCCCGCACTCATGGGCGGATTCGCCATGCCCACGCGTATCGAAGTGCGCAGCGCGGGGTACGCGTACGTCATGAGTGCGCAGGCGTTCAAGCGCGAATTCGAACGCCACGGCCTCATTCACCGGCTGATGCTGCTGTACATCCAGGCGTTGCTCACGCAGATCGCGCAAAGCTCGCTGTGCAACCGGCATCACCACATCATGCGTCAGGTGTCCAGCTGGCTGCTGCTCACGCAGGACCGGCTCAAGACGAACGAACTCGACGTGACGCAGCAACTGATTGCCACCATGCTCGGCGTACGCAGGGAGGGCGTAACCGAAGCCGCCGGCAAGCTCCACGACGCGGGTCTCATCTGCCAGCGCCGTGGTCATATCACCATCCTCGACCGCGACGGGCTCGAAGAGCAGGCCTGCGAATGTTACGGCATCGTCAAGCGCGAATTCGAGCGGCTCCTTAGCGCTGCTGAAGAAGAAAAGAACAGAAGCATCGGCTCCCGAGAATCAATGGCGTTGCCGTCGCGCCCGCGTCTCGACCTTGGCCGGCTGGCCCAGGCCGCGCAATGCTGAGTGCGGGCGCGCGGCGCCTCGCGCATCGGGCTTCGTTCGAAGCGCGCGCCTGACGCCGGCAACTTCCCATTCGAACGTGGACTTTCGATGCCGGCAGTGGCCGGTAGCGGAGAGCATTTCGTCGGGACTGGAGCGCCCGGCGATTACCGGAAGAGCGACATGAGCAGAAAAAACAGGATCATTGCCTGCCTCGTGAGTGGGGCAGTAGCGGGTTGTTCCGCCGTGCCCGGGCCGTACCTCGACCCTTCGCGCATGCAGAAAGAACCCGAAGCGAGCACGGAAAAGCCCGTCTATACCGTGCATATGATCGACGCAGGCGTCATTGCGCAGCAGATCAAGTTCGACGAAAGCAATACGCAGGCACTTCCACAAGAGGTGGCGAGACAGGGAGATTACCGGGTGGGCGCGGGCGACGTGCTCAACATCATCGTATGGGGGCACCCCGAACTCACGGTGAACGGCGGCGCGACGGCGGCCACGCCGGGCAACGTGACGGACCCGAACGCGCTGAACGGCCCCAACGGCGCCGGCAATCCGGGCGCGCTGGTGGACCCCAACGGCGAGCGCGTTTCAGCGGATGGCGCGATTTATTTTCCGACCGTGGGCCGCGTTCACGTGGCCGGCATGACGGCTGCGGAAATTGCGTCCACGCTGCGTACGCGGCTTGCGAGTTACGCGGTGAAGCCGCAGCTCGACGTGCGCGTGGCGCAGTTCCGCAGCCAGCAGGTGCAATTGGCGGGCGATCTGAAGAATCCGGGCACCATGCCCATCACCGACGTCAAGATGACGGTGGTGGACGCCATCGCTCGCGCCGGCGGCGCGCAGCCCGATGCCGACCTGCAGCGCGTGCAACTGACGCGCGACGGCAAGACCTACACGCTCGACGTGCAGCGCACGCTGGATCGCGGCGACGTATCGCAGAACGTCGTGCTGCGTGCAGGCGACATTCTGTACGTGCCCGATCACAACGCGAGCCGCGTGTTCGTGCTGGGCGAAGTGACGAAGCCGCAAACGCTCTTCATGAACAGGGGCAAGCTCACGCTCGCCGATGCGATTGCGGACGTGAACAGCATCGACTCGCGCTCGGCGCAGCCACGGCAGGTGCTCGTGATCCGACGCACGCCGGGCGATCCGCGCAAGCCGACCATCTACCAGCTCGACATGACTCAGGTGGACGCAATTCTGCTTTCCACCGAGTTCGAGCTCCAACCGCTCGACGTGGTGTACGTGGGCACGGCGGAAGTCGCACGCTTCAACCGTCTGCTGGAACAGCTGCTGCCGACCATGACGAGTCTGTACCTCATTTATTCGGTGGGCAAATGAGCCACGAGATCAGTCGTTTTTGCAAAGCCTTTGCAAATCTGTACCAACCATCCTGCTTTCTTGAGGGGTGACAAACGTGAATACGTCCAGTATCGACGCAAGACATCTGGGAGGACCAGGTCCGCACGACAGCTCGCCTGACGTGCGTGAAGTACTCCGCCTGCTCTCCGACCACTTGTGGACGGTGATCGCCATCGCTGCTGGAACGGTCGTTCTCGCCGCGGCCGTGGTGTTTCTGATGAAGCCCACCTACTCGGCGAACGTGCTGGTGCGCGTGGAGGCGCAGGACCCCAACGCGTTCGGCATCGCGCAGCAGGGCGAGATCGTGGTGGGGCAGAAGCCGCTCGCTACCGACGCGGAAATCGCGATGATGCAAAGCCGCCGCGTGCTCGAACCGGTGATGCGGCAGTTCGGGTACGAAGTGAGCGTGACGCCGCGCAAGGTGCCGGTGCTCGGCACCATCGCGGAAAAGCTCGCCTCGCCCGGCAAGCCGTCGCGTCCCTGGTTCGGGCTCGATGCGTTCGCTTGGGGAGGCGAACGCATTCACATCGAGTCCGTGCACGTGCCGTATACGCTCGAAAACAACCGGCTGCGGCTGCGCGTGCTCGAAAACGGCCGCTACGTGCTGCTCGATCCCGACGGCAATGCATTGCTCACTGGCTCCGCGGGCGCACCTGCTGCGGACGGCCCCGTTTCGATGCTCGTGACGCAGCTCGATGCACGGCCCGGCACGGAGTTCTACGTGACGCCGCTCAACGAGGTGAACGCGATCAAGCGCTTTTCGAAGGACCTCAAGGTCGTGGAGAAGGGCAAGGAAACGGGCGTGGTGCAGATCACGTTCGAAAGCAGCGATGCCGCTACGGCCGCGAACGTGGCCAACGCCATTGCGCAGGGGTACGTGGCTGCTACCGTGACGCAGCGTCGCTCGAACGACAGCAAGACGCTCGACTTCATCAACCAGGAACTGCCGCGGCTGCGGGATGAACTGAAGCAGGCCGAGGCGCGGCTGACCGACTACCGCGCGAAGGCGGGGTCACTGCAACCGACCGCGGAATCGCAGTCGTACCTGCAGGGCGGCATCGACTTCCAGCGGCAGATCGCGACGCTGCAACTGCAACGCACACAGTTGCTCCAGCACTTCCAGCCTGGCAGCCCGCCGGTGCAGAACATCGACCAGCAGCTTGCGCAGTTGAACGCGCAAAAGGCCCAGTTCGACGCGCGCTTCAACAGCATGCCGGAGTCCGAGCGCACGAGCGCGGACCTCACGCGTAGCGCGAAGGTGGCCGAATCGATCTACGTCGCGATGGTGAACAAGGCCGAGGAACTGACGGTACGCCGCGGCGCGACGACGGGCGATGTGCATATCGTGGATGGCGCAGTACGTCCCGCCGATCCGGTCTCGCCCGACGTACCGCTTGTGCTGGGCGCGAGCGGCGGCGTCGGCTTGATGCTCGGTTCGCTGTACGTGTTCACGCGGCGCCGTCTGTTTACGGGCGTGACGGACCCGCGTTTCGTGGAGCGCAGCATGAGCGTGCCCGTGTTCGGGTCGATCCTGTATAGCGCGCAGCAGGCGCGGCTGGATCGTTCGGCGTCCGCAGCGGGCGCGGGGGCCGTGGTGGCCGAGCCGGCCATGCCGTTGCTCGGCCCTGGCCGCGAGGGGCGTGCCGACCCGGTGGCGTGGCCGCCCGCGGCGCAGCGTCTGCTGGCGCGCAGCTTTCCGCAAGACCCTTCCGTCGAGGCACTGCGTGGTGTACGCACCGCGCTGCACCTCAACGTGCAGGAGACTTCGGACAACATGATCGTGGTGACGGGCCCCACGCCCGGTACGGGCAAGAGCTTTCTCGCCGCGAACCTCGCCGTGCTCGAAGCGGAAACGGCAAGACGTGTGCTGCTTGTGGACGCGGACATGCGCTGTGGCCGCATTGCGTCGCTGTTCGATCAGCCGAATGCGGACGGCCTCTCGGAACTGCTCGCGGGGCGTCTCAAGATCAATCAGGCGATACGTCAGACCGGCGTGCCGGGGCTTTCGCTGCTCTCGTGCGGCCGCTATCCGGGCAATCCGTCGGAGTTGCTGATGATGCCGCACTTCCGCAGCCTGCTCGAGGAGTTCAAGCAACGCTTCGATCTGGTGATCGTGGATACGCCGCCGCTGCTTGCGGTGAGCGATGCGGCCATCGTCTCGCATCGCGCGGGCAAGACGGTGCTCGTGCTGCGCTCGGGCACGCAGACCGAGGCCGAGATCGAAGAAACGGTGACGAAGCTGGAGCGCGCGGGCGCCTGGGTGGTGGGCGCGGTGTTCAACGCCGTGCCGTTACGGCGTAGCGAACGGCGCAGCTACAGCTACATGTCCGTCTATTCGAACCACAACCACGTGGCTGCATGAGCCCTTATATGAGCACCCTGCGTCGAACACGGAGAGCACCGGTTTGCTGAGAGACGACTTCGAGGACTACGCCCGCGGCATCGGCATTGTGCTCGTCGTATATGGGCATGTGCTGCGCGGCTTGATGAGCGCGGGCATCGTGCACGCGGACCAGTGGATCGCGCAGACCGACTACGCGATCTACACGTTTCACATGCCGCTCTTTTTCGTGCTGTCCGGGCTGCACGTGGAGCGCAGCCTGAAGCGCGGGCGCATCGGTTTTCTCGCACGCAAGGTAGAGACGGTGGTGTACCCGTATCTGCTCTGGTCGGTCCTGCAAGGGCTCGTGCAGTGGGCAGCGGCGGGCGACACGAATCATCCGTTCACGCTCGCGCAGCTCATGTCGATTCTGTGGGATCCGTTCGGGCAGTTCTGGTTTCTCTACGCGCTTTTTCTCTGCCAGGTATTCGTGTGCGTGACGGGCACGGCGCGCGTCGTGCTCGTGCCGTTCGCGATCGTCGCGTATGTGATCGGCAGCGTGCTGGACTACGGCATTTTCACGACGGCGCTCAAGTTCTTCCTGTTCTTCGCGGCCGGCATTCTGCTCGCGGGGCAGTTTCGCGATTGGGTCGCACGCGTGTCCGCGTTTGGCTGGATCGTGCTCGTGGCCGTCATGCTCTGGTTTGCCATCGGCTTCGCGCGCGACCTGGGCGATTACAACGGCATTGGCGCGTTGCCGGCCACCACGCTCGGCGTGCTGCTGGTGTGCCAGCTGGCGCTACGACTGAGCGAATCGGTACGGTTCGCCGCGCTCAAGCTGCTTGGGGTGGCGTCCATGCCCATCTATCTGGGCCACATTCTCGGGGCCTCGGGCGCGCGCATCGTGCTCATGCATTTGCATGTCGAGAATCTGTATGCGCATCTGGCGGCAGGCATGGCCGCAGGCATCGCATTTCCGCTCGCGCTCTATTTCTTCTCTGCACGTGTGCGGTTCGAAAAGCGCCTGGGGTTCCCCGCAGTGGGACCAGACGTCTTCGGCATGCGGCGTTCCGCGGGAGCGTTGAATTGAAGCGCACCGCCACCGTGGTGTTGCGCGTGCCGCGCGTTGCGCGCGGGCTCGAGCTAGCCGCGCGTACCGCCGCTGCTGCCGTAGCCGAAGACGCGCGCGAGCCAGCGGCCCGCGGCAAGCCAGGTGGGGGTCTTACGCTGAGAGCTGAGCGGCGTGCTGAGTGGCGTGCGATAGGGCAGACCCGGCACACCAGAGGTCTGTCGCCTTTCAGCGATTTCGTCGCGCGTGAGCATGCGTTCCGTGCGCTCGTCGGCGCGTCGGGCGGCCACGCACAGCGCCACGACCACGATGATCGCTAGAATCTGCAGCACGGCAAGGATGATGAGGAAGTGCATGGTGCTCACGGAGAAATCGCTGCAAGCCGGGGCAGCACGGTAGCGGCTGCATGGTCCGCAACGGAATCGACAGCGCAAGTTTGCCACGACCGCATGGCACGCCGGTTCGTCGAACAGCGGCAGATTCGCGGTGCAATTCGACGCGTGGCGCAAAGCGGAAACATTTGCCGGTCGCTTTCCTCGGCGCATGGCGCGAAATACCGACGAATTGCTGCCGCGAGTATACGCCCGGCGCCTTGCCGTTTGCATGCATGCCACGTGCGCGGAGCGAAGTTTGCATCGCCCGCGCAAAGCCTTGCTGCAAGCCGCCGTAAGACCGATACGCGCCGGAGGGTGTGTTCGACTCCGTACATTACTCGGCATGTTCCCTCGTTACAGTGGTTCGGTAGATGCAGCGCAGCATTCCGTTTCGACCCACCTCCATCCTTCACGCCAATCACGATGCTCAAACGGAGTTTGATCGCCAACTATGCCGGGCAGGCCGTGACCGTCGCGCTCGGTCTCGTCATGGTGCCCACCTATGTTCGCCATCTCGGAGTGGAGGCGTATGGCCTGATCGCTTTCAATGCCGTGCTGCTCGCCTGGGTGCAGGTGCTCGACTTCGGTCTTTCGCCCACGCTCACGCGGGAGCTTGCGCGTATGCGCGACAGCGCGTCGAGAAAGGAAGCACGCCTGCTGTTGCAGTCGCTCGAAAAATTCGTAGCGGGTACGTGCACGATTCTGGTTCTCTGCTCGCTCGTTGCCGCGCCGTTCTTCGCGGCGGACTGGCTCAACGCGAAGGCGCTCCCCGCTGGCGAGATCAGGATCGCGTTCGTGCTGATGATGTTCACCGTCTCTGCGCGCTGGCTTTCGTCGCTGTACCGCGGCGGCATGGTGGGCATCAACCGGCAGGCCACGCTCAACGTCGTGGTGGTGACCTTCGCGATCATTCGGGCCGTGCTCGTGGTGGCGGTGATATCGGTCTGGCCGCGCGTCGAAGTGTTCTTTCTGTGGCAACTGGGCGCGTTCGTGGGCGAGAGCCTGACGATGCGTCTGCTGCTCGGTCGCGCCATCGACGCACCGCTCCTCACGCGTACCTTCTCGCGCGCCGTGCTGATGGCGCGGGCGAAGCTATCGCTTTCCATCGCTTTTTCCGCGCTCGTGTGGGCCACGTCCACGCAGATCGACAAGGTGATTCTTTCGAAGATCCTGCCGCTTTCCGCGTTCGGCGTTTTCAGCATGGCCACGCTGCTGGCAAGCGGCATTCTGTTGATGGCGAGTCCCATCGAGCAGGCGTTCATTCCACGCTTCACCGCAGATAGCGCGAGCGAAAAGGCCGAGGTGGCGCCGGGCTACTTTCTCGCGAGCGAAATCATGATGATCGCCGTCATTCCGGTGGCCACCATCTTCGCGTGCATGCCGGACCTCGTGATGAAACTGTGGTCGGCCAGTGCGCCTTCCACGCCCGAAGCGTGGCGCGTGCTGCAATGCTATGCGGTGGGCAACGCGTGTTCGGCCATTGCGGGCTTGTCGTTTCTCGTGCAATACGCGGCCGGCAACCTGTCGCTGCACATCAAGGGCAACCTGCTGTTCATCTCGATTCTCGTGCCCGCGGTGTTGTTCGGTGCCGTTCATCTGGGTGCGCGCGGCGTGGGCTATGCGTGGCTCGCGGTCAATGTCTACCAGTTGCTGATTTGGGTGAGCATCGTGCACCGCAAGTTTCTGCCCGGTATCAACGTGGCCTGGTACAAGGGGCTCTTCACGCGCGTGGCGGTGGTGGGGCTGCTGGGCGTGGCGTTCCACTACGCGGACCTCTCGCAACAGCCGCGCATTGCGCTGTTCTTCCTGCTGCCCTGCATCTGGCTCTTGATGGTGGCCGCCGCGGTGGCCGTGTCGCCCATCTTGCAGCGCAAGGCCCGCGACCTGGCCGGACGCTTCGTGCTGAACTAAAAGGACCGCCATGAGCCCATCAGACGTCAAAACGCCCGAACAGCCGGTCATCTCGGTAGTAGTCCTATGCTACAACCTGGAGAAATATATCGGCGAATGCCTGGAGAGCGTGGTCTCGCAACAGATCGACGTGCCGTTCGAAGTGATCGTGAGCGACGACGGTTCGAGGGACGCATCCATGGCCGTCATCGAATCGTTCCAGGCGCGCTATCCGCAGCTCATCCGCATCGTGCGGCACGAGCACAACGTGGGCTACTCGCGTAATTTCGCCGACGCCATTGCGCCGGTGCGCGGCGAATACATCGCCTGCATCGACGGCGACGATCTCATGCTGCCCGGCAAGCTGGCGCGGCAGTACGAGTTTCTCGAAACGCAGCGCGAGTTCGGCATGGTCACGCACCGCATGCGTACGGTGAACGCGGTGACGAAAGAGCCCGTGGATTTCCCGTTGCCCCGCGCGAAGCCCGCAGTGTTCGACGGCGAATACATGATCGAGAACGGTCCGTTCTTCTTCACCAGTTCCACGATGTTCCGCACGGCGCTGCGCAAGCGTTACCCCGTAGACCTCGAGCTTGAAGTGGTGGCCGATGTCGCCAACCTGCTGCAGTCGTTCCACGGCACCCAGGCACGCTATCTGGACGAAGAACTCGGGTTGTATCGCGTGAACCCGAATGGCTTCACGTCCACGGTCATCCGCAACCCCGCGCGGCATGAAACCAGCATCCGCGACATGATGCGCACCTTCGACATGGCCGACGCCATGGGTATGGCGAAAGACGTGACCGACCGCGCACGGGCCAGGCTCTTCCTGCGCTCCGCCATTCTCTATCTGGAAAACGGCCACTACGAAGCATTCGAACGCTGCATCGAAACCAGCGTGAAGTTTGCGCGTGTGGGCGCGAAGCAGGAGGGCTTGCACGCGATGCGCCGCTGGCCGCGCACGCTGCGTCCGCTCTACACGTTCGCAAAACAGATGGCCGGCCGACAGCCGGTGCGCGCATGAGCGTGCTCACCGGCCCCATTGCGCGCTTCGGCGAACTGCGCTGGATAGACCGGATCAACGCGCTGCAACTCGCTTACTACCGCGCAAAAACGCAACTCTGGTACGCGCACGCCTTCGCAAAGGTGGGTAAAGGCAGCGCGATTTTCCGGCCGATGCTGCTCGCCAACGTGCATTACGCCTGGATAGGCGAACGCGTGCTGATCCGCCAGGGCGCGCGCATCGAGCTGATTCTGACCGACCCCGCCGCGCCGCCGAATCTCACCATCGGCAACGACGTGAACATCGAGCAGAACGTGCACATCGTCTGTGGGTCGTCCATCGAAATTCAGGACGACGTCACGATTACCGGCGGCTGCGCGATTGTGGACGTCGAGCATCCGTACGAGGACGTTCACGACCCGGTGCGCATCGGCTGCCGCGTGAGGACGCGCGGCAATCGCGTCGTGATCGGCACGGGCAGCTTTATCGGCTTCGGGTCGGTGATTTTGCCGAACGTGGCGATTGGACGACACGCGGTGGTGGGAAGCCATTCCGTAGTGACACGAGATGTGCCTGACTTCAGCGTGGTGGCCGGAAATCCGGCTCGCATCATCAAGCGCTTTAGCTGGCAAACGCGAACCTGGGAGCGAAGCGAATCATGAACGTACTCATTACCGGTGGTGCCGGATTCATTGGATCGCACCTTGCCAACAAGCTGGCGAAGCAGAACGCCAACGTCACGGTGCTCGACAACCTCTCGGAGCAGATTCACGGCGACGACCCGTATCGCAAGTCCGCGCTGTTTCTTTCGCTGGATCCGTCGGTGCGCTTCATCGAAGGGTCCGTTGCGGACAGGCACGCGCTCGAACGTGCGATGCAAGGCCAGGATGCCATCGTGCATCTCGCCGCGGAAACGGGCACCGGGCAGTCCATGTACGAAGTCAGTCACTACGTAGACGTGAATGTGGGGGGCTGCGGCCTCATGCTGGACATTCTCGTGAAGAACCGCGAGAACACGGTGAAGAAGGTGGTGGTGGCGTCGTCGCGTGCCATTTACGGCGAAGGTAAATATCGCTCGCCGGCGGTGGGCATCGTCTATCCCGGCGCGCGCCGCGAAGAAGACCTGCGCGAAGGGCGCTTCGATCATCTTTGCCCGGTATCCGGGGAGCCGCTGGAATGCCTGCCCACGGACGAGGATTCGAAGATTCATCCGTCTTCGGTGTACGGCATCACCAAGTACGACCAGGAACTGATGGTGATGACCGTGTGCCGTTCCATTGGCATTGGCGCGTCGGCCTTGCGTTATCAGAACGTGTATGGGCCGGGGCAGTCGCTCTCGAATCCCTACACCGGCATTCTTTCCATCTTCTCCACGCGCATCAAGAACGGCCACGAAGTGAGCGTGTTCGAAGACGGCCTGGAGAGTCGCGACTTCGTTTATATCGACGACGTGGTGGACGCCACACAGGCTGCGCTCGTTCGTAGCGAGGCGAACGACTACGTGTTCGGCATCGGCTCAGGAGAACGCACGCCCGTGATCGACGTGGCGCGCAAGTTGCGCGAGCTCTACAACAGCGACGTGCCCATCAAGGTGACGGGCGCGTTCCGGCTGGGCGACATTCGCCACAACTACGCCGACCTCACCCGCGCAAGCGAACGGCTGGGCTACGCACCGAAGGTGAATTTCGACGAAGGCATCAAGCGTTTCGCACAGTGGGTGGATGCGCAGGAAGTGCAGCCGGACCGCTACGAGCGCAGCATCGTGGAGATGCAGGCACGCGGCCTGTATCGCGCAAGCCGTGCGGCCTGAGCAGAGGAGCGCCGGAACATGAACATGGAGCCTACGAGGCGCCGCGTTGGCGTGGTCACCGTGCTGTATCAGTCGGACGATGTGCTGGAGGACTTCTTCGCGAGCCTCAAGGCACAGGAAGGCGTGGACATGACCCTCTACGTCATCGACAACAGCGCGAAAGACAGCGGCAGCGTGCTGGCCCGCAAGCTCGCGGCCGAAGCCGGCATCGACGCGCGCGTCCTGTTCAACAACGCGAACGTGGGCGTGGCGCGCGGCAACAACCAGGGCATTGCGATGGCGCTGGAAGACGATTGCGAGTACGTGCTGCTCGCCAACAACGACGTCGAGTTTCGCGACCCGCACACCATTGCGCGGCTGATCGAACCGATACGCGACGGCGCCGCGCTCGCTACGTTTCCGAAGATCACGTATCACGGCACCAATCGCATCTGGTGCGCGGGCGGACGCTTCTGGCCGCTGAAAGCCATCACCACGCATGTAGGCGACGGCGACGAAGATCATGGTCAGTTCGATCACACGTGCTTCTCCGAATATGCACCTACGTGCTTCATGGCGCTGCACGCGAGCGTATTTGCGCGCGTGGGCATGATGGACGAGCGCTATTTCGTCTACTACGACGACGCCGATTTCGTCTGGCGTATGAACCATTGCAGCATTCACCTGCTGTACGTACCGGCATCGCATGTGGCGCACAAGGTGAGCTTTTCCACGGGCGGCGATGAAACGCCGTTCAGCCTGTTCTATTGCACGCGCAACCGGCTCTACTTCAGCCGCAAGAATCTGCGGTTTCCGTCGTCTGTGGTGGCGCAGGCGTATTCCGTGCTCGCGATGCTCGTGAAGTGCCCGCGCTTCACCCCTGCGGGGCGGCGCAGCGTGCTGCGCGGCATTGGCGAAGGCATGCGCTTGCAGCAGGTGGCGGACGGCATGCCGGCAAACGCAAGGAGAGCGTTGTGAACCGAAAGGGAATCATTCTGGCGGGCGGCTCCGGCACCCGGCTTTATCCGATCACGCATGCCGTGTCCAAGCAGATGCTGCCCATCTACGACAAGCCGATGATCTATTACCCGCTTTCCACGCTGATGGTGGCGGGCATACGCGACGTGCTCGTGATCTCCACGCCGCGCGACGTGCCGTGCTTCCAGGCCCTGCTGGGCGACGGAAGCCAGTTCGGCATGAACATCCAATACGCGGAACAGCCCTCGCCCGACGGACTCGCGCAGGCGTTCGTGATTGGCCGCCGCTTCGTGGCGGGGAACCCTTCCGCGTTGATTCTCGGCGACAACATCTTCTATGGCCACGATCTCGTGAAGCAGCTGGAAAGCGCGAACCGTCGTACCGAAGGGGCCACCGTGTTCGCGTATCACGTGCAAGATCCGGAGCGCTACGGCGTGGTGGAGTTCGACGGGAACTTCAGGGCACGTTCGATCGAAGAAAAGCCCAAGGCACCCCGTTCGAATTACGCGGTAACCGGCCTCTATTTCTACGACCGCCACGTGTGCGACATCGCCGCGGACATTCGCCCTTCCGCGCGCGGCGAACTGGAAATCACCGACGTCAACATGCAGTACCTCGAACGCGAGCAGTTGCACGTGGAGATCATGGGACGCGGCTATGCGTGGTTCGACACCGGGACGCACGATTCGCTCACGGACGCGACCAGCTTCATCGCAACCTTGCAGAAGCGGCAAGGAATGATGATCGCGTGCCCCGAAGAGATCGCGTGGCGCAAGCGCTGGATCGATCGCGAGCAACTCGAACGGCTCGCACAACCGCTTTCGAAGAACGGCTACGGCACGTATCTGCTGAACCTGTTGCGCGATCAGGTGGCGTGGCCTTCCGCATCGGTTGCGTGAGGGCTCGGCCCTCTTTAATGCGGACGGGCTTCTGTGCGAATCCGAACCGAAGGGCAGTGATCGGGCCCATAGCATCGGCAGTGAAGACCCAGCGCGTGCGCCCTTGCGCGGCGCACGTTTCATGGAGGCTTATTTGATGAAGGTCGCGCTTGTTCACGACTGGCTGGTCACGTATGGCGGATCGGAGAAAGTGCTCGAGCAGATCATCGAGTGCTTTCCCGACGCGGACGTTTTCAGTCTCGTGGATTTCATGTCGGATCGTTCGTGCCTGCATGGGAAGAAGGCGACAACGTCGTTCGTGCAAAAGCTGCCTTTTGCGAAGCGTCATTACCGCAGCTATCTGCCGTTCTTTCCGCTGGCTATCGAGCAGTTCGACCTCTCCGGTTACGACCTCGTGATATCGAGCTCGCACGCCGTGGCGAAGGGCGTGCTCGTGGGCCCGGACCAGGTGCACATGAGCTACGTGCATTCGCCTATCCGCTACGCGTGGGACCTGCAGCACCAGTACTTGCAGGAGGCTCGGCTCACGAAGGGCCTGCGTTCGTGGCTCGCGCGCATCGTGCTGCACTACCTCAGAACATGGGATGCGCGCACGGCCAACGGCGTGGACCTGTTCGTCGTGAATTCGAGCTTCATTGCGCGGCGTGTGGAGCGCGTGTATCGGCGTGAGGCCGTCGTGGTGAATCCGCCCGTGGATATCGAGGCGTTCGAACCGCGTGCGCGCAAAGAGCCGTTTTATATAACCGTTTCGCGCATGGTGCCGTACAAGAAGATGGATCTCATCGTGGAGGCGTTCGCCTCCATGCCGCAGCGCAAGCTCGTGGTGATAGGCGACGGTCCGGACATGGAGAAAGTGCGGGCGAAGGCAGGACCGAACGTTGAAATTCTCGGGCACCAGCCTTTCGATGTGCTCAAGGACCATCTTCAGCGTGCGAGCGCATTCGTCTTCGCGGCCGAAGAAGACTTCGGCATTTCGGTGGTCGAAGCGCAGGCATGCGGTACGCCCGTGATCGCGTTCGGCCGCGGCGGCGCGCGTGAAACCGTGATCGACGAAAAGCACGCGCATCCCACAGGACTTTTCTTCGACGAGCAGAACGTGGACGCGATTCGCCGCGCCGTGGATCGCTTCGAGGCAAACCGCGAGCGCTTCACGCCTGCAAATTGCCGCGCAAACGCGGAGCGTTTTTCCAGGGCGGCGTTTCGAAACGGCTTGCTCGCCGCCGTGCTGGAAGCGAGCGAGTCGCGTAGTCATCTGCCGGCAGGCGAACGGATTCGCGCGGCACTGGCGCCCGCGATGCTGCACCGGCCCGCGCCGCTCGACCTAATGGATGCACCGATGCTCGCGGAGCCCACCTGAGCGCCGCGAAGATCGCAGCCGTTCGAGTGTGTGCCACGAAGCAGCGGTGTTCCGCGCTTGTCCCTGAGAACCAGAACTGCATGCAAGTAAAGCGAGGGAATTTCAAGTGAACTCAACCGTCAGCGTTGGCTATGCTTCAGCGCCCCGACAGCTTCTGCGCCCGTTTCCGTCCTTGACGAACAAGGCGGCGCTTGCCGCTTCGGACGTGTTGGGCTTCACTGTGGCGCTGCTCATTACCACCCACGTGCTCGGCTCGTTTTCCACCGAAGGGCAATCGAGCGTCTGGGCCTCCATGGCGAAGCACCCCGTGCTGATTTACATGGTGCTCGTAGGAACCGGTACCGCATGGTTCTGGCTGCGGCTGCGTCATTACACATGTCGTCGGCCGTTCTGGCGCGAGATCGAAGAGATTTTTCAGACGCTGCTCGTGCTCGCCGTCATTCACCTCGCGCTCACAACGCTCACGAAAGGCATGTTCTCGCGCGGCTGGTGGGCGCTGACATGGAGCGGCGCGTTCGTGCTGGTGCCGACATTCAGGGCGTTGACGAAACGCGCGCTGGATGCGGCGAATCTCTGGAAGCGCTCCACGCTCATCGTCGGTTGCGGAGAAAGCGCGCTCGAAGCGAAACAGGCGCTGACGAGCCAGCGTTTTCTGGGCGCTGACGTCGTGGCGTATATCGCACCCGACGGTCGCCCCACGGCGAAGGCTCGCGTGGATGCGCCGGTGTTGCACGGCATGACGCCTGCCACGTTTCGCATGCTGCCGGGCACGCAGGTGGTGATCGCACTGGAGCAGGAAGAAGAGGCGTTGCGTAATGCGTGGGTGCGCGGCCTCACGCAGAACGGCGTACGCGACGTAACGGTGATGACGTCGATGCGCGGCGTGCCGCTCTGCAACACCGACATCTCGTACTTCTTCGGCCACGAAGTGATGATGCTGCGTGTGCAGAACAACCTGGAGCGCTTCTCCGCGAAGGTGCTCAAGCGCATGTTCGACGTGCTGGCCGGCGGCTTCCTCATGCTCATGCTGCTGCCCATCTTTCTGCTGCTGGCGGCGCTGGTTGCGAAGGACGGCGGCTCGCCGTTCTATGGGCACACGCGCATTGGCCAGAACGGACGCCGCTTCAAGTGCTACAAATTCCGCTCCATGGTGCGCGATGCGGACAAGGTGCTGAAGGACCTGCTGGATCGCGACCCGGTTGCGCGTGCCGAGTGGGAGAAGGACTTCAAGCTCAAGAACGACGTGCGCGTCACGCCTGTGGGTGCGCTGCTGCGCAAGACGAGTCTCGACGAATTGCCTCAGCTGTGGAATGTATTGCGCGGCGACATGAGCCTTGTCGGCCCGCGCCCGGTGGTGGAGAAGGAAATTGCGCGCTACGGCGACGAGGCTGCCTACTATCTGCTGGCGAAGCCGGGCATGACGGGTCTTTGGCAAGTGAGCGGACGTAACGACACGGACTACGCACGCCGCGTGTTTCTCGATGCCTGGTACGTGCGCAACTGGTCGCTCTGGTATGACATCGCGATTCTGTTCAAGACGGTGGGCGTGGTGTTGCGGCGCGACGGCGCGTATTGAACGACAACGGCAGGTGGGCGGGCCTCGTTGCTCTCGAAGGAGCAACGAGGCCGCGTGCGTTGGCAGAGCCGTGTCGCCGCTCTCGTTCGCTTACTGTTGCGATGGGGTCTTTACGGCAGGAGCGGAAATCAGATAACGCGGCAACGGTCCCACGCGCCAGGTGAAGGCTTCGTCGGATACGGTCACGGTTCTTTGCGCCCCTTGCCAGTCGCGCTCCACATAGGATCCCGGCGGCAGTTTCAACGACACGGTGCGTTCGTCCGTGCCTACCGTCCACCCCGCAATAATTGAATCGCCGCCTTGCGTGCCGTAACGATAGGCCTTCGCGTCGTCGGTATCGACGAGTGCCGATTGCCAGCGACGGTTGCCCAATGTCGTGGCCAGCACAGAGGTGGCCACGAACGCGGGCTTCGGCGAAAGATCGTGATGCAGCAGCCCGAAGTTGTGCTCGAAGTTGTTCGGGTCGGTGCCGTCGTCGATGAAGTCATACCAGAACAGCACGCGCACGGCATCGTAGCGGCGCGAGAGCAGGTAGCTGCGCGCGATGTTGGCGGCCTGGCTCGTTTCGTCCTGACCCGGCACCTTCGGATTGACGGGCCAACCCAGCTCGGTTATCCAGATTTGTAGCGGGCGCCCGTCGGCCTTCATGTTGTCTGCGGCGAACCGCTTGAGGTACGGCCACGTGGAGGGAATGCTGACTGAGGGAATAGGCGCGCCTTGCGCCGCGTAGCCCTTTTCGGGCGTGTTCGGCGTCATGTACGGATGCACGCTGAAGCCGTCCTGGTCGTTGAGGCCGCCGCGTTTCATGAGCGCCACCATGCAATCGGCACCCGGGCCGCCGCCCGAACCGCCCCCGCCGCACGAAATCACGCTGGCGTTGGGGCTGATCTGCTTGATTGCGCTGTACGCGTCCTTCAGCAACGCGAGGTAATGGTCGTAGCCGATGCGGTTGAAGTCCGGTTCATTCCATATCTCCCAGTGCGTGATGGTTTTGCCGTAATGGCGTACCACGGCGTCCACGTAGCGCACGAACAGGGCGCGTGCCTGCGCTGTCATGGGGAAGGTGGAGCCCTTGAAGAGATCGGGATACGCGCCGGCGTTGCCGTAATCCAGCACGCCGAGCACAGACAGCCCGAATTGCGATGCCTGCGCGACGTAGTCGTCGTAGCGCGCCGGGAATACGAAGCGGCCCGGCTTCTTTTCAATTTCCTGCCAGTAGAGTTCGTCGCGAATCCACGAAAAACCCGCCTGTTTGACGAGCGGCAGCACCACCTGGGGCGAGCCCTGCCCCTGAACGAAATGCGTGACCACGCCGAAATCGGGTGGGCCTACGCCATCGCGCGGCGTCACGACAGCCACGGTGACCGATGTGCGCCCGGATGCTTCGCCATCCTGAGCAACGAGTTCGGCGTCCACGCGATATAGGCCGGGGCCTGGCGGTGTGATGTTCACCTGCACCGTCTTGCCTTGTGCCGCTGCACCGACCGTCGTGCGAAACGAAGCCGCGGGCTTCGTCGATAGCCGGCCTTCGTCGTCGTAGGGGAACAGCGTGAGCCGCAGCGTCGAACCGGGCGATTCGACTGCGCCCGTCTGGAACTGCAATGCCACGGTTTTTCCCGGTGCGGAGATCAACGCATCGGGACGATTCGCGGCACGAAGCTCGGCCGCGCTCATGCCCGGCATGCCGGCAAGCGCGAGCGCCAACACGGACGCACGCAGCGCAAAGGCACAACGAACACGGACGCGGGCACGCGGGGCAGACTTTTTCTTCGGCATGGTGCGGACTGCACGGTGCAAAGCCGTGCGGGTTGCAATGGTCGAGTCGAGGCCGCTAGCGGAACGCGTGTCCCGGCGGCGGCGCGGCGGGTACGGGCTTGAGGCGGCCCAGCAACCGCATGCGTTGCGGCACGGGCATGCGGGCCCGCGCGTCGGCAAGCCAGACGGAGAAGCGCGGCCAGTAGCAGATCAGATACGCGAGCGGCACGAACGACGTCACCATCGTCGGCCCCAACGTGGCCGTGATGAGCAGACCCATGAGCATCACGAAGCCGTCGCTCGCGGTGAAGCCGAGCACGCCCAGCAGGATCAGCGCGGGAATGAGCCCCATGTCGATGATGAGGCCTGGAATGCTCGCGAACGTCACCTCGTCGACGTAGTAGACCGCGCGGTTCATGTGCACGTAGGGCAGATAGCCGTAGTCGTTGAGCAACTGCTGCGTGGACACGCCCTTGATGATGTCCGAAAAGCGCGCATCGAGCAGGAAGGGGTATCCGCCCATGCGGTGTGCGAACGTGGGCACGCCGAAGAAGCCATGCGCTCTCATGTAGAGCCCTATCGCGCCCATCGTCACAGTGAAGATGGCAATGGCCACAAGCGGGTGGATTGCACGCAGCTGCCGGCGCGCAACGTAAAGCACGGCGAAGATGGCCAGCACGGCCGATGCCTTGGACAGGCTGATGAAAAGGCCGATCCAGTAGAGCGTCATCACGAACTTGCTGGTCTTGTCGCGCTGCATGAGATACAGCACGAACGACGCGGCAAGCAGCGACGAAAAGAAACCTGCCTCGCGCGAGAAGCCGCAGACACGCGCGAAATAGAGAATCTCGTAGAAATTCGTGTTGGTCTGCGTGGCGGAGTCGCCCCAGAGCATCTTCGACACTTCGTCGGGACCCAACTGCACGGCGAGGCTGTAGTCCGCGTAGTAGGCGATGAACTGCACGATGGCGAAGAGCACATTGATGCCCATCCAGAGGTGCAGGTAGTCGATCTTGCGCGCGTACGTATACATCAGATAACCCACGCAGATCGCAATGGAGATCACGCGTGCCGCCGCCATGGGGCTGCTGATCAGGCACGCCGCCACGGCGATGGTGAGCGGCAGCGCCCAGCGCCGCACGGTGGCCAGCGCAAACGAGGCAAAGCCGGGGTCGAGCAGCGGCAGCATGACGTACAGATAGATCGTCACGCCTTTCACCTGCGGATTGAAGATCACGCAGGTGAAGAACATATAGAACAGCATCGAAATGGTGCGGGCGTACATCGGGCTCTCCGGCATCGTGGGCCGCGTTCTGCGCCGCCGCGGTCCCGCATGCGCGCGTGGATGCGGGCAGGTGCGGCTTCCGGCGGCGCTGGCCGTCCGTTGAAAGTGCCAGGTTATGCGACGCCCGAAGGCTGCTCAGTTCGGAACCGTACTTAGCGGCGGGCGCGTTGATGGCAGACACGGAAAGCACGGCGATGCCGCGAAGACGGGCAAGCAGCGGCGCAAAAACAATTTCGCGCCACCTGGAGCTAAGTGCGAAATCGTACTGAGCGGCCCCCTTGCCTGATCGCCTAATGCAATCGTGCGCCGCATCATTGCGCCTCGCTTGACCGCAATCCACGCTATGGAGCAGTGCCTGATGAAACCGATCACGATGTCGGCCAAAGCCGCCACCGCGACCGCACAAGTCCCCCTCGCGGGCGCCGCAGACCAACCTCATGTGCGTGAGCTGGCTGGCGGCAGGTTCGCGATAAACGGAAAGTTCGCCTCGCAGCGCATGACGGGCGTGCAGCGCGTGGGCTATGAAATGGCGATTGCGCTCGTGCGGTCGGTGCCGAACGGTGCCGACCTGCCGCTCTTCGTCCCGGCCGATGCGCGCGCCGACGTGGCGTGGCCCGCGGCCGCATCCGTGAGTTCGCCGCGAGGCTTCGCCGCGCGCTGGATGAAGCGCATTTTCAGGGGCGCACTGTGGGAGCAACTGGTGCTGCCGTTTGCATCGGGCGGTCGCACGCTGCTGAGCTTCTGCAACATCGGCCCGCTGCTCGCACGCCGCCAGGTGCTCATGGTGCACGACGTGGCGGTCTACGACCTGCCCGAAAACTACTCGTGGAAGTATCGGCTCTGGTATCGCGTGGCGTATGCCGTTCTGACGCGGACCGCGAAGCACATCGTCACCGTGTCCGAATTTTCGAAGCAGCGCATCATGGCGCGCCTCGGTATCGACGCAAGCCGTATCTCGGTTGTGCGCAACGGCGTGGACCACTTCCATCGCGTCGTGCCGGACGCGCGCATTCTTGCACGGCTCGGCCTGAGGGAAGACCGTTACGTGCTCATTGTGGGCAGCCTTTCCGTGGGAAAGAACCTCGCACGCGTGCTGGCCGCCGTCGAGCAATTGAGCGAGCGCGATCACGACTGGCAGTTCGTGGTGGCGGGCGGTTGCGATCTGCGTGTATTCAATGGCAAGGCGAAAGCGGGCTTGCGGCCGTCGGATCACGTGATTGCTGCGGGATTTGTTTCGGATGGCGAATTGAAAGCGTTGTACGAGCACGCAGCCTGCTTCGTGTTTCCTTCTCTCTATGAGGGGTTCGGCCTGCCGCCGCTCGAAGCGATGTCGTGCGGCTGCCCGGTGATCGCGTCCCGGGAGGCGTCGCTACCCGAAGTGTGCGGCGACGCCGCCATGTACTGCGATGCGCGTTCGGTGGAAGACATCGCGCGAAAGATCGCGCAGATGATGAGCGACAAGGCGCTGCGCGACACGTGGCGTGCGCGCGGACGCGAGCACGCGAAGCATTTCCGGTGGGATGCCGCCGCGCGCGAGCTGCTCGATGTGCTGGAGCGCGAAGCGGGCGTGCAGGGCCGCCGCGACCGCGCCGCGCGCGGGAGGATTTGAAACTCGTCTATACGGAGCAGGCCGAGATGGCTATTGAGGTGAAGGAGACAGCAATTGCGGAGGTCAAAATAATCGAGCCGACCGTGTTCAGCGACAGTCGTGGGCATTTCTTCGAGAGCTTCAACGCGCGCGAATTCGAAGAGAACGTGGCGCGAGGACACGTGTTCGTGCAGGACAACCATTCGCGTTCCACGCGCGGCGTGCTGCGTGGGCTGCACTATCAGATCCAGCGGCCCCAGGGCAAGCTCGTGCGCGTGATGGTGGGCGAAGTGTTCGATGTCGCCGTGGACTTGCGGCTCAGTTCACCGAGCTTCGGCAAGTGGGTAGGCACGCGGCTCAGTGCGAAGAACTATCGGCAGTTATGGGTGCCGCCGGGATTCGCGCACGGCTTCATCGTGCTGTCGCCGTCTGCCGAGTTGCTCTACAAGACGACGGACTTCTGGTTCCCCGAGTACGAGCGCAGCCTGCTATGGTCGGACCCTGAAGTGGGCATCGATTGGCCCAATGGTGCCGAACCGGTGCTGTCGCCGAAGGACGCGTCCGGCAAGCTGCTTTACGAGGCGGAGTGTTTCGCCTGAAAGCGCTTCTATGTGGGCAAGGCGGGCGGGCGCAGCCATCGCCCGCTTCCGTCTAACCCGCCAGGTATTCGATGGCACTGACCACGAAGGTATAGGCGCTGATGCAACCGCCCAACGTGAAAGCGCCGCGCACGAAGTCGTTCATGAAAGCCTCCAGACAAGGTGTGGAGGCGCCATTAGAGCCGAATCAAAATAAAAATGAAAGTAAATCGAAAGAAAAATGTTGGGGTGTGGGTCGGCTTCACCGTGCTCGCTGCCGCCTTGGCAGCCACGTGTCGGAAAACGGAATGCGTTGGACTCAGGCACGGTTAGCTGGACTCGAAAGCACGGAATTGACTGGAGTGCCGGGAAGACGGGGGAATCTCTGTGTTGCCGCGCTTGGCAGCCGACGTCAGGCGTCGTGAAGATGGGGCTGTGTTCGAAATGGCGGGAGGCGGTTCATGAGCCATTGCCGTTACCGACAGCTCCGAAACGGTAGTGGCTGTTCTCAGCCTTATTAGTGTCGTCCTTCATTGGGGATGCCTTTCGTCCAACACTCATATCTGCGCAGACATGTGCGCTCAGAGGACAGGCACACGAGAGACTTGGTGGTCTGCGTTGCCTATCCAACAGCCATCCGCTACAACATGACAAATGTAGTCGTAAGCCAATACGCGTCTGAGAGAGGTTAAAGTATGGATTACCTGTATCGCCTAGCCGCCTTCTCTCATGAACACAAAAACGAAAATCACGGATCTCCCCGATTACCCTGCCATCAAGAAGCTTGCTTCGGCGTTGCACCGTCTGGACGCACATCACCATGGCGCCGCCATTATGATTGGTGCCGGCTTCAGCCGAAGTGCAGCGCTTCATGTCGGCGGCGAAAAAAGGGTTCCTCTCTGGACTGAGTTCACCAGAGGTCTGGCGCGCGACCTGTATGTCAATGAGGCAACGTTGAGCTTCGCCGATCCACTACGCGTCGCGGAGGAGTACCGTGCGTACTTTGGGCAAGGGGCGCTCAACGACAAGATCCGCTTTGAAATTGACGACGAGGCCTGGCGGGTCGGGCCTCTGTATCGGTCAATCCTGACGCTCCCGTGGTCGGAAGTCCTGACCACCAACTGGGACACTTTGCTTGAACGAGCGGCACAGGAGATTCACAGCCCCTATTACACCACTGTCACCAAGACGTCGGATCTCGCCTGGGCTCAGTCTCCGCGCATTGTAAAGCTCCATGGCACCATTGGCGTCACGGACAACTTCATCGCGGCGCAGGAGGACTATCGCACATACCCGGAGCGTTTCGCGCCATTCGTCAACTTCGCACGGCAGGTGTTTATCGAGAACGAGCTCTGCCTGCTAGGCTTCTCAGGTGACGATCCGAACTTCCTTCAATGGGCAGGTTGGGTCCGTGACCATCTGGCGAACCATGCGCGAAAAGTCTATCTGGTCGGTGCCCTGAACCTCTCCGCAGCGCGTCGTAAGCAACTTGAGTCGACCAATGTTGCGCCGGTTGATCTGTTCCCAGCTGTCGCCCACATCAGCGATCCAGATCTCCGCCATCAGGAGGCCATCACTCTGTTTCTGCAGGAAATGAGGAACGAGGAAGAGTTGCGGATAAAGCCACACGATTGGCAGCCCACAAGCTTGCTCAACAACTCGGCATATCCCGCTGACCATAGCCGCATTTATCATGACGCGGAATATGGCGCGAGTCTGCTCGCCAGCCAACTGGAAACATTACGGCAAGATCGCAAGTCGTATCCGGGCTGGGTGGTATGTCCCCCTTCGCTGCGCTGGCGGTTGGCGAACCAGGTGAATAGTCCATTCCCTAATCCGAAAAACCTAGCGGCTCTCGTCTCCGACGACCGAGCACGATTGCTATATGAGATTGCCTGGCGGTGCGCTACCACATTCGAGCAAATCAGCCCCTGGCTTTCAGATGCTCTTTTCGAAGTGGCGCAATTAGATCAACCATGCGCCCTCAGCGAGCGCCAGCAGTCTGAGATCGCTCTTGCACTGCTCAACAACGCTCGCTGGCTTCAACCCGCAGATGATGATCAACAACGAATTGTCGACGAGCACGTCGAGGCTCTTATCGTCATTATCGAAAAGCACGCCTTTTATCTGCCAGATAGTGCTGCGGAGGTGGCTTACCACCGGGCGCTCGCAGCACGAGACCGGCTTGATTATGACGGTTTGGCCGGGCTAGTGGATAGCATTTCCGGAGAAGACGTCATCTGGAAGCTAAGAAAGGCGGCCTTGCTTATGGAACTCGGCCGGGCGGACGAGGCAACTGAACTGCTCGCACTGGCCTACGGAAATCTGCGCGAAAACCATCGTCGCGACCGACAGTCTATTCCGATTATGTCGCGACTGCTTTGGGCACACTGGCTTCTGGAAGCGGTGCAACGCGGCAGTTTAAGCGAGGGATCCGAAGAGTTGCCCTCGTTCGTTGAAAGCACCTACCGGAGATGGAAATGCGACCCTTGGTCGTGGTTAGATGCACTTCGTGCTGGCATCGATAACCGCCAGAAAGAGTATCTCAAACGTCGGAATCCGATTGAACCGCAGTTCGGGCAAGGTCGCTATCGCGACCGTTCAAACGAATCGCCGAACGTCAATGACGTATCGGACTTCCTACTTCTTGATGGTTTGAGCAGAATCTGCGGAATTCCGTTGCGCATGGACAGCCGTGGTATTGGCATCGGCCTGCTGGCAGACAAAGCGACAAGCCTTGTGCTCAATGGTGGGACAAGCGATGAACTATTGGACCTAACGCTGGCGATCCGTGCCGCTAGCAGCGACACCTCGCCAGCGGTCAAGGATGTGTTTGGGCGCATCAATGTTGCGTGCCTTGGCCCGCGTGTCGTGGATGCTCTGGTTCCCAGGATTTTGTCGGCCGTGAAGTACTGGCAGCTGGAGCGGAGTAAGGCCACCAAAGGCGGCGCCAGTCTGTCTAAGCTTCGGGTTCTCATGGAGGTTCTCGCGAGGTTGGCTGTCCGGGTGCCTCCCGCGCAGGCAAAAGACCTGTTCGTGCTTGCTACCTCGATGGGGCAGCAGCCGGAAATGCGACACATGTGGCTTTTGGACGCTCTCGACTCTCTTCTGACTAACTCGCTCGAAAGTATTCCGAAATCTAACCAGTCGGACGTACTTCTAGTCGCTTTGAAATTCCCTCTGCCGCAGGAGATCGCAGGTGGCGACACCCTAAACTGGCCAAATCCCGTCGTCAAACATCCTGGCGCGCGAGGGGCTTCTTCCATCGTCGATGAACGTATCGCGCAGTTGATAGACGCCGTGCGAACAGGTGTAGGCGCTTCAAAGTGCGCTCCATTGCTCCGTCTGCTGCCGCTTGCCTGCGAAGCTGATTTCCTCACGTCGGTCGAGCAAGAAAAGTTGGCAAACGCCGTCTGGGGTGAAGCGCCTGTGTACGCCGCGTTGCCGGAGACCGGCTTGCTCCCGCACACGCTGCTAATCCTACCGACGAGAGACGCGAGTCGGGCTGAAGCGCTTGTTCGCTCAAGTCTGTACGACTATAGCCTTGAGATTCTTGAGAATACGCAAACGGAGCTGCGCAGGTTCCCTTCACCAGAGATAAACCGGGCCGTCTCGATCCATGAAGGCATGGCCAGCGCAGCAGGAGATGAGACAACTCATCTGCTTCCGACTGTGGATCAGGCCCTGTCTCTATTTGAACGCCTCACTACCTGGAGACCGGCCCCTGAGCAAGGTGGCCTATCGGACCTTGCCGCGGCCGCCAGACGGCAACTCGCGGAGAGTATCGGCCGTGCACTCTCATATGCTATTACGCCGGCGCTTGCAGCGGAGGCGAAGACAGCTTCCCGGTTGCGGCAACTTGAGGCCTTCTATTCAGAAGTGGATGGGGCCAGAACGACACTCCCGGCGTTCGTCTACTTCGCAAGTGCGGATGCGCGATCAGCCAAGACGGTCGAGAAGATGATTGCGTCGTCATTGCGGGGCCGGGATCCAATTCGGGTTATCTACGCAACATTTGCTCTGCGCAAATGGATGGACCTGCCAGACTCCACTTCCTCGACCGAGTTCAGCAAACTCATCTCAATAGCGATTGGCATCATCGAGTCCGGACGCACGATTGCACTACACCAACTCCTCTGGCTCGCAAGAGAACTTCTTTCTGGAAACCGCTTGTCCGATGACCAGTGCGTAACGCTATCCGAGATAGTGCCGGAAGTCTTCAGGGCAGCAGACTACAACAACATCGAACCAAACAGTGAGGAAGCTGTCACCGCATCAACTATCAGGGCGGAGTGTGTGAAGTTGGCGCAGGCGCTAACGCAACGATTCACAGACAACGAGGATTTGAAAGAGCTGGTTGTTGGTTCAAAAGCAGATCCGCTACCAGAGGTACGATTTGCATCGAACTCGGGTCATTGAGGTAGCGTCGGCCCGACTGATGCAGCGCCATCGAACTCGAACTCGTGAGCGGCGCCACAACCAGGGGGATTGTAGACGGTCTCAGACAATCAAGCCTTGCGGGTGATTGGCGTCCGGCAAGCAGTGCATTTGCCGTTCGATCCCGTGGCTCGAAAGGCGACTTTTACCGATGGTGCTACGTGTGGCGTCGAGCAGTAATCGACGGCTCATTGACGAGGAGCAGACACTTCACTGTTCGAAGTATGCGAGGGCCCAAAGACCGCTCTCTGCCCCACGCACCCTTTCGCATAGGCGCGACGCAGGCCGCTCTAACACTCCGGCCAATCCAACAATTTCGGTCTTAAATCCGGCGGATCCAATTTATTCGGTTCCGCGCCATCTATAGCGTGACCGAATTCGTTGGCCACTCTTTGCCTTTACGGGACGCTCGATCCAATGAATTCCGTTCCCCTGCGCACGAGAAAACCGGCGCGCGTGGCGTCCGCTAGGAATTCGTATACGAGCTGCACCATCCGCCTGAGGCCACGAGCTTCGTGCCGAACAGCACGCAGCTGCCCCACGCATCGCCGCTTTTGCCCTGGAACAGCGAGCACGTGCCGCAGCTTTGTCCGGCCGCATAGATGGGAAAGCGCGCCTTGTCCGCGCGTGCGGCGTCTTCTACATAGCCCAGCGATTTCGCTGTCGGATCGCTTTCACTTACCTTCTCGTCGGCGGCGAGCGCGTTGCGGCTGAGAAGCAGCGCGGGCGCCACGCCGGCGCTAACGACCATGACGTGACCCAAAAATTGACGGCGCGATGTCTTCATGATGTACGTGGTGTGTCGGTGTCGTGTGGGGAGATGAAGCAAAGGCGTGATGCGTGCGCTCTGCGATGGCAAGTATCGCAGCGTCGCGGCGAAGGTGCATGCAGATGGACAGGAGCGCCTGTCGGCGGCGCCACTGACCCGTGCCATCGGCATGGCCCGCCGCGAACAGGAACAGCCCCATTAACGACGTTCGAGGAACTCAAGGTTTCGCGGGCCATGCCGATATAACGGCGATTACAAACCAAATCGGGGGATTTATGATTCGTATCGCATTGGCGCTGCTGTTCGTCGGTCTGCTGGCAGGTTGCAACACGACGCTGCATGTCGAAAAGCCGGACCCCACGTCCGGACTTTATGCAACGCATACTGAGCTGAAACCGGCCGACGTGCGCGTCGAAGAAAAATTCGATCCGGCTTACACCCAGATGGTCTATCTGAAAATCAACGCCGAAACGCCGAACCCGCGCTTCGTCGATTTCTTCATGGCCGCGCTCAAAGACATGCACACCTTCAAGAAGATCGTGACGAAGGACGACTTGCAGGCCATCGTTATCGAGCACAACCTGGGCAGCAAGGTTCCGAGTGTGTCGGACCTCGTCGGCCTGAACAACCTCAGCAAAGAAATCGGTCCCTTCCTGATTGTCGAACCGAATGCGGTGTTCAAGGGCGGCTACAACTTCGAGGGCACGCTGAAAGCGATCGACGCCAGCACGGGGAAAACGGTCCTGCTGATCGACATGACGGCTTTCAACATGGCGGGACTCGACGATCCGCTGTTCCATCCGATGCTCAATGGCTTCATCAACTGGACGCGCAACCAGCCCGTGGCCGCTGCAACACCGACAGCCGCACAGCCGTCAAACGCCTCCAAGCTCTGATGGCAGGGAGCCCGGCCCGCGCGTGGGCCGGCCCCACCGAAATCCACGAAAAGGTCAAAAAAAAAAGGACCCGAAATTCCGGGTCCCTAACATCGGCCCTGGTCCTGGCGGACACGGGGGCCGAACGGCCGTTGCTGCTCTGGTCTCCAGGGGAGAGAGGCACTGCGCGCCGGATCGCCGTGCAAGGCGGGTGCGCAACGCGAACCGACTGTACGGGTGCCCACTTAAATGAAACTTAAACGGCGCACCAGGGTAAACGTTGCGGTGGTTGCGGGTATAACCTGTGCTCCCATCGGGAGTTCGCCCGTTCAATCCCTTCAGGGGCCTGTGATGCCTGACATCGTGACCGCCCGCGCCGCCGCGCACCGAAAATCGCGCTTTGCCCCGCGCAGGCAGGCGGGCTCCATCAGGACCGCCGTCGTGCTCGTGCTGGTTCTGCTCGGTCTTGTCGCTTCGCTCGTGGTCGGATTCGGCCTGTTCGGCGTCGTGCTGAGGCTCTTCATGCGGTGAGCGCGTGTGTCGCGCACGCGACAGGGCGGATGAGCAACGTTGTCGCCCGTCTCGTCACGGGTAGTCCGTAAACCGCGACGCGGAAGCGGGCACGCCCGGCGCGCTATAGCCGGCGACGCTCGCGCGAAACTGCTGAAGCAGTCCGTTGTCGATGCGGCTCACGCCGTTCAGTTGCAGCTGCATCAGCAGCCGTGTGCCGCTCGTCGGCGTGTTCGTGCTGCTCGTGTTGGTGTACTTCTCGAAGGCGAGGCTCACGGCCCAGCAGTCGGCCTGGTATTGCATGCCGAGCAGGCCGGCCACGGTGCGGTGAACGCCCATGTCGTAATCGATCATGCCTACCGCCGACATCCGGCGCGAGAGCGGCCATTGGCTCGAGAGAAGAATCTGGTTCACCGCCGCGTCACCGAGCGTCGCGTTCGCTTTCGCATAGAGATAGGCGGCGTTGAACACCTTGCCGTCTTCCGGCTTCCAGCTCAACCCCGACGTAGCCTGCGCGAACGCGTTGTTCGACTGGTCGTATGCGACGGCCTGTTGGACGCTGATGTTTTGGCCTATGTTGAACGATGCGCCTGCGATGACGTTCGAGGGACCTGTCGAAGGCGGAATGTCACCTGACATCGTGACTTGCGTGGAACGGAAATAGTATTCCTGGGCGAGCACGAAGCGTGCGCGTTCCGCGCCGGTCGCGGCATCGAGAAAGCGCGTCGTGATGCCTGCCGTCACGCGGTTCATGTCGGACACGCGGTCGCCGCCCACGAAGCGGTTGCTGGTGAAAATCTCCGCCAGCCCGAAGTCGAGCGGCGCCGTGTCGAAGATGGGCGCGAACGTCTGGTTCCGGTAAGGCGTGTAGACGTAGTAGAGACGCGGCTCGAGCGTCTGGATCATGTCGACGCCGAAGAGGCGGATGTTGCGCTCGAACGTTGCGCCTGAATCGAAGCTCAGTGTGGGAACGTTGAAGCTGAACGTCTTCGGCTGGCCCGCAGGGGCATTGCTGCCGATGCTGCTGAGATCGTACGACGCGAAGTGCCATTGCACTTTGGGCATGACGTACCAGCCCGGATGCACGATGGCGTAACTCGCGTAGGGGTCGAACGTGAAGCGCTCGCCCTGCGTGGAATGTCCGACGGGAATCGAAAAGCGCGTGGCGTTCACCTCTGCGCCGAAGTCGAATCCCGCAACGTTGTAGCGCGTGTATTTCGCGTCTATTTCGGGCTCGCGATTGTACGGTGGCGACGTCGTGAACGACTGCCAGTCCTGCACGCGTGCGAGCACGGACCACGGGCCGTGGTTGTACGTGACGCCGGCTTCCTGCTGAAACACCGTCTGCGAACCCAGCACAAAGGCGTTTTGACCAAGGTCCGTCGGCACCGCGGCATCGGACACGCGGTTGTAGTTCACATACGCCGCAAGTCCGTCGCCCAGCGTTTGCCGATGCTCGAACGAAATCGAATAGCGGTTCGTCTTCGTGATCGAATCGTGGGGCAGGTACGCAATGGAGAGAGCGCCGGACGAATTCGCTGTCAGATAGCGATAGTCGGCTGTCAGCATGGCGCCGCGTTTGGTCATGACGCGCGGCGTGAGCGTCAGGTCGTAATTGGGCGCCAGATTGAAATAGACGGGCAACTGGAAGTCGTAGCCGCTCGTCGAACTGAGCGAGAGCGTGGGCGGCAAGAGCCCTGTGGCGCGTTCGCCGTTGAGCGGAAACGTGAGCCACGGAAACGCGAAAAGCGGCGCGCTGCCGAAAAACAGCACGCCGTTGTACGCCACGCCCTCGTTCTCGCCCTGGTCCAGATCGAGGCGCGAAGCGCGCAGATGCCACGCGGGACTTTCGACGCAATCGCACGTGGTGTATGTCGCGTCGTAGGCCGTCTCGCGCTCTGCGTCGATGAGGTCGATGCGCGAAGCGCGGCCCGAGCCGTTCGTCAGCGTGAAATGGTAGGCGGGCGTGCTCATCGTGCCCGCCGTCTCGCTCACCCGAAGATGGGCGTCCGGCCCGCTGAAAATATTGCCGTCCTGCGTGAGCTGCACGTGGCCGTAGGCGTCGGCCATATCGGTGTCCACGTCGTAGTGGAGCGCATCGGCCTTGACCACGGACGTACCGCTCCGTAATTGCGCGTTGCCTTTGAGTGCGAGGTCCGTGTTGCTGGTGCCTGTTGCGCTGCTGCTGTCGGTGAATGTCGAAGCCTTTTCACTGGGTGCGAGCGGATGATCCGCGAGTTCGGGCGCGAGCTGCAAGCCCCATGCGCCGTCCAGGCGATAGGGCAGAGCGGCTTGCGCGGCGAGTTGCGCATACGCGAGGCCCGGCAGGCACGCGATGCATGCGGGCGCGGCGAGCAGCAGATCGAGAGGAAGCCGAAGCATTCCTACTCTGACGCGCAACCTGCGGTGGCGTAACGATACGGATCGCAAATCAATGAGCGAGGCAGTAGCAGATGAATGAGGCCGGACGCGTCAGAACGACGTGCCGATCTGGAACTGGAATTTCTGGTACTGGTCGCCTGCATGCCGCACCACGGGCAGACCGAAATCGAGCTTCAGCGGGCCGATGGGCGAGATCCATTCGAGGCCTATGCCGTAGCTGTAGCGCAGCCCGTTCGCCCCCGTGCTGCTGCCTTCGGAGCCCCACACGTTGCCGCCGTCGAGGAACGTGAACACGCGCAGCGTGCGGTCGTAGCCCGTGCCCGGCAGCGGGAACGTGACTTCGATGTTGCCCACGATCATCTTCGAGCCGCCGATCGGGTCGCCCGTGCTCGTGTCGCGCGGGCCGAGCGAACTGGTCTCGTAGCCGCGCACCGACCCGATGCCGCCCGCGTAGTAGTTCTTGAAGATGGGGTATGCCTTGCCGTTCAGGCCATTGCCGTAGCCGCCCTGGAAGTTGAAACCCAGCACGAAGCCGCGCGCGAACGAGTAGTAATACTGGGCCTGCACGTCGGCCTTGTAGTACGGCGTGGTGCCGGCGGGCGTGCCGTACTCGGCGTTGGCCTGGGCGTAGTAGCCGCGGCTGGGCACGAGCGCGCTGTCGCGCGCATCGCGCGACCAGCCGACTGTGAGCGGGATGTTGTTGGAAACGCGGCCGAAGTCCTTCACGTAATCGATATAGGTTTGCGGCGTGGCCGAGTCCGTATCGAGCCGGTCCTGCTCGAAGCCGAGGCCGAAGTAGATCATGTCCGACTCCGAGAACGGAATGCCGAATTTGAGATCCGCGCCGGCCGCGATAATCCGGAAGCTCGAACTGCTCGAGTAGTAGAGCGGTTCTGTCGTGCGGTAATAGACGTCCGTGATGCGCTTGATGCCGTCCACGGTGAAGTACGGGTCCACCTGCGTGACGGTCAGCGTTCGGTACGAAGTGGCGGTGTTGACGTTCACGGAGAGCGTGTTGCCGGAGCCGAACACGTTGTCCTGCGTCACGCCTGCGGAGATGATCGGCCCTTCGCCCGAGCCGTAACCGAGGCCCAGCGAAATGGTGCCCGTGGGCTTTTCTGTGACCTTCACGTCTACGTCCACCTGATCGCGCGATCCTTCCACGGGCACGGTCGTCACATCGACGTCGGTGAAGTAGCCGAGGCGATTGAGTCGGTCCTTCGACAGCGTCAGGCGCGACGAGTCGAACCACGAGCTTTCGAACTGCCGCATTTCGCGACGAATCACTTCGTCGCGTGTGCGCGTATTGCCTTCGATATTCACGCGCCTCACGTACACGCGGCGTCCCGGGTCCACCTGAAGCGTGAGCGCAACCTTGTGGTGTTCCTGATCGATCTGCGGCACTGCGTTGACGGTGGCGAACGCGTAGCCGTATTCGCCCAGCTTGTCGACCAGCGCCTTCGTCGCGGCCTGCAGTTTTTCCGAGGAGAAGCGCTCGCCCGGCTTCATGGCGACGAGCTTGCGGAGCTCGGCCTCGCGGCCCAGCAGATCGCCCGCCAGCGTGACGTCCGACACCGTGTACGGTTCGCCCTCGTGCACGGTGACGGTGAGGAACATGTCCTTCTTGTCGGGCGAGAGCGAGACTTGCGTGGACTCGATGTTGAACTCCAGATAGCCGCGGTTCAGGTAATACGAGCGCACGTTTTCGAGGTCGCCCGTGAGCTTGTCTTTCGAATAGAGATCGTCTTTCGTGTACCAGGAAAACCAGTTCGGCGTGGACTCCTGCATCTGGTCGCGCAGCACGTCGTCGTCGAACACCTTGTTGCCGATGAAGTTGACCTGGCGAATCTTCGCGCTCGGTCCTTCGATCACGGCAAAGAGAATGGCGACGCGATTGCGGTCGATAGGCGTGACCGTGGTGGTGACCTCCGCGGCATAGAAGCCGCGCGTGAGGTACTGGCGTTTCAGTTCCTGCTCGGCGTGGTCCACCAGCGCGCGGTCGTAGTTGCGGCCCTGCGAAAGCCCCACTTTGCGCAGCGCCTTGGTGAGGTTGTCCTTGTCGAACTCGTGCAGTCCGGAAAAGTCGATTGTGCCGATGGCGGCGCGTTCCACCACGCGCACGATCACGACATTGCCTTCGGTGGCGATCTTCACGTCGTTGAAAAAACCGGTGTCGTACAGCGCGCGAATGGCTTCGGACGCCTTGTCGTCCGTGAACGTATCGCCCTGTTTGATGGGCAGATAGGAAAACACGGTGCCGGGCTCGGCGCGCTGCAGCCCTTCAAGGCGGATGTCCTGAACGACGAAGGGTGTGGTGGCATGCGCGGCGGGCGCCGCGATGGCGCCGATGGCGCCGGCAATCACGATGTCGACGCGTGGCGTCATGAACCTGGAAAAGAATCTGGACTTCATGTTGACCGGTAAGGAGGCGGCAGAAGGTTCGGGTGATACCCGACCGTTTGCCGCACGAACGAATACGCCTGAGAGGCGGGAGGAACGCAGTGCGGGCGCGGCGCATAGCGTTCAGCTGGAATCGAATGGCGCATGTGAAAGGTTGCGGCGTGCCAGCGGGCTTCGGTCTCGCGGTTGCACGCGTCACCAGGCGGTGCGTCTTTCGTGTTGAGCAGCCACACGGTCAGTACACCGGGAATGACACTTCGCACCATGGTCGGCTCCAGCGACGCAACAGAGCACATCACGAGCCGTCCGCCGGGCGTCGGTAGCGGGCGGCAGCACACAGAAGCAGCCGGAAGCGATACAGCGGATCGTTCTACGTGCTCGTGGTCACGTCTGAACGACGACCTGCGGCGCCGGCACACAACGGCGCTAATTCATCACGGGATGGGCGGCGAATGCGGCTGGAGCGGGCTGCATTTCGAGCGCGTCGACCAGCTGGCAAACGCTGCGAGCGGGCAGTGCATACGCAGTCCAGCCCATACCGGCGTGGCGCAACATGAGCACGGGGCCGTCGAAAAGCGGCGTGCGGTCTACATGCCAGCTCGGGTCCACTTCGAGCGGATAGTTGTGCGAGGGCACGGGCGTCATGGAATGAGCGGGCGACATGCCGGCCCGTAAGGCGACGAGCTTTTCGATGAGCGTGTCCACATCGGCGGCGCCCAATACGGAAGACCGGCCTTCTATCGTGAAGCGCACCGCAACCGTGCCGGCTTCGTTCACGGGCTCCATTGTCATCAGGTGGTACATGGCAGTCGTTCCTGGACGGGGACAGGTCGTCGGCGGTGTTTACCGTCGAATGAGGCGCAGCATAGTGAAGTTGTTGTTGTGATCGGTTGCCGTTGCGTTACGCATCGTTAATCGATTAATAACGTGGCGTGGTTCGAAGCGGGCGCGGTTGCATGACCGCGCATGCAGTGAAGAGAGTCAGGCAGGGAGTCTGTGTGGCGCTGGCCGGTATCACGCATCGCGCTTAGGGGACATACGCGGGCCAGCGCAGGCATTGCGCCTGGCATTGCGCGGGGAGGAAAGGTAAGCGCTGGTAAGTGGGGGCGGACGTGCCGCACGGCGTAGCTGCGTGCGCCTGACGGCAGCGCGGCGATCGGCGGGCGAGCCGGTTAAAGGGCGCTTGCGAGGCGCCCGGCATCGCTGGTCTTCGACGAAGACTCAGCTTGCGGGATTGTCCTCGTCGCCTTGCGATGGCCCGCCTTCGTCAGGCCCGCCGATGATCGAGATCTGAAACGTAGACGTGCCCGCGAGCGATTCGAGCGACGGGTCTTCGGGAATGTGCGCGAGCAGCGGCAGAATCACGGAGCCGCCGATCACCGCGCGCCGGCTATTGTCGGCGGGACGCAGGCCCCATACGTCCTGATACACCACGGGCACCAGCTTGCCATCGCGCGTGGTGTTGCCGAGGTACAGCATCACGTGGCCGCCGATGTAGATGAGCGTGCGCATGGGCACGCCGTGATGCGCGAGGTAATCGAGGCGTTCCGTGGGCGAGGCATCGGAAAGGTCGGTCATGCGTCCCGCGCTCATCTGCGTGGACGAATGGCGCGGCAGCCACACGCCGAATGCGGCGAAGATGCTTTGGAGTTCAGAAGAACAGTCGTTGTAGAAACCCGCGTTGCCCCAACCGTACGGGCGGCCGATCAGATTCTTGAGCAGCATGGCGAGATGGCGCGGCGTCGCGGCGAGCGGCATGGGCGCGATCTGCGATGCGTCGAGCGTGGCCGTGCGAATCACGGCGCGGCCGTCGACGTCGCGTGCGGGCACGAGCACGTTCCACGTGTTGGCCGAAGCTGAACCCGCAGACGCGGCCTGCAACGGCAGCAGGCTGCCCGCAGGCGCATTGAAGCGGAACGTGCCCTGCGTGTCGCTCACGGGCGCGGATGCCGCGATCACCGCACCCCACATCTTGCTCGCAGCGGCGCGCCACGCCAGCACGAACGCGTCGTCCACCATGCCTACGTGGTCGCTTTGCACCCAGCCTTGCAGGTCCGGTGTCTGCACGTAACGCCACGCGCCGTCCGCGCTGCTGCCGAGCACATAGAGCGGCGTGCCGGGGCGCACCGCCGAAATCTGCAAATTGTCGAAGGGATAGCCTTCACCCGCGATGTGCCAGTCGTAGAACGACGGGTCCATGGTGGGCAGTTCGCGCACGAGCAGATTGCCCGTGGCAATGGCCCGTTGCGAGCCGGCGTAGTGCGGCGTGCCCTCGAACTGCGCCACGTTCATGTTCTTCGCGATGGCGTCGATCCACGCGCCCGTATGCGGACGGAAGTTCTGCCCGTAGCCGATATGGCGGCCCGTTTGCTCGCGGTTGTCGAACCAGCTCAGGCGCCGGCGCTGCAATGACGCAATGGCTTCGCCGCCGTCGCGGTACACGGTGTGGTCGATATACGCGGGGTTCCAGGGCGAGGGTGCATCGGCGTTGGCGGTGCCGCTACTCGAGCCTGTCCCCGTGCCGAAATAGCGCGCGTAAAGCGCCGCTTCATGCTCGCGCTGTTCGTTTGCCGAGAGGAAGGGCCGGTCGTATGCCGCATCGCGCGGGTCGATCCAATGGTCCACGTTCTGGTCGTACGCGTCCATCGGGAAGAGGCCGACCACGTCATGCGCGGGCGCGGCTTCATCCGCCGGCCGGGCGGGCGGCGTGGCGCAACCGGCCAGCGTGAGCGCGAGCCAGAACGCAACAGCGGCGGCCGGCAAGCGCGCGGCCGAACGCCGAGCGATGGGACGGGACAGCGGGAAACGCACGAAATCGAGGGACATGTTGTACAGCGCGACGAGAACGGGAAGGCACAGAAAAGCCGGACAGCCATGCCGCACGCCGACAGCCCGATGAAAGCCGGCCGCCGCGGCACGCCCGTGATTGTGAGGCAAAGGGCGGCGGGCCGCCACGTTGCGCGGTGCCGACAGCACGCCAGGTCCGCTTGATCCACCGCTTGATCCACATCAACGGGGCCGGAACACGCTCGCGCGAGTCTTGAGTCTGTTCAGATGCGAAACGATGGGCGCGGCGCGATAGGCACGGCGCGTTGCCGCCCGGACACCCGCATCGCGCGCTTCACGAGGAGGCGGTAGCCATGCGCAAACACACTTTACGGGCAGGACTCGCCGCGGCGGCGTTCGCGGCATGGGCGTACGCGGCGCCCGTCCTTGCGCAGCCCATTCCCGTGAGCGGCGCCAGCACGGCCGGTCTCGCCGATCTGACGACGGCCTACCAGAACGGCGCGGACGACCCCGCCGTAGGCGCCACCGGCGATTCCGCGAAGGTCCGCACGCTCGCGTACTCCGAATTCGTCGCGCTCGTGGAGAAGGGCGGCGTTCGCAGCGTGCGGATCGAAGGGTCGACGCTGACCGGCAAGCTCGGCAACGGCGGCACGTTTCGCACCGTTGCGCCGGCCGATGCCGCGTTGATCGACCGCCTGCTGAGCCATCAGGTGCGCATCGAAGCCGCGCCGAACAACGGCGCCGGGTTTCTCGACAGCCCGCTCTTCCAGTCGCTGCTCATCGGCGTGCTGATGGTCGGTGCGATTCTCTTCACGTCGCGGCAAGGCACGCAGGGCAGCGGCAGCAACAAGGCCGCGAGCTTCGGCCGATCGCGCGCGAGGCTCATTTCGCCGGACGCGCATCGCACCACGTTCGCCGACGTCGCCGGCATAGAAGAAGCCGCGGGCGAGCTGGACGAGATCGTGCGCTATCTGCGCGAGCCCTCCGCGTTCCTGCGCCTGGGCGGTCGCGTGCCGAAGGGCGTGCTGCTCGTCGGGCCGCCGGGGACCGGCAAGACGCTGCTTGCGCGCGCCGTGGCGGGCGAAGCGGGCGTGCCGTTCTTTTCCATCTCCGGCGCCGAATTCGTCGAGATGTTCGTGGGCGTGGGCGCCGCGCGCGTGCGCGACCTCTTTCGCGAGGCGCGCCAGCACGCGCCGTGCATCGTCTTCATCGACGAGATCGACGCCGTAGGCCGCCACCGCAGCAGCGGCGCGGGCGGCAACGACGAGCGCGAGCAGACGGTGAACCAGCTGCTCGTGGAAATGGACGGCTTTTCCGGCAGCGAAAGCGTGATCGTGCTCGCGGCTACGAACCGGCCCGACGTGCTCGATTCAGCGCTGCTGCGCCCGGGCCGCTTCGACCGCCAGGTGATGGTGCCCGCGCCGGACACGGCGGGCCGCCAGAAGATTCTCGAAGTGCATATGCGGCCGGTGCCCGTGGCGGCGGACGTCGACTCGGCCGTCATCGCGCGCGGCACGCCGGGCTTCGCCGGAGCGGACCTCGCGAACCTCGTGAACGAAGCCGCGCTCATCGCGGTGCGGCGCGGCCACGCGCGCGTTTCCATGGCCGATTTCGACGAAGCGCGCGACAAGGTGCTGCTGGGTCCCGAACGCCGCTCGCTTGCCGTGACGGCGCGCGAACGCGAAATGACCGCGTATCACGAGGCCGGGCATGCGCTCGTGGCGCTGCGCTCGCCTCATCAGGACCCGTTGCACAAGGTCACCATCGTGCCGCGCGGGCGTGCCTTCGGCGTGACGCTTTCGCTGCCCGAGCGCGACCAGCATTCGTTTTCGAAGCGCCAGCTGGAGGGGCGCCTCGCGATGATGTTCGGCGGGCGCGTGGCCGAAGAACTCGTGTATGGCCGCGAGGAAGTCACGACCGGCGCAAGCGACGACATCCGCCAGGCCACGCGGCTTGCGCGCCGCATGGTGACGGAGTTCGGCTTCAGCGAGACCGTGGGCGTGGTCTGCTGCGAGAGCGGCGTCGATCCGCAGGGCATGCCGGTTGCGATGTCGGCGGCCATGGCGGCGACCATCGACAGCGAGGTGCGGCGCATCACGGGCGAGGCCGAATCCGAAGCGCGGCGCATTCTGGTGGCCGAGCGCGCCGTGCTGGAGCGCATCGCCCAGGCGCTGCTGGCGCGCGAAACGCTCACGGGCGAGGAGATCGACGCGCTGCTCGAAGGCTCGCGCGAGCCGCGGCGCGAAGACGCGCAGGTCGAGCACGAAGAACTGGAGCACGCCACGGCGGCGTGAGAGGCCGCTGCCCGCGCACGAACGCGGCAGCGGCGCGAAGCATCATGTTGGTCAGCAGGACGCAGGTGCGCCGCCTATACTCAACTGAGCTCAAATGAGCTCAAATGAGCTGAACTGAGCAGAACCGGGCGGCGCCGTCCTTGCCCCCCATGGGGGCACAGTCTTTCGAAGGCGCACGTCTACCCGTTCACAGGTGCTTGAGCATGACCTCGTCATCGTTCGCACACAGTCCGCCCGCCATGCTCGACGCGAAGGGCCTGACCGCGCTCATCCAGGCGCTTGCCGCGCGCGCGTACCGCGTCATCGGCCCCACGGTGCGCGACGACGCCATCGTCTACGACGACATCGCGAGCGTCGACGACCTGCCCGCAGGCTGGACCGACTACCAGGCACCGGGGCGCTACGAACTGCAGCGCCGCACCGACCAGGCGCTCTTCGGTTTCGCGGTTGGCCCGCATTCGTGGAAGCAGTTTTTGCATCCGCCTGTGGAGCGGCTCTTCACCGTGCGTAAAGACGGCGAGGGCCTCGCGTTTGCCGAGTGCAGCGCGTCCAACGAGGCCAATGAGTCCAACGAGGCCGCCGATCGCGTGCCGCAGAAATTCGCCTTCATCGGCGTGCGCGCTTGCGAGCTGAACGCCATCGCGATACAGGACCGCGTCTTCCTCGCCGGTGCATGGGTGGACCGCGGCTATGCGTTGCGGCGGCGCGATGCCTTCATCGTGGCGGTGAACTGTTCGCAGGCGGGCGGCACGTGCTTTTGCGCATCGATGCAAACCGGACCGAAGGCGACCGAAGGTTTCGACCTCGCGCTCACCGAGTTGCCTGCCGCAGCCGACGGCACGAGCGGCCGCTTCGTCGTAGAGGCCGGCAGCGCCGCGGGCGCCGACCTGCTCGCGCAGCTTGCGCACGGCGAGGCAACGCCAGCCGACATCGACGCAGCCCATGCCGTGGTGGCGCGCACGGCGCAGCAGATGGGCCGCACCATGCAGACGGACAACCTCAAGACGCTTCTGCAAGACAACCTGCGTCATCCGCGCTGGGCCGAAGTGGGCGACCGGTGCCTCAGTTGCGGCAACTGCACGATGGTGTGCCCCACCTGCTTCTGCACGACGGTCGAAGACCACACCGACCTCGCGGGCACCACAGCCGAACGCGTACGCAAATGGGACTCGTGCTTCACGCTGGATTTTTCGTGGCTGCATGGCGGCAGTGTGCGGCAGTCCGGCGAGGCGCGTTACCGTCAATGGCTCACGCACAAGCTGGCGGGGTGGATCGACCAGTTCGGTACTTCGGGCTGCGTCGGCTGCGGGCGCTGTATTACGTGGTGCCCGGTGGGTATCGACATCACGGAGGAAGTGGCTGCGATCCGGGCCACACCCGGCGCCACGACCCCAGCAGGCGCCGCGAATGGAGACGGCAACGGAGACGGCAATGGAAGGCCTTGAGCAGATTCTCGGCGAGCATGCGTTCTTCGCCGGCTTCGCACGCGAGCATTTGCAACTCGTGGCGGGCTGCGCGCGCAACTGCCGCTTCGACACGGGCGATTACCTCTTTCACGAAGGCGACTCCGCCGACGAGTTCTATCTGATTCGCCACGGCCGCGCGGCGCTCGAAATATCGGCGCCGGGGCAGGCGCCCGTGGTGTTCGAGACGCTGGGCGAGGGCGAGATCATCGGCGCATCGTGGCTCGTGCCGCCGTACCGCTGGATGTTCGACGCCCGCGCCATGACGCTCACGCGCGCGGTGGGCATCAACGCCGCCTGTCTGCGCGGCAAGTGCGAGGCCGATCACGACCTCGGCTACGAAATGATGAAGCGCTTCCTGCCGATTCTCACGAAACGGCTTCACGCCACCCGCCTGCAGATTCTCGACGTCTATGGAAAACGATGACGTTCGCGTGACTTCGGCCACGCTCGCGCGCGCTTCGTGCGATCCGTGCGACGCATTCGATCCGTTCGTGCCGCAGGAGTACCGCGTGGCCGCGCGGCGCAAAGAGCTGCCGGACGTCGTGACGCTCGAACTCGAGCCGCTCGCGGGCGGGCGGCCCGCCTTCGCGCCGGGCCAGTTCAACATGCTCTACGCATTCGGCGTGGGTGAAGCGGCCATCAGCATGAGCGGCGACTCCGCCGCAGAAGGTACGTTCGTGCACACCATTCGCGACGTGGGTGCCGTGAGCCATGCGCTCGCGCACCTCGCGGCCGGCGCCACGCTCGGTGTGCGCGGGCCGTTCGGTGCGGGCTGGCCGATGCAGACCGCGGCGGGCACGGACGTGGTGATCGCCGCAGGCGGCCTGGGCCTCGCGCCGCTGCGCCCCGCCATCTACGACATCCTGGCGAATCGCGGGCGCTATGGGCGTGTCGCGATTCTCTTCGGCTGCCGCAATCCCGAAGGCATGCTGTATCGCCGCGAGCTGGAGCGGTGGCGGCAGCGCTTCGACATCAGCGTGGAAGTGATCGTCGATCACGCGGACGCGCACTGGTTCGGCCACGTCGGCGTGATGCCGTCGCTCATCGCGCGGGCCGCGTTTGATCCGCGCGACACCACCGCGCTCGTATGCGGCCCCGAGGTGATGATGCGCTTCACCGCGAATGCGCTTCGCGACCGCGGCGTGCCCGACACGCGCATCTATCTTTCGATGGAGCGCAACATGAAATGCGCGGTAGGCCTGTGCGGCCATTGCCAGTTCGGCCCCACGTTCGTCTGCAAGGACGGCCCCGTGATGCGCTACGACACGATCGCGCGCTATCTCGCCGTGCGGGAGGTATGAGATGAACGCCGCCGCAAGCCAGCCGCGCAGTGCAACGAACAAACGCCCGCGCCTTGCCGTGTGGAAGTTCTCCTCGTGCGACGGCTGCCAACTCTCGCTGCTCGATTGCGAAGACGAACTGCTCGCACTCGCCGACGCCGTGGAAATCGCGAACTTCAGCGAGGCGTCCAGCGCCGTCATGCGCGGACCCTACGACCTCTCGCTCGTGGAAGGGTCCATTACCACCGAACACGACGCGCAGCGCATTCACGACGTGCGCAAGCAATCGAAATACCTGGTCACGATTGGCGCGTGCGCCACGGCGGGCGGCATTCAGGCACTGCGTAACTTCGCGGACGTCGATGCCTTCATTGCCGCCGTCTACGCGCGGCCCCGTTACATCAGCACGCTGGCCACATCCACGCCCATCTCGTCGCACGTGCGCGTGGATTACGAGCTGCACGGCTGTCCCATCAACAAGATGCAACTGCTCGAAGTGATTACCGCGTATCTGGCGGGGCGCAAGCCTGCCATCGCGGCGCATAGCGTGTGCATCGAATGCAAGCAGCGCGGCAACGTCTGCGTGATGGTGCAGGGTACGCCGTGTCTCGGGCCCGTCACCCATGCAGGCTGCGGGGCGATTTGCCCGTCGTATCGGCGCGGCTGTTATGGCTGCTACGGTCCGATGGAAACGCCCAACATGCCGGCGCTTTCGCGCGAATGGCGGGCGCTGGGCGCAAGACCGCGCGACATCGAGCGTGCGCTGCGCACCTTCAACGCAGCGGCCGAACCGTTCCGCGAGGAGAGCGAACGTCATGGCGACTAAGACGATCCGCGTGGACTACCTGGCTCGCGTGGAAGGCGAAGGCGCGCTCGATCTGCGCATCCGCGACGGCAAGGTGAGCGAGGCGCGGCTCAACATCTTCGAGCCGCCGCGTTTTTTCGAGGCGATGCTGCGCGGGCGCGGTTATGCCGAGACGCCGGACATCGTCGCGCGCATTTGCGGCATTTGCCCGGTGGCGTATCAGATGAGCGCCGTACATGCCATCGAGCATGCGTTCGGCGTGCGCGTGGAAGGCCAATTGCGCGCGTTGCGCCGGCTGCTCTACTGCGGCGAATGGATCGAGAGCCACGCGTTGCACGTGGTCATGCTGCACGCGCCGGATTTTCTCGGCTTTCCCGATGCCATTGCGATGGCGCGCGAGCACGGCGACGTGGTGCGCAAGGGGCTCGCGTTGAAGAAGGCCGGCAACGAGTTGATGCGCGTGCTGGGCGGCCGTGAGATTCATCCGGTCAACGTCAAGGTGGGCGGCTTTCATCGCGTACCTCGCAAGGCCGAACTGGCGCCCGTGGCGGAGAGCTTGCAACGCGCGCGCGACAGCGCCGTCGATCTCGCGCGCTGGGTCGCGACCTTCGACTTCCCCGACTACGAGTGCGACTACGAATTCGTCGCGCTGCGTCACCCCGACGAATACCCCTTCAACGAGGGGCGAATCGTGTCGAGCAAGGGTATCGATATCGGCATCGAGGCGTTCGAGCAGACGTTCGAAGAGCGCCATGTCTCGCATTCCACCGCGCTGCATGCGTTCGTGAAGGAGCGCGGCGCGTATCTGGTGGGGCCGCTTGCCCGTTACGCGCTGAACTCCGACCGCCTGCCGCCCGCGGTGCGCGCGCTGGCCGCCGACGCCGGGCTTGAATCGATATGCCGCAATCCGTTCAAGAGCATCGTGGTGCGGGCCATCGAACTGGTCTACGCCTGCGAAGAAGCATTGCGCCTGATCGCCGCGTACGAGCCACCGCCGCTTTCCGCCGTGCCGGCCGAGCCGCGTTCGGGCACGGGCTTCGGCTGCACCGAGGCGCCGCGCGGCATCTGCTGGCACCGCTATACGTTCGACGCCGAGGGCACCATTCTGGATGCGCGCATCGTGCCGCCTACGTCGCAGAACCAGCCGAGCATCGAAGCGGATCTCGCGGCCGTGGCGCAATCCGTGATCGACGCTTCGGACGACGTGATTCGCGACCACTGCGAACGCAGCATCCGCAACTACGACCCCTGCATTTCGTGCTCGGCGCACTTTCTCAAGCTATCCGTGGAGCGGTCATGAGCCACGCGACGCAAACACACGCCCCCGCACGCACGGTGCGCGTGATCGGCATCGGCAACCCCGATCGCGGCGACGACGGTGTGGGCGCACTCGTCGCGGCGGCACTCGCGGGCCGTTTGCCCGCTGACGTGTCGCTGCTCACGCGCGGCGGCGACATGATGAACCTGGGCGACGACATGGGCGGCATCGACGCGCTGATCTGCATCGACGCCGCCGCGCCGCTGGGCGAACCCGGCCGCATCCGTCGGCTCGATCTCGCCACGCAGGCGCTGCCGCGCGAGATGCCGTTCGCGTCGAGCCACGCGTTCGGACTCGCGGACGCCATCGCGCTGGCCGAAGCGCTGGGCGTGGCGCCGAAAGACATCGTCGTGTTCGCCATTGAAGGCGCGTGCTTCGACGTGGGGGCACCGGTTACGCCCGCGGTGGCGGCAGCCGTTCCCGAAGCCGCGAGCCAGGTGATAGCCGAGGTGGAGCGACTGCGCTGCGACTCACGCGACACAAACTGCCCGCCCAGGGAGCCATCCGATGCATGAAACCGGAATCGTGCGCGACCTCGTGCGTCGCGTGGTAGCCGCTGCACTCGAAGCCGACGCCGAGCGCGTGAGCGAAGTGCATGTGTGGCTCGGCGCGTTGAGCCAGTTTTCGCCCGAGCATTTTCGCGAGCACTTCGACGAAGAGGTGCGCGGCACGCTGGCCGAACAGGCGACGCTGAAAATCGAGACCTCGCACGATGCCGCGCATCCGAACGCGCTGCACGTGGTGCTGCAAAGCGTGGCGCTGGAGGTGCCCGACGAGCGGAGCGAAGTGCCGTGAACGCACCGCAGCGCACCTTCGCGTACGCACCTGGGCACGACGCCGTGATGCGTCTGCGCATCGTTGCGACCGGCGCTGTGCAGGGCGTAGGCTTTCGTCCGTTCGTGCATCGGCTTGCCGTGAGCGAAGGTCTGTGCGGATTCGTGCGCAATACGGGCGACGGTGCTGTGATCGAAGTGGAGGGCGATGCGCTCGCGCTGGAACGCTTCGTTGCCCGCTTCGATACGGAATTGCGGCACCCCGCGCAGGTGCGCGAACGCCGCATCGAACGCATGGCGGCTTGCGGCGACGAGGCATTCGCGATCGCGGCCAGCACGCACGAACGCACGCAGTTCGCGGCGGTGCTGCCCGATCTCGCCACGTGTGCCGAATGCCTCGACGAGATCGACGACCCGGCCAACCGCCGCTATCGCTATCCGTTCACGACGTGCGTGCATTGCGGTCCGCGCTTCAGCCTGATCGAGTGTGCGCCGTACGACCGTGAACGCACGGCCATGCGGCGCTTCACGATGTGCGCGGCGTGTCAGGCCGAATACGACGACCCTGCATCGCGGCGTTTTCATGCCGAAACCAACGCGTGCCGGCGTTGCGGCCCGAGGCTTGCGCTCTTCGATGCGCACGGCCGGCCAATATGCATGGACGACGACGCGCTCGGCCAGGCCGCGGACGCACTGCGCGCAGGCGCCATCGTGGCGATGAAGGGCCTGGGCGGCTTCCAGCTGCTCGCGGATGCCTGCAACGATGCAGCCGTGCGCTTGCTGCGCGAACGCAAGCGCAGGCCGTCGAAGCCGTTCGCCATCATGACGCCGGACTTCGACGCAGCGACTGCGCTCGCACAGGTCGGCGCAACGGAGGCGGCATTGCTGCGTTCCGCCGCCGCGCCCATCGTGTTGCTGCGTGCGCGCGAAGATGCACCGGCGCTCGCGCCCTCCGTGGCGCCTTCGCTTCCGTGGCTCGGCATCATGCTGCCGTACACGCCGCTGCATCACCTGCTCATGAAGCAACTCGGTTTTCCCATCGTCGCGACGAGCGGCAATCGTAGCGGCGACCCCATCGTCTGCGACGAGCGCGAAGCCATTCAGACGCTTCACGGTGTGGCCGATTTGTTTCTGATTCACGACCGTCCCATCGTGCATCGCGTGGACGATTCGGTGGTGCGCGTCGTGGCGGGCGAACCCGTCGTCATTCGGCACGCGCGTGGTTACGCACCGCTCGTGCTCGCGACGCAGGCCGTTGACTCACGCGGCGCGTCTGCGGTGCTCGCGCTGGGCGGCCACGGCAAGAGCGCGGTCGCGGCAGCAGCGGGGCAGCAGATCGTGCTGGGTCCGTATATCGGCGACCTGGACGGCAGCGCGGCACGCACGGCCTTCGCGCAAGGAACGAACGACATGCAGCGGCTGTTCCCGATGACGTCGCCGGCCGTTGCGTGCGACACGCATCCCGACTACTACAGCACGCAGTTCGCGGCGAAGCTTGCGGGCGAAGTGCGGCACGTACCGCATCACGTCGCCCACGTGCTGGCCGGCATGGCGGATCGGGGCCTGGAGGCAGAGCCGGTGCTCGGCGTTGCCTGGGACGGCAGCGGCTACGGCGGCGACGGCACGGTATGGGGCGGCGAGTTTATCGCGGTGGAGCGTAACCGCAGCGGTTACGTTTATCGTCGCGTGGCGCACGTGCTGCCGTTCCGATTGCCGGGCGGCGACGCCGCGATGCGCGAACCCGATCGTGCCGCATTCGGCGCATTGCATGCCGTGTTCGGCGAGGCGATGTGGTCGAAGCACGTCTTGCCGCCCGTTGCGGACGCGGCACCTGAAGCACGCCGCGTGTTCAACGCCATGCTTGCGCGCGGCGTGCACGCGCCGCTTACGTCGAGTGCCGGCCGGCTGTTCGATGCGGTGTCGTCCATCCTCGGCGTATGCCGACACAGCAGCTTCGAGGGCGAAGCGGCGCTCGCCCTGGAAGCGGCGGCCAGCCGGTCTTCGCAGGACTTCGCGCTTGCGCCCGCGGTGCTGCGAACCCACGCGAACGACGGCATGCTCGTAGCCGACTGGACGCCAACGCTCGCCGCACTCGTCGAAGCGAGCGAGGCCGGCGTCGATGCCGCTACGCTCGCCGCGGCCTTCCACGATGCGCTCGCGCAACTCATCGCCGATGTCGTGGTGCAAGTGACCGCGCGTGCCGCTACACGGCATGTGCTGCTCACAGGCGGCTGCTTTCAGAACGAACGCCTCGCCTCGCGCGCGCTCGCGCGTTTGCGCGAGGCCGGTTTCGAAGCGTTCACGCATGGCCGTGTGCCGCCCAACGACGGCGGCCTCGCGGTGGGCCAGGCGTTGTTCGCAACCGCCGCCACGCACGCACAGTGTGCAGAACACGAGGAGAAACGCTGATGTGCCTCGCCGTTCCCGGCCAGATTCTCACCATCGATGGCGACGACCCGCTCATGCGCCAGGGGCGTGTCGATTTCGGCGGCATTGTGAAAGCGGTGAACCTGGCCTATGTGCCTGAGGCGATGCCTGGCCACTACGTGCTCGTACACGCGGGTTTCGCGATAGCCGTGATCGACGAGGCCGAGGCGCTCAAGACACTCGCGGCGCTTGCCGACCTCGACGCTGGGGAGCACGACACATGAAGCACGTCGACGAATGGCGCGATCCTGCCGCCGCGCATCGCTATGCGGATGCGATTGCGAAGATCGCCACGCGCCACTGGACCATCATGGAAATCTGCGGCGGGCAGACCCATTCCATCGTGCGGCACGGCATCGACCGCATGTTGCCGCCCGGCATCACGCTGCTGCACGGTCCAGGTTGCCCGGTATGCGTCACGCCGGCAGGCATGATCGATACCGCTATCGAGCTGGCGCGCCGGCCCGAGGTGATCTTCTGCTCGTTCGGCGACATGCTGCGCGTGCCGGGCGAACGCGACAGCCTGCTCGCGGCGAGGGCGCATGGCGCGGACGTGCGCGTCGTCTATTCGCCGCTCGATGCCGTGGCGCTGGCGCGTAGTCATCCTGAACGTCTGGTCGTGTTCTTCGCCATCGGCTTCGAGACGACGGCACCTGCCACGGCCATGGCCGTGCTGCAGGCCGAACGCGAGCAACTGGCGAATTTCTGTCTGCTCGTTTCGCACGTACTCGTGCCGCCCGCCATCGAAGCGATACTCGCGGAGCCGGGCAACGGCGTGAACGGTTTTCTCGCCGCCGGGCACGTGTGCACGGTGATGGGCTATGCCGACTACGAGCCGCTCGCGCAGCGGCATCACGTTCCTATCGTGGTGACGGGCTTCGAACCCGTCGATCTGCTGCACGGGCTCTATCTCTGCATTCGCCAACTCGAAGCAGGCGAAGCGAAAGTGGAGAACCCCTACAGCCGCGCCGTGCGACGCGAGGGCAACGCCGCGGCGCGTACCGCCGTGGCCCAGGTCTTCAGCGTGCAGGCGCAGCGCTGGCGCGGCATGGGCGAGATTGCCGCGAGCGGTCTTGGGCTTGCGCCGCGCTATCGGCGTTACGACGCGCTCGCGCGCTTCGCGAACCTCGACGTACCCGCCGAACACGCGAACGAATGCATTGCAGGCGAATTGCTGCGCGGCCGGCGCAAGCCCTGCGATTGCCCCGCATTCGGTACACGGTGCACGCCGGAGCATCCGCTGGGCGCAACGATGGTGTCGTCCGAAGGCGTGTGTGCCGCGTACTACCGCTATCGTCGCGCGGAGAGCCGCCACGCGCCGGGCGAACAGGAAGCCCGCACAACGACAGGCACGCTATGAGCGAATCGTTCTTTTTTCCTGCATCGTGCCCGCTGCCCACCGGCTGCAAAGACGTGGTGGAACTCGCGCACGGCGGTGGGGGACGCCTCACACACGAACTGGTGGAGCGGCTGTTTCGCCCCGCGTTCGCAACGTGCAACGAAGACTTCACGCACGACGGTGCCACCTTCGATGCCGGCAACGAACGGCTCGCATTCACCACGGATTCGTACGTCGTGCGCCCGCTGTTCTTTCCCGGCGGAGACATCGGCTCGCTTGCCGTCAACGGCACCGTGAACGACCTCGCCATGTGCGGCGCCGAGCCGCGTTATCTGAGCGTGGGTCTCGTGATCGAAGAAGGCTTCGCGCTTGCCACGCTGCAGCGCGTGGTCGAATCGATGCGTGCAGCGGCGCTCGCCGCGAACGTGCGCATCGTGACCGGCGACACGAAGGTGGTGGAGCGCGGCAAGGGCGATGGGCTGTACGTCAACACATCCGGCGTCGGTGTGGTGCGCGCGCCCGCGCCCGTGGTGCCGCAGCGCGTTCGAGCAGGCGACGCCGTGATTCTGAGCGGCGACATCGGCCGCCACGGCATGGCGATTCTCGCGGTGCGCGAAGGGCTAGGCTTCGAAACGGAACTCGCAAGCGATTGCGCGCCGCTGGCCGACACCGTGCTGGCACTCATCGACGAGGGTATTGAACTGCACTGCCTGCGCGATCTCACGCGTGGTGGTCTTGCAACGGGACTCATCGAAATTGCGGAAGCCGCGAACGTTGCGATGGACCTCATCGAGGCCGCCATTCCGGTGCTCGACCCTGTGCGCGGCGCATGCGAACTGCTCGGGCTCGATCCGCTCTACGTGGCCAACGAGGGACGCTTCGTCGCGTTCGTTCCTGCCGACCACGCCGGCGGCGCAGTAGAGCGGCTGCGTCGCTTCGATCCGCGCGCGACGGTGATAGGGCGTGTTGTGTCTGCGCACGGCAGGCCGGCCGTTCGCCTCAACGCCCTCGGCGGCGCGCGCGAACTCGACATGTTGAGCGGCGAGCAGTTGCCGCGCATCTGTTGAATTCACGCAAGCGGCAGCAGGAAGCGAAACGACAGCTACGTTGCGTTTCGTAAGCCACGCAAGCCCTCTCTCTCTTCATCTCGAACAACTCTCGCGGTTCGCAAAGCTGGTGCGAACCTTGCGTTCCGATGCCGCGTGTTCATCGGCTCGCGACGACACGCGGCGTGTTATCGCAGCCGCTGCTTCACCAATGCATCACATGCAGTTTCGAACTGGTGCAACGGCATGCCCTTTTTTGCGGCATGGCCGATGCTATCCATGGCAGTCCGCCAGAATCGGCCAGAATCAAAACGGAGCTTGAAAGCATGAAGAAAACCTTGCTGACAGTGACACTCGCCGGCGCCTTCGCGGCAACCGCACACGCACAAAGCAGCGTGACACTGTATGGCCTCATCGACACCGGCCTCACGTACACGAACAACCAGGGCGGCCACAGCGCCTGGCAGATGGCGACGAGTTCGACGCAGAACACCGTGTTCGGCCTGAAAGGCTCGGAAGACCTGGGCGGCGGCCTGCATGCCAACTTCAAGCTGGAGCAGGGCTTCAATCTGAACAACGGCACGCAGGCGTTCCCCGGCGACGGCTTCGGTTCGCAGGCCTGGGTGGGGCTGCAAAGCGATCCCTACGGTTCGCTCACGTTCGGCCGACAGTTCGACGTGGTCAACGACCTGCTCGGGCCGCTTTCCGCAGAGGCCAACACGTGGGGCGGCAACATGGCCGCGCATCCGTTCGAGAACGACAACCTCGCGGCCAATTCGGTCGTCATCAACAACGCGGTGAAGTACACGAGCCCCACGTTCTACGGCGCCACGTTCGAAGGCATGTACGCGTTCAGCAACAAGGCCGGCGCATTCGCAGACAACCGCGCCTACGGCTTCGCGCTTTCGTGGGCACAGGGTCCCGTGAACGTCGCGGCGGGCTATCTGCAATTCAACAACGCGGGCGGCGGCGTGACGGGCACCACGCCGAACGGCGCGATTTCGCAGGGCGACGGCAGCGCGAACTTCGTCGCGCAGCGTCAGCGCATCTGGGGCGCGGGCGGCAACTACACGTTCGGGGCCGCAACGGTGGGCCTCGTCTGGAGCCACACGCAGATCGACAACATGGCCGGCGTGTTCTCGTTCGGAACGGGCGGCTATCTGCCGCTCGCAGGAACGCTGCGTCTCGACAACTACGAAGTGAACGCGAAGTACGCCATCACGCCGGCATGGAGCGTGTCGGGCGCCTACACGTACACGGATGGGGCCTACGGCAGCGGCACGACCGTCGCGTATCCCGCATGGCATTCGGTGATGCTGCAAACCGATTACTCGCTCAGCAAGCGCACCGACGTCTATCTGGAAGGCGTCTATCAGCACGTGCGCGGCGCACCGGCCGGCACCGTGCTGAGCGAGGCGATGATCAATACGCTGTCGCCTTCGTCCACCGGCACGCAGGTGGCGGTGACGATGGGGTTGCGGCACGCGTTTTAGTGAGCCGGCCCCTTCTGCAACGCGGTGAAGACGTAGCAGAGGGGGCCGAAGTGGCATAACGCAAGCAGGCGTCGGCGCTTACCGGTGCCAAATTCGGTTGCCAGACTCGGTTGCCCGCCGCGCCGTTTTTGCGCGTCACTGTTTCGCGTTCTGCACGTTGAGGAACGGGATGGGCGCGCCCGCGTAAATTGCCTCGGGCAATTTGCCGTCCCACTTGTCGGCCTTGGCTCTTTCGACCTCGATGCGCCGCAGTTCGAGCACATCGCGATTTTGCGCCAGCGCCTCGTTCTGAAGTCTCAGCGCCTCCGCCTGAGCTTTAGCCACCGTCAGGTTCGCATACGCTTCGCCATCGGCCTTGGCCCTCAACGCGGTGGCCTCCGCTTCGGCAATCGCGATGTTCTGCTTCTGTTCCGCTTCCACCGTGCGAACCTTGTTTTCAGCGGCCAATCGCAACTGCTCCTGCGTGACCTTCTGATTGATCGCGGCCATGTATTCGGGAGAAAACGAGAAATTGCGCATGTCGATGTTGATGACGTGCGCGCCATACAAGGCGAGCTTGTCCTTGAGTGCCGACGCGATGTCCGCCGACACCTTGGCGCGCTGGGCGATCAGGTCGGGAGCGGTATAGCGCGCGGTCACGGCCTTGAAAACTTCCTGCGTGGCCGTTTGCACGTACGAGGCGAGATTGCCGTCGTGGCTGTATTTTTCATAGACTTCTGCCACCCGGTCCACCGAAATGCTGTAGCGAACCGTCATGCTGACCTTGACCGGCTGGGTGTCGCTGGTACTGCCGTCCGCATTTTCAATTTGCGCTTCTTCGGCCCGCACGCTGAATAGCGTCAAGTGCTGCCACGGCGGGAGAACCACGAGCCCCTCGTTTTCAATCCCCTTGATGGCGCCGAATTGCGTGACAACGCCTCTCGAGCCTGTAGGCACCGTGCGGAATGGCCATAACCATATGGCGATCACCGCGACGACGATTCCGGACAACACGAATTTGAGTTTGCTTCGCGGAATGAACCGATCGACTGCGTCGGATGGAGTTTGCACCATTTCTATTCTCTTTGATGTTGGTGAGGTGTCGGGTGGCGATAAATGACGCTGCGGTTAATGCGATTTAAATTTTTCCCCTTTTCATGCAATGACAACCGGCGATTCTAGAGCATCGCCCGAAGCGCTCAAATCAATATCACGAAGGGTTCCAGTTCGCTATCCTGGAACGGTGAATTGTTTTAACGAAAAGGGAAACCGAGGTCGTTTTTTTGAACCGACGGGCAGAACAGATCAGGGCCGGCGTGATGCCATGACGCCCAGCGGTGCAGATAGATGGAAGACGCAGGCGAAGGAAGGGCCGTTGCGACCGTTTTCCTGTGGGGTCGAAGGCGTGCCGGCGGACGGCGATGCCCCCTTACTGCTCCGACACCACCCTCGCCCGCGCCAGCAGCGCGGGCAACCTCTCGAACGAATCGATGAGTCCGTCGCAGGGCAAGGCCTGCGCGCCGTTCGGCCCGGCATAGCCGTAGGCGACGATGAAGACAGGCATGCCCGCGGCCTGCGCGGCGGCCACGTCGACGGGCGAGTCGCCGACCAGCACGGTGTTCGCCGCATCCGCGCCCAGCAGTTCCGCCGCATGCCAGAGCGGCTCGGGCGCGGGCTTCATGTGGGGAATCGAGTCGCCGGCCACGAGCGCATCGAGTTGACGGGCGAGTCCTGTCAGCGCAAGCAACGGCGCCGCGAGCGACCGCGGCTTGTTGGTGACGCAGGCAAGCGCGTACCCTTCGCGCTTCAGCGCGTCGAGCCCTTCCGTCACGCCGCCATACACGGTGCCGAGGCGCCCGTTCACCTGCGCGTAGTAGTGGTGAAACACGGGCTCGGCGCGCCCTGCGCTCAAACGCCGGTCCAGGTGCGCGGCTTCGAGCGAACGCCGCACGAGCGCCGGCACGCCCCGGCCTATCAGACCGCGTACGGTGTCCAGCGTCAGCGGCTCGGCGCCGAATTCGGCCAGCATGAAATTGACGGCCGCGGCGATGTCCGCCGCGGTGTCCACCATCGTGCCGTCCAGATCGACGAGCACCGCACGTGTCGGGCGGCTCATCGGCGCACCGTCGGATGGAGGGTGCCGACGGGCAGGCCGCCGGGCGTCGCAAAGCTCGCAGGCTTGACCGCGGCGCCGGGGAACAAGGTATTGCCGTGCCAGCGGCGCAGCGTGGCCAGATCGACGAGCGTGCACGGCTCGTGCGTGGCGTGCAGCGCGAGCGGCTCGTCCGCGTCGCCCAGATGCGGCAGCACGCGTAACGCGTCGTCGAAATCGTGATGAGCGGTGTAAGCCGTGGGCGTCACGATGGTGGGGATGCGTGCGGCGCGCGCGGCACGCAGGCCGTTGGCCGAGTCTTCGAAGGCGATGCAGTCGTTGCCGCTCAAGCCGAGGCGTTGCAGCACGTCGAAGTAGACGTCGGGCGCGGGCTTTTTCACGGGCGTGGTGTGGCCGTCGCAGACGGCCGCGAAGCGGTGGCGCCAGTCGGCGCCGAAGGGCGTGCTGAGCAACGCATCGAGGTTGGCCGGCGTCGTCGTGGTGGCGATGGCCACGGGCAGGCCGGCGTCGTTGGCCTCGCCGATCAGCCGCGCGATGCCCGGGCGCAGCGGCAGGCCGCCTTCGCGCAGCAGCGCCGCATAGTGGCGCGTCTTGATGGCGTGCACGGCGTCGATCACCTCGCTCACGCGCGAGCCCGCGGCCTCTTCGGGGTCGGCCATGCGCCAGTAATGAAGCAGCCGTTCCTTGCCGCCCGCCACGGAAAGCAGCCGCGTATAGAGCGGCTCGTCCCAGTGCCAGTCCAGTCCCGCCTCGGCGAAGGCCGCGTTGAAGGCCTGGCGATGAGCGGCTTCGGTATCGGCGAGCGTGCCGTCAACGTCGAAAATGAGCGCTTGCATGGGCTGGTCCTGTGATGGTCCCGCTGAGAGCCGAGGCGGCGGGTCGTGCGGTGTGTGCGTCGGTGCAGGCCGCAAAGCAGGCCTGGAAGCAGACCTGGACGCAGGCCTGAAAGCAGGCGCCGACACATGACCCGACAATAGCGAACGCACGCGGCCGTGTGAATTCAGACATTCTTTCGTTGCCGATAAGCCGGGGCTTATTTCGGGAAGTTCTCCCGTTTCGCCTTTATTGCCAAACCGCGTGCCGATGGGCTACTTTGGATCATTGAGCTTCGCGGCGCGCGGCCCTGCTGTCTTGCGGCACGCCGTTTCCGATGTGGACAAGGAGAACAAGATGCTGGAGACACGCTGTTCCTTCCCTCGCTCGAACCCCGCGGGTGCAAAACGCACCCATGCCGCAAGGCGCCGCGTGCGCCCGCTGACGCTGGCCGTCGCGTTCGCGCTTGCGGCCGGCAACGCCTTTGCCGCGGATGCGCCGGCGCCCACGGCCTACGTCACCTCTGAAAAGGCCGGCGTGGGCGTGATCGACCTGAACCAGATGACGCTCGCGAAGACCTTCCCGGTGGGCGCGGACGGTCCGCGCGGCTTGAGCCTCAATGCAGACGGCACGCGCCTGCTGGTGGCGAACAAGAACACGCGCGACCTCGCGGTGATCGATACGGCCACGGGCAACGTCGTGAACCGCGTGAAGATCGGCAAGAACCCGGAGTATGTGCGCGTGCACGACGGCTACGCGTACGTGACCTACGAGCCGGGCGAAGATGGCGGTCCGCCTGGCGGAAAACCCGGCAAGCCCGACAAGCCAGGCAAGCCTGGGGCGGACGACGACGACGCCAACAAGCCGCCCGCCGAAATCGCCATCGTCGACATGAAGACGTGGCGTGTGATCCGCTCCGTCACGAGCGGCCACGAAACGGAAGGCATCGCGTTTTCGCCGGATAGCGACGCGATGCTCGTCGCCAACGAAGGCGACGACACCGTGTCCATCTATCACTCGCGTACTGGTCAGCCCATTCGCACGGTGAAGCTCACAGCGGGCGGACGGCCGCGCGGCATTACCGTGTCGCCGGACGGCAAGTATTACGTGGTCACGCTCGAATCGCTGAGCAAATTCGTGGTGCTGGACGCGCACGACTTCAGCGTGGTGAAGACCGTGGACACGAAGCTCGGGCCCTATGGCATCACGTTCGGCCCCGAAGGACAGCGGCTATTCGTGGCCGCCGCGCGCGACAAGACGCTGCAGGTGTTCGACGGCCACAGCTTCGAGCACGTCGCAGACGTACCGGTCGGCCAGCGCTGCTGGCACTTCAGCTTCACGCCGGACGGCACAAAGCTGTTGCTGGCCTGCGGGCGCTCGGACGCGGTCTACGTGCTCGACGCGAAGAGCTATCAGCCCATCAAGCAGATCGGCGACCTGCCGCTCGCCTGGGGCATCGTCACCTGGCCGCGCAGCGACGGCACCATCGACTGAAGCTGCATCGCATCACAGGCTCACGCGCGCATTACGCGCGTGAGCCTGTTTTCTACGCACGCAAATCACGCATGCAACTCATGCATGCAAGTCAAGCACGCAATGCACGCGTGCGCCCACCGCCTACTTCCACGCGTACCGCAACCCCACCCACATGCCGCGCGGCGCGCCCGGTCCCACGAATTGTTCGTTCACCGGGTTCGCGCCGTCGAATGTGTGGCCCGGGCCGTTGAAGAAGTTCTCGCCCAGCACGCCGTAGCTCGCGTAGCGCTTGTCGAGCAGGTTCGTCACGGTGGCGAACACTTGCAGTTGCTTCGTGGCCTGCCAGGTGGTGTCGAGGTCGATCAGGAAGTAGCCCGCAATCTTGCCGTTCACGTCCTGGTTGTTTTCGTCGCCCTGTGCGTAGATGCTGCCGCGCCACGTGAGGTTCGTGCCGACGGTCCACTTCGGCAGCGGCTTGTAATCGAGCCGCAGTTTCACGGTGTTTTGCGGAATGCCGGGAATATGGTCGCCGGACTTCACGGTGATGTTGCCCGATGCATCCGCGCTCGAATTGCTCGCGCTGTTTTCGGTCCACGTGGAGCGGTAAGTGGCATTCACGTAGCTGTAGCTCGCCGTTACGGCGAACGGGCCGAATTCGCTGCGCCCCGCCAGTTCCAGACCCTGGCGCCGCGTTCTGCCCACGTTCTGGAAGAAGCCCTGGTTGCTCGACGCGCCGTTGCTGCTCACGAACTGGATGTCGTTGTCGAGCGTGGTGCTGTAGACGGCGGCGCTCCACGTGGTGTTGGCGCCGATGCGTCCGCGCGCGCCCACCTCGAAGGTCTTCGAGATCACGGGTTGCAGCGCCGGGTCGGACACGAACTCGTTCGGCAGCGAGCAGGGCGCGGCCGGGTCCGCACACGCGAGTTCGATGGCCGTGGGCGAACGCATGCCTTCGTTGTAGGTGGCGTAGGCCGTGAAGTTGCGCGTGGGGTTCCAGTTGATGCCCACGGCCGGATTGAAGCGCGAGAACGTATGGTGTCCGTCGAGTTGCGGCTGGATGCCGCTTTCGTCGCCGATGGTGGCCGACGCCCAGTTGTAGCGACCCGCCAGCGTCAGCGCCCATTGCTTCGTGAGCGAGAGCGTGTCGCTGAAGTAGATGCCGTAGTTGGCCGAATGCGTTCGCGCGTCGGTCTGAAGCGCGAAGTCGCCGATGCCGACTGTCGCACGCGTCGACGTGAACGCGGCGTCCTGCGATGAAGACGTGTAATGCGAGTTCGAAAGATCCGCCGAGACGCCGGAGACGAACTGGTTCTCCATGCCGGCGAGCTTGCCGAGCAGCGTGAGTTGCAGGCTGCCGCCGTAGCTGCCCGTCGAAACCACGGACTGAACGTTGGTGGCCTGCAACGTGTTGACGGTGCCGTCCGCGTTCAGCTCGCCGTAGTTCGTATTGTTGTTGCTGCTGAGATTGCTGTTGCGGAACTGGCGGAAGTACGCGTTGCCGCTCAGCTCCACGTTGTCGTTGAAGAAGTGATCGCCCGAAAGCGTGGCGTAGCCCACGCTGTTCTTGTTTTCGTCGGGGAACGTGTACGGTTGCGCGGGGTTGCTCAGGAACGAGCGCGGAATGGTCTGGCTGCCGTGCAGGTCGTTGTCCGCGCCGCCCGCGGAAAACGAGAGCGTGGTGTCGGCGTCCGTGTAGCGCAACTTGCCGAAGGCCTGGCGCACGCGGCTCGCGTTCTGTGCGGCCCAGCCGTTGTCGTTGGCGGCGCTCGCGGTCACGTAGTAGTCCAGATTCTGGCCGATGGTGCCGCCCTGCTCGATCTGCGCCGTCTTGCGGCCCCACGAGCCCACCTGCACCTCGGCCTCGCCGCCGGGGCTCGTCCTGCCGTTCTTCGTCGTAATGGCAATGGCGCCGCCCAGTGTATTGAGCCCGTAGGTGGGATTGGAGCCGGGAATGAGCTGGATGGTGTCGATGGCCTGCGACGGAATGAGGTCCCAGTTCACGATGTCGCCGAAGGGCTCGTTCACGCGCACGCCGTCCACGAATACCGAGAGCCCTTGCGGCGTGCCCAGCAGCGGCGACGCCGTGAAGCCGCGGTAGTTCACGTTCATCTGCCAGGGGTCGCCCTGGGCGTCGGAGATATCGACGCTCGGCAGGTTCTTCGCAAAGTAGTCGATGAGCGTGTTGCGATGCTGTTCGTCGATGTCCTTGGCGTGCACCGTCTGCACGTTGGCGGGCACCTGGGCGAGCGGCGTGCCGATGCCGAGCAACGGCGTGGTGCCCACCACGACGACCGGTGCGAGCGTGGTTTCGGGAAGAGCGGTGCTTGCGGCGCTGTTGTTCGCGCTGTTGTTTGCACCGTCGCCCGCAGCGTTGGGCGCTTCGGCGGCCGCCGCAGGTTGCGAAGCAGCCGTCGCAGCCGCAGGCGCCGCCGCCTGTGCCCACGCCACGCCCGAAACCCCGCTCAGCGCACCCGTGATGCATGCGCCCAACACACCAAGACCGGTGCGCCGCGCGCGCAGACGCCTGCGGCGCAAATGAATCGGAATGCTCATTGTCTCTGCTCCACCTGTTCGATGTTTTTGTCGTTCGCTGCAGATCATGGCCACGCGCGATGCCTGCATGCCGAAAGCTTCGCACAGGGCATGGCGCGCAGAACCGGGAGCTTTTCCTGATCTTGGCCGGAACCCTTCCCGAAGCGTCAAAAGGTTCGAAAAAGGCTGGAAAACAGGTGCTCGCGTGCAAACGGGCTGAGTACAATGCGAGCGTGATGGCACACGATCAAACCGACCTGTCCAACGTCCCGAAGGCGACTGGCACGAGCCCGCGGCCGCCGCGTTCCACTGCGTGGCGCGATCTGCTGTGCGTTGTCGTCATCACGGTGATCGCGTGGCTGCTCGCCATGATGTTCGACTTCAGCGAACTCACGTATCGCTTCACGCGTCATCTCGAACGCTTTCAACTGGACGAACTGCCCGCCACGTTATGTGTGCTCGCCGTGGGCCTGGCGTGGTTCTCGTGGCGACGCTATCGCGAAACGCAGCGCGAACTGGCACGCCGCCGTGTGCTGGAAGAAGAGGCTGAACGGCTGCTCGCGGACAACCGGCGTCTCGCGAATCAGGCATTGGAAGCGCAGGAACAGGAGCGCCGACACCTTGCGCGCGAACTGCACGACGAGTTGGGGCAGTACCTGAACGCGATGTCGCTGGACGCCTCGCGCGTGCGCGACCTCGCCGGCGAACGCGAACCCGAGATTCATCGCATTGCGCTTGCGCTCGTGCAGAGCGCGGGCCACGTCTACCGGCAGATCGGCGGCATGATCCGCAGGCTTCGGCCCATCGGGCTCGACGAATTCGGCTTGCCGAGCGCCCTCGAACATTGCGTGGACGGCTGGCGCGAACGCCTGCCCGACGCGTCGTTTTCGCTCACCATCGAAGGCGATTTCAGCGGACTCTCCGACGTGCTCAACATCACGCTCTACAGGCTCGTGCAGGAAGGGCTCACGAATGTGTCGAAGTTCGCGCGCACGTCGCGCGTCGAGATCTTTCTCGTGCGGGCGCCGCGCGATGCGGCCGCCGGGCAAGTGAGCGAGGGGGCGCAGAGCGACGACGAGATCATCGTCTCGATGGCCGACAACGGTCCGGGCACGGACCTGGGCGAGCCGCGTGCGGGGCTCGGGCTCATCGGCATGCGCGAGCGCGTGGAAGCGCTGGGCGGCGAGTTCCAGCTGGCGAGCAAGCCCGGCGAAGGCTTTCTCTTTTGCGCGCGTCTTCCGGCTCAGGCGGGGCTCGCGGGTCCCGTGAACTGAAGGCCCTGAAGGCCCAGGCGGCTCGCCATCTGCGCAAGCTGCACGCCGTTGTCTGCACCGAACTTCTGGCGGATCACCGACTGATGGTTGGCCACCGTCTTTTGCGAAAGCCCCAGTTTTTCCGCGATGCTCTGCAACGTGTAGCCCTGCACGAGGAGCCGCAGCACTTCGAATTCGCGCGCGGACAGCTGGCGTCCCGGCGGACCTTCGCTGAACGCGTGGCGCAACGCGAGCGTCTGCGAGATGTCGGGGCTCAGGTAGCTCGCGCGTCGTGCCACCGTGCGCACCGCTTCGACCAGCACGTCCGGCGCGCTGGCCTTCGTCACGTAGCCGAGCGCGCCCGCGTCCAGCGCACGGCGCACGAAGATGGCCTCTTCATGCACGCTGAAAATCAGCACGCGCGCGTGCGGCTCGCGGGCCAGCATGCGCCGCATGGCTTCGATGCCGCTTGCGCCCGGCAACGACACGTCCATCACCACCACGTCCGGTTGCAGCGCGCAGAAACGCTGGTAGGCCGCGGCGGCGTCGGCGGCCTCGCCGCATACGGTCACGTCGGCATTGAGTTCGAGCAGGCGCCGGTAGCCCTCGCGCACCACGGCATGATCGTCCACCAGCAGGACGGAAATGGCGTTCTCGGTCATCGCACGGCTCCTGCGGTATCCGACGTGTGATCTGTGTGCTCCGCCTGCGCGGCCAGCGCGCGCGAGTTGGCGTCGTTGCGAAACAGGATGGGCTGTTCGCGCAAAGCCGACGCAGGCGCCGATCGGGCCACGGCTGCCTCGCGCACCACGCTCACCACTTTTTCATGCAGGGGCGACTTGTCGCAGACCGGGTCCGCATTGGCCGCGTCGCCCGTGAGCAGGTAGGCCTGGCAGCGGCAGCCGCCCAGGTCCTGCTCTTTTTCGTCACAGCTGCGACACGGTTCCTTCATCCATGCGGTGCCGCGGTAGTGGTTGAACGCGTCGCTTTCGTACCAGATGCTGCGCAGCGATTGTGCGGTCACGTTCGGAAACGCGAGGCCCGGCAGGTCGCGGGCCGCATGGCAGGGCAGCGCGGTGCCGTCCGGCGCGACGCCGAGAAACACGGCGCCCCAGCCGTTCATGCAGCGCTTGGGCCGCCGCTCGAAGTAGTCGGGCACCACGAAGAAGATTTTGCAGAGGTCGCCGTGCGTTTCGCGATAGCGCTGCACCACGGCCTCCGCGTCTTCCAGTTGCTCGCGCGTGGGCATCAGTTGCGCCTGGTTCGCCTTGGCCCAGCCGTAGTACTGCGTGTTCGCGAGTTCGAGGTACTCGGCCCCCATCGCGAGCGCCATTTCGATGATGCGGTCCACGTGCGGCAGGTTGTAGCGATGCAGCACGCAGTTGAGCACCATCGGAAAGCCGTGCGCCTTGATGAGGCTCGCCACGCGCCGCTTCAGATCGAACGTGCGCGTGCTGGAGAGGAAGTCGTTGAGTTCCTGTGTGGAGTCCTGAAACGAGAGCTGGATGTGATCGAGGCCCGCGGCCTTCAAATCGCCGATGCGCTTTTCCGTGAGCCCGATGCCCGACGTGATGAGGTTCGTGTAGAAGCCCAGCTTGCGCGCTTCGGCTACGAGCACTTCGAGGTCGTCGCGCAGCAGCGGCTCGCCGCCGGAAAAACCGAGTTGAGCCGCGCCCAGTGCACGCGCTTCGCGCAGCACGTCGAGCCACTGTGCCGTATCCAGTTCGCGACTGTGCGCCGCGTAGTTGACCGGGTTCGAACAGAACACGCAATGCAGCGGGCAACGGTAGGTGAGTTCGGCAAGCAGCCAGAGCGGCGGCGGCACGGCGGGCGAGGACGCCTGCGAAGCGTCGGCAGCAGGAGAGGCAAAAGCAGCAGATTCGTTCATGGCGCTACTCCAGCCAGCCGCGCCGCTGCGCTTCGGCTACGAAAGAGCGGACTTCGCCGCCGATGCCCGTGGTGTTGAAGGCCTGTTCGAGATCGGCGATCAGCGTGTCGATGTTGCGCGTGCCGTCGCAGCGCTTCAGGATTTCGGCGGCGCTCTGGTTCAGCTTCACCATGCCCTCGGGGTACAGCAGCACGTGCGCGTCTTGCGCCGGCTCCCATTGCATGCGGAACAGCGTTTTCAGCTTCAGGTTGTGCGCTTCGTCAGTCATTGCGGAAAGGCCTTTTCGATCGAGTCGAGCATCGTCCAGAGGATGTCGAGCTTGAATTGCAGAATCTCGAGCGCGCGTTCCTGCTGGTCGCGCCGCGTGAAGTGGTCGAGCGTGACTTCGAGGCCGTGCTCCACGTCGCGTTGCGCACGCGTGATGCGCGAGCGGAAGTAGTCGAGGCCCACGGCGTCGATCCACGGGTAATGCCCGGGCCATGTGGCAAGACGGTCGCGATGGATCTGCGGCGCGAACATCTCCGTGAGCGACGAGCACACCGCTTCCTGCCACGGCGCGCGGCGCGCGAAATTCACATAGGCGTCCACGGCGAAACGCACGCCCGGCGTGACGAGCCGCAGCGACCACAGGTCGTCGCGCGAAATGCCTACGGCGTCGGCCAGACGCGCCCACGTTTCGATGCCGCCTTCGTCTTCGCCGTAGCCGTCGTGGTCCAGGATGCGCTGCATCCAGCGGCGGCGCGTGGCGCGGTCGGGGCAATTGGAGAGGACGGCGGCGTCCTTCAACGGAATGTTGATCTGGTAGTAGAAGCGGTTGGCCACCCAGCCGCGAATCTGCGCGGGCGAACAGCCGCCGCTGTTCATCTTCACGTTGAACGGATGATGAATGTGGTACGACGTGCCCTTCGCGCGCAACTGCTCTTCGAATGCCTCGCGGCTCCAGGCCGGCAGCGCGGGGTCCACCTCGCGTACCGGCGCCGTGCCGTAGGTGTCGTTGATGTTCATGCCGTCTCCGTTTGATTTCGTGTGGTCAGGGCGTTCGATGCATTCAAAGCTCGAACGCCATGCCGTCATACGCGACTTCGATGCCGTGGTCCGCCAGCTCGCGCCGCTCCGGGCCGTCTTCCACCAGAATCGGGTTGGTGTTGTTGATGTGGATGAGCACCTTGCGCGGTTTGCGCGTGCCGCTGCCGATCGAATCGAGCACCTCGATCATGCCGCCCGGGCCCGATTGCGGCAGATGCCCCATGTCCGCGGACGTCTTCTTCGACAGCCCGAGGCGGATCATCTCGTCGCCGGTCCACAGCGTGCCGTCCACCAGCAGTAGGTCGGCTTCGCGCATGGCGGCCAGCACGTGCGGCTCGATGGCGCCCAGGCCCGGCGCGTAGAACGCCCGCTTGCCCGTCTGCAGGTTGATGAACGTGAGCCCGATGTTGTCGCCGCGCTCCGGCGCATTGCGATGCGGCGAGTACGGCGGGGCTTTGCTCGAGAGCGGCAGCGCTTCGATCTGCAATCCCGGCAGCGCCGCGACGGAAAACGGGCTGCCGTCCAGCGCGACAGGGTGATGCTCCACGCCGCAGTAATGCGAGAGCATGGGACCGATCGGAAAGCCCGTGCAAAGGTCTTGCCACACGGCGTGCGTCGCGTAGAGCGGCAGCGGCGTATCGCGCTCGCGCAACATCACGAGGCCGGTGACGTGATCGATCTGCGCGTCGATCACGAGCGCCGCGGCAATGCCGCTGTCGCGCACGCGGCGCGCCGGTTGCAGTTCAGGATGCGCGGCGATCTGCGCGAGCAGGTCCGGCGACGCATTCACGAGCAGCCAGTCTTCGCCGTTCGTGCTCACCGCAATCGACGACTGCGTGCGGCGCGTCGCCTTCACCGTGCCGCGTCGCACGCCGTCGCAATTGCGGCAGTTGCAGTTCCATTGCGGAAAGCCGCCGCCCGCGGACGATCCGAGCACCTTGATTTTCATGTGGCGTAGCGCAGCGTGCGCTCCTCGCGGTTGGGTTCGGCAAACAGGCGATCGATGGCGCGCGCCACGCGCCGGTGCAGCGCGGGGTCGCTTGCGAGATGGCCCGCGCCCGGCACGCATTCGGTCTGCGCGTGCGGCACGGCACGCGCGAGACGTTGCAGATTCAGCGGCGGGCACACGGGGTCGCGGCTGCCATGCACGGCGGCAATCGGCACGCCGGCCTGCGCCGCGCGACGCGCCAGCGCAAGCAGACGCGTTTCACCCAGCCAGCAGCGATGCACGAGATAGTGCGATTGCACGCGGTACTTCGCGACAAGCCGGTCCGCGCGCGCAGCGGTGACGCGCGGCATCCGCGTAGCCGACGCCACGGCGCCGCGTCCGCACGAACGCGCGAGCACGACGTCTTCGTAGTCGCGCCATGCGAGCGCCACGGCACGCTGACGTGCGCGGCTCACGCCGTGTTGAAGCAACGCGTGGCAACGACGCAGCAACGCGCCGGGACGCGCGCAACGCGCGGCGGACGCAAGCTTCGCCCACTGACGCGGAGCACGATGGCGCGAAGTCACGAAGAGTCCGCGCACTTCGCGTTCCGACGCGAGAAAGAGCCCGCGCAGCACGACCCCACTTAGCGATTCGGGATGCTGCCCCGCATAGGCGAGCGCCAGCGCCGCGCCCCACGACCCACCCAGCACGCCCCAGCGTGCGATGCCAAGGCGCACGCGAATGGCTTCCATGTCGGCGATCAGAGCATCGGTGCGGTTATGGCGCACGCTGCCGCGTGGTCTCGAAGCACCCGTGCCGCGCTGGTCGATCAGCACGACGCGGTGGCGAGAGAGGTCGAAGAGCCGCAGCGCGCCGGGCTGACTGCCGCTGCCGGGGCCACCGTGCAACACGGCCACCGGCAGGCCGTTCGCCGCACCGGCGACGGCGTAGCGCACGCGGTGCCCGTCGCGCGTGCGCAGCGTGTGCGGCATGAGCGGCAACGCGCGTGAAGACGGCGTCATGGCGGTCACGCTCATGGCAGCATTCTCGCCATCACGTTGTCGCGGTCGATGAACTGGTGCTTGAACGCGCCCGCAATATGCAGCACGACGAGCACGATCATCGCGTAGGCGATGTAGCGATGAACGCCGAAGAAGAGGTGGCGCATGCCCGCGTCGTCCCAGCCCCAGCGCGGCAATGCGATGCCCCAGAAGCGCGTGCCGTAGGTGTTGAACGACGAGCCCAGATAACCGGTGACCGGCATGGCCACCATCCCGACATATAAAAGAACCTGCGTGGTGCGCGCGGCGGCGCGTTGCCACGGTGGCATCGGCGGAAGCGGCGGCCGGTTACGGACCGCGCGCACCAGGATGCGCAGAAGCACCAGCAGGAAAACCGTCAACCCGAGCGACTTGTGGAAGTTGATGAGCGTCGCCTTGATGGGCAGCCCTTTGGGCAGGCCGACCATGTACAGGCCCAGCGCGAGCAGCCCGATGATGGCGAGGCCGATCAGCCAGTGCAGCACGATCAGCGAGCCCGCGTAGCGACGCGGTTCGTGCAAACCGGTGGATTGGCGTGCTGCGGAGGAATGCGCCGTCGTCATCCCGATGTCTCCTGGCGTTCTTGGGTTGTGCCTGGGTTGTGTTTTCGTTGTCGAGGTGTTCTGCCGAACACTCTCCTTTACCGTGCGCGGCCTCAACGGGGAATCAGTATTTCTCCCCTGCCGTCCACGGCGAGGTCGCCGGTGTAGCGGGCCGGCAGACGTGCACCGCTCCACGCGGAAAACGGTGCCATTTCGCCTGCGAGGTTGCGTACGAGCAGCGACCAGAACACGCCGAAGCCGCGCCCGCCGCCTGTGAAAGTGGGCGGCAAACGCTGCGGTTCGCGTGCGAGCAGCAGCGTGCCGCGCCGCATACCGTACGCATAATGCGGGCCCAGGTCGCCCGCAATGCAGACGGTACCCGCCACGAGTCGCGACGCAGCACATTCGCCTGCGTTGCCGCCCACCAGCACGAGACCGCGCCGCATGCGGTCCGCGAGGCGCGCGCCCGCGTTGCCGTGAATGGCAAGCGTGCCGCCTGTCATGCCGTCCATGTCGCCCGGCAGCGCGCTGGCCGCAAAGTCGCCGGTGTTGCCGCTCACCACGAGCCGGCCGCCGCGCATCTCGCAGGCCGTGAAGTGGCCCGCATCGCCGCCGATGGTCATGACGCCGCCCGCCATGCCGTGGCCCGCGTAGTCGCCGGCCGCGCCCTGCACGACGAGCTGGCCGCTATTCATCGCGACGCCGAGCCGGTCGAGCCATGTGTCTGCGCCTTCGATCATCAGCGTGGGGCCGCCTGCATCGCTCTCACTGCGCGCCACATCGAACAGATCGCCCACGGCAAATGCCTCGTTGCTCGCATGCAGCACGATGCGTTCGATCTCGGCGAGCGGTTTGCCGTCGAGCAGTTCGGGCAGCAGCGGCGATGCGTCCACGCGAAAGCCGGGCGCCGTCTTCACGCGCAAGGTCGTGGTGCTCATGCGCGGCTCCCGTCCAGTCCCGCCGCAAGCGCGTGCAGATGGAAGTGATAGGGCCCGAGCTTGCCGCCGTAGTTGCCCGCCGAAATGCGCAGCACGCCCGCCGCGCGGCCGCGCGCGGTGGCGGCCACGATGCCCGTCGTCATCGCGGCGGCCACGTCGGCTTCAGTGAGTCCGTCGATCACGATTTCCAGCACGCAGCCCACTTCGTCCGTCAGTTCGCTGCGCGGCGAGAGGCCCACGAGCGTGGGGCAGAACGCGTCGTTGGTGGAGGCCGTGGCGCCGCGATACTTCGAGCCCACTTTCGACCCCGACCGCACCACGCCGCCCGGAAACGGCATCACCACGTTCGGCAGCTGGCACATGGCGGCCACGGCGGCTTCGGCGGCGGCGAGCGCCGCGTCGGTGTCCGTGGCGAGCAGCAGCAGATTGCCGCCGCCCACGGCCTTCACGGTGGGCGCCGTGTCTTCGCAGACGAACTCGCCATCCATCACCGGCACGCGCCAGTAACGCGTGGTGCCGATCATCTTCGAAATCTGCCAGCCGTCGCCGAAGAAACGCAGTGTGCTGCCCAGCGCCGCGTTATCCGACAGCGGCGCGCGGCTCGTGGCGCGATCGATGCCGCCGTACACCGCCGTGGTGGGGCACGTCAGCACGCATTGGCCCACGCGCCGCTCCACCTGCTTCGCCAATTCCTTCGACGACACCGCGAACAGCAGCACGCTCACGCCCGGCCGCCCATCGGGCGTTTCGTCGGGCGCGAGTTCGCGTTCGATACCGGCCTCGCAGCCGCAGCCGATCACCGAGGTCGCGAAGCCCGTCATCGAATGCGCCGCGTGGTGCGCCCACTGCGGCGTGTGCGCGGTCACGACGAGCCGCGTCGCCTTCATCGGGAAGGCTTCGGCAAACGTCCTGTCGATCAGCGTGCCGTTGATCGCGAGGGGCGCGGTGTCGGTCGTCGCGGGCTGTTCGTGCTCCATCTCTCGGCGTCGGATTGGTTGCTTGGTGGTTGCTTGATGGTTGCGCTTGCTGTGCGTTCAGCGCGGGTTCGCGCGATTCAACGCGTAGTTCAGCGCGCGGTTCAACGGTTCACCGCCTCCTCTGCGGAGAAGCATTCGACCGGCAACAGCTTGCCTCCGCGGCAGCACGCGCACGCTTCGTCGTTGCTGATGGCGGCGTGCGCGAAGTTCGTGGTGAGATTCGCGTTGCTCCACGCGCGCAGGGTCTTTTCGATGCCGCGGTCGTATTCGGGCGTCACGAAATGAATGCCGCCCGTGGGCACCGAAACGAGCGTGCCGTCGCGCGCTACGAGGTGGCCGTCCTTGAACACGTAGGCGGGCGACGTGAACATGCGTTCGCGGTCGTCCTGGTTGCGATAGACGGCGATGTCCGCCGCCGCGCCTTCGCCCAGATGTCCGCGGTCGCGCAGGCCCAGCAGCTTCGCGGGGCCCGCGCGCGTGATGATGGCGATCTCGTACAGCGAGAATTCGCGCTTCAGTTCGCGCAGCGTGCTGGCCACCTGTGCCTCGGGGTGCAGCTTCGCAAGCTGCTCGTCGCGAAACGACTTGTCCATCAGAAGTCGGATCAGATGCGGGTAGCTCGTGAACGGGCCCCCGTTCGGGTGGTCCGTGGTCATCGAAACGCGCCATGGGTCGTCCACGAGCAGGAAGATCTCGAGGCCGATGATCCATTGCAGCGCGTTCACGTAGCTCTGTTCGCGATAGCGGAACGGCACCACGCCGCAGCCAGCATCGCATTCGATGTCGCCTACTACCCACTTGTGCGGCCCCGCGAGCGGCGCGTTGCGGAACTGCATCATCGTGTCGCCGGAAGCCGTGACGGTCTGCCCGAAGATCACCTGGCCCACGTCGATGGTCACGTTGGGCCGCGCGTTCACGGCCTCGGCAATCTCGCGCGCGCCCGACGAAAATTTCTGCGGCCCTTCGGTGCCGTAGCTGTGGAACTGGATGTGCGTAAGGTGAATGGGCAGGCCGTCCGCGGCATCCATGGTCTTGATCGTGGAGGCGATATTGCCTGGCACGCCCAGGTTGCTCGCATGCACGTGCAGCGGATGCGGCACGCGCAATTCCGTGAGCGCGCGCGTGAGCGTGCGCAGCACGTCGCGTGGCGTGATGCCGTAGTGCACGTGCGTTTCGTCCACGTCGAGCGCGCGCTGGTTGAACTTGAACGCCGAAATGCCGCCGGGGTTTACCACCTTCACGCCGAGCGCCTTGCTCGCGTGCAGCGTCCAGCCCACGTAGTCGCGAATGCGTTCCGTGCCGGCGCCCGAGGCCAGCAGTTGCAGGAACAGCTCGTCGTTGCCGAGCATCACGTAGGCGCCGTGATCGATGATGGGCGTGTCGCCCATTTCCAGATGCGCGTGGCGCGCGTTCGAGGCCATCATGGCGGGCTCGAACGCCGCGGTGTAACCCATTTCGGCGTAGCGGTAGCCGGTGGCCAGCGTGCCCGGCGTGCAGACGCCGCACGAGGGCAGACGCAGATAGCGACCTTCGGCGTCGCGCGTCGATTCGCGCACGGCGCTGCCGTCGGCCTCGCAGGCGCGCGCGCGTTCGGCTTCGCGCGCGAGGTCGGCGCGATGGTCTTCGGGCAACAGGAGGCGCGAGATGTTGGTCTTGCCGCCGCCGATGTGCGAATGCAGGTCGATGCCGCCCGCCATCACGACCATGCCTTCGGCGTCGTACTCCACGTCGGCGGGCACATGCTCTGGCACGTTGACGATACGGCCGTCGCGAATGGCGATGTCGCGGCGCTGGCCGTTCACCCCGTTGATCGGGTCATAGACCGTGCCGCCTTTGAGTCGAATGAGGCTCATGAGGCTTCCCCGTCCGCGGGCGCGGTTTGGTGTATGGCCTGGGTCACGCCATGTTCGGCGGCAAGCTTCATGTGAAGTTGTGTGGCCACGGCATGCACCGAAGGCAGCGCAGCGCCCCGCGCGGCGGCGAGCGGAACGACCACGGAACTGTCGACGCGAAACAGATGCCCCGTGCCGTCGATGCCCGGCGTCGCGACGGGAATAAACACCGTGGCGGCACCGCGCGCTTTCGCCGCCTCCGCCAGCGCGGGATGACCGAGCACGACGGCAGGCACGCCGGCCGTGAGCGCCGAAGGCCAGCCGTGCGGGCCGAAGCTCGCCACCCACAGCAGCGCATCGGCTTCGTTCGCGGCCAGCAGCGTTTCCGTGCGATAGCGATACGGGTCGTAGTCGAGCGTGGCGCCGCCTGTTTGCGAAGCCGCTGCCGACACGCGTAGACGCAGCGGCAAACCCGAAAGCCACGTCACCGCCTGGTTCACGGTGAGCGCGCCGTCGTCGCCGCCCAGGGGCAGGCAACCCGCGCGCGTCGTGAGATTCGCGGCCTTCGCGATGCGGTTCAGCGCTTCGATCAGCAGCGCCGCGTGCGGATGGGGCAACGCCGCGGGCTCGTAGACGAACACGGTGTAGCGGGCCGCCGCGATGCGCGCCTGCAATGCGGCGAGTGCGTTGGCTGCGGCGCGGGCCTCGGCGGAAAGCGTCTCGGGACGACGGCCGTTCGCGAGCGCGGACCAGATGGCGAGCGTATCGAACGGGTCCGCGTTGGCGAGCAGCGTTTCGCTTTGCGTGTGCGTGAGGCCGGTCGCGGCAGGGTCCGGCGCGCAGCCTACGAATACGAGTTCGCGCGCCGTCGAGGTGCCGCCCAACGCGCGCGTGAAGAAGCGCGGATAGCGCTGCGAAGGCGTGCACGCGAAGAACACGATGAGGTCCGCGCGTGCGCGCACTTCGGAGAGCGTGGTGAAGAACGCGCCGCGGTCCTGGAACGCGAGCGTGGCGGGCGTGAGCGCGTCGCCGTGCAGATGGTCGAGCGTGGCGCCGCATTGGGCCGCGAGCGTATAGAGCGCGCGCGCGCCGGCTACGTCGGTGGCAAGCCCGCCGAAGAGCGGACGGCGCGCCGCGCCGAGCAACGTTGCCGCACGCGAGAGCGCGGCATCGAGCGACGCGTCCTGGCCGTCCACGATAGCCGGCGTGGTTGCATCGCTCGCGCCAAAAGTGGCGAGCGCCTGCGCGAGCCGCGGGCAGTCGTGACCGGACACGGCGAGCGTGCCGTCGCCCTGCGCGCTGACCGTGAGGTCGTCGCAGAGCAGCGGACAGAACGGACAGGTCCAGTCGTGCGTGTCGTGCACGTCGTGAACAAGGCGAGTGGGCGACGCGGCAGAGGGCGCACCCGCACCCGTCGACGACGATTCGTTGGGCGAAAGAGGCATGGCGCCGTTTTAGCAAGGTCCATGCCGAAATGTGTGCTTTCGAACTGAGCCTGGTGTGTGGGCCAGGCAACGCTGCGCAGCGTTGCGCATGAAATCGCGTGGACGTGCCTCGTCTTATGTGCGAGGCGCGTGCGATGCCAAGGCCGCGATGCGCCGCGAATGCGCGTTTTGCAGTGCGTCACGGCGGGCCTGTTCGCTCAAGTGTCGCTTGAGTGTTGCTGGATGGCGCGATGGCAAGCGCGAGCGTTCCAGCATCGAACAGGTTGTGTGTCGTTGCGGCACACAGTGTCACTGCAAGGGCACGCGCTGCCTCACCGGCTTGCCGTCTCCTTACAGCGCAACGCGTCTGTATGCGCGCCGTCGTCTGGCATGGAATTTGTGTGATCTGCCCGCGCGTCGGTGGCGGGCCGCACGCGGCCATCGTGAAGTGCCGAGGCGACCAGCCACGCAGTGGCGCCCGCCTGTTCGGCACGCGCGAGGTCTTGCGCATCGCGAATGCCGCCTGCGCCGATCACCGTGGTGTGTGCCGGCACGCTCGCGCGGATGCGTTCGAAGGTGGACAGGTCGGGCCCTTCGTAGCTGCCCACCTGGTCGAGCGTCATCGCGATCACGCGGTGCGGCCACCAGGTGAAGACCGTGTGTGCCGCGTGGGACGGGAATAAAGCGGACTGCGTAGCAGTTTGCGAGAGGGTTTGCGAGAGATGTTCCGCGCCGGCAGCGAGCAGCTCGCCGGCGCGATGATCGAGCGAGAGGATGGGCGAGTGCCCCGCGTCTTCGGCTTCGCGTAACGCGTGGAGGTCGCGCAGCGACTCCGAGCCGAACACGGGCACGAGCGTGGCGAGCGCCGCCGGGGCGGTAGCGGTCGCGTCGTTCGCGGCATCGGCGTGGCGGATCGCGGCGAAGACGGCCTGCATCGCGGTGTAGTTCGCGTAGCCCGCGTCGAGCCAGATCTCCGTGCCGGGCAACGCGCGGCGCAGGGCGGCAAGCGTTGCGACATGCGCGCCGTGCCCGAGGATGGCGCCGAGGTCGGCGACGTAGAGCGTCTGCGCGCCGCTTGCGGCAAGCAGCGCGCGAGCCACGGCAACGGGCTCGCTGGTGGCGGCGAGCGGCGACTCAATGGGCCGATAGGCGCTGCGTTCGCCGCGCACGGCACGCACGGCATGGCCGTCGAGCAGATCGAGAACCGGTATCACGAGCATAGGGGCGCATTCCTTTGACCAGCATCTTTGTCTACGAGTATCTCACCGGCGGCGGCATCGCCCCCGAGCTGGCCGGCGCAGGCAGTCTCGCCGATCTGAGCGCGCTGATCGTGGAAGGCCGCGTGATGCGCGACGCGCTCGTGGCGGACCTGCATGCGCTGGGCGGCGTCGACGTGACCTTCGCGAGTTCGCCGTTCGAGAACGCGGTGCCGGGGCACGCGCATTGTATGGCGCGCGCCGGCGAAACGATGACGGACTTCGTGGCCCGCGTGGCGCGCGACCACGACTACACCTGCGTGATCGCGCCCGAATGCGACGGGCTGCTGCTGGGGCTGCACGACGCCGTGAGCGCATCGGGCAGCGCGCGCTGGCTGGGCTGCACGCGCGACGCCATTGCGCTCGCCACCAGCAAGCGCGCCACCGCGGCGCGGCTTGCGGCACACGGTATTGCGGCGACGCCTGCGATCGAACCCGCCGAACCTGGACAGCCCGGCGAACCCGCGGACATGGCATCGGTCGATGCTGCCCAAGCACATCACGGCCGCTGGGTCGTGAAGCCCGACGACGGCGCGGGCGGGCTCGACACCTTCGTCTTCGACCGCTTCAGCGACGCCCGCGCCGAATACCTGGCGCGCCTCGCCGACGGTCGCAATCCCGTGCTGCAGTCGTGGGTGGAAGGCGAGCCGCTCAGTCTTTCGCTCGTGTGCGGCGAGCATGGCGTGGAACTTCTCAGCATCAACCGTCAGCGCATCGCGCTCAACGAACGCGGAGCCGAGGCGCACACGCCGCAGATCGTGGAATTCGACGGCGTGCAGGTGGACCGCATCGACCGCTCCGGCGAGCGCGGCCGGCAGCTTGCGGCGCTCGCCCGTCGTGTGGCGGAAGCGGTGCCGGGGCTGCGCGGTTTCGTCGGTATCGACGTGGTGTGGAACCCCGAGCGCGGGCCGGTCGTGGTCGAGATCAATTCGAGGCTCACGGTGGCCTATGCGAGCCTGAGCGACGCGCTCAATCGCAACGTGGCCGCCGACCTGCTCGCGGCGCACGGCGTGCCGGTGAAGCGCGGCGCCGCGCGGCAGCCGTCGCACGTGCAACCGTGCGGAGTGCAGCCTTGAGCGCCGTGCGCGAAACGGCGTCGGCGCTGCCTGGGGCCGTATTCGGCTGGGACGTGGGCGGCGCGCACGTGAAGGTCTGCGCCGTGGACGCCACGGGCGCCGTGCTCGACGTCGCGCAATGGGCCTGCCCGCTCTGGCAGGGCCTGGATCATCTCGAACACACCATCGGCCTCGTGCTCGAACGCTGGCCCGAGGCGGCCCAGCCTGCCGCACGCCATGCCGTGACGATGACGGGCGAGATGGTGGATCTCTTTCACGACCGCGCCGAAGGCGTACGCGAGATTGCCGGCACGCTGGCGCGCCGGCTGGGGCGCAACGTGCGCTTCTACGCGAACGACGCCGGGTGGTTCACCGAAGCGCAGTGCGCGGCGGGCTGGCGCAGCGTGGCCTCGGCGAACTGGCTGGCCACCGCGCGCTGGGTGGCCACGCGCGTGCCCGACGCGGTGCTCGTCGATATCGGCAGCACGACGACGGACATCGTGCCCATCGCGGGCGGCAACGTGGCGGCGCGGGCCACCACGGACGCGGGCCGGCTCGCGACCGGCGAACTCGTCTATCAGGGGGTGGTGCGCACGCCGCTGTGCGGCGTGGCGCATCGCATCGAATTCGGCGATGCGTGCGTGAACGTGATGAACGAATGGTTCGCGACCACCGCGGACGTCTATCGCGTGACGGGCGAACTCGAACCGCTCTACGACCTGCATCCGAGCGCGGACCACGGCCCCAAGACGGTGGCCGCGAGCGAGGCGCGGCTTGCGCGCATGATCGGCCGCGACGCGCACGAGGCGTCGCACGAAGCGTGGCGCCGCTTCGCCTTGCAGTGGCGCGCGCTTCAGCTGCGCGAAATCGGCGCGAATCTGGCGCGTGTGGTGGTGTTAAAGCCGGGCCTCGCGAAAGCGCCGCTCGTGGGCGCGGGTTGCGGCCGCTTTCTCGTGGCGGCGCTCGCGCGCGACGAGGCGCGCTCCTACGTCGATTTCGGCACGCTCGCGGGCGTGCCCGGGCATTGCGCAGACTGGGCCGCCACCTGTGCGCCGAGCGTGGCGGTGGCGTTGCTGGCCTCGCAGGATACGGAGCAACGCGAGCGCCTGCGCGGCGCCGCATGAGCCACGGCGACAGCCCCATGCCGGGACAGAGAAAAGCAGCAGTCAGATGAAACGAACGCGAATGCGAGGACAACCGTCATGTGGGTGGTCAAGATCGGGGGCAGCCTGAGTCACGAGCCGACGCTGCGCACGTGGCTCACCGAACTGTGCGAACTGGGCGGCGGGCGAGTGGTGATCGTGCCCGGCGGCGGCGATTTCGCGGACAAGGTCCGCCAATACCAGGGGGAGTGGCATTTCGACGACCTCGCCGCGCACAACATGTGTCTGCTCGCCATGACGCAGTACGCCATCCTCATGCAGGGCGTGCTGCCCGAACTGGTGCTCGCGTCGAGCGAGGCGAAGATCCGCCGCGCGCTGCGCGACGGGCACGTTGCCGTGTGGGTGCCCACGGCGCTCATGCGCGACACGCCGGACGCCATGAGCAACTGGGACACCACGTCGGACAGCCTTGCCGCGTGGCTCTCCACCATGCTGAACGCAGAGCGGCTGATCGTGGTGAAGTCGTGCCCGATAGGCGACGGCGAGCCGCTCGAAACGCTTGCTTCGAGCGGCGTGGTGGACCGTCGTTTTCTGGACTACGTGAACGAGGCCAACTACGTGGTCGAGCTTTTCAACAAGGACAACGCCGCGCTCATGCGCGAACGTCTGCTGAATGTGCCGGTGAGTTGAGCGGGCGAACCATCTCGGCGGGGCGATGCAGCGCACTTGCCCATTGCGCGACGCGCTGCGGGTCGAGACGCGAGCGCCGCCCGTCGGCGCACAGCGCGGTGCGAAAGCCCGCCACGTCCGGCGCGAGTTCGCGAATCTGCGCCAGCTGCCCCCAGCCCAGCGCGCCCGCAATGCCGCACAACGCACCGCGCGAACGCGCAAGCCGCAGCCAGCGCGCGAGCGTGCCCGTGTCCACGTGATCGAACAGCGTGAGGCCGTCTTTGCCGGCGGTGTCGAACATCAAGCCGGTGAAGCCGAGCGTGGCCGCGTGCTCCACCAGTTCGTTATCCACACCTTCCACGCCGCCGTCGCAGAGCAGCACGGGCACCACCGTGGCCGGCAGCGATGCGAGTTCGTCGAGGCAACGGCGTGCGGCCGGCCCGGGTGCGATACCCACCTTCACGTAATCCACGCCCGCGTCGGCCACGTCGATGACGCGCGCGGCGATTTCATCGAGCGCCTCAGGTGGCACGTCGCCTATCGTCGCGCTGATGGGCTTCACGGGATACTGCGCGCGCAGCCGGCTCGCAATGCGCGCGATGGCGCCGGCGGGCAGGCCGCCCAGCGCGCCCTCGTTCGGCTCCTTGAGGTCGATCAGTTCCGCGCCGGCGCGGGCGGCTTCCAGCGCCTCGTCTTCCGAGCGGACGCTCGCGAGCAATGCGGTCATTGCAGTTCTCCGTGATGCGGGTGGGGATCGAGTTCGCCCGCGGGTTCGGGGGTCTTGCCGCCGGGCTCGCGTCCCGCATGGGCGCGGTGCCGGGCGACGGCCGCCGTGAGCCAGGCCCAGGCGGCGCGTTCGGTATCGCCGGCGGTCTTGTCGATGGCGATCTGCAGGTACGCCATTTCGCGGTCCACCTTGTCGGCGGGCAGCATGGCAAGTCGGCTCACCAGAATCGCGCCTTCCACCACGGCGGCCTGCGCGCGGTTGAAGCCTTCGAACGGCGCGTGTTCCTCGCGGTGCACGCAGCGCATGCGCAGCACGGGGCGCGTGGCGTCGTCGCTCATGTCCTCGAGTTCGAGCTCGGCGTGCGAGAGCGAATCCGCCAGACGCACGCTGTTCACGCGGCTTGCGGCAACGGTGGGCCAGTCGGTGGCGAAGCGCGTGACGCAACCGGCGAAGACGCGAACGTCGGTGGTGAAGTTCACGACCGCCGCGCGTGTGGCGACGATGTTATCGAGTGTGGCGGAGGGCCGGAACGGGGCGAGGATCACGAAGCCGCCCTCGTAGCGAATGCCCATGGGCGCAACGTGAGGCCGGCCGTCGGGCGCCGCCGTGGTGACGATCGTTTCGAAAATCATGTGGGAACGTATGTCCAGGCGGAGCCTGCGCCGGCGGCGGCACGATTCAAAAAATAGAAAGCCCGCGAAAAGGGCCGCACAAGGGCCGGAAAGACCCGTCAGGCGGCCCGTGCGGGCTTATCGCGTAGCGATATACATCGTGATTTCAAAGCCTAGACGCATATCGGCGTAGCTTGGGGTGGTCCATTGCATCCTTGTATCCCTCCATGTGAATGAATCAGGGAAATCACCATGTGCCGGCGCAATGCCGAACACCACGGCGTGCGGCGTCATGCAAGCTCCGTGCCGGAGATCCTGACAGTACGCCTGCGCTGCCATTGCCCGGTGCGGTACGTGGGCGATATGCAGTTCGCGGCACCTGCCGGTGTAAGACACCAGAAGAGCGAGCCAGACCATAACGTTATAGCCCATTTACGGCGGTGTGCCGGAAACGCAGCAAAGTGCTCCATCCGTTTTTGCCGCGCATTTTTACGCTGTCGCGCGGCGTTCGATTCGCATCACAAAACACCGTTCGGCAATGCGAGATCAATAAGGGATCGTTTAACCCTGGCGAATTAAATCGTGAATTTTCAATGCGGGCGCGGTTGCCTACAGTGCGTCCCATGCGCTTCGTTTTTTCCGGAACGCTTCGCCAACCAGGGATACGCCATGAACGACTTCAGTCAAGCAGCGATCGACTCCGCACGTGAAACACGCAACCCGCGCAATCCGCGCGAACGTTACGCCGCGGGCGTCATGAAATACCGCGAGATGGGTTACTGGCAACCCGACTACACGCCGAAAGATACGGACGTGATCGCGCTCTTTCGCATCACGCCGCAGCCCGGCGTGGACCCGGAAGAAGCCGCGGCGGCCGTGGCCGGCGAATCGTCCACGGCCACGTGGACCGTGGTATGGACCGACCGCCTCACGGCGTGCGACATGTACCGCGCGAAAGCGTTTCGCGTGGAGCCGGTGCCTGTTTCGCGCGCCGACGAACCGCAGTACTTCGCGTACATCGCCTACGAACTCGACCTGTTCGAAGAGGGCTCCATTGCGAACCTCACGGCGTCGATCATCGGCAACGTGTTCGGCTTCAAGCCGCTGAAGGCGCTGCGCCTGGAAGACATGCGCATTCCGGTGGCGTATCTGAAGACGTTCCAGGGCCCGGCCACCGGCATCGTGGTGGAGCGCGAACGGCTCGACAAATATGGGCGCCCGCTGCTGGGCGCCACGGTGAAGCCGAAGCTGGGTCTCTCGGGCAAGAACTATGGCCGCGTGGTGTACGAAGGTCTGAAGGGCGGGCTCGACTTCCTCAAGGACGACGAGAACATCAACTCGCAGGCGTTCATGCACTGGCGCGACCGCTTCCTCTTTGCGATGGAAGCTGTGAACCGCGCGCAGGCCGAAACGGGCGAGGTGAAGGGCCATTACCTCAACGTGACGGCGGGCACGATGGAAGAGATGTACGAGCGCGCCGAGTTCGCGAAGGAGTTGGGCTCGTGCATCGTGATGATCGACCTCGTGATCGGCTGGACCGCGATTCAGTCCATGGCGCGCTGGGCGCGCAAGAACGACATGATCCTGCACCTGCACCGCGCGGGGCACAGCACCTACACGCGCCAGCGCAATCACGGCATCTCGTTTCGCGTCATTGCGAAGTGGGTGCGCATGGCGGGCGTGGACCACGTTCACGCGGGCACCGCCGTGGGCAAGCTGGAAGGCGATCCGCTTTCGGTGCAGGGCTATTACAACGTGTGCCGCGAAGCGCACAACGAGGTCGATCTGTCACGCGGCCTGTTCTTCGATCAACCGTGGGCGGGTTTGCGCAAGGTGATGCCGGTGGCCTCGGGCGGCATTCACGCGGGGCAGATGCATCAATTGATCGACCTGTTCGGCGACGACGTGGTGCTGCAATTCGGCGGCGGCACCATCGGCCACCCCGCGGGCATTCAGGCGGGCGCCACGGCGAACCGCGTGGCGCTGGAAGCCATGGTGAAGGCGCGCAACGAGGGCCGCGACATCCTCAACGAAGGGCCCGACATTCTGGAGGCCGCTGCGCGCTCGTGCACGCCGCTCAAGCAGGCGCTGGATACGTGGCGCGACGTGACGTTCAACTACGCGTCCACGGACACGCCCGACTTCGCCGCCACGCCCACGGCTGCCTGAGCCAGGTCCGCGACGTCAGCCACGTCCGCAACCTGACGCGGTTCTTGCTTCATCACTTCATCTGCACACGAGGTTCGCCATGCGCATCACACAAGGGACGTTTTCTTTTCTGCCCGAACTGACCGACGAAGAGATCAGCGCACAGATCAACTATGCGCTGGGCCAGGGCTGGGCGTGCTCGGTCGAATACACGGACGACCCGCATCCGCGCAATACCTACTGGGACATGTGGGGCCTGCCCATGTTCGACCTGCGCGACGCGGCCGGCGTAATGCAGGAAGTGAAGGCGTGCCGCGCCACGTTCCCGCGGCACTACATCAAGGTGAATGCGTTCGATTCGGTGCGCGGTTTCGAGACCATGCGGCTCTCGTTCATCGTGAACCGGCCGCCGCACGAGCCGGGTTTCCGCCTCACACGCCAGGAGGCACACGGTCGCGTGCAGCGCTACGTCATGGCGAGTTATGCGGGCGAGCGTCCCGAGGGCGAACGCTATGGCGCGCAGGAGTGACGTAGCGGTTTGCGTTCGCTCCGAATGCATCGGCAACACGACGTACCGCTGAACCATGAACCTCTCAGGGAGACGGCAATGACGGTGGAGGCACCCATCGAGCAGCGCGCGCCGGGCCGCAGTGTATCTGCGGCGGGCCGGCACGACGGCGAACCGCAGACCGCGCCTTGCGAAGCGACGCATGCGGCAGGCGGCGCTGACTCCGCACACGTGGACCTCGCCGCGCTCTATCGCGATTCCGGTATCGGCGACGTGCTGGCCGAACTGGATCGCGATCTGGTCGGCCTCGTGCCCGTGAAGACGCGCATTCGCGAAGTGGCGGCGCACCTGCTCGTGGAGCGCGCGCGCGATGCGCTCGGCCTTGCGGGCTCGCCGCCCACGCTGCACATGTGCTTCTCCGGCAACCCCGGCACCGGCAAGACCACGGTTGCCATGCGCATGGCCGAGGTGCTGCACCGGCTCGGCTACATTCGCCGCAACCATCTGGTGTCCGTGACGCGCGACGACCTGGTGGGTCAATACATCGGCCACACCGCCCCGAAAACGCGCGAGGTGCTCAAGCGCGCGATGGGCGGCGTGCTGTTCATCGATGAAGCGTATTACCTGTATCGCCCCGAAAACGAGCGCGACTACGGGCAGGAGGCCATCGAAATCCTGCTGCAGACCATGGAGAACCAGCGCGACGACCTCGTCGTGATTCTGGCGGGCTACGCCTCGCGCATGGAGATTTTCTTCGAGAGCAACCCGGGCTTTCGCTCGCGCATTGCACACCACATCACGTTTCCGGATTACGACGAGGCCGAGCTGCTCGACATAGCGGACCGCATGCTCGCCACCATGCATTACCGGTTCGACGCGGATTCGCGTGAGGCCTTCGCCGACTATCTCGCCATTCGCACACGCCAGCCGGGCTTTGCGAACGCGCGCTCCGTGCGCAATGCGCTGGACCGCGCGCGCCTGCGCCAGGCCAACCGTCTTTTTGCCGCTGCCATGCAAACCGATGCGCCTCTCGATGCTTCCGCGCTCACGCTGATTGCCGCCGCCGACGTGCGCGCGAGCCGCGTGTTCAGCGAGCCGATGGCAGGCGCCGCTCACGGTGAAGGCCATGCCGGCGCGCCCCCAGGTTAACGACACCATCAGGAGAGCGCCATGCTCGACGGACGAACCACCCTCTCGAAGTTTCTGATCGATACGCTGGACCGCGAGCCGTGCCCGGCCCAGGCGGCCGGGCTCTCTGCCTTGCTGATCGACGTGGCCGCCGCCATCAAGGCCATTTCGGCGGTACTCACGCGCGGCGCGCTGGGCGGCCAGCACGGTTCCGCGCAAAGCGTGAACACGCACGGCGAGGAGCAGAAGAAGCTCGACGTCGTCACCAACGAAATCTTCGTGCAGCAATGCGAGTGGGACGGTCTGCTCGCCGCGATGGTCTCCGAGGAAATGGAGGAGGTCTACGCCATTCCGAAGGTGTACCCGCGCGGCGAGTATCTGTTGGCGTTCGATCCGCTCGACGGCTCGTCGAACATCGACATCAACGGCGTGGTGGGTTCCATCTTCTCCGTGCTGCGCAATACCGGCGAGCCGCAGGCGCAGGTGGGCGAGAGCGCATTCCTGCGGCCCGGCCGCGAGCAGGTGGCGGCGGGCTACGCCATCTATGGACCCTCCACCATGCTCGTGCTTTCCGTGGGCACCGGCACGCATGGGTTCACGCTGGAGCGCGACGTGGGCAACTTCGTGCTCACGCATTCGAACATCAGGATTCCGGAGGAAACCGAAGAGTTCGCCATCAACGTTTCCAACGAACGCTTCTGGGAGCCGCCCGTGCGCCGCTACGTGCAGGAGTGCAAGGACGGCCGCACGGGCTGCCGCCAACGCGACTTCAACATGCGCTGGATCGCGTCGATGGTGGCGGAGGTGCATCGCATCCTGATGCGCGGCGGCGTGTTCATGTACCCGCGCGATTCGAAGACCTCGGCCATGGAAGGGCGTCTGCGTCTGCTCTACGAAGCCAACCCCATGAGCTTTCTCGTGGAGCAGGCGGGCGGCCACGCCATTACGGGCCGCGAGCGCATTCTCGACGTGCAGCCGCGCCGGCTGCATGAACGCGTGCCGGTGATCCTGGGATCGAAGCAGGAAGTGGAGCGCATTGGCCGCTATCACGGCGAATACGACCGCGGCGAGGACAAGCCTTTCACGTCCCCGCTCTTCGGCACGCGCTCGCTGTTCCTGCCGGATTTCACGGCTTGAGCCTGTCTTGAGCGCGAACTGAGGCGCCGTTGTCGCGACTCGCCGCCGCATCGCCTGGGCGATGACGCAGCGCTGTGCGAGCGCGCTATCCGCCGAATCGAACAACATTGCTATCCGGAGACAGTCCCATGTCGGTCAAACATCCCATCATCGCGGTGACGGGCTCCAGCGGAGCGGGCACCACGACCGTGATGAAGAGCTTCGCCCACATCTTCAGACGCGAGCACATCAAGGCGCAGATCGTGGAGGGCGACGCCTTCCACCGTTACGACCGCAACGGCATGCGCGAGGCCATGAAGCAGCGCGAGCACGAAGGCGTGCTCAACTTCAGCCACTTCGGGCCGGAGGCGAATCTGCTCGAAGAACTTGAATCGCTGTTCGTGAGCTACGGCGAGAACGGCACGGGCAAGCTGCGCCACTACGTGCACGACGAAGGCGAAGCGCGCGTCTACCAGCAGGACGCCGGCACCTTCACGCCGTGGGAAGACGTGGAAGCCGATACGGACCTCATGTTCTACGAAGGGCTGCACGGTGCCGCCGTGACGGACAAGGTCGACATAGGACGCCATGCGGACCTGCTGGTGGGCGTCGTGCCCATCATCAACCTGGAGTGGATCCAGAAGCTGCATCGCGACCAGAACATGCGCGGCTATTCGCACGAAGCCGTGGTGGACACCATCCTGCGCCGCATGCCCGATTACGTGAACTACATCTGCCCGCAGTTCTCGCGCACGCATGTGAATTTTCAGCGCGTGCCCACGGTGGATACGTCGAACCCCTTTATCGCAAGGGAGATTCCGCAGCCCGACGAGAGCTTCGTGGTGATCCGCTTCGCGCGGCCGAAGGGCATCGACTTTCCGTATCTGCTCACCATGCTGCACGACTCGTTCATGTCGCGCCCGAACGTGATCGTGGTGCCGGGCGGAAAGATGGGCCTCGCCATGCAGCTCATCTTCACACCGATGATTCTCCAACTGCTGGACCGGCGCGCGCGTGCTTGAGCGTGCCCGCAAGCATGCAAAAACTCAGGGAGAACTCCGATGAGTGCTGTTGCAGAACCCGTTGCTGCCGCCGCGCAGCAACAGATGGCCGACGCGCTGCGCTTTCTCGCCATCGACGGCGTAGAGGCCGCGAAGTCGGGCCACCCCGGCATGCCGCTCGGCATGGCCGAGATTGCCGTCGCGTTGTGGGACCGGCATCTCAAGCACAATCCGCACAACCCGGCGTGGCCGGACCGCGACCGCTTCGTGCTCTCGAACGGGCACGGGTCCATGCTGCTTTACGCGCTGCTGCATCTGACGGGCTATGACTTGCCTGTCGATGAATTGAAGCGCTTTCGTCAGTTGCATGCGAAGACGCCGGGGCACCCTGAAGTGGGCGTGACGCCCGGCGTGGAGACTACGACCGGGCCGCTCGGCCAGGGTCTCGCCAACGCCGTGGGTATGGCGCTGGCCGAAGCACTGCTCGCGCGCGAATTCAACCGGCCGGGGCATGCCATTGTCGATCACCGCACCTACGTGTTCGTGGGCGACGGCTGTTTGATGGAGGGCATCTCGCACGAGGCGGCGTCGCTCGCGGGCACGCTGCGGCTCGACAAGCTCGTCGTGCTCTACGACGACAACGGCATTTCCATCGACGGTCACGTCGTGCAATGGTTCGCCGACGACACGCCCGCGCGGTTTGCCGCCTATGGCTGGCACGTGGTGCGCGACGTGGACGGGCACGACATCGACGCCGTGGACGACGCGCTGAACGAAGCGAAAAAGGCAGGACGTCCCACGCTGATCTGCTGCAAGACGCTGATTGGCAAGGGCTCGCCTTCGAAGGCCGGCACGCACGACGTGCACGGTGCGCCGCTGGGTGCGGAAGAAGTAGCGGCCACGCGCCGCGCGCTCGGCTGGCCGCATGCGCCGTTCGAAGTACCCGACGACTTGCGCGCGCGCTGGAACGCACGCATGCGCGGCGAGGCGGCGGAGGCCGAGTGGCGTCGCCGTTTCGAGTCGTACCGCCAGCATTATCCGAACGAGGCCGCCGAATTCGAGCGCCGCATGCGGGGCGAGCTGCCGGCGCAATGGCGCGATGCGGTACGCGCGATGCTGCGCGACACGGACAGCGCGGCGCAGACGGTCGCCACGCGCAAGGCATCGCAGCAGACCATCGCCATGCTCGCGCGCGTGCTGCCTGAACTGCTGGGCGGCTCGGCCGACCTGACGGGCTCGAACCTCACGGACTGGAAGGGCGCCGTCGATGTGCGCATCGAAGCGAACGGGCCCTCGGCGGAGTTGAAAGGCGGCAACTACATCCACTACGGCGTGCGCGAGTTCGGCATGAGCGCGGTGATGAACGGTATCGCGCTGCATCGCGGCTACCTGCCGTTCGGCGGCACGTTCCTCACGTTCTCCGACTACGCGCGCAACGCATTGCGAATGGCCGCGTTGATGAAGACACGCACCGTCTTCGTCTTCACGCACGATTCGGTCGGCCTGGGCGAAGACGGGCCCACGCATCAACCGGTGGAACATGCGGCGAGCCTGCGTCTGATTCCGGGCCTCGACGTCTGGCGGCCCTGCGATACGGTGGAAACCGCGCAGGCGTGGGCCAGCGCCGTCGAGCGAGAGGGGCCGTCGTGTCTGCTGCTGAGCCGCCAGAACGTGCCGTTCGTGTCGCGCAGCGCGCAGCAGATCGAAGCCATTGCACGCGGCGGCTATGTGCTGCGCGACTGGTCTTTGCCGTCCACGGCACAACGCGTCGTGCTGATTGCTACGGGTTCCGAAGTAACGCTCGCACTGGACGCCGCCGCACAACTGACCGACGCGGGCGTCGCGGTGCGCGTGGTCTCGATGCCCTCCACCACGGTGTTCGATCGCGAGCCGGCTGCCTGGCGCGATGCCGTGCTGCCGCCCGGCGTGCCGCGCGTAGCCGTGGAAGCCGGCGTGCGTGCGTTCTGGCGGCAATACGTGGGCCTCGACGGCGGCGTGGTGGGCATCGACTCGTTCGGCGAATCCGCACCGGCTGCTGCGCTGTTCGCGCACTTCAACCTCACCGCGCAGGCCGTGGCCGACGAAGCCCGCCGCGTGGTGCACGTCGCGCGATGATCCGCTTCCCCTTTTCCTGAACCTCGACGAGGAGTGAATGATGGCTCTTATCGCATTGCGCCAGCTACTGGACCACGCAGCCGAGCACGGCTACGGCGTGCCCGCATTCAACATCAACAACATGGAGCAGATTCACGCGATCATGACCGCCGCGCAGTCCACGGCGAGCCCGGTCATCCTCCAGGCGTCGTCGGGCGCGCGCAAGTATGCGGGCGAGCCGTATCTGCGGCATCTCGTGCATGCCGCCATCGAAGCGCATCCCGACATTCCCGTCGTGCTGCATCAGGATCACGGCGCGAGCCCGGCCGTGTGCCAGCAGGCCATTCGTTCGGGCTTCACGTCGGTGATGATGGACGGGTCGCTGCTGGCCGACCAGAAAACGCCGGCCACTTACGACTACAACGTGGACGTGAGCCGCCGCGTGGTGGAAGCCGCGCACGCGGTGGGCGTTTCGGTGGAGGGCGAACTGGGGTGCCTCGGTTCGCTCGAAACCGGCGAAGCCGGCGACGAGGACGGCGTGGGCGCCCTGGGCAAGCTCTCGCGCGAACATCTGTTGACCGATCCCGAAGAGGCGCGACAGTTCGTGCAGGCCACGGGCGTGGACGCACTCGCCATCGCCATCGGCACTTCGCACGGCGCCTACAAGTTCACGCGCGAACCCACGGGCGACATTCTCGCCATGGACCGCATCGCTGAAATTCACGAACGCATTCCGAACACGCATCTGGTGATGCACGGTTCGTCGTCGGTGCCGCAGGAGTGGCTCGCCGTGATTCGCGAATACGGCGGCGAAATTCCCACCACGTACGGCGTGCCCGTGGAAGAGATTCAGCGCGGCATTGCGCACGGCGTGCGCAAGGTCAACATCGACACCGACATTCGCCTCGCCATGAGCGGCGCGATGCGCAAGTCGATGGCGAGCGCGCGGTCCGAGTTCGATCCGCGCGTGGCGCTGAAGGCGGCCACGGCTGCGGCTGCGGCGGTATGCGTGGAGCGCTTCGAGGCGTTCGGCTGCGCGGGGCAGGCGGCGCGCATCAAGCCGCTGCCGCTCGATGCGATGGCGCGCCGTTATCACTGAGACGACAACCGAAAGAGGCCGCACATGCGCGAATTCCTGATTGCCCCTTCGCTGCTCTCGGCGGACTTTGCGCGTCTGGCCGACGAGATTCGCGACGTCACGGCGGCCGGCGCCGACTGGATTCATCTGGACGTGATGGACCACCACTACGTGCCCAATCTCACCGTCGGTCCGCTCGTGTGCGCGGCCATTCGTCCGCATACGCGCGTGCCCATCGACGTGCATCTCATGACGTCGCCCGTGGACCCGCTCGTCACGGCATTTGCCGAGGCGGGCGCGAACACCATCAGCTTTCATCCGGAGGCTTCGCATCATGTGCACCGGACCATCGAGCTTATCAAGGCGAGCGGGGCGCGCGCGGGGTTGGCGCTCAACCCGGCGACGCCGCTTGCGGTACTCGACCACGTGCTGGAGCGGCTCGACGTGGTGCTCGTCATGTCGGTCAATCCGGGCTTCGGCGGCCAGGCGTTCATCCCGCAAACGCTCGACAAGCTGCGCAGCCTGCGCGAGAAAGTGGCGGTAACGGTGGAGCGTACGGGCCGGCCCATCGCGATCGAAGTGGATGGCGGCGTGAAGGCGTCGAACATCGCGCAGATTGCGGCGGCGGGCGCGGATGTGTTCGTGGCGGGTTCCGCCGTGTTCGGCGTGGACGACTACGCGAAAGCGATGGGCGAACTGCGCGCCGCGCTGGCCGGTGTCCAGGAAGGCGAACGGGTGGGCGGGATAGCGAACGCGGTGCTGGAACCGGCCGTGCGGTGATGCACGTGTACTTGCACCCGCACATGCACCTGCGCGGCTTACGTCTTCTTTCTGGTGCTCCCCGGCGCCTGCCACACACATAGATCGTCTTCGGGCTTGTCTACTGCGCAGCCCCAGTCGAGCGGCTGGTCCTGGTCGAAGCGCTTGCCCAACTGCCAGGCAATCTGCGCGCGCGCCAGCTGCACGCCCATGTAGAACGCGTGACCGCCATCCGTTTCGAGGCCCAGTTGCGGATACAGATCGAACGGGTCCACGGCACGCCGTTGGCCGTCGCGGTTGTAGACGTGGATACCTTGCGTGCTGACCTGCACGCGGAAGTTTGGGTCGCGCACGCCTTGTGCGATCTCGTCGATTTCCGCGGGGCTATAGGGAAAAGGGCGCTTTTCGTGCACCGTGGCGAGTCGCGCGTCGATTCCCTTCGGCAAGACCTGCGCCGTGCGGGCCGCGTGCATCACGCGCCGCGCCACGTCGGCTTCGCGCACGGCGCGGCGCGCGTGCAGGCTCACCGATGTAGTCAGCACGGCGGCAATGCGCAACTCTGCCGCCATGCCGAGCAGCACCGCGTTGATGCCGCTCGTGTCGGCCTCGGTGAGTTCCGTCACGTTGCCGATGCCCATCATGATCGCCACGTCGGGATGCCGCTCGCGCAGCCGCACATAGCGCGCAATCGACGTGGCGAGGCCGAACGGAATGGGGTCGAGTATCGGATCGGCCAGAAACGCGCGGCCACGCGCGGTCATCGCTTCGACGGCGGCGTCGAGCGAGGCTTCGTCTGCGGGCTCGCGTGCCACGAGTATCGGCGTGGAGGGCACTTCGTCTGCCACCCAGAGCGTGTCGACGTTCAGGCTCATCAGGTAGTCCGCGCCGGCGCGGCCGCCGCGCACGAGTTCTTCGGTGCGCATGGAGTCCACGCTCACGCGATAACCCTGCGACTTGAGCAGCCGCACCGCGTCTTCCAGATGCGGAAACGGCGTTTCGGGCAGGCAGCCGATGTCGATGACGTCCGCGCCCTGCGCCGCGTAGTCCTTCGCGCGCGCGGCGATGCCGGTGAGATCGAGGCGCGGCGCATCCACGATCTCCGCGAAGATCTCGGTCTCGTAGCGCGTGAGGTCGAAGGGCTGCGCCTTGCGGCCGAAGAACTGCGGCAGGTCTTTCACTTCTTCGGGGCCGCGTTCCACGGGCACGCCGTAGTGCTGCGTCAACGCATCGAGGTCGCCGCGGCAGCGGCCCGGCACGATCACGCGTTGCGCGGCGATGGGCGCGGGTACGCGGCGGCGAATCAGGTCCGCGGTCATGAGCGCCGCCACTTGCAGCCCGATCTCGCGCACTTCCCAACTGAACGGTGTGGGCGTCATGCTTTCCAGCACGTTGATGAGGCTCTTTTCGGCGAGCCGCCCGGTCAGGAAGACGATGTGTTCCATGCGAGGTCGAGCGTGGCGAGGCGGGCGTCGAGCGCTGTCTTCAATTCGTCGAGCGAGCGCGCCACGGTGGTGTACTCGAAGCGCGAGAGGCGCTCAACGTTCTCGAGTTCGATGGCGCGCGGCCGCAATTCGACCCATTCCGTCGGGCTTTGCGTGATCACCGTGGGTTCGGTATCGCATGCAAAGACGATGCCTGGAATGCACTGCTTGCCCGCCTGCGCAAACATGTTGGTGGGCAGCGTGTCCGAGATGCCGAAGGCGCACTTGGCCACCGTGTTGCTCGTGGCGGGCGCGATGACCACCGTGTGGTATTCGCCGTGATAGAGCATGCCCACGGGCACGCCGCTCGCGCTGTTGTCGCGCAGCACGCGGTGAAAGTGCTCGCGCAGCTTGGGCACGGTCCAGCCGTAGAGCGGCAGCACTTCTTCGCCCGCGGCGGAAAGAAAGATGTCCACGCCCGGCAACTGCTGCGCGAGCGCGATGGACTCCTGAAGCATGTGGCCCGAGCCGGTCACGCACCATGCGAAGCGCGAGTCCGGCTCGAACGTGCTGAGGTCGCGCGTGGACGGGCGACTCATGCGCTGCCGGGGGGCATCGAGCCGTCGTGCGACAGCGGAATGTGCAGCCTGCGCATCTTGCGATACAGCGTGTTGCGGCTGATGCCGAGCGAGCGCGCCACGTTGCTCACGTTCCAGCGGTGCTTCTCGAGCAGCGAGAGCACGGTTTCGCGTTCGTTCAACTGAATGGCGTTGAGCGCGGAGAGGTCGAGCACCTCGTCGGGTTCCGCATCGAACTCGGGTTCGGCGGGCCGCTTGAGCACGGCGGGCTCCGCACTGGGCGCGCGCTGCGTGACCTCGGCGGGCAGGTCGGCGAGCCGGATGCACTTGCCGTCGCACAGCGCGATGGCCATTTGCAGCACGTGCCGCAACTGACGGATGTTGCCGGGCCAGCTGTACGAGAGCAGCGCCTGTTCGGCTTCGGGCGAGAGCTCAGGCGGAGTGTCGGTTTCGCCTGCGAGCAGATGGTGGATCAGCGGCAGTTTGTCGAGCCGTTCGCCCAGCGACGGCAGCGTCAGCTCCACACCCTTCAGGCGATAGTAGAGGTCCGCGCGGAACTGGCCTTCCTGCACGAGTTCGAGCAGATTGCGGTGGCTCGCGCTGATGAGCTGGAAGTCCACTTTCACGGTGGTTTCGGCGCCCAGCGGCGTCACTTCCTGCTCTTCGATCACGCGCAGCAGGCGCGCCTGCAACGCGAGCGGCATGTCGCCGATTTCGTCGAGAAACAGCGTGCCGCTGTTGGCCTGCAGAATCTTGCCGCGTCGGCCCTCGCGCTGCGCGCCCGTGAAAGCACCCGCGCGATAGCCGAACAACTCGCTTTCGATCAGCGTTTCGGGCAGCGACGCGCAATTCACGGGCACGAACGGCCCCGCCGCATGCGGGCTCACGCTGTGCAGCGCATGGGCGAACACTTCCTTGCCGCTGCCGGTCTGGCCGCGCAACACGATGGGAATCTTCCGCTGAATCACGCGCACGCCCAGTTGCACCTGCGAGGCCATGCGCGGGTCTCCGAATTCGAGGTGCGCGACTTTTTCGAGATGCGGTTCCGGTGCCGTGCGGTTCTGGGCGGCGCTGCCGCCGACGTTACTGCTGCTTGCGGGGCTCGCGCTCGTTGCGGACCGCGCGTTGGGATCGGTCATGAGCACGCGCGTGGCGCGCGCGGCGTTGCTCTGCGGGCTTTGCGCCACGAGGAAGAAGCGGTTGGTCGCGTTCGCGCTGTACACCGTGACCGGATGGAACGAGCCGCGAATGCTGCGCGCAATCATGTCTTCCAGCGAAGCGTTGAACGCTTCTTCGATGCGCTTGCCGCGCAGTTCTTCGAGCGAGCGGAAGCCCAGCTGGAAGAGCGCGCTGCGGTTGGCGGCGAGCACGGTACTGTCGTCGGCCACGGCGAGCTTGCCCACGTGCAGCGTGCCCACGAATTCGGGCCGGCTGTGGAAGTGGATCATGTTCGCGTGGCGATAACGCGCATCGAGCAGGCGGTTTTCGATCATCTGCCGCGACATGCCCACGAGCACGAGCGAATGCTGCTGCAGCAGCCGCGAGCGGCTCGTTACGTCCAGCACGCCGGCCACTTCGCCCTTGTCGTCGAAGATGGGCGCGGCCGAACACGTGAGCCCGGTGTAGCGCGGATAAAAATGCTCGTACTGGCACACGGCGATGCAGTCGCGTTCCGCGAGGCACGTGCCCATGCCGTTGGTGCCCGCTTCGCGCTCGCTCCAGAGCGCGCCCACGCGAAAGCCGTCTGGCGCGACGGACTCCGCGAACGGCACGGAAGACACCTGATGAAGAATGGCCCCTTGCGCGTCCACCAGCACGACGGCGAGTTCGGGGTCGGCGAGCTGCTGGTAGAGCGTGGTCATTTCGAGCTTCGAGCACGCGATGAGATCGCGCAGCGCTTCGCGGCGCGAGCGCAATTCGTAGTCGGTGAGCACCGGCGGCGTGACGAAGCGGGACGGGTCGAGGTGGTACTCGTTCATGCAACGCGCCCACGATTGCGCCACGGACTCGCTCATGGGCCGTGTAGACAACTGATGGTTGACGACGTTGAGAACTTCACGGGCGTGCATACTGCTGTCGGCAAGCAACGGCATGGGACTTGTCTCCGTGGCGTACGCACGCCTGTCGGCTGGTGGAGCCGGCGCGCGCCGCCTTATCGATAATGTTCGTCCACTTGTTGCACTGCGGTTTCTTGTGCCCGCATGCGCAGCCTGCGGTCATCGTCGTGAAGCGTGATCGATCTGTACATGGCCGCTTAAAAACTCTACGCCGTCTGGCGTTCCCGTTCAATAAGCAGTCGCACGGGGGAAGGCACAGTGTGCCCGATTTTTGCTCTTTGCTGTTCGGCCCATCGTCGGGTATGCAAAACGAAAGTCGCTGTGCCAACTTTGGTACAGAGTGCTTCGCTTTCCCGGGAACTGTCCCTTTTCAACGAGCCGCGCGCGGCGGAGCAGCACACCATGAACCGTATCGAGAGCCTTCGCCTCGTGAGCCTTGCCGACGTCACCACGGACGCCGGTTTTTCCGCCGGCCACGTGCGCCCGCGATCGCAGACGGCAGAGGCCATGCCCGAGCAGATGGACATCGTGTTCGTCGAAAACTTCGTGGCCCAAACCATTATCGGCATAGACCACGAAGAGAAGGATGCCGCCCAGCCGGTACGCATCAATCTTGCCATCGGCCTGCCGCGCATTCGCGCGTGCACGACGGACCGCATAGAGGACACCGTGAATTACGCAGCCGTGCGCGAGGCGCTGCTGGCGCTGCTCGCTACGCATCGGCTGACGCTGCTCGAAGCCTTGGCCGAGGCCGTGGCGCAATTGCTGATCGGCGAGTTCGGTGCGGCGTGGGTGCGTGTGTCGATTGCCAAGCCGGCGAAGTTCGACGACGTGACGGCCGTGGGCGTGCAGATCGAGCGGCGCCGCAGCGGGACGGATGCGCCGCGCATGAGTCTGGAGGGTTTCGCGTCGCTCGGCGCGGGACTCGTGCCGAACTGAGGTGGGCGAGCGCCGCCACCCAGGCGGTGCCCGTTCAGTGCGTTGCGGTGGTCCGTGCGCTGCGTTGCAGCAGCGGCTGCCTTATTTCGCGGCTTCTATTGCGCCGCTTTTATTTGGCTTATTTGGCAGTAGGAGCCGACGCCGATGCCGTGGTCTGCGAACCCAGCCCGCAGGCGTGGTAGGCATTGGCCTGTAGCGTGCGGAATTTCTTCGTCTGGCGCTTCGCTTCATCCACGCGAAACTCGGCGCCGCCTTCGCCGCCCAGCGTGGCGTACTTCGCGAACGTGGACTGGTCGATGAAGTCGTTATAGGGCAGTGCGGCTGCCATCTTGTCGATTACGCACGAGCACTTGTAGACGTTCACGAAGTCGTGCCCGTTTTCGTCCATGCAGCTGAGCACGTATTCCACGCGGCCTTCGGTCGGATAGTCATAGCCGCCTGCCGGCGCCTTGGCTTGCGCTTGCGCCGCCTGCTGCGCGGCTGCGGCATGCGGGGCCGCGCCGTCCTGCTGGGCCCATGCAAGCGGTGCGAAGAGCGTCACGCACGCGCCGGCCAGCAACATACGGGATCGTCTCGTCATCTGTTCCCCCTCAATGGCTGACGTGCCGGTCCGGCCACGTACAGCCGCACCGGCAACGCAACATGCCGGGCGCCGCCTGGATTGCGTCCAGACGGTGCCCGGCTTCTCTCAGGTTGTCGAATTCCACGACGTGTAGCGCGTGCCCGCTCTGCTTCAACCCGCTGCGAACGGGTGCGCCACGCTGGCCTTCTTCGACACCACCTCCGCCGCTGTGGGCTGGCCGGCCACGGCGCGCTGGATCGCCTCGCGGGTGGCCTTGTAGTTGAACTCCTGGATCTTCTTGTCGTCGTCGGCGAGCCAGTGAATGAACACGCCCACGCAGATGAACAGATCGTCCGCTTCGTCCTGCGGAATCGTGCCGTCTTCCACGCTGTCGGCCACGGCGAGCGCAACCGCATGTTGTGCCGGGCCGAACATCTGCACGGCCTGCTTGGCGCCCTTGATCGTCACCTTGTTGAACATCACCGTAGGCGGCTTGGTCACGAGGTTCGGCGCAACGACGGCGAGCAGCGACGTGAAGCCGTCCTTGTTGTTGGTCAGCGCGTTGCAGAACGCCGTTTCTGCGGCTGAACCTCGCGGTCCGATGAGCAGGTCGATGTGTGCGACTTCGTTACCGTCGCCGACGAGCGACTCGCCTATCAGGACGCGATTGATCTTGGCCATGCTGTTCCTCCATGAGTGAATGGATCTGCTGACTGCGTGGTTGCCGTCTGCATCGTTGGTTCGAGGTCCCCGAGCGTGCAGGAGCGTGGTGAAGAACGGTGGCTTTAGCTATCACTTTCCGTGCCAGTTCGCGTGCTGCGACGCTCATGTTTCATCGCCGCGCGCAGGCGGTGCGCACACCCAGCCCTGCGGCGCGAGACGGCCTGCCACGAAGAGCGTTGCGACAGTGAGGTCGGCGCTCGTGCCGGGATTGATGCCGCGCGATTTCAGTTCGGTATCCCATGCATGGAGGTCGCGCAATGCGTCGTGGCCCGCTGTTTCGCGGGCCGCCGCGCGCCAGCGGGCGTGCTGCGCGCGTGCCGCAAGCGTGACACTCTGCGCCAGCGCCATGCCGTGTTTGCGCACAATGTGCGAATCGGGATGGCGCGCGAGGAACGCGAGGAACACGTTGAGCGTGACCAGACGCGGCGCCTCGGCCGGCATGTCGTCTACGGCGGCGAGGCCCGTTTCGAAGATGTCTGCGAAGCCGTTCGCGTATTGGCGCGCAATGCTGTCGCGATGCGCGGCGAGCTGCATGGCGGCGCGTAAATCGACGGTGGGCGCGGTGTGGACCGATTGCTCCGGCGCCTCGCCCAGGCCGCCTGGATTCGCGAGCGCGATGGCGCGATAGGCGTCGCGCGCATCGTCCACCGTGAGCCGCGCGAGCACGCGTTCTGTTGCAGCGCGCCAGTGCTGCGCGGCGCGTGCGTCGCCAACGCGCTCGTCGAGTTCGTCCAGCGCGGCAGCCAGCGGCGCCACGAGCAGCACGATGCCCAGATTCGTGTTGCAGCCTGCCACTTCGCGCGTGCGCGCGACGGCCTCCAGAATCCGCTTGCCGACGGGCGCGCCGTGCGCGAACAGCGGACCCACGGCGGCTTGCGCGCTGGCCACAAACTGCGCGGCCGTCATGCCGTGCCCCTCGCTGGCCACGCTGACGTTGCCGGGCTTCGGCGTTTCGACGTCGAGCCGGCACGCAGCGAGAAACGCCGCGCGCGCGAGGTCGAATGGCGTGGGCGGCGTGGTCATGGCGTGTTCGATGGCGCGTTATGGGACACGTTATGGGACACGTGGGGTGGCACGGCGACACGTGTCGCCGCAAGCACGCTCATGCGGCCGGCGACGCCGCCAGCGGGGGCGCGTCGCCCTGCTCGTTCGCACGCGCGAGCGCGGCGCGAGTCACGGCCAGCTTGCGGTCGAGCAGGTCGTCGACGAGGGCGCCCGCGAGGTCGACCGTGGTGACGGATTGCAGCCCGCGCCACGCCGCCACGCCGTTCACTTCGAGCACGAGCGGGCGGTTCGCGTCGTCGGGATTCGGTATGAGGTCGACGCCCGCGTAGTCGAGGCCCAGCGCATCGGCTGCGCGTATGGCGGTCTGCGCCAAAGCCGGGTCGAGCGATTCGGGCTCGCAGCGCCCGCCCTGCGCGAAGTTGTGGATCCAGCCGCGTCCGCCCACGCGCCGCATCGCGGCCACGGCCCGTCCGCCGATCACCATCACGCGCCAGTCGTAGCCCGGTCGCGTGCCTTCCACATAGCGCTGCAGATACGCGACGTGCCGATAAGGCGCAAGCGAGGGCAGGGGCGCGAGCGCGGCCACCTGCGCGCCGGACGTGCGCTTCGCGCCCAGCCGCTTGAGCCCGCGTCCCTGCGAACCGAACAACGGCTTGAGCACCACCTGACGTCCCGCGGCGGCCTCGCGCATTAGCACGCGCTGCGCAAATGCCGTGGATTCGCCGGCCCACGTTGCGGGCGTGGCGATGCCGCTGCGATGCAGCAGGAAGCTCGTCATCGATTTATCGACGCTGCGTTCGATGGCGCGCGCGTCGTTGTACACGGGCACGCCGCTTTCGCGCAGCGCATGCAGAATGCCGAGCCGCAGCGTGACCTGCTCGAAGCTGCCGCCCGCAATGCCGCGCACGAACACGGCATCGGGCAGCGTGTGGCCGTAGCCGGGCAGCGCGAGGCCGTGCGGCGCCCACGTGGTGTCGATGCGGCACGCCGCGAGGTCGATGCAACGCGCCTCCACGCCGCGCGCGCGGAACGCGTTCTTGAGGCGGCCCGTGTGCCAGCCGGTCTCGTCGGTCATGATCGCGACGCGCACGCCTTGATGCGTGACTCGCTGCGTGCCGGCTGGGTTTGTCGTATCGGAATCGCTCATGCTGTCTTGCTTTGCCTGCGTCATTGTTCGCGCCATTGCTCGGTGAGCACGGCGGCATCCACGCGTCCGCCGCGATACGTGGCGCCGCTTTCGAGGCTGCTCACCCACGCCTCGGCGGGCGCGAAGAGCGCGGGGTCGATCTGGTAGAAGTCGTAGCTGAAGGACTTGAAGACTTCCGCGAAGGGGCGCCCGTAGTCGCGCGAGCACGACGACGGCAATTCGGCGGCAAGGCGCTTCGCCACCGCGTCGTGCTTCACGGTGAGATGCACGCGGCCGCCGTAGAGAATGGCGTCGTTGGTGCGGCCCATGGCTTCGATGCCGTCCGGCGCGGGCGGCGGCAGCGGCGCAGAGCCGCTCGCTTCCACCACTTCGTCGAGCGGCACGCCGAGCACGTGCACCTTGTGCATCGCCACTTCCACCACGCGTGCAATCACCTGCACCGTTCCTGCCGCCGACGACGTGGGCGTGACGATGAGCGTGAGCCGGTCGGACGCGAGGCCGCAGTCGCGCAGCACCTTGTCGACGATCACCTTCGGCGGCAGACGGTCCACTTCGAGCACGAGCACGCCGCGGTCGTGCCGGTCGCGGTAGCCGAGCTCGCCGAAGAGCGGCTCCTTCACCGCGAGCGCGCGGGCCGGGCCCGAGCCGAGCGAGAAAAATTTCTTGCCGCCCGTTTCTTCCTTCGACGCCGCAAGGCTCCACCCCGCGTACTGGCTGCCCAGACACGCGAGCACCGGCGACGACGTGTGTACGTCGATCATCGTGGGCCATAGCGGTTCGCTGCCGAAGTCGCCGTGTACCGCTACACGGCCGAGGCCGCCCATGCAGATGCGCGCCACCAGCACGCCCGCTTCCACGCTGCCGCGCGTGTCTACGCCGGCGTCCACGATCACGGTGCCGTCGTCGGTGTGCGAGACGGCCACGCTGTAGTACGCGGCGTCGTCCACGAGTTGCGCGACGAGCGCTTCGCTGCGGGCATTGACGCTCAATGCGGCGCCGGCCGTTTCAGGAGTGGCAGTGGATGAAGGCATAGTCGGGCTCGTGGCAGGTTTCGATACGTTCGAGAACGGCTTCGCGCTGAAGCGCCAGCGCGCGATGCACCTCGGCAAGCGTGGGCGCGCGCACGACCAGCGTGCACACAGGCTGGCCGGCTTCAACGAGCGTGTCCGGCATGGGCACGTCGCGGCACGCGGGGTCGTGCAGACACGCGTCGCTGAACGCCTGGGACACGACGAAGCGGCGCGGCGAAAACAGCACCTGCTGCCCGGCACGCCAGGCGGCATGGGTAGGTGCGGGATCGGGCAGCCTTCCACGCCGGCATGCATCGATATGACAGGCAAGCAGCCCGCGCGGCCACGCGTGCGGCCACACGGTCTCGTAGAGCGTCATGGTGGACGAGGGGCGCGCGTTGATTTCGAGTAGCTGGATGGCGTCGCCGTCCAGCAGGAAGTCGCAGCTGTTGATGCCGGTGAGGCCCGCGTGGGCGCATAGCGCGCTGACGGCCTCGTGCACCTGGGCGACCACGCGCGGCGGCAGCTCGATGGGACCGACGGCGCCCGCATGCACGAACGGCAGGTTGCCCAGCGCGCAGGTGAGCTGCTCCGCGAAGCCGAGAATGGACACCTCGCCGCGCGCCCCGATGAAAAGCGCGGAGACCGAACGCCCTGCGCTGTGCCGCTGGAAATAGCCTCGCTTTTCGCTGCTGAGGCTTGAAAGCGCACCGCGGCCAAGCGAATCCGCGCCTTCGATGTGCGTGCCGCCGCAACCGTGCGCGCGCTTGAAGAGCCACCCGTGCAACACCTCGGGCACCGTGAACGAGACGGCGGGATGCGCAATGTGCAGCGCGTCGAGCAGCGCGAAGAAGCGTTCGGGCTCGCGCACCGCGGCCGTTGCCTCTGGGCTGTTGCCGATCAGGCGCGGCAAGCCGCGCGCATCCAGAAGCTCGCGAGCGAGCGGTTCGATGCCGCTCGTGCCGATCCAGCCCAGCAGGTTGGGCAGACGCGTGACGCGTTGCAGCGCATCCACGAGCCGCGCGCCGTCGATGCAAAGTCCATGACTCGCGGGGCCGCTCACGTCGAACCAGATGGCGGATGCCTCGCGCGTGTCGCGGTCGCCGAAGATATCGAGCGCGGCCACGCGCAGGCCGGCGCGTGCCGCCGACTGCGCGAGCATGCGCGCCGACAGCCCGGCCACCGCCACGAAGGGCGCTTGCGAGGACGAGGGGCGCGCGATCATATGGGCCATATCAGGCGTCGGTGAGTGCCAGGCGAGCCGTGCGTTCAGCCCAGCTCGCCCGCTACCGCGCGGGCCTCGGCGAAGGCTTCGGGAAAACCCAGATAAACGGGCTTGCCCGCCGTGCGCATGCGCACGAACAGCCGGTGCTCCACCTGGTACTTCACGTTGCCGATGGCGAGCGCGCCGATGCCGATGGCGCCGTCCGCGGTCGTGCCCGGCGTGGATGCGCCCGGCGCGGACGCGAGCGGCTTGCCGTCGTTCATCACGTTGACGCCTGCGATGCCTTCGGGCGGCACGGCGTTGACGTCGGCGGCGATCAAGAGACGCTTCGCATGGCCCAGGTCTTCGGCGCTCACCACCTGAATGCCGGCAATGGCCGTGGCGAGCAGAATTTCGGTATCGGCCAGCGCCCGCCGCAGTGCTTGCGGCGTCGCGGTGGAAACGCCCGTGGTCTTGATGCCGAAGCGCTCGTTGATCTCGTCGCTCACGCGCGTAGCGCGCGCGGCGTCCACGTGGCTCGCGATGGCGACGTCCGCGCCCAGCGACGCAGCCATTGCCGCCGCCACGCGTCCCACCGCGCCGGTGCCGCCCGCAATCAGCACGCGCTTGCCGCCCAGCTCCATGCCGAATTCCTTGCGCAGATGCCGCTCCACGAGCGCGACGAGCGCGGCCGCCGTGGTGTACGAGCCGCTCGGGTCGGCGAACACGGAGACTTCGAACGGCGGCACCATCGCCTTGCGCGCGGTGTCGAGCATGTCGGCGGCGAGCATCACGTCGCGTCCGCCAATGAAGATGCCGGTGCGCGACACGCCTTTCGGGCCGCGCGAAAAGATGGCGTCCTGGGTCAGGTTCGTGACCATGGTGCCGTCCACGTTGCAGTACGGGACGATGACCTGGTAGCCGGCGTCGGCGGCCATGTTCACGTCGAACGGGCTCATTTGCGGCGTGGCCGTGAACATGTGCAGGATGTAGGGCCTTTCAATCGGGTCGGACATGGCAGCGGGCTCTTGGTAGTGGCGAATTCGGTGACGGGCTGCGCGGGCGAAGGGTTGTCGTCATGCCGCGTCCACGCGCGCTTGCCGCAGTTGTCGTGATTCGGCGGCGCGTACCGTGGCGCCGCGATTGCGTCCGCTCACGATCGCGCATTCGATGTGCGGCATGCCGCGCGTAGCGTCGCGCGCGGTGGCGAGCGCGAGTTCCGCTTCGCGCGCGGAGCCGACGATTGCGAAGCCCGTGGGCCCCCACGACGTTTGTCCGATGCCGGCGAGGCGTTCCGCGGCCACGGCGCGAACGGCGCGCTCCACGTCCGGGCTCGTGAACACGCCGCCTTGCACGGGCGCGAAGTATTCGCCGATGGTCTGTTGCATGTCCGTGACGCCGCGCGCGAACGGCGCGAAGTTGGCCTCGGCGGCGCCGGGCAGAATCTGCATCAGCACGACGTGACACAGGTGCGCCGCCAGCTCGCGCGGAAACGGCGCGAGCGCGGCCAGCCCGCGCCGTTCTTCCGCGCCGTGCAGGCCTTCGCGCGAATGATCGGTGACGAGCAGCACGCGCCAGCGCTCGGGAAACGGCTGGCGCGAGATCAACGGCGCAACGGCGTTGCGCGGCGGCTCACCTGGGCCCGCGTCGAGCAGCAGGCCGCCGGAATCGAAACCCAGCACGCCGATGCCCGAGCGCATGCCGCGTCCCAGCAGCGCGGCCAGTTCCGCGCTCGTCGCCTCGCAGCCGGCAAGGCGCACGAAGGCCGTACCCACGGCGAGCGCGAGCTGCGTGCCTGAGCCGAGGCCGGTATGTGCGCGCGGCGTGCGGCGCACGTGGATGGCAAGCGTGAGGGGTCCATAGGCGGCCTTCAAGCGTTCGAGACAGATGGCGATGCGTTCGCGTTCGGACTGCGTTGCCGTGCCTTCTATCTGTTCGTGTTCCGCATGCCGCGCCTCGATCTGCGTCCCTTCGCCCTCGATGACGAGCCCGAGACTGCCGAACGCGCGCCCGAGCGAGGCGCTCGGGTCCAGAAAGCCCAGATGCAGACGCGCGGGCGCATCGACCGTCACGCAGGCCTGGGGTGGAAGGCGGCGAATGTGAAGCGGCATCGCGGGTGTCCTGAGAGTGGTGGCTGGCGGCTTGCGACAGAGCGGCCGCGGATCTGTGGCCCGCGCCGCGCCCAGGGCTGGTGGCCGGCGCGGGCGCGGCGCGGCTGGGGACCCCCGAAGCAGAAGGCGTACCAGCGCGCTCGCGCCCGGCTGGCGCGGCGCGAGCGGCTGGCGGACGGCCGCGCAGGTGCGCTTGAGTGCGAGCTGCGCTCGACGCTTTGCGCCGGGCGAGGCGCACTATGTCACCTGGGTTCGAGCCTGGGTGACGTCACGCGAGCAGGTGCGCCGGGTGCCTCGGCCGCTATCAGGCTGGCGCCTTCGGCGCGTCGTACTTGATATAGCGGAAGCGCTGATCGTCGGCGGGCGTGCCTTCCAGCGGGCCGCCTTCCAATGCCGGCTGCCACTGGATGAACGACTCCATCTTTTCGGCCAGCGCAAAGTCCTTGTCCGTGATGCCCTTCGCGCTGTGCGTCTTCAGCTTCACGGTGACGAACGCATAGGAGACGGTGAGGTCCGGGTGGTGCCACGCCGCTTCCGCCAGATGCCCCACGGCGTTCACCACCATCAGCGTGCCCTTCCAGCCTTCGGTGCGGTACTTGCGCCTCAGCCAGCCGTCTTCCAGATACCAATGCTGCAGTGTGCCAACGAGGCGCTGCTGCACTTCGTCGTCGCTATAGACGTGCTCTTCCTTTGCCATGACGGTCGCTCCACGAGAGGGTGAACGGGCTGCTCCGGCAGCGGTGCAAGGGCCGCGCCACGATGCTTCGCGCATCGCGCCGGGACGTTGCGGCGGCGGCGCGCCGCACACGTATGCCGGAATTGACACAGTATGTGCCGCCCACTGCGTCGCAGTCAGACGAGCGCGTGACAGGCGCCGCTCCCTTCGCCGCGTTCTCTTCATGCGATATGAAGGCAACGCGGTCCGCGCCGCACGCAGCAGCGGCCTTGCCGCGCAGACCCTCTGTGCCACGGCGAAATAGCGCTCCATTTCCGGCATGGAATATGCGTCGAGCCGTCTCGCGTGATGAAGCCCGGCATCGATCGGGCGCACCGCATATCGTTACCCCCATCGAGAAGGCGCGCCGATGCGACCAGGTAGCGTGGGCCATTCTTGAGTTCAGTGAACAGCAAGACAATTCTGGAGGGGACATGAACTTACGCACCTTGGTTCTGGGGCTTGCCGTCGTAGCATCGGCGGCCCTGAGCTCTATCGCTGCAAATGCCGATCCGCAACTGGACGGACTGATCAAGAACCCTGCGAACTGGGCGGCTCAGGCCGGCGATTACTCCAATCACCGCTATAGCCCGCTCAAGCAGATCAATGAAAACAACGTGGGCAAGCTGCAGGTCGCGTGGACCATGTCCACCGGCGTGCTGCGCGGTCACGAAGGCTCGCCGCTCGTGATCGGCGACACGATGTACATCCACTCGCCGTTCCCGAACAAGGTCATCGCGATCAGCCTGAAGGACCAGACGTTCCTGTGGCAATACCAGCCCAAGCAGGACGATCAGGTGGTGTCCGTGATGTGCTGCGATACGGTGAACCGCGGCCTCGCCTACGGCGACGGCAAGATCTTCCTGCAACAGGCCGACACCAAGCTCGTCGCGCTGGACGCGAAGACGGGCGACGTCGTGTGGACGGCCACGAACGGCAATCCGAAAGCGGGCGAAACCAACACCAACGCGCCGCACGTATTCGGCGACAAGGTGCTGACCGGCATTTCGGGCGGCGAGTTCGGCGTGCGCGGCCGTCTCATTGCGTACGACATCAAGACCGGCAAGGTGGCCTGGACGGCCTACTCGACGGGCCCGGACAACGAGATCCTCGTGAACCCGGACAAGACGATGACGTGGTCCGACGGCAAGATGGTGCCGGTGGGCGCGGACTCGTCGTTGAAGAGCTGGAAGGGCGACCAGTGGAAGCTGGGCGGCGGCACGACCTGGGGCTGGTACTCGTGGGACCCGAAGCTGAACCTGGTTTACTACGGCACCGGCAACCCAGGCACGTGGAACCCGACGCAGCGGCCCGGCGACAACAAGTGGTCGCTCTCCATCTTCGCGCGCGACCTCAACACGGGCGAAGCGAAGTGGGTCTACCAGATGACGCCGCATGACGAGTGGGACTACGACGGCGTGAACGAAATGATCCTCGCGGATCTCACGATCGACGGCAAGAAGGTGCCCGCCATCGTTCACTTCGACCGTAACGGCTTCGGCTACACGCTGAACCGCGCCACGGGCCAGTTGCTGGTTGCGCAGAAGTTCGATCCGGCCGTGAACTGGGCCGACCGCGTGGACCTGAAGAGCGGCCTGCCGGTTCGCAACGTGGCGTACTCCACGCAGCAGGCCGGCGCGGATCATAACGTGAAGGGCATCTGCCCGGCAGCGCTCGGTTCGAAGGACCAGCAACCCGCGGCGTTCGATCCGTCCACGAGCCTCTTCCTCGTGCCGACCAACCACGTCTGTATGGACTACGAACCGTTTGACGTCGATTACGTGTCCGGCCAGCCGTATGTGGGCGCCACGCTGTCGATGTACCCGGGCCCGGGCGAGAACGGTGCGATGGGCAACTTCATCGCGTGGGATGCGGCGAAGGGCAAGATCGTCTGGTCGAAGCCGGAGCGTTTCTCGGTGTGGTCCGGCGCGCTGGCTACCGCAGGCGGCGTGGCGTTCTACGGCACGCTGGAAGGCTACATCAAGGCCGTGCGCATCAAGGACGGCAAGGAACTGTGGCGCTTCAAGACGCCCTCGGGAATTATCGGCAACGTGTTCACCTACCTCTACAACGGCAAGCAGTACGTGGGCGTCTATTCGGGCATTGGCGGCTGGGCCGGCATCGGCATGGCAGCGGGCCTGCAGAAGTCGACGGAAGGCTTGGGCGCGGTGGGTGGCTATCGTGAACTCGCGAAGTACACGGCGCTCGGCGGCACGCTCTTCGTGTTCGCGATTCCGGGCGGCGGCACGACGAGCGAGTAAGTGGCGCGCTTCAGCATGAAGTCGAAGTAAGACAGTGGAAGTGAATCAGTCGAAGTGAATCAGACCCGCGGGGCAGACCCCGCGGGCCACGAGCAAAGACGGGAAGCGGACGTCGCCGGCCTGCTGCGCAGCGGGCGGCCGGCGGCACGCCGCGAGAGCCGTACCCCATCACGACATCGAGCAGTTGCATGGACGGCTGCATCAAGGTGTTCGGAAAGAACCAGGAGACATACGCATGAAAGGAAGATCAATCTTGTTGCTGGCAGCGGTTTCTTCCGCAGCAGTCTTGCTACCGGTTGCATACGCCCAGAACAACAGTGTTCAGGTTGCCCAGGTGGCGTACAAGGTGGTGGACGGCAACAAGGTCGACAGCAACACGCTGCAGGGCTGGAAGACCTGGCGCGCGCTCGACTGCGAACGCTGTCACGGCGCACAGCAGCAGGGGCTCGTCGGACCGTCGCTCGTGGATGCGTTCAAGACGCTCGACAAGACCGAATTCCATCGCACCGTATTCGGCGGCCGCGTCGACAAAGGCATGCCCGACTTCAGTTCGAGCCAGATGATGCAGAAGAACTGGGAGAACCTCTACGCGTATCTGAAAGGGCGCTCGGACGGCCAGATCAAGCCCGGCGACCTGAAAGCCATCGATTCGAACTGACGGCCGCAAGACGGCGACCTCGTTTCTATTCACCGGAGGTTTCGATGCGTCATGGCAAACGGATGCCGCTGCACGCCGCGCTCACGGCGGCAGCCTTGTGTGGTGCCGCGCTCGCGAGCGCGGCGGTGCGTGCCGATGGGCCGGCGTTGCCCAACAACGACGGCGCGGACGGCGTGCTGAGAGTGTGCGCCGACCCGAACAACATGCCGCTCTCGAACAACAAGGGCGAAGGCTACGAAAACAAGATCGCGAGCCAGATGGCGAGCGACTTCGGCTACAAGCTCGAGTACACGTATTTCCCGCAGCGCATCGGCTTCGTGCGGCACACGCTGCGCGAGAAGGACGACGATACGGGCCGCTACAAATGCGATCTCATCATCGGCGTGCCGAAGGGGTATGACATGACCTCGACGACGCAGCCGTATCTGCATTCCACTTACGCGATGGTGTTCGCGAACCGGCCGGAACTGGCGAACATCCACACGCCGGACGACCTGCTCAAGCTGCCGCCCGACGAACTGCACAAGCTGCGCTTCGGCATCTTCACGCAGACGCCCGCGGTGGACTGGCTGCTTGCGCACAACCTGATCGACCAGGCCGTGTCGTACCAGGTGCAAAGCGGCGACCCGCAGAACTACCCCGGCGAAATGATCGAGCACGACCTGCGCGCGGGCAACGTGGACGTGGCGTTCCTGTGGGGGCCCATTGCGGGCTACTTCGCGAAGCGCGCCGGCGACACGGTGAAGATCGTGCCGTTCCCGGCCACGCCCGGCATCCGTTTCGACTACGAAATATCGATGGGCGTGCGTTACGGCGAAAAAGACTGGAAGGACAAGATCGACCAATGGATCGGCGCGCACCACGACAAGATCGACCAGATTCTCACGAGCTACGAAGTGCCGCTGCTCAAGCCTGCCGGCGCCCAGGCGGGCAACTCGACCACGTCGCCATGAGGGCGGCGCGAGTGGCGATGTCGCGCGCGTCGTTGCGTGCTTCGTGGCATGAGTTAGGGCGCGCCATCGGCGTTGCGGTGGTTCCCGCTGCGGTGGCGATAGCGGCCGTGTTCGCCGCGTCGCCTGTCACGTCGGCGAACGCGGCGCAGGCCGCCGCATCGGATCCCATCACGCCTGCGGAGCAGCTCATCTTCATGGCGGCGCACATGCAAGGCATCGCGCCGCAAACGGAACTCGACTACACGATGGCGAGCCCGGATGCGAAGCCGGCGGGCGAAGACCGCGTGCGCGTGCTGGTGACGAGCCCGAACAATGCGAAAGCCGACGCGCAGGTGTCGGACGGCACGGGCGCCGTGCCGCTGCCCAACAGCGGGCTGCAGTGCAACCCCGTGATTATCTATTTCCTCGAACGCGACATTGCGGAGATGGAGCGGCTCACGGGGGGCAAGAAGCGCTACTTCCAGCAGCGCCTGCGCCTCGCGCTGGCGGCGGGCCCCACCATCGAGACCGTAAGGCGCGAAGTGGACGGCAAGCCTGTCACGGCACAGCAGATCGTGGTACAGCCGTACCTCCACGATCCGAACGCGGCGCGTTTTCCCGAGTACACCGGCAAGCGCTACACGTTCCTGCTGGCCTCCGCGGTGCCGGGGCGAGTCGTGCAGATTCGCTCCGAAGTGCCGGGGGCCAATAACGACTTCGCGCATCCGGTGCGTGTGGAGACGCTCAGTTATCAGGCGGAAGTGCGCAAGCTGGCGCCGGCTCCCGGCGCACCGGCGAGCGGCCCGATCAATGCACCCACCGGCGCGCCTGCCAAGCCGCAGGCCAACGCACCGGCCGATGCGACGCACGCCAGCCGCTGACGCGGCGGCGCGCGCCACGGCTCCACTGAACGCTTACTGGAAAGGTCTCGCATGCTGATCGACACGAAGGACTATGCAGCGAAGCTCACCGCCGCGCTCGGCGCGCTGGGCAACACGGTGCCCGCCACGCTCGCGGGCTTCGAGGCGCTGGACGGCGCCGCGGCTCGCAAGGGCGTGCTCGATGCGAAGACGCGCGAGCTGATCGCGCTCGCCGTGGCCGTCACCACGCGCTGCGACGGCTGCATCACCGTGCACAGCGCCGCGGCTGCGAAGGCGGGCGCGACGAAGGACGAAGTGGCCGAAGCGCTTTCGGTGGCCATGGCGCTCAACGCGGGCGCCGCGCTCGTCTATTCGGCCCGCGCATTCGACGCCTTCGATCAGCAGGGCGGTTGAATCCCCGGGCTGGTCCGCGGGTTGATCCGCTCGCCGCCATTCATCCACTGTTTCACGTCTCGCAGCGGACGGTATCGTCGTGAATTTCGTTCGTTCGCTGACCTTGCGTCAGCTGCAGATCTTTCTCGTGGCGAGCCGCTACGCGAGTTTCGCGCGCGCGGCCGAAGAACTGCATCTCACGCAGCCTGCCGTTTCGATGCAGATTCGCCAGCTGGAAGAAACGGTCGGCCTGCCGCTCTTCGAACGTATCGCGCGCAAGCTCGCGCTGACGGAAGCCGGCGAGAAGCTCACGCATCACGCGAGCCGCATTCTCGGCGCCATCAAAGACGCCGAAGACACGATGACCTCGCTCAAGCAGGCCGACAGCGGGTCGATTGCCGTGGGCATCGTGAGTTCGGCCACGTACTTCGCGCCGAAACTGCTCGCGCTCTTTTCGCATCGCTACCCGAAGGTGGACGTCAACTTTTCGGTGGGTAATCGCGATGCGCTGCTGCGCATGCTGCAAGACAACGCCATCGACCTCGCCATCATGGGTCGTCCGCCCGCGGAACTCGACGTGGTGACGGAGCCGCTCGCCTACCATCCGCAGGTCATCATCGCGCCGCTCTCGCATCCCCTCTGCGAAGCGCGGCGCTTCGACCTGCAGGAGCTGCGCGGCGACACGTTCCTGTTGCGCGAGCCCGGCTCTGGCACACGCATGGCCGCGGAAGAAATGTTCCGCAAGCACCTCTTCACGCCGCGCAAGGTCGTGACGCTCGGCAGCAACGAAACGATCAAGCAGGCGGTGATGGCGGGCATGGGCGTGAGCCTCATCTCGCTGCACACGCTCGCGCTGGAATTGCGCACGCGGGAAGTGGCGACGCTCGACGTGAACGGCACACCGATCGAGCGCACCTGGCATGTCGTGCATCTGCGTTCGAAACAGCTTTCGCCGACCTGCACGGTGTTTCGTCATTTCCTGCTGGAGCACGCGGCGCAATGGCTCGAACGCGAATTCGCGCCGCTCTCGCCCTTCACGTCCTTCACGAACGCGCCGGCGAAACCGCCGGCGCGTGTGAAGTCGGAAGAAGCGTAGCCGCCGCGTTATTCCGCTGCGCTTACCGGCTCTGCAGGCGGATGTCGCGCGACGAAGCGCCCACGTACACGGCGCTGCCCGGCACGTACTTCCACTTGTTGCCCGACGTGTCCCAGATGCTCTGGAAGCGTTCCGGAATCACGACGTTCACCTGACGTGCCTCGCCCGGGTTCAGGTAGACCTTGTGCCAGCCTACGAGGCGCTTCGGCGGCTCGCCGTTGTAGTTGACGCCCAGATACACCTGCGGCACTTCCGCGCCCGCCATATGGCCGTCGTTCTTCACGGTGAAGCTCGCAATGAGCGTATGGTCAGGCGCCTTGCGCACCGAGAGGCCCGAGTACGAGAAGTGCGTGTACGAAAGGCCATAGCCGAACTCGAAGAGCGGGGTGATGTTCTTCGCGTCGTACCAGCGGTAGCCCATGTCGAGCTTCTCGGCGTACACCGGATCGTTCGGGAACGTGCCGTCCTGGCCCCACGTCGGCGTGTCCTGATCGCGCGCGGGGAACGTGACGGGCAGCTTGCCCGACGGATTCACCTTGCCGAACAGCACGTTCGCAATGGCCTGGCCGCCGCCTTCGCCCGGATACCACGCTTCCACGATAGCCTGCACCTGGTCCTTCCACGGCATCAGCACCGGGTTGCCGCTTTCGATCACGACGATGGTGTGCGGGTTCGCCTTCGCCACGGCTTCCACGAGCTGATCCTGATTCGACGGATTGCTGAGCGCGAGGCTCTGCAGTTCGCCGAAGTCCTCACCCGAAGGCTGCGTGACGACAACGATCGCGACGTCGGACTGCGCTGCCAGCGTCGTCGCCTGATCGATTTCCTGCTGCGTATAGGCCCGGAACGGCGACTGCTGATCGCTGTTGCCCGCGAAGCTGACCTGCGCCGTGGGGGCGAGCTGCTGGATCGCCTTCACGATGGGCACGTTGAGCGTGATCCACGGGTTGGGCCACCAGTTGCAGCCCGTCGACGTGCCGAACGTGAGCCCGCCGCAGCCTGCGAACGCGCCCGTCACCGGATGACGCGTATCGCCGGAACCACCGCCCGTGATGACCGCTGCGTCCGCGTGACCGCCGATCACCGCGATGCGCTTGAGGCTCGCAGCCGCAAGCGGCAACTGTGCGTTGTCGTTCTTGAGCAGCACGAGCGACTGTTCCTCGGCCGCCTGCGTGAACGCCGTGGCCGCGGGGAAGTCGATTGCGCCGCCGGCTTTGGGCGGATCGTCCATGATGCCGGTGCGGATCATCACGTAGAGCTTGCGGCGAACCATGTCGTCCAGACGCGCCTCGGTGATCTGATGGCTCTGCAGCGCCTGGCGAACGAGCGCGGGCGTGAGGTAGACGGTCGGGCCCACGTCCTCTTCTTCATCCAGACCCGCGTTGATGGCGGGCGCGGTGCTGTGCGCCGCACCCCAGTCGGACTGCACCTGGCCCTGGAAGCCCCACTCGTTCTTCAGCACGTCGGTGAGCACGTGCGGGTTCTCGCACGCGTAGGTGCCGTTGATGCGGTTGTAGCTGCACATCACGTTGCCGGGACGCCCTGCGCGCGCCGCAATTTCGAACGGCAGCAGATAGAGTTCGCGCAACGTGCGCTCGTCGATCGTGTCGTTGCCGCCCATGCGGTTGTGTTCCTGCTCGTTGCCCACGTAGTGCTTGATCGTGGCGATCACCTTGCTGTTCTGCGTGGCGATGGTGCGTGAGGCGAGCATTTCGCCTGCAAGCACAGGGTCTTCGCCGAGGTACTCGAACATGCGGCCGCCGCGTGCCTCGCGTGCGAGGTTGGTGCCGCCGCCCAGGCCCATGCCGAAGCCCTGGGCGCGCAGCTGTTTCGCGATCTGCGCGCCGAAGGCGTAGGCAAGGTGACGGTCCCAGCTTGCGGCTAACGCGATGGTGGCGGGGAACGTGGTGCTGGGTAGCTGCGTGCTGCCGGAACCCGTGGCCGAGTCGACCATGTTGAGGTCAGGAATGCCGAGGCGCGGCACGCCCTGGATGAAGCCCGCACCGCCGTTCGGCACGTCGCTCATCTGATACTTCGAGTGAATGAGCTGAAGCTTTTCGTCGAGCGTCAGTTGCTTGAGCAGAACTTCGGCGCGCCAGTGCGCACCGTTGTCGGCGATTGCTGCGGGAAACGATGCGGTGAACGGATTCGTTGCGATGTCGAAGTCGTTCTGGCCCGCGTGGGCGCCAGCGGTCGTCATCGCCAACAGCAGGGCCATTGGCCAACGTTTGACCTGCATGTCTCTCTCCATGAGTGTGAACTACGGTGGTACCGATCACACCGATCCGGCTCGTATCCGGACAACCCTTCGAGACGCGAGACAGTACCGGCGACGTTGATGCCCCGTGAATCGCGACAGTGCCGCAGCGCTTTTATGCGTGCAGCCCGTGGCGGCCGGCGATGTGGCTACGGCATTTCATGTAGCCAAACTCCGTGTTTACTCATGGTATGGAAGTAAGCTCACTACAGGCTCACTACGTGCTCGGGGTTTACCCGGCGCGTCAGGTACGAAGATCCGGGTGAGCGTGGGCGAGGTCGGTCACCCATTCCGTGAAGGCACGAATGCGCGAATTGAGGTTCTGCCGATGCGGGTAAAGAATGGAAAGCGGTGTGGAAGGGCAAGGGCAATCGGTCAGTATTTCCCGAAGGCGCCCCTGCGCGATCAGTTCCGTCACCATGAAGCGCGAGGGCTGGATGATGCCGTAGCCTTCCACGCCCGCGGCGATATACGCGGACCCGTCGTTCACGGCGAGCAGGCTTTCCATCTGCACGGTGACGGTCTCGTCGTTCTTCAGGAATTCGAAAGGAAATGTGCGGCCCGTGCTGGACGATACGTAGTTCACCGCGCGATGTTGCGCGAGGTCTTCGAGCGTAGCCGGCGTGCCGTATTCCTCGAGATAGGCGGGCGATGCACACACCACCATGCGCGCACTGCCGATGCGCCGCGCCACGAGGCTCGACTCTTCGAGCGAGCCCATGCGGATCACGCAGTCCACACCGTCCTGAATCATGTCGATGTTGCGGTCCGAGAGTCCGAGCCGCAGGTTGATGTGCGGATACGCGTGGTAGAACTGCCCGAGCGCCGGAATCAGCAAGGTGCGCGCAATGGTGCCGGAGGTATCCACGCGCACGGTTCCCGTGGGGCTGGACCGCTTGTTCGAGAGCGACGATTCGGCGTCCGATATCTCCGCGAGAATGCGCACGCAGCGCTCGTAGTACTGCGCGCCGTCTTCGGTCACGCTGACCGAACGCGTGGTGCGATTGAGCAGGCGCACGCCCACATGTTCTTCGAGCGAGCGGATCAGATTGCTCACGGTGCCGCGCGGCAGGTCCAGCATGTCGGCCGTTTTCGAAAAGCTGTTGGTCTCGACGACGCGGGTAAAAATTTCCATGGCCTGGAGACGATCCATGCAGGGGCTCCTCGACGGTGAGTGGGTGCGTGATGGTGGGGTCCGCCTTGCATGCCGTGCAGCGAACGGACGCGCACATTGTACGGGGCCAGAACTGCGAAGGCCGCAAATGCTGGAATACCCCTGTTTTAGCGGGGGATTACGCGTGCCATTGCAGCGCGGCCTCAAGTTCGCCGCCGCTTCTGTCGATATCCCCGGTAGAGCCAGAATAACCATCCGTAATCCCGGGCGATGCCGCACGAACCCACAAAACTCCGCATAGTCATCGCCGCGGTATGTTGCGCAACACCCATCTTCCTGATGAACGAGAGCAGGGCGGAGGAAGCGGCAACGCCTCCGTCCGGTGACGCTTCGGCCGTGCTTGCCACGATGCCGCTTGAAGCGTTGATGCAAATGACGGTGACGTCGGCCTCGAAGTTCGAACAGCGGGTGAGCGATGCGCCCGCCGCGGCCGTGGTGCTCACCGCTGTCGACATTCGCGACTTCGGCTGGCGCACGCTGGGCGATGCCCTTGCGTCGCTGCCGGGCCTCTACGTGAGCTACGACCGCAACTATGCGTATCTCGGCGCGCGCGGCTTCTTGCGGCCCGGCGATTACGACAGCCGCTTCCTCGTGCTGATCGACGGCTACCAGGTGAACGATGCCGTCTACGACGAAGCGCCCATCGGCACCGAGTTCCTGATCGACATGGACCTCGTGGAGCGCATCGAGTACGTGCCGGGTCCAGGCTCCGCCGTGTATGGATCGAATGCGTTCTTCGGCGTGGTCAACGTGATCACGAAGAAGGGCAGCGACATCAACGGCACACAGGTGGCCGCCTCCGCGGGCAGCTTCGGCGAGAAGCGCGGACGCGCGACCTGGGGCTGGCACGGCGAAAACGGTGCGGACATCGTGCTGTCGGCGAGCGCCTATGACCGCAATGGGCAGAGCCTCTACTATCCCGAGTTCGATACGCCGGACCAGAACCACGGCGTGGCCGTGGGACTCGACTACGATCGCGCGCAGCAGTTTCTCGCGAAGTTTGCGTATCGCGAGTTCTCGCTCGAGATCGCGCACAGCAACCGCACGAAGGGCGTGCCCGATGCGCCTTTCGGCGCGCAGTTCAACGCGCCGTACAGCCTCACGGATACGCAGAGCTTCGCCAACGCGGCCTGGCATCATCCGCTTGCGACGGGCGTGGAGTTGAGCGCGTCCGCGTACTGGGGACGTTACGACTACCGCAGCCCCGTGTACGTGATGGGCGACCCGCCGCAACTGAGCATCGACGGCGATCATGCCCTCTGGTACGGCACCGACGTTCATATGGTGATCACGTCCATCGCGCGCAACAAGATCGTGTTCGGCGCGGACTTTCGCCGCAACGCGCGCCAGGACCAGTACAACTTCGACGTGAATCCGTACCAGCAGATGCTCGACGATCACCATTCGAGCAATCGTGCCGGCGCTTACGTGGAAGACGAAGTGCAGTTGCCCGCAGGCTTCGAACTCAATGCGGGCCTGCGCTACGACTACGAAACGATCGCGAAAGGCAACCTGAGCCCGCGCATCGCGCTCATCTACAAGCCCACGGAGCGCGATACGTTCAAGGCCATTTATGGCCGCGCCTACCGCGCGCCGAATGCCTTCGAGCTGTACTACGCGACGCCGGGCGACGGCGGGCAGCTCGCGAATCCGTCGCTGAAGCCCGAGCACATCACCACCACCGAATTCGTTTATTCGCGTGACCTGGGGTCGTCGGCGCGTGCCACGCTCTCGCTCTTTCACTACGACATTGCCGATCTCATTTCAGAGACGACGGATGCGAGCACGGGCCTGCTCGTCTATCGCAACCTGAACCACGTGGAGGCGAACGGCGCGGAACTCAGCTACGAGCAGCAGACCCTGGGCGGCATTCGCGTGCGCGCGAGCTACTCGTGGCAGCTCGCGCGCGACGAGGCGACGGAAAGCGTGCTGCAGAACTCGCCGCGTCATCTCGGCAAGCTCAACGTCGTCGTGCCGCTCGCCAACGACAGGGTGCGCGTGGGCGCCGAAGCGCTGTGCACAGCGTCGCGTCTTACCCAGGCGAGCCGCACGGGCGGCTATTGCATCGGCAACGTCACAATCGGATCGTCGAAGCTTGTGCCGCACAGCACGGTGTCGTTCTCCGTCTATAACGTGACGGACAAACGCTACGCGGACCCGGCCGGGCCGGCGTTCATACAGCAGGCCATCGCGCAGGAGAGCCGCACGTTCCTGTTCAAGCTGGTGTACGGGATGTGACATGCGCAAGACTGTCCAAGCCCTGTTGATCGCCGGCGTATTCGTGAGCGCGCTATTCTGGCGGTCGGAGAGCCATGCCCAGGTGGACGAAGCCGCGTTGAAGGCCGCCTTCATCTTCAACTTCACGGTATTCGTGACGTGGCCGCCGGGTGCGCTCGCCGATGGACACGTGGTGGTCTGCGCGGGTGCCGGCGGCAGCCTCACGCCTGCGCTGCAGAAACTCTCGGGCCGCGCGGCCAACGGCATGACATGGGTGGTGCGGGTGATCGCGCCGGCGCCAGGCGAGGGCGGCGCGAACACCTGCAACGTGGTGGTCGTCTCCGGTGCCGATGCGGCCGCGCGCGCATTGCGCTCGCTCGCTGCCGCACGTCAGCCCGTACTCGTCATCGGCACCGACGAAGAAGCGGCGCAGGCGGCCCCCGGCATTCTGTTGTTTCGCGACGGCGACCACGTGCGGTTCGATATCGACAACAGCCAGCTCGTGCGGCGCAACCTCGTGGCGAGCTCCAGGCTGCTTTCTTTGGCAAGGAGCATTCAGTGACGACGCAACCGGAGGTTCGCCCGACGGATTCAGGCTGGCGCGTGCAACTCGCCGGCGTCGTCACGGCGCTCGTCATCGCGATGATTGCGCTCGCGTTGTACCAGGGGCTCTCGATGGAGCGCGAGCTGTGCGACAACGCGCGCCTGCAGGCAGCCATCGTCGCGCAGAACGCCGCCGCGCCGATGATGTTCAACGACCGTCAGGCTGCGCAGGAAACGCTGAGCGCGCTGCGTATCCTGCCGTACATCCGCAGCGTGGCGATTCTCGACAAGGACGCGCACGTATTCGCCTTGTATGGCCCCGAGGTGAGGGTGCCGCGCACGCTGCAACCCTTCATTGCCGCCGAACGCGACGGCAGCGCCTTCGGGCTGCGTTCGGTCACGGTGAGCGCGCCCATCACGTACAACAGCGCGCATTTCGGCGACGTGGTGCTGGTGGCCTCCACGGGGCAGATCCTCTCGCGCTTCGCAAGCTACGTGACGCTGCTCGTGCTGGTGTGCCTCGCGTCCGTGGCGGCCTCCGGCATCGTGATGCGGCGGCTCAAGGAACGCATGTCGAGCGCGGAAAGCCAGCTTGCGTGGCTTGCCAATACCGATCCGCTCACGCATCTGCCCAATCGCCGCGCGTTCTACGACGAACTGGGCACGCGCCTTGGCGTGCCGGTGCGGCAGCGCACGCCGCTCACGCTGATGCTGGTCGATCTCGACAACTTCAAGATCGTCAACGACACGCTGGGCCACGGCGCGGGCGACGAACTGCTCGGCGCGGTGGCGCGCGAACTGAAGGCGGCGGTAGGCCGCCACGATCTGGTGAGCCGCATCGGCGGCGACGAGTTTGCGATTCTCGCCGTGGACCGCGGCAGCGCCCAGCGCAGCGCGGCGCTTGCGGCACGGGTGGTGGAACATACGCGCCGCGCGTTTCGCGTGGCCGACGTGGAGCTGCACGTGAGCGCGAGCGTGGGCTACAGCCGCTATCCCGACGACGCACAGCGTCTGGCCGATCTCGTGAGCAGCGCGGACACGGCGCTTTACGTGGCGAAGAGCCAGGGCAAGGGCCAGGCCGTCGCGTTCCGGCCGGAGATGACCGAGGCCGCAAAGCGGCGCGCCCGTCTTGAACGCGAGCTGCGCGAAGCGCTCAACACCGACGCGTTCTACGTGGTCTATCAACCGAAGTTCAGCTGCGGCGCCGGCGCGACGGCGGGCGTCGAGGCGCTGGCGCGCTGGCATCATCCGCTGGAGGGCGAGATCTCGCCGGCCGAATTCATTGCGGTTGCGGAGATGAGCGACCTGATCGCGACGCTTGGCCTGCGCGTGCTGGAAACGGCATGCAACGACATTGCACGGCTCAATCGCGACACGGGTGTGGCGCTCGAAGTGTCCGTGAACGTGTCGGCGCGGCAGTTCAGGCATCCGCAGTTCGCGGAGCACGTGTTTTCGGCGCTGCGGGCGAGTGGGCTCGATTCGTCGCTGCTCGAACTCGAACTCACGGAAAGCATGCTCATGACCGACGTGGACGACAGCGTGCGCCTGCTGCGCGAATTCCAGTCACACGGCGTGAGCGTTTCGATCGACGACTTCGGCACGGGCTATTCGTCGCTCTCGTATCTGCGCACGCTGCCTATCGACCTGCTCAAGATAGACCGCAGCTTCGTGAAGAGCCTGCCGCGCGAGGGCAAGGAGATCGTGAAGGCCATCATCTCGATGGCGCACAGCTTCGGCCTGGAAGTGGTGGCCGAAGGCGTGGAGACGTGGGAGCAGTTTGCGCTGTTGCGCGATATCGGCTGCGACCTCGTGCAGGGTTATCTGACCGGCAGGCCCGTGCGGCTGGAAGTGCTCACGGCCGACATCGTGCGCGAAAAGGCGAACCTGCCGCATCGCGCGGGCCGCGAGTTTCGCGCGGTGCAGCGCGGCGCGGCCAAGGTTGCCGATGGTATGCCGCCGCTGCCGGAGCAGCAGAGCGAGATATAGCCTGTGTGAAGCAAATCGATGTCTTGAAGTGCATCGACGCATCAGAAAACCTGGTCTGGCCTCTGTGTGTCCAGGAGGATTGCGCACTGCTGCCGGGCAGATTCGACTGGCGCTTGCCAGCACGCTCACGCCGCCGCAAATGTCCCGTCAAGATGGCATTAAGCGATGCGTGTCTTCACGCCAATGCCACTGCGCTTTCAAGAAAGGCCTGCGCTTGCCCGTCACTCATGTAAGCGGCGTTGAAGCGCAACCAGGGTGACATCTGCTTATCAGGACGGTAATGCGTGCCGGGCGCGATGCTGATGCCAAAGCCGGTTGCATGCTCGACCAGTCGCGTGGAATCGTCGATATGAGGAACGCGCGCAAACACAAACATGCCGCCGCAAGGCTCCTCGTAAATTTCCCATCCCGATCGCCGCAGTTGCTCGACTGCCCGCATCAAGGCGTCGTTTACGCGATGCCGCAGTTTTTCCATGTGTCTGCGATAAACGCCTCGTTCCAGTAATGTCGCGACAACACTTTCGGAGAATCTGGTACCGCCCATGCTTGTCAACGTCTTCACGTCGACGAGGTCTCGTACGAGATCGGTATGTGCGGCGATATATCCGAGGCGCAGGGACGAAGACAAGGTCTTGGAAAAACCACCGATATAGATGACGCGATCGAGCTGGTCCAGCGCCGCGAGCCGTTGTGTAGGGACCGGTTGCAAGTCTGCGTAGACGTCGTCTTCCACGACTGAGAAATCATGCTGATGTGCGAGTTGCAGAATCCGGAATGCGACTTGCGGCGCTATGTTCGTGGCGGTGGGATTTTGAAACACCGTATTGACAAAGAAGAGCTTCGGACGATGTACGGCAAGGAGTGCCTGCATCGCATCGACGTCAGGCCCTGACTGGCGGCGCGGAACGCCGACGAGTTGAATTCCCTGAAGCCTGAGTAAGCCAAACAGATTGAAATAGCCGGGGTCTTCAACGAACACCGTATCGCCGGGGCGCAGCATCATACGCGTGACGAGGTCAAGTGCGTGGCTCGCGCTGTGCGTGATGAGAATTTGCTGGGATGGCACGTCGATCGCGAGACATGCAAGTCGCCGAGCGATTTGCTCTCTCAGCACCATGTCCCCCTGTGGCGCAGCGTAGTCGACGAGGCTCGCGACATCCGTGCGCGACACCTGCCGCACACATTGCGCGATGTTTTCGACGTCGCGCCAGGCGGCAGGAATGAAACCACTCGACAAGGGGGAAGCGCTCGCCGGTGCGTTGAACTGGCGCAGGATCTGTCCTGATTCCGCGCGCGCCACACCGGGGTCTGCGCCGCGCTGCCCATGGTCCTGCGCGCTGGCGGAGTGCGTGACGTAGAACCCCGAGCCGTGCCGAGGCTCGATCAGGCCTCGCGAGACCAGATCGTCGTACGCCTCCATGACGGGAAAACGACTGACGCGGTTCGCAGCAGATAGCTGGCGAATAGAAGGAAGCCGTGCACCCACAGGCAACTGCCGCGAGCGAATCATGTCTTCGACCTGGTGAACGAGCTGCTCCTTGAGCGGTGCAGGCTTCATTGGATCAAGCTTGATTTTCATGGAGTTCGTTTCCGGCGAAGTGTTCACTGGATTTTAACTGACACTTCCCGGTGACAGTCGACAACTGTTCATTCCATTCTCGTTTGTGCGGCGAAACAATAGGCTTGCTTGTGACGAGTCTTTAAGCGGATCACGTCAATTCGGAGTTGAACCTCCTTCTTTTTCAGATCGATAGCAGATTTGCTTGTGGTGGAAATCGATATTCTTTCCGCCGGTAAGAATATTCATGACTTGAAAAATATTTTCCACTTGAGAAATAGATAAGGAAGGCGAATTCAGAGAATGCAGTTTGCATCGAAAGATGCGATGTCTTGATCGGTGTTAATTGGAGGAAGGGTGCACAAGGTCGTGGTCGACCCGCAAGGTCTGGAAGCGTGGCTTTCCACAGGCAGCTCTCTCACTGAGTTGGAGTTCGAGTTGTACGGTGAGCAGACCGTTCCATTCGGCTGCAAGGCAGGGGCTTGCGGTACCTGTGTAATCAAGGTCGAGGACGGGGTAGCCAATCTCGGTGTCAAGGCGGACGAGGAGCGGAATTTTCTCGAAACGCTTGGATATCGTGGTGCCGAGTTCAGGCTTGCCTGCCAATGTCGTCTGAACGGAGATGTAAAAATCCGTCCAATGTCGCTGTAGTGCTAGAAATGTTAAAACAACCTGAGAGAACTGTAATGATCAATCGAGTGAAGAACGTGGGCTATGAGAGCCGGTTTCCGTTTATTAATGCAGCGCGTTCGGCCGCGCTTCGGTCGGAGATCGATGCCCTCATCGATCGGCAGATCGAACAATGGTATGAGACGGTCCCTTATGCCGCACACCTCGAAGGCAAGACCGTGGATTCGGCCTATTACCAGCGGCATCTGATCGAGACGGCATGGCGAATCCGTCTGCTGCGCGTTGCGGAGTCCAAGGCGCTTGCGGAGATTGCCAAGCGTAGCCCCGAGGCTGCGCAAGTCTGGGCCAATTACGAGCGCGAAGAAATGCTGCACGACGAGTTGTTCATTCAGGACCTGGAACGCGCGGGGGTTTCGCGCGACGTGTTTCTCGCCACGGAGCCCTATCTTTCAACCAAGCTGCTGGCAGGCTACTTCTCCTATCTGCTCGATCACGAGGGACCGCTCGGTGTCGTGGCGTACTCCTATCTCGTCGAGTACGTGAACGTCAAGCTGGAGCCCCGCAAGCTGGAAGCACTGAAAGACTCGATCGGCGAGCAGAACATCGGCGGGCAGATTTCGCATTCGCACACAGACGTCAACGACGATCACCCCGGCGAAGTCTGGTCGGCCATCCGTCACCTGCTGCGTAACGACGAGGACATCGATGCACTCAAGCGCTATCTGGCGGAGCATCAGACCGTGCTGGCCCTGTACTTCAAGGAGCTTTACGAGGACAAGGTCGGTGCGACGCTCAAGGTCGCCGCGTGATCGGCGAGGAGAATCTGATGGCATCCGATGGCGTTCTCATTCTGAGTCACTGTGGATTTTCGTTCGCGGAGGATCTGGTAGCCGCCTGTCGCACGAGAGGTCTTGCTGCATGGATCCTGACGTCGGTGCCGCTTCCCGAGCACGGAGAGAAGCGGATCGACACGCTGCGAATGCTGGCCGATGAAGTGTTCGTCGCCGGAACACATGAACTCGGAACGCGCGACGTGGAAGAGGCGCTCGCTTCGTTGCGCGGGAGGGGACTGCGTATCCGTGGATGTATCAGCGTCTGGGAAGGGTATCGAGCGCTGATGGCATATGCCAACGCATTGCAAGGCGTGTCGGACTTGCCATGGGCATCGATCGAGCAACTGCGGAACAAGCTGGAGGTCCGGCGCACGCTCAGGCGGGCGGGTCTGTCCAACGTCGACGCCATGGCGTTGACGCCCGATGTGCTGGAGAAGGCCAAGCGAGATGGCAAGGCGTACTTCGTGAAACCAATATGGGGCATCGCCTCCTATGGCGCGTTTCGGCTCACGCCCGAGACGGACTGGTCCACGCTTGACGCCGTCATCGCCCAGACACGCCACGACACGCTCTATGCGGGCGTACTCGGCGGGGAGCCCGAATTCCTCGTCGAGTCGTTCGTGGACGGCACGGAATACAGCTTCGAGGTGCTTGCGGTCGACGGCCGGCGGTTCGTGACGGGTATCCATGAAAAATGCCAACTGACGGAAGGCGGCGGCACGGTTCTCGAGAACAGCTGTACGAGTCCGCCAGTGTCGCTCGCAAACATCGCAATCGCTGCCGGCATGGCGTGGGTCGACGCGATATCCGCCTGCCTGAAGCTGGATTGGGGATGTTTTCACATCGAAGCGCGCTTCGATGGCGAACGCTGGGAACTCATCGAAATCAACCCTCGTATAGGTGGCAGTCTGATCTCACACAGCGTGAAGGCGCTCAACGAGTTAGCCAGCGTGCTCGAACTCTGGCTCGATCAACTCGTGTCTCAGTCTGACGGTAGACCCTCGGTCGGCTACCTGCGCACGCTTTCCGAACTGTCGTACTCGCATGATGGCGTTCCGCCAACGAATCTCGCAACCTTCTTTCGCGTGTATTTCGCGTCGCCCGGGCGAATCGAAAGCATACGGGTCGAGCGGACGGAGCCGTCGCCGGCAATGACGCAGATCCTGTTGAAGGCGGGCGACGTAATCGAGACTTCTGCACGAGAAGTGTTTCTTGGCCAGGTTCTATGGAGCATGTCTCGCGAGCGGCGCGACCGTGAATTGCCGCGTTTGATCGAATTGTCGGAGAGCGCCATCGGCGTGCAATATGCCGTCGAAAACCCGACCGAGGAGAAAGCCGCATGAGCCAGCACGATCCTGTTCTTCTGATCGTCGACTACAACCTCACTCGAGTGGCGGACGTCGAACGCATGGCGCGCCATGCTCGTTCCGGTTACGGTGCCTCGACTGTGTTGATCCGCCCGCGCCCCACGGCACGGGACTACGAAATCGCCGAGTACGTTGTTGATCTGGACCCGTTGGCCGATGGATTTGTCGATACCGCGTTGGATCGCCTCACTCGGTTCACCGGTCGCGTCCATGCCGGGCTGGTTTTTTCCGATAACGCAGTGCAACGCGGTGCCGAGCTGCTCGAGCGGCTGGGACTACGCACCGACTCCGCGTCACTTGCGGAGGCCGCCTTTAGCAAGAGCGCTTATCGGGAGTCGGAGTCGAGAGTCCGGAATCTGCTGGAAGCGCAGTCCATCATGGTCCCGCGGAGCGTAGGCGTGGCCGATCTCGATGAGCTTCGGCATTTCGCCGCGCAACATCCGGATGGATTCGTGCTCAAGCCAGCTTGCGAGGGAAACAACCGCGGCGTTGTGATCGTGCATGACGGCGACGATCTCGTCCAGGCATTCGCACTCGTGCAGCCGTACCTGCACAACGGTGCGATCGCCGAGCAGTTGATTCCGTTTCGCCGGGAGTTTTCGTTCGACGGGGTAGGGTCGATGGAGTTCATCACTGAGAAGGTCAGTGCGGAGGGACGATATCCGGTCGAGATTGCGCAGATCCTTCCGGCTCGCATCACGGAAACGGAGCGCAACACGCTGACGCGGGCCGGTCGCCTCGCCAATCTCATTGTCGGGCAACGCGACGGCGCATTTCACAACGAGATCCGGCTGAGCGACGACGGACGGCGAGCCGCTGTTGTGGAGCCGAACCGGCGACCGGCCGGCATGAAGATCTGGACACTTGCACAGGCGGTCTACGGCGTCGACTTCTACCGGCAATGGGTGGACGTGGCGTTTGGCAACGAACGCAGCGTGCCGGTGCGCGCGACGTCGACGGAGGCGGCGACGGTCATGCTGGGCGTGCCGGTCGACGGTCGTTATGAGCGGCCGGAGGAAGAAGATGCCTACGCGCTTCTACGCGAGACAGTGCAGCGCGCGGAAGCCGCGTGCGGTATCGGGAACGGCTTGATAGACGTGCTTGAGTACGCGTGGCTGTCGCCTGACGCCCGTGAGATCCCCGCCGTTCCTCTGGAGAACTCCGACTTTGCCGCACAGGTCTGCTTCGCGATAGACAGCGGCGTGGTCGATTTGCGGCTCCTTATTCCGGCTCTCCGCAAGGCATGGCTTTCCGTACTCGATGAAGCACTTGGGCGGGAGCATTTCGGACTCAAGCGGCAGGCCGTCGACATCGCGTGAAAGGAATGGAAGATGAATATCCTGATTCTTCATCGCGTCCCTTATGGACGTATCGAATACGAGCGCGGCATCGATCACGACGCTCACCAGGTCACTTACTTCGGCAAGCAGGAAGCATTGGACACGCTACCGGGTGGCCTGCGTTGCCGAGCGGTTCGTCGTGCGGGCGAGCGCAGCGCGTATGACGAGGCAATTGAGCTTATCGAACGGACTGGCGACCGTTTCGATCGCATCATCTCTCTGTCCGAATACGAGTTGCTCGATGCGGCCCGGCTGCGTGAAGCATTCGGCGTTCACGGGCCTTCGGTGAACGAAGTGCAGCTCGTACGGAACAAGGTATTGATGAAGCACGCCGTCGCGAATGCCGGCTTGCGAGTACCGCGCTTCGCGGCCTTGCCCGAACTCATCCAGCGCCCCTTTGCCGCCGCGTGGCATGGCCCGACCGTGCTGAAGCCGCATAGCGGCGCATCGAGCGAGGATGTCAGGGTATTCGCATCGCTGGACGACGCGCTCCACGCTGTCCACGCGAAACAGACCGGTATCGCACGGCTTGACGGCGAGATCCCTCTGACGGATCAGTACCAGATTGAAGAGTTCGTGACGGGGCACGTCCTTCATTTTGACGGCCTCGTTGCAGACGGCGAACTGCTGACCACCACCGCGAGCCGCTATGTCGGCACGTGTCTCGGTTATGCCAATGGCGAGCCGCTGGGGTCATTTCATTTCCCGTTGTCGCCGCTCGCCCGAGACTGGACGGCGAGCATCCTCGCGGCAGTGGGCATCCGGAACGGCAGTTTTCATCTCGAAGCGATCGACTCTCCCGACGGCCTTGTTTTTCTCGAGGTGGGTAATCGGGTCGGTGGGGCAGACGTCGTCGCGACTTTCGAACTGGCAACGGGTGTGCATCTGCCATCCGAAGAACTACGCATTCTGGTAGGTGCCGGTGCAACGAGCGGTCTGCCGGCGACACAGACTTCTCATGAGTGGCACGGCTGGTTCGTATTCCCGGGACATGCCCGCGCAGGGGAGGAGTACGCCGGCATGACAGGAATCGATCGATACCGGTCCGACCCTGCGGTGGTTCGTTGGGTGGAACTGCCCGCAGGCAGCGCATTGCAGCATCGCGTCACGTATTCGGCGGGCGAAGCGCCATTAGCCGGGATCGTCGCGTTGCCTGCGGCGGCCGAAACCCAGGCGTGGCTGCAAGGACTCTTCTACGCCGCGCAACAACGCGCATCCGGCTCGTGGTCCAAAGCCGCGTGATGTCACCGCATCGTCGTGCCGTCAATACTCTTCCAATCGTCCACAAGGGATATCGTGAAAGCGAAAGACATTCTTCTTGCGATTTTCGTCACAGCCATCTGGGGCGCGAACTTTTCTGTGATCAAGCTAGGACTGGCCTCGATAGATCCTTTCCTGCTCGCCGGCATACGCTTCGCACTCTGCGCCATTCCGGCTGTCTTCGTGCTTCGCAGGCCACAGGTGAGCATTGGATACCTGGCGAGCTACGGTCTCCTGTTCGGGGTGGGGCTTTGGGGCATCGTGAACCTGGGAATTCAGGCGGGCCTCTCGGCAGGCATCGCCTCGCTTGTTCTGCAATTCAGCGCGTTCTTCACGATCTTGCTCGGCTCCGTCGTTTTCAAGGAATCGATTTCACGATATCAGTACGCCGGTATTGCGGTCGCGCTCGGGGGGCTTGCCTCCATCATCACGATCACCGATGGCTCGGTGAGTGTGCTTGGGGTTGCACTCGTCGTGATCGGCGCACTGTCGTGGAGTTCGGCCAATATCATCATCAAGCGAGCAGGCACGAAGGACGTGCTGGCGTTCCTCGTCTGGTCGAGTCTGTTCTCGCCCATTCCGCTCTTCGCAATTGCATGGTTGGAGCATGGCGCACACGTGTACGTCGATACGTTTTCCAGCCTGAACTGGAAAGCCGTTTTCTCCATCCTGTTTCAGGTCTACCCCACCACGTTGTTCGGCTATTGGGCCTGGAACAGGCTTCTGAAAACGTATCCGGTGTCTCGCGTCGCGCCGCTGTCGCTGCTAGTGCCGATTTTCGGCATGATCGGCTCTGTGCTGATTTTCGGCGAGCATATTGGCGCGCCGAAGATTGCCGCAACGGCTCTCATCGTTCTGGGGCTCACCATTGGTCTGTATGGAAAGCACATCAGCAGCGTGATCTTGCGCCGTGCGCAGGCGTGATCAGCGTTCCGTATCGAGGAGAGTGCCGCATATGAACGGGGAAGAGATGCCCGACGCGGGCGTACACATGTCGATGACACCTGTCTTGCATGCAGACCGGCTGGCCGGGGTCGAGCACGGCGCCATCCACAGTCCCATACACACGTCCGTCCAGTACACGTTCGAGCGCACCAGCGATCTGATCGATCTGTTTCAGGGGCGTTTGAAAGGGCGCTTCAACTACGCCCGTTCGGGTACACCAACCATTGCCGCTCTGGAACGAAAGATCACGCATCTGGAAGGAGGCCGGGAGACAGTTTGCTTCGCGAGCGGGATGGCGGCGATTTCGGCGGTCTTCCTCAGTCTCCTGCGTGCAGGCGACCACATCGTGGTGAGTCGGTTCCTGTTCGGCGGGACGGTGAACCTGCTCGATACCCTGCAAGGGTTTGGCGTGCACGTGAGCTTCGTCGACACATGCGACGTGCGCAACGTCCGGGCCGAAGTGGGCGAAAACACGCGTTTGGTATTCGTTGAGACGGTGGCAAATCCAGCGACGCAGATTCCCGATCTAGAGTCGATTGGGCAGTTGTGCCGGGAACGCGAGCTATTGTTCATCGTAGATAACACCGTGACCTCACCTGCCCTCTTTCGTCCCGCCACTGTTGGGGCGGGTCTGGTCGTGAATTCGTTGAGCAAGACCCTCGGCGGCCATGGCGTCGCATTGGGCGGCGCGGTAACGGATACCGGCCGGTTCGACTGGACGTTGTATCCGAACATAGCGGCGCGCTATAGAAACGCCGATCCCGCTCAATGGGGCATTCAGCAGCTGCGCAAAAAGGGATTGCGTGACGTCGGCGGCGCGTTGTCGTCTGATCACGCGCACCGTATTGCTATTGGTGTTGAAACCCTCGTGCTGCGAGCGACACAAACCGGTGGAACTGCATTGGCGTTGGCGCGATTCCTTCGCGAGCACGCCGCGATCGGCGAGGTGCACTATCCGGGGCTGGAGACACACCCTCAGCACGAGCTGGCGAAGCGGCTGTTCGCAAACGGCGCGTGGTTGCTCTCTTTCGAACTGAAGCGCGCCAACGACATGATTCCGTTTCTTGATCGTCTGCGCGTTGCCGGTCGCGGCACCGGCATGGGAGACAACAGAACGCTCGTCATTCCGGTTGCTCCTACGATCTATTGGGAGATCGACCGGGAAGTCCGGGAGCAGATGAAAATTTCGGACGGTTTGATACGCGTCTCGATCGGGCTGGAGGACCCCCGCGACTTGATACGCGACTTCGATGAAGCGCTGCAGTTGTGTTCCTGAGCGGCACACTCTTGGCCGCCTGAATCGCTGCGTCGAATTGTCGCGCGACGTAGTGGCTCCGAACGCATGTAACGGCATCGTCGTCACGCTTTTCGTGGTTTATCGCTTCAGTCACTTGCACACTCATCAATTGCGCACGGCAGCCGCTTATCGGCATGCAAGCAGCGCATTAGCGACGCATTACTGAACGGCGCAGGGCAGTTTAGCGCCATCTCATTCATGTACTGCTCAATTCGCGTTGCCGTTCGCAGTGTCCGCGCAGTGTTCGGAATTGGACTTTTCCTTGTCCGAACACAACCTTACTGTTTGCTGTCATCTATAAGACTTGACGTTTTCTTGTTGGACGTCAAGGTAATTTCCCGCCCGTTTCAATAGAATCCGCCGCTTACGACACGGGCGCGTTCGCGCACGCGCGACGTGCGGTCCGCTCCGTTGTTCGTTCCCGCCGATCCGACCAGATCACCCAATCAGACCACACAAAATTCCAGGCAAATTCGATGGCTAGAGCTATCTTGAAGCGGGCGTGGACCTTCGCTGCAATCGGAGCGGGCACCTGCCTTGCCGGCTGCAGCAATCTCGATGTTCTCGATCCCAAAGGCAGCGTAGGCGCTGCGGAAAAGTCCCTCATCGGCACGGCCACGTTCACGATGCTCATCGTCGTCGTGCCGGTCATTCTGCTCACGCTGCTGTTCGCATGGCGCTACCGCGCGTCGAACCGTAACGCGACCTATGCGCCGAAGTGGGCCCACTCCACGGCTATCGAAGTTGTCATCTGGACGGTGCCCACACTCATCATCCTGTTCCTCGGCGTGCTCACGTGGCGCACCACGCACGAGCTCGATCCGTACCGGCCGCTCGAATCCTCGGTGAAGCCGATCAACGTTGAAGTGGTCGCGCTGGACTGGAAGTGGCTCTTCATCTACCCCGATCTGGGCATCGCCTCGATCAACCAGCTCGCCTTCCCCGTCAATACGCCCGTAAATTTCCGCATCACGTCGGATTCGGTGATGAACTCGTTCTTCATCCCGCGCCTGGGCAGCCAGATCTACGCGATGGCGGGCATGCAGACGCGTCTGCACCTGGTGGCCAACGAGGTGGGCGACTACGCGGGCGTGTCGGCCAACTTCAGCGGCAAGGGCTTTTCGGACATGAAGTTCCGCGCGCTCGCCACCACGCCCGAGCAGTTCAACGCGTGGGTGGAGCAGGTCAAGCACGCGCAGGGGCGTCTCGACATGAACGCCTACGGCACGGTCGCACAGCCTTCGGAGAAGAATCCGGTCGAGTACTTCTCGTCCGTGGATCCGCGGCTCTTCCATAACATCATCGCGAAGTACAACAACGGTCACGTCCTCGACATGAAGGACGAGGCCTGCGGGACGAAGGGGTAAAGCATGTTCGGAAAACTCACGCTCGAGGCGATCCCGTTCGATCAGCCCATCATCATGGGCGCAGGCGCCTTCATGGGGCTCGCGGTGATCGTGGTGCTGGCCGCGCTCACCATCACGAAAAAATGGAAGTGGCTGTGGAGCGAGTGGATCACCACGGTGGACCACAAGAGGCTCGGCATCATGTACATCATCGTGGCCACGCTCATGCTGCTGCGCGGCTTTGCAGACGCGGTGATGATGCGCATGCAACTGGCGCTCGCCTATCATTCGCCGGGCTATCTGCCGCCGCATCACTACGATCAGGTCTTCACGGCGCACGGCGTCATCATGATCTTCTTCATGGCGATGGCGCTGATGGTGGGCCTCTTCAACCTGATCGTGCCGCTGCAGATCGGCGCGCGCGACGTGGCCTTCCCGTTCATCAACTCACTGAGCTTCTGGATGACGGCGGTGGCTGCCATCCTCATCAACATCTCGCTTGTGATCGGTGAATTCGCGCAGACGGGCTGGCTCGCGTATCCGCCGTTGTCGGAATTGCAGTTCAGCCCCGGCGTGGGGGTGGATTACTACATCTGGAGCCTGCAGCTTTCAGGTGTGGGCACGCTGCTGACCGGCATCAACTTCTTCGTGACGATCGTGCGCATGCGTGCGCCCGGCATGACGTTCATGAAGATGCCCGTGTTCACGTGGACGGCGCTGTGCTCGAACGTGCTGATCATGGCGACGTTCCCCATTCTCACGGTCGCGCTTGCGCTGCTCGGTCTGGACCGTTACCTCGGCATGCACTTCTTCACGAACGACGCCGGCGGCAACGCGATGATGTACCTCAACCTGATCTGGGCGTGGGGCCACCCCGAGGTGTACATCCTCGTGCTGCCCGCGTTTGGCATCTATTCCGAGGTCATCGCGACCTTCGCGAAGAAGCCGCTCTTCGGCTATCGCACGATGGTGTACGCCACGTGCGTGATCATGGTGCTCTCGTTCCTCGTGTGGCTGCACCACTTCTTCACGATGGGCTCGGGCGCCGACGTGAACGCGTTCTTCGGCATCATGACGATGATCATCGCGATTCCGACGGGCGTGAAGATTTTCAACTGGCTGTTCACGATGTACCGCGGCCGCATCGAGTTCACCACGCCCGTGCTGTGGACCATCGGCTTCATGATCACGTTCACGATCGGCGGTATGACCGGCGTGATGATGGCGATTCCGGGCGCGGACTTCGTGCTGCACAACAGCCTGTTCCTGATCGCGCACTTCCATAACGCGATTATCGGCGGCGTGGTGTTCGGTTATCTCGCCGGTTTCCATTACTGGTTCCCGAAGGCCTTCGGCTTCAAGCTGGACGAGAAGCTGGGCAAGCGCGCGTTCTGGTTCTGGTTCACGGGCTTCTACGTTTCGTTCATGCCGCTCTACGTGCTGGGCTTCATGGGCATGACGCGACGCCTCAACCACTACGACAACCCCGCGTGGCACCCGTGGCTGATCGCTGCGGCGTTCGGCGTGGTGCTGGTGGCCATCGGCGTGCTGCATCAGATCGCGCAGGTCGTGCTGGCCGTGCGCAACCGCAAACACCCCGACTATCGCGACGTGACGGGCGACCCGTGGAATGGCCGCACGCTCGAATGGGCCACGTCGTCGCCGCCGCCGGTCTACAACTTCGCGGTAATCCCCACGGTGCATGAGCTGGATGCGTTTGCCCACATGAAGGAAACGGGGCAGGGGCTGGGCGTCAAGGCGTCGTCGTATCGCGACATCCACATGCCGTCGAATACGGGCGCGGGCTTCTTCGTCGCCGTGTTCAGCCTCGCACTCGGCTTCGCGCTGGTGTGGCACATCTGGTGGCTCGTGATCGCGTCGCTCGTTGCCGTGGCGGCAACCGTGATCATTCACAGCTTCGGCGACAACGACGGCTACATCATTCCCGCGGCGAAGGTTCGCGAGATCGAAGACGACATCCGCCGCCGTGCGGAAGGTGAAGAACGCGGCCTCGTGCCCGAATCCGTGGAGGCCTGAGCATGGCACACAACACGCTTGTCAACGGCGCGCACGACCTGGCCGCCGACCATTCGCCGTCACACTCGGTGTTCGGCTTCTGGCTGTACCTGATGACAGACTGCGTCATCTTCGCCTCGCTGTTCGCGGTGTTCGCCGTGTCGTCGCAGCAGTTTGCGGGCGGCCCCAGCGGCAAAGACCTGTTCGACATTTCGGGCGTTGCGCTGGAAACGGCTGCGCTGCTGTTGAGCAGCATCACCTACGGTTTCGCGATGCTCGGCGCGCACAAGCAGCAGCGCGGCGCCGTGCTGGGCTGGCTCGCGGTCACGTTCGTGCTGGGTCTCGCGTTCCTCGGCATGGAAATGCGCGAGTTCTCGGCGCTGATCGCGGAAGGCAACGGGCCGGGCCGCAGCGCGTTCCTGTCGTCGTTCTTCACGCTGGTCGGCACGCACGGCCTGCACGTGTTCATGGGCCTCGTGTGGATGGTGGTGCTCGCCGTGCAGGTTATTTCGCGGCCCACGCTGAACGAGCGGGCAATCCGGCGTCTGACGTGCCTGAGCCTTTTCTGGCACTTCCTCGACATCGTCTGGATCTGCGTTTTCACCTTTGTCTATCTCGCGAGCGTACTTTAAATGGCTCATTCGCATTCGGCTCATACGGAAGGTGGGCACGGCAGTTTCGGCAGCTACGTTGCCGGGTTCGTGCTCTCGGTGCTGCTCACGGCAGGCGCGTTCGGCATCGTCATGAAGGGCTACCTGCCGGCGCATAGCGCGCTCATCGCGCTCGCGGTGCTCGCGATGGTGCAGATCGTCGTGCACCTCGTGTTCTTCCTGCACATGAACGCGTCGTCGGGACAGCGCTGGAACGTGATGGCGTTCAGCTACACGGTGCTCACGGCGATCATCCTCGTGTTCGGCACGATGTGGGTGATGCACAACGTCAGCGTCAATATGATGTCGCGGTAACCACGGCGCCTTCTTTCCACGCTGTACCCGCCGATGGCCGGAGCCCTGCGAAGAGCAGGCTCCGGCCATCGGCTTTATGGACCGCCATTGCGCAGGTCGATGCGTCAGGCACGCTTCACGTAGCCGGCAAGAAACGTACGCGTCGTGCCATTGGGAAACAGGATGACCACCTGGTCGCCGGTAGCCAGCACGACTTCGCCCTGGCCGTATCGCGCCACGCGCACACGTTCACCCACTTGCCAGCCGCGCTGTGCCGCTTCGCGCCGGCGGCGCGCAGCATTCGGCAACGACGCGCGTTGCGCGGGCGGCAGCGCATGCGCGGTGGGCGGATGCAGACAGTTGTCGCAATGCCCGCAGCGTTCCACTTTGCCGCTGTCGTCGAAGTGTTCGAGAATCAGCCGCCAGCGGCAGCGGCCGCTTTGCGCGTAATCGATCATGCGTTCCAGCACGCGCTTGTCGCGACGGCTCATTTCCTCGAAACGCTGCACGGCGTCTTCGATGGCTTTGCGCGCAGGCGCGGTGTCGGGCAGTCTGATGCGGCGGCGCCGGTCGCGCATCAGCACACGCTGCTCGGTGAGCATCTTCACGCAGACATCGAGCTTGTTGCTGCCCACCTTTGCGCCCGCCTCGGGCAACGCCTCGCGTAATTGTGCAAGCGTGAGCCCGCCCGGCGACGACTCGCGCGAAGCCGCGAGCGTATCGCAGACACGCTGCGCCAGTGCGGCATCCGGGTAGCGCCCCGCCATGAAGAACTGATGGATGCGGCGGTCGTTGAGATCGAACAGCAGCACGCAATGCGCCGCTTCGCCGTCGCGCCCCGCGCGTCCCGTCTCCTGATAGTAGGCGTCGAGGCTGCCCGGCATCTGGTAATGGACGATGAAGCGGATGTCGGGCCGGTCGATGCCCATTCCGAACGCGTTTGTCGCCACCATGATGCGTGCTTCGCCCGACATGAAGCGCTCCTGCTCCGCTTCGCGAACACGCGCCGTGAGCTTGCCGTGGTATCGCGACACGGCTTCGCTGCCGTGCCGTTCGGCGAGCCAGTCGCGGATACGTTCGGCTTCCGCGACCGTGGCCGTGTAGACGATGCCGGCGCCCTCGAATGCTTCCAGCGTCGTCAGAAGCTGCGCGCGCTTGCGTTCGGTCGCGCGGGACGACGCCTGCGGTCCCGCCGCGCTCGTCTGCACGACACGGTACTGCAGATTCGGCCGATAGATGCCCGTGCGCACCACGTTGGGCTCGCGCATGCGCAGCGACTGCACGATGTCGTCCGCCACTTCGCGCGTGGCCGTGGCGGTCAGGGCAAGGAGCGGCGGGCGGCCAACGGCATCCAGCGCGACGGGAATATCGAGAAACGCAGGGCGAAAATCGTGGCCCCACTGCGAGATGCAATGCGCTTCGTCCACCACCGCGAGGCTCAGGCGCGGTGTATCGGGCTGCCGCAGCAGATCGATGAAGGCGGGCGACGCGAGCCGCTCCGGCGTAACGAACACGATGCGCACTTCGCCGCCCGCGATGCTCGCCAGCGCCTTGCGCTCCTCCGTGCGCGTCACCGTACTGTTCACCAGCACGCTTTGCACGTGGTTCGCGGCGAGCTTGTCCGCCTGATCTTTCATGAGCGCGATGAGCGGCGACACGACCAGTGTGAGCCCCGGCAGATGCAGTGCCGGAAGCTGGTAGCACAGCGACTTGCCCGCGCCCGTGGGCATGACGGCGAGCGTATCGCGCCCCGCAATCACGCTGCGGATGATGTCCTTCTGACCGTCGCGAAGGCTTGCGATACCGAAGTGCTCGCGCATCGTCTTGCGCATGGCGCGTAGCGCGCGTTCAGGTGGTTGGGGCACGAGCGATCCCTGGTGGGCGTTGGACGGACGGCAGGCGGGACCAAGCACGGCGCGTACCTCGACGCGGAACGGCGATTGCTGATTCCGTCACGGCTATCCAGTCCGGCGCGAGTCGCGTGCCGGCCGCAACCCATGACCGGCGATCGACGAACGGAGGATGCAGCATGAGAGCGCTCACGTGGCACGGCAAGAAAGATATTCGGTGCGACAGCGTACCGGACCCCGCAATCGAAGATCCGCGCGACGCCATCATCAAGGTGAGCGCGTGCGCCATCTGCGGCTCGGACCTGCATCTGTTCGACGGTTTCATGCCCGGCATGGAGAGCGGCGACATCATGGGGCACGAGTTCATGGGCGAGGTGGTGGAAGTAGGCAGCGGCAACAGCGCGCTGAAAGTGGGCGACCGCGTGGTGGTGCCGTTCACGATCATTTGCGGCGAATGCGACCAGTGCAGACGCGGCAACTTCTCGGTATGCGAGCGCACCAATCGCAACAAGTCCGTGGCCGACAAGGTGTTCGGTCACACCACGGCGGGCCTCTTCGGCTACACGCATCTCACGGGCGGCTACGCGGGCGGGCAGGCCGAATACGTGCGCGTGCCGTTCGCCGATAAAACCCACGTGAAGATTCCCGACGGACTCACGGACGAGCAGGTGCTGTTTCTGGGCGACATCTTTCCCACGGGCTGGCAGGCGGCCGTGCAATGCGATATCGAACCGCACGATACGGTGGCCATCTGGGGCGCGGGGCCGGTGGGGCAGATGGCGATTCGCAGCGCCGTGCTGCTGGGCGCGAAGCAGGTGATCTCCATCGACTACGTGCCCGAGCGGCTTGCCATGGCGCGCGCGGGCGGCGCCATCACGATCGACTTCAAGGAAGAGAGCGTCGTGGAGCGCCTCAAGGAACTCACGCAAGGCAAGGGTCCGGAAAAGTGCATCGACGCCGTGGGCATGGAATCACATGCCACACGCTCCATTGATTCCATGTACGACCGCGCGAAGCAGGCCGTCATGCTGGAAACGGACCGTCCGCATGTGCTGCGCGAGATGATCTACGTGTGCCGGCCGGCGGGCACGCTTTCGGTGCCAGGCGTGTACGGCGGCCTGCTCGACAAGATTCCGTTCGGCGCTGCCATGAACAAGGGCCTGACGTGGCGCATGGGGCAAACGCATGTGAACCGCTGGACCGACGACCTGTTGCGCCGCATTCAGGAAGGGCAGATCGATCCGTCGTTCGTCATTACGCATACGGTGCCGCTGGAACGCGGGCCCGAGATGTACAAGACGTTCCGCGACAAGGAAGACGGCTGTATCAAGGTGGTGCTCAAGCCGTGAGCGCGAAGCGCCGGTCATGAGGAGACGTGCATGAGCGAAAGTTGGGAAGTGGAACAGGAACCTGCCCGCGAGCCGACGCGGCGAACGTTGCGGCCCGAGTCGCTTGCACGCGGCCTGGGCTGGTTCAGCATTGCGCTCGGTGTGGCGGAACTGATCGCGCCACGCGCCGTGTCGCGCGGCGCGGGCATGAACGAGCATGCCGGCCTTGTGCGTCTGTACGGGTTGCGCGAACTGGCGTGCGGTCTGGGCATCCTGGCGTCGCGAGACCCTTCGCCGTTTCTCTGGGCGCGCGTGGCAGGCGATGTGGCGGATCTCGCCACGCTCGCCGCGGCACACGACGATACGCACGAGCGCAGCCGCGAGCGGTCCGCACGGGCGGCCGTGAATCTCGCGGCGGTGACGGCGCTGGACGTCTACGTGGCGAGCCGATGTTCGGATCGCCGTGCATTGCGTGATCGATACGGGCGGCTCTCCGGGTATGACTACGAGGACCGCACCGGTTTTCCGCAGGCGCCGGACCAGATGCGCGGCGCGGCGTTGAAAGACTTCACGACGCCGCGCGACATGCGCACGCCCGAGGCGCTGCGCGGCTACGCGACCGGTAACGAGGACGACCCGCATGCGGGCATGAGCGAGGAAGAGCGGCGTCGGAAGCTGCATTGACGGCACGCGCACGGGAGCGTCTCTGCCTACGCGAAGAAGCGCGCGAGTTCCGCAGCAACGGTGGCCGGTTGCTCTTCGGGCAGGAAGTGCCCGCAATGTCCGATGGTCACGCCCTGCACGTTCGCGGCGCAGGCCTGGAGCGGTGCGGCCATGTTGGGGATGGAGCCCTGGTCGGCGCTCAATGCGAGCACGGGCATCTGCAACTTGCCTTTCTCACGGAGCGCGCGATTCTGGCGCGCCGATTCATCGGCCGCGCGATAGTAGGCAAGCCCCGCACGCAGGCCGCCTTCGCGCGTGAAGACGCGCACGTATTCGTCCATGTCGGTGTCGGAAAACGTCTGCGGGTTCGCGGTCTTGCGGCGCAGAAACCAGTCGAGGTAGGTGCGCTCTTTTCCTTCTATCAGCAATTCCGGCAGGTCGGGTATGGCGTGAAACGCGAAGTGCCAGGTGCGCCACGCGCGATCCGGGGCAATGGGCAATGCGTCGGGCAGCGTGATGCCGGGAATGCCCGCGTCGAGCAGGGCGAGGCGCATGACGTCTTCGCCGAATAGCGCGGCATAGGGATACGCGACCCAGGCGCCCACGTCGTGCCCCGCGAGATAGCAGCGCTGCACGTCGAGCTTGCGAAGCAGCGCGTGCAATCGCGTGGCGAGCGTTTGCGTGTCGTAGCCGTCCAGCGGACGGTCGGAATCGCCCTGGCCCGGCAGGTCAGGCGCGATGACCCGATAGCGCGTGCCCAGCAGCGGCATGACCTTGCGCCACGCGAACCAGCTTTGCGGATAACCCGCGAGCAGAACGACCGTCTCGCCATCTGTCTTGCCGCCGGTCACGTAATGAAGCCTGACGCCGTCGACGCTTTCGAAGCGATGATCGAACCCGTAGAGTTGTGCGTCCGGCAGCGAAACCGGACCGGGGTCGATGGCACGTGCGGAGATGGGCGCGGCACTGGGCATGATGGACTCTCCTGGTGATTGCATGAGTGGCGCCTCTTTATAGGAAATGATCGTTTCCAAATGAGGCAAAAAAATTTCAGGTCAGCAGCTTCAGGGCCTGATCGGCTGCAGCCACCATGTCGTTGCGCGTGCGCCCCGACTTGCCGATCAACCGGAAACCCTGGAGCACGGCAAGCAGCACGCGAGCCACGGCCGTTACGTCGATATGCTGCGCGACCGAGCCGTCTTCCTGCCCTTGCCGGAGCAATTGGCGCAGCAGGTCTTCGGTACGCCGCATGGCAGCCTCGACCTGGGCTGCGATTTCGTCGTCGAAGGTGGCGAGCGCCGTGGCGCTGGAAACCACGAGACAGCCGCGCCGACCTTCGCTGCCGTGCGACGACTGCGCGTAGAAGTGCAGCATCGCGCGAATCTTTTCGTAGCCGTTTGGTTGCCGGTCCAGCAGCTTGCGCAGCGCGGCATTGCGCATGTCCACGTAGTGCGCGAAGGCCGCGAGAAAGACGCCGCGCTTGTCGCCGAATGCCTTGTAAAGACTGCCTGCGGTAAGCCCCGTTGCGTCGCTCAGATCGCCCACGGAAGTGGCGTGATACCCGCGCTCGCGAAAGACATGCACGGCGCCATCGAGCACCGTAGCCATGTCGAATTCGCGCGGACGGCCGGGCCCGCGTGAGGAAGCGGAGGAGATGGAAGCGGAAGCCATGCGGCGATTATAGGAAATGATCGTTTCCGAATCAACACATGAAGCAGCGCGGCGTGCTTTCCTTGGCACGCTGGCCTGATCGATGCCCTTGCTCTATTTGCTCGACACTTGGGCGGTCTCGCCCACCGTAGTGGTCGTGCGCTTCACCGAACGCACAGCTTCGCCGATGCCGGCCCGGAAAAGCGATTATCAAAATAGCGCTTATCAGCTTCCCGAAGCCGATGTATAACCGGACGGCCCTTTCCCGTTTGGTCGTCGTCGCGGCTTTACTTAAAGCTGTAGAGAACGGCGGTCGATCTTGGAACTTGAGGGCGCGTGCAATGAAATATCCGATTATTTTTTCAGGGCCGCATCGACTTAAAATGAGATATGCCCCGGCAGTCGACATGGCGCGCGACGCTTCAAAAATCGCGCCTGATCCCAAAGCTCACGGGGTTGCGTGCAGCGTTCTGCCGCGCGGCGTTGCTTGATTCATGTCAATCGGCGCTGCTTTCCCGCTGAAATAATCCGGAGCAGAGCGCTTCTCCGGATTCCAGTCACACGCATAACACGCATAACGGCGGGTAAGGAAAAGCGGGTTGCAGCAACAATATTGAAAGATTAGATCTGGTTGCGGAATAACAGAACATCTTCGAAACGACGGCGGAATTCAGCATGTATCTGGGAAATATGAAAATCGGGGTGCGCCTTGGCGCGGGTTTCGGCTTTGTCTTATTGCTCATGACGGCGTTGATCGTGGTGGGGCTCGTGCGGCTGACGAGCATCGGCACGATCAACGACAGGCTGGTGGGCCGCGAATGGGTCAAGGCCGACGCGGCCCATACCATCGATGTGCTCACGCGAGCGAACGCGCGCGGCACCATGGAGCTGTTCGTCACGACGGACGCAAGCAAGGTCGCCGCGATATACGAACGCATCGACGGCAACAAGAAGGCCATCACCGAGGCACTGAATACGCTCGGCACGCTGGCGGAGAGTCCCGAAGAGAAGGCGCAACTCGAGCAGACCACGGTCGCACGTGTGGCCTACGTGAAGTCCTTCAGCGAGGTCGCGCAATTGCTGAAGGACGGCAAGCGCGATGAAGCTACCGCGACGTTGAACGGCGCAACGCTGCCCGCGCTGGACACGCTTCAGGCGCGCATCAAAGACATGGTGGACTGGCAGACTCAACTCGTGAAGGCGAGCGCCGCGCGTGGCCGGCAAGACATCGATTCGGCGCGGCATCTGATGGTCGAACTGGGCGTGGCCGCCGTGTTGATGGGCATTGGCTTCGCGTGGGCCATCACGCGGTCCATCACGCATCCGCTGGGCGAGGCGGTGCGTGTTGCACGCACGGTGGCCTCGGGCGATCTCACGAGCCACATCGACGTGCGCACGAACGACGAGACCGGCCAACTGCTGCACTCGCTCAAGGACATGAACGAAAGCCTCAAGCAGATCGTGCGCAAGGTGCATCACGGCGCGGACACCATCGCCTCCGCGTCGAGCCAGATCGCGAATGGCAACCTCGACCTGTCTTCGCGCACGGAAGAGCAGGCCAGTTCGCTCGAAGAGACGGTGGCCTCCATGGAACAGCTCACGAGCACCGTGAGGCAGAACGCGGACAACGCGCGGCAGGCCGATCACCTCGCGCGATCCGCATCGGAGGTCGCGGTGAAGGGCGGCGCCGTCGTGCGGCAGGTGGTGGGTACGATGAACGACATCAAGGTGTCGGCGGGCAAGATGGTGGACATCATCGGCGTGATCGACGGCATCGCGTTTCAGACCAACATCCTCGCGCTGAACGCCGCCGTGGAAGCGGCGCGCGCGGGCGAAGACGGGCGCGGCTTCGCGGTGGTGGCGGGCGAGGTGCGCAACCTCGCGCAACGCTCCGCGGTGGCGGCGCGCGAAATCAAGGAGCTGATCGGCGGTTCCGTGGCCAACGTGGACATGGGCGGCGAACTGGTGGCCCAGGCTGGCGCAACGATGGATGAGATTCTGCACAGCGTGCAGCGCGTCACCGATATCATGGGCAACATCACGGCGGCGAGCGAAGAGCAAAGCCTCGGCATCGAGCAGATCAACCAGGCCATGGGCCAGATGGATCAGGTCACGCAGCAGAACGCGGCGCTGGTGGAAGAGGCTGCCGCGGCCGCCGGCTCGCTGCATGAGCAGGCCAACCAGCTTGCGCTTACGGTGGGCGCATTCAAGGTGGAGGGCGCCAACCCGGCGTTCGCTTAGTTCGCCCGTTACTCACGGTTTATTACATCCACCCAACGTCGCCTTAAAACACAAGTTTTTCCTCCTTCGTGCCGATAAACCGTCCGGAGATCTGTTTCCGGAAGTCAGCCACCCATCGTCACGAAAAATAGGAAAAACACAGCATGCTTGCAACGATTCGAGCGCGTATTCTCGCGACCTGTGTCGCTATCGTCGCCACGGCGCTCATCATGACGGGCGGTCTTGTCTATGTCGTGGTCAAGCACCACAACGACGAGACCATCAACGAGAATCTGAAGTCGACGCTCGCAGGGCAGGCGCTCGCCATCGATCAGTGGATCGCAAGCCGCGCGAAGCAGGTGGGCGTGCTGGCCGACGCCGTGCCCGCGGGCGACGGCGACCCGATGCCGTCCCTGCGGCTCGTCATGCAGTCCGGCGGTTTCATTGCGGTGACGCTGGGTCTGGCCGACAAGACGGCTTACTCGCCCACGCCGCTGCCGGCCGGTTACGACCCCACGGCGCGGCCCTGGTACAAGCAGGTGGTGGCCGCGGGCCATCCCATCGTGACCAGCATCTATCGCGATGCCGTAACGGGCAAGCCCACGTTCTCGTTCGTTGCGCCCGTCATGCGTGACGGTTCGATGAAAGGCGCCATCGCCGCAGGCGTGCTGCTGGAAGGCGTGAGCGGCATCGTGGCCGCCATTCATCCCACGCCGGCAAGTTCGGCGTTTCTCGTCGACAAGAACGGCAATCTGCTGGCCCTCGGCAAGACCGATCTCATCATGAAGCCGGCCACCGACCTTTCGCCGGACCTCACGGCCCAGGCGCTCGATTCGCTGCAGTCGGCGGACGCGCCCATCGAAGTAACCATCGACGGCGCAACGAAGTTGCTGCGTGCCGAGCCCATTGCCGGCACCGATTGGCGACTCGTACTCGCGCTCGACAAGTCGGACGTCACGGCCGGCATGCGCGCCGTGGCCACCACGACGCTCGTGTGCATCATCGTTGTCGTGCTGGTGGCGGCGGCACTGGTGGGCGCGCTCACGAACGCGGCCTTCCGGCGCATCCTGCTCGTACGCGACGCGCTCAACGACGTGAGCAGCGGCAGCGGCGACCTTTCGAAGCGTCTGCCCGAAGAAGGCAACGACGAAGCCGCGCAGATCGCGCACGCCTTCAACCTGTTCAACGCGAAAATCAGCACGACGCTGCTGCAGATTCGCGAGAGTACCGAGTCGGTGCGGGTGGCCAGTTCCGAGATTGCGCAAGGCAACCAGGATCTGTCGAGCCGCACCGAGCACACGGCGTCCAGTCTCCAGGAAACCGCCGCCGCGCTCGAAGAGATTGCCGGCACCGCGCGCAACTCCGCGGATGCAGTGGCGCAGATGAGCCAGCTCGCGGAGTCGGCCTCGGGCGTCGCGATGCGCGGCGGCCAGGTGGTGAGCGAGGTCGTGTCGACCATGAACGAGATCACGCAGGCCTCCACGGAGATTGCGGACATCATCGGCGTGATCGACGGCATTGCCTTCCAGACCAACATCCTCGCGCTCAATGCGGCGGTGGAGGCGGCACGCGCCAGCGAGCACGGCCGCGGCTTCGCCGTGGTGGCCGGCGAAGTGCGCGCGCTCGCGCAGCGCAGCGCGCAGGCGGCGCGTGAAATCAAGGCGCTGATCGAGTCGTCGGTGGGCAAGATCGAAGCGGGTTCGCGCCTCGTGCAGACCGCGGGCACGACGATGGACGAGATCGTGGCAGGCGTGCGCGGCATCACGAACGTGATCGGCGAAATCAGCGTGGCGACGAACGAGCAGAGCACCGGGCTCGGTCAGGTCAACCAGGCGCTTTCGCAGCTCGATCATTCGACGCAGCAGAACGCGGCGCTGGTGGAGCAGTCGGCGGCATCGGCGGCGCTCTTGCGCGAACAGGCCGAGAAGCTCGCGCAGGCCGTGGGCGGGTTCAGGCTGGCGGGCGTGCGGGGCTAAGCACAGAGCGGGCGGATTGCGAAGCACCCGCAGTGCTTCCAGGCTCGAGGGCGGCACAGGCCGCCCTTTTTCATTCCTCGCTTTCGAACAGATCCACGTGCGCGTCGAACACGCGCTGCTGGCGCTGTAGCGCATCGTCGAGATGCGCGAGCAGCGCGCGCTCGGCGGCATCGGCGTCGTGCCGCACAAGCGCGTCGATGACCTGCTGGTGCTGCGCGAGCGTGAGCGCGCCTTCTTCGGGCTCGCGAGCCGTGACGTAACGCACGCGGTCGATGGGCGCACGCACCAGTTCGATCAGCTGGAGCGCCTTCGGCAACTGCGCGGCGTTGCCCACCGTCGTGTGAAAGCGATTGTCCTGGCGGATCGATTCCACCGAATCGCCGCGTTCCACCGCGCGCCGGTGCATTTCCTGAATGTCGTGCAGCAGATGCAGCTCGCGGTCGCTGATGCGCTCCGCCGCGCGCCGAATGCTCGCGCTTTCCAGCACGCGCCGCAGCAGGGCGCTTTCGGCGAACTGCTCGCGGCGCACCGGCGCGACGAACGTGCCGGACTGCGCCGCGATGGTCACGAGTTCTTCGCGCGCGAGCTGCTGAAGCGCCTCGCGCACCGGCGTACGGGAAATGCCCAGCGTTTCGCTCAACGCGCGTTCGAAGACGACATCCCCCGGCAGGATCGCCATGGTCACAATGGCTTCGCGCAACAGCTTGTAGATTTGCGTGGACAGCGGCTGGGCGCGGTCGAGCGCAGGCTTGCCGGGCAGCACGCGCGCAATGAACTGCTGCGGATCGTTACGTTCTGATTTCATGGGGTCAGGGTAATGCGGCCGGCGTGGGAAGACAAAAAATGCTCGCGGAAATGCTCACAGCGACGCGTTCAACTAGTATATTAGTTGCCTGCTGCGACCGTTAGTGCCATCGGCACAGTCGCCGCCACCGGCCACGTCTTCCCCCGTCCCCATTCGCTGCCGGCCTTGCCAGACTTCGCCGGAGCCTCCATAGGCAACGCGGCGGGCAACACAGGGCAACACACGGGAGCACCGCGCGTGTCCGGACATAACAGAAAGGAGACAGCAAGTGCGTTCGTTACTCGCTTCAGCAGTTCTCGGACTCTGCATGGTCGGCGCCGTCGGCATGGCGTACGGGCAGGCCGCCACCGGCAACACCTCGTCCATGAAAATCGCGCTTTCCAACAACTACGCGGGCAACAGTTGGCGGCAGACCATGTTGAAAAGCTGGGCCGAGGTGGCCGACCCGGCCGTGAAGTCCGGCGTCGTGGCCGCGGCCCCCACCTTCACCACCGCCGAAAACCAGGCCACCGAGCAGGCCCAGCAGATCCAGAACCTGATCCTGCAGGGCTACAAGGCCATCGTCATCGACGCCGCCTCGCCCACCGCGCTCAACGGCGTCATCAAGCAGGCCTGCGGAGCCGGCGTCACGGTGGTCACGTTCGACGGCATCGCCACCGAACCCTGCGCCTACCGCATTGCCGTGGACTTCCACAAGCTCGGCTCCATGCAGGTGGACTACATGGCCAAACGCCTGAACGGCAAGGGCAACCTGCTCGAGATTCGCGGGCTGGCGGGCGTTTCGGTAGACGACGAAATCCATCGCGGCATCGTGGACGAACTCAAGAAGTACCCGGGCCTCAAGATTGTCGGCTCCGTGCATGGCGACTGGACGCAGACGGTGGCGCAGAAGCAGGTGGCCGGCATTCTGCCCACGCTGCCGAAGATCGACGGCGTCGTGGCGCAAGGCGGCGACGGCTACGGCGCGGCCAACGCGATCAAGGAAGCGGGGCGTCCCACGCCCATCATCATTCTGGGCAACCGCCAGGAAGAACTCGCGTGGTGGGCGGCGCAGCGCAAGACCGGCAACTACGACACGCTTTCCGTCACCATTCCGCCGGGCTGCTCGACGTTCGCGTTCTGGGTGGCGCAACAGTTGCTGGCCGGCAAGAAGCTGCCGCACGACATCCAGATGCCGCTGCTCGAAGTGCAGGCCGACCAGCTCGACAGCGTGCTCGCGAAGACGCCGCAAGGCGGTCTCGCCAACAAGCTCTATACGCGCGACGAAGTGCTCAAGGTGGTGGACGCGAAGTAGGTTGCCGTGAGGCGTGAAGCGCGGCGCGCAGCGTTCGTCATGCGCGCCGCGGCATCGCAAAACACGTCGCAAAACGTTGCAAAGGGCACCGCGAAAGACACGACACCAGGGAGTCGGGCATTGAACGATCCAGCTGTATCGAACGCCACCTCGCCGGACGCCGACGTGCTGATCCGCCTTGCCGGCATCAGCAAGACGTTCGGACGCGTGAAGGCGCTCTCCAACGTAAGCTTCGATTTTCACGCGGGCGAGTGCGTGGGCATTGCCGGCCACAACGGCGCGGGCAAGTCCACGTTGATGGCCGTGCTGACGGGCGTGTTCACGCCCGAAGAGGGCACCCTCGCCATCGACGGTCGCGCGGTGAGTCACTACGACCCGAACGCCGCGCGAGCCGCGGGCGTGCGCTGCGTGTTTCAGGAACTGTCGCTCTGCGCGAACCTGGGCGTGGCGGAAAACATGACCATCGTGCATCCCGGGCTGCGCGGCGGCGACTGGCGCAAGCGCGCCACGCGCCTCATGCGCGAACAGCTCGACGCGATCTTTCCGGGCCACGGGTTGAAGGGCCATGAACTGATCGGCGACCTCACGCTCACGCAGCGCCAGATGGTCGAAATTGCGCGCGCTTTCACGGTGACGGGCGACCCCGTCAAGCTCGTGATTCTCGACGAGCCCACCTCGAGCCTGGACGCGCACACCGCGCAGCAATTGCTCGCGTACATTCGCCGCGCGGGCGAGCGCGGCATCGCCACCATTCTCATCAGCCACATGCTGGGCGAGATTGCCGAAGCCGCGCACCGCGTGCTCGTGATGCGCGATGGACGCGTGGCCGCCGTGCTGCCGCGCGAGTCGATCACGCACGACGCGATCATTCGCGCGATGGGCCAGCACGTGGACGTCGAACCCGACGCCGCCGCCGCGGCGCAAGGCGCGCGCAGCGCCGCCGCGCAGGATGCGGGCGCCTATAGTTGGGCGCTGGGCGGCCAGCGGCAATGGCGCATCGAAGCCCCGCACGGCGAGGTGATTGGCCTTGCGGGGCTGGCGGGCCAGGGGCAGAGCGAGGCGCTGCTCTCCATCTACGAAGCGGCGACGAAAAGCCATGAGCGCGTGGCGTTCGTGGCCGGCGACCGCGCACGCGACGGCGTGTTTCCGCTGTGGTCCATCGCGCAGAACCTCGACATTCGCTGGCTGCTCGACCGCATGAAGAATGGCACGGCGCGGCGGCCGTCGCTTGCGAACGTGATCGACCGACGCGCCGCACAGGACGTAGCCGACGCGTGGCGCGAACGCATCGGCATTCGCGGCGCGCCGATGAAAGCCAACATTCTTTCGCTTTCGGGTGGCAATCAGCAAAAGGTGCTGTTCGCCCGCGCACTTGCTTCGGATGCCAAACTGATTCTCATGGACGACCCCACGCGCGGCGTCGATATCGGCACCAAGCGCGACATCTACCAGCTCGTGCGCAACGAAGCCGCGCGCGGCCGCACGTTCATCTGGTACACCACCGAGAACGACGAATTCGCCTACTGCGACCGCACCTACGTGTTTCGCGCAGGCGGTATCACGCGCATGCTGCTCTCGCACGAATGCGACGAGCAGTCGCTGCTTGCGGCCAGCTTCGAGGAGGCCCACGCATGACCCTCACGCTCGACCGGGCGCGTTTGCGCGCGTTGCTGCCCGCGTTCTCGCTGGTGGCGGTGCTCGTGCCCATCTTCTTTTTGCAGCCGGCCACGTTCAGCTACTTCGGCCTGGGGCTCTTGCTGAACCTGGCCGTGCCGCTCGTGCTCGCCACGCTCGCGCAGCTCGCCATCATCACGGCGAACGACCTCGATCTCTCGATTGGCCCATTCGTGAGCCTCGTCGCGTGCATCGGCGCCACGTTGCTCGTGAACCAGCCGCTCGTCGGCGTGGCGGCGCTCGCGGGCTGCGTGGTGCTCTATGCCGCCGTGGGCGCGCTCGTGGAGATGCGCCAGATTCCGTCCATCGTCGTCACGCTCGGCCTCTCGTTCGTCTGGAACGGGCTGGCCGTGTTGCTGCTGCCTTCGCCGGGCGGCACGAGCCCGGCGTGGATCAGCAGCGTGATGGGCTACCAGACGCCGCTCGTTGCCGCGCCCATTCTGTGGTCCACGGTGATTGCCGTGGTGGGGCATCTGCTCCTGATGCGTTCTTCGGTGGGCGTGCGTTTGCGCGGCGCGGGCGGCAATCCGCGCGCCATGAGCCGCTTCGGCTGGTCGCTCGTGCGCAGCAAGGCCACGCTCTATGCGGTGGCGGCGCTCTTCGGCGTGCTTTCGGGGCTGTGTCTGCTCGGGCTCACCACGTCGGCCGATGCGAACCTCGCGTTGCGCTACACGCTGATGTCCATTGCCGCCGTGATCCTCGGCGGCGGCGAATTCGTGGGCGGTCGCGTGTCCGTGATCGGCGCGGTGCTGGGGGCCGTGACACTCACGCTCGCGGCGTCGTTCCTCGCCTTTCTCAACGTGTCGTCGGACTGGCAGATCGCCGTGCAGGGCGCGATTCTGATCGTCGTGCTCTCGTTGCGCGTGCTGCTGCAACAACGGGGAGGCGAGCAATGAGCGGCGCCCACGAAACCCGCCGCGAGGTGAAGGCCGTGCCCGCCGTTCATCAGCACGAACGCCATGAGCCCAGTGCGGGCACGCCGCTCTCGCAGCTTGCTGCGCGCTTCAGGCCTTCGCAGGCGCCGTGGCTCTGGTCCGTGGTGGGCGCGGTGCTCGTGTGGCTCGTCACCGCGGGCGTGTTCGGCTTCGGCATTGCAGGCAACGTCGTGCAGACGGCGCTCGTGTTCGCCATCTTCATGGTGTTCGTGGGCCTCGGGCAGATGCTCGTCATCACGGCGGGGCCCGGCAACGTCGATCTTTCGATTCCGTCGGCCATCGCGTTGAGCGGCGTGGTGGGCGTGCAGGTCATGAAGAGCCAGGACAGCATGATCGCGGCGGGCATCGGCGTGGCGCTTGCCGTGGGCGTGCTGATCGGTCTTGCGAACTATCTGCTGATCCGCTTGCTGCGCATTCCGCCCATCATCGCGACGCTCTCGTCGAGCTTCATCGTGCAGTCGGTGGCAATCACGCAAAGCCGCGGCATGCCGCCTCCGCCGCCCGCGCTGCAGGCGTTCTCGCACGATCGCTTCGTCGGCTTGCCGGATATCGCGTGGCTCGTGCTCGCGGTTTCGATCGTGCTCGCGCTGTTGCTCTATCGCACGGTGTTCGGCCGCAGCCTCTCGGCGCTCGGGCAAAACGCGCGCGCGGCCTGGCTTGCGGGCGTGAAGGTGGAGCGCGTGCGCTGCCTCACGTACGTGTTGTGCGCCACGTTCGCCGCGCTCACGGGGCTGCTGCTGGCGGCCGTGTCGGGCGGCGCGGCGCTCGACATGGGCGTGGAGTACATGCTGATTTCGGTCGCGGTGGTGGTGATCGGCGGCACACTCGTGACGGGCGGCCGCGCATCCGTGGCGGGCGTGTGGGGCGCCTCGATGTTCCTGTTCCTCACCAACGCCATGCTCAATGCGCTGGGCGCCGGTGCCGGCGTGCGCTCGGTGGTCTACGGGCTGCTGATCATCGCGGTGGTGGCGCTGGCGGGCGGCCGGCCCGCACGTTAGCCGCCATCTTTTGCACGCAGTCCTGCCTTGGCTATAGAACGACAGAACGAGGGTCCAACCATGCAACCCAACGAATATGAAGTCCACGACGCCCGCTTCCGGGCGCTACTGCAACCGAACGCGCAGTTCGAAAAACTCGCGGGCGGCTGCATGTGGGCCGAAGGGCCGGTCTGGTTTCCCGCGGCCGAATTCCTCGCGTGGAGCGACATTCCGAACAACCGCATGCTGCGCTGGGTGCCCGGCGCAGGCGTGGGCGTGTTTCGCGCATGCTCCAACTTCAGCAACGGCAACACGCTGGACCGCGAAGGCCGCCTCGTCACCTGCGAGCACGGTACGCGGCGCGTCACGCGTACCGAGCACGACGGTCGCATCACCGTGATTGCGGACCGCTACGAAGGCAAGCGGCTCAATTCGCCGAACGACGTGATCGTGCGCTCGGACGGCTCGATATGGTTCACCGACCCGGACTACGGCATTCTGAGCGACTACGAGGGCTACCGCGCGCCAAGTGAGATCGGCAACTGCAACGTGTATCGCGTGTCGCCCGACAACGGCGCGGTGACGCCCGTTGCCGACGACTTCGCCAAGCCCAACGGCCTCGCGTTCTCGCCCGACGAAACGCGGCTCTATGTGGCGGATTCGGGTTCGTCGCATATCGAAGGCGGCCCGCATCACATTCGCGTATTCGACGTGGACGCGCACGGCACGCTACGCAATGGGCGCGTCTTCGTCGACGTGGCGCCCGGCGTGCCCGACGGCATGCGCGTGGACGAGCACGGCAACGTCTGGACCAGCGCAGAGGACGGCATTCATTGCTACGCGCCGGACGGCACGCTGCTCGGCAAGATTTTCGTGCCCGAAACGGTAGCGAACCTCGTGTTCGGCGGCCCGAATCGCAACCGCCTGTTCATTGCGGCGAGCACGTCGCTGTATTCGCTTTATGTCGGCGTGCGCGGCGCGGCGACTTATGGAGACCGGTCATGACGACCTCTGAAATGGCTGCGCCTCGCAATCTGTCGAAGGCGCTGATTCTGCTCGACGCACGCGACGACGTGGCGATTGCGCGCGAACAACTGATGCCCGGCACGCGGCTGGACGACGACGGCAACGTGGCGGGGCTGATTCCGCCGGGCCACAAGGTCGCGCTGCGCGACGTGAGCGCGGGCGCGCCGGTGCGCCGCTACGGCCAGATCATCGGCTTCGCGAGCAAGCCGATTCGCCGCGGCGAACACGTGCACACGCACAACCTTTCGATGGGCAACTTCGAGCGCGACTACGCTTACGGCGAAGAAGCGCACGAAACCGCGATGGCCGCGCAACCCGCCACGTTCCTCGGCATTCGTCGCGACGACGGCCGTGTGGCCACGCGCAATTACATCGGTATCCTGACTTCTGTGAACTGCTCGGCCACGGTGGCGCGCGCCATTGCCGACCACTTCCGCCGCGACATTCATCCCGAAGCGCTCGAACGCTATCCGAACGTGGACGGCGTGGTGGCGCTCACGCACGGCCAGGGCTGCGCGCTGGACGCCGAAGGCGAGCCGCTCGTCGTACTGCGCCGCACGCTGGCCGGCTACGCGCGGCATCCGAACTTCTACGCGGTGCTGATCGTAGGACTGGGCTGCGAGACGAACCAGATCGACGGGCTCGTCGCGTCCGAGCATCTGGAGCGCGGCGCACGGCTGCGCACGCTGACCATCCAGCAGACGGGTGGCACGGCGCGCACCGTGGCGGCGGGCATCGAACAGGTGCAGGCGCTGCTCGCGGATGCGAACCGCGTGACGCGCGAGCCCGTGGAGGCGAAGCATCTGATGGTGGGCCTGCAATGCGGCGGCTCAGACGGCTATTCGGGCATCACGGCGAACCCCGCGTTGGGCGCGGCTGTGGACCGGCTCGTCGCGCACGGCGGCACGGCCATTCTTTCGGAGACACCGGAAATCTACGGTGCCGAGCATCTGCTCACGCGCCGCGCCATCTCGCGCGAAGTCGGCAAGAAGCTGATTACGCGCGTGCGCTGGTGGGAAGCGTATTGCGCGCGGCTCAACGCGAACATGAACAACAATCCGTCGGCGGGCAACAAGGCGGGCGGGCTCACCACGATCCTCGAAAAGTCGTTGGGCGCCGTGGCCAAGGGCGGCACGACGCGGCTGGTCGAAACCTACGAATACGCGGAAGCCGTGCGTGCGCATGGCCTCGTGTTCATGGACACGCCGGGCTACGACCCCGTCTCCGCCACGGGCCAGGTGGCGGGCGGCGCGAACCTCATCTGCTTTACGACCGGACGCGGCTCGGCCTATGGATGCGCGCCGTCGCCCTCGCTGAAACTGGGCACCAACAGCACGCTGTGGCAGCGCCAGGAAGAGGACATCGACGTGAACTGCGGCCGCATTCTGGACGGCGAACAGACCGTCGATCAGGCCGGCGAAGAAATCTTCCGGCTGATGCTCGCGACGGCCTCCGGCCAGCGCACGAAGAGCGAACTGCACGGGTACGGACAGAACGAGTTCGTGCCGTGGCAGTTGGGGGCGATCATGTAGGCAGTGCGCCGTAAACGGCTTCGCCTTCGAACACCGTCATCGCCACTTCAACCTGCGCGACTTCGTGCGGCGCCACCGTGCGCAGGTCGTGTTCCAGCACCGCAAACGACGCCGGCCGCCCCGCGGCCAGCGTGCCGAGCGCGTCGTCCACACGCAGGCTGAACGCCGCGTGGTACGTGTGGGCCTGCAACATCGTCTCGAGGTCGACGCACTGATCAGGCAGAAGCGCGGCGGCTTGCGAGTCGCCGATGCTTGCGCGCCGCATGGCGCTTTCGAAGGCCACGAGCGGATTCTGCGTGGAGACTGGCCAGTCCGAACCGCCTGAGAGCATCGCCCCCGCGCGCTGCAATTCCGCGAACACGTACTGGCGCTCCATGCGCGCATCGCCGAGCAGCGATGTATAAAGCTGCCGCAACGCGGGCTCCATGTTGGCCCAGACGGCCTGGATGGACGCAATCGCGCCCGTCTCGCGAAAGCGCGGCACGTCGTCTGGATCGATCAACTGCACGTGTGCGAGCTGCGCGCGACGGTCGCGCAGATGGGCTGGGCCGCGCTCCCGATTGAGCGCATCGAGTGCGTCGAGCGCCATACGCACCGCGCGGTCGCCCACCGTGTGGAAGTGCAGATCGAAGCCCGCTGCGTCGGCGGCGAACACCGCTTCGCGCAACTGCGCGGGCGCCCAATGCGCTTCGCCTGCGTGCGGTACGTCGGCGTAGGGCTCGAGCAGCGCCGCGGTATGGCTTTCCAGCACGCCATCGATGAAGATCTTCGCGGTGTGGGCGCGCACGCGGTCCGTTGAGCAGGACGCACGCCAGTGCTGCATCTTCTCGATCTGCGGCGCGAGTGCCAGCGTGGGCGACACGAGCAGGCCGAGGCTCACGTGCGCGAGCAGTTCGCCAGCGTCGTCGGCACGCTTATAAGCGTCGACGAGACGTTGACCCACCATCGCGTCGAACCATCCTGTCACGCCGAAGCGATGCGCCTGCTGCAATGCCTTGCGCAATGCCGCTGCGGATTCCACCGGACTCATTTGGGGCAGATGCGGGAAGAGCCGGTACAGCGCGGCTTCATGCACGAGTCCATTCGGCTCGCCGTTTGCGGCGCGACCATAGATGCCGCCCTCGGGGTCCGGCGTCGAAGCGTCGATGCCGAGCAGGCGCAGCGCCGCCGTGTTGAGGCAACCGGAATGCACGTCGTAGCTGATCAGCAGCAACGGACGGTCGGGCACCATCGCGTCCAGCGCTTCACGGTTCGATTGCTCGCCGAGCACTTCCAGCACGACGTTGCCCGCCGCCACCCACGCGCGTTGCGGATGCGTCTGCGCGCAATGCTGCACGGCTGCGCGGATGCCGTCGAAGGTCTGGATGCCGCCCAGGTCGGCGTCGCAGGTCAGCTGGAAACCATCTACCGGATGCGCATGCGAATCCGTGAAAGACGGCACCACCATGCGGCCGCGCAGGTCGGTGGCCGCGCCGCCGCGAAACGCGTCGGGCAACTGCGCATGCTCGCCCACCCAGGCCACGCGGCCCGCGCGCGTCACCATGCAGTCCACGTAGCGCGGATGGGTGCCGCCCGTGTAGACGGCGGCGTTGTAGAAGGTGTGATCGCGATAGCGGGAGCCTGTGGCGTCGAGTTCGGAAACGAAGGTCATAAGCAGTGGCACTCGGGGCAAATCAGAACGAATAGAGAAACTGCGCGGCGAGCAGATCGTTGCTGCGTGAATAGCTGCCGTCGTTCATCAGGAACACGGGGTGGTTGGCCTGGTCGTGACGGTATTCGAGCTTCACGGTGATCTGATCGGTGGGGTAGAACAGCAGGTCCGCGGTGAGGTCGTAGCGGCGCGCACCCTTGCACTCCGTGCCGTTTGTCGTGGAGGCGCGCCAGCACGCCGGGTCGAGGCCGAAGCCGCTCGTCGGGTTCACGGACGGCACGGACCCGGAGAGCCCGTACGCAATGTTCGGCGCGCCGCCGCCGTTGGCGGAGTTGTCGAGATAGTCGAAGCGCAGCGTCGCGCCCATGTGGCCCAGCCACGCGCTCGTCCACTTGCGGTGGCCCTGTAGCGACAAGCCGTACCAGCGCGCGGTGCCGCCGTTCCATGCGCCCTTTTGCTGCTCGCCGTAGTCGAGCTGCGCGTTGAGTTGCAGCTTGTCGCGCGTGTAGGTGAGATCGGTTTCGATGTAACGCATCATCCCGAACGGCGACGACGAGGAGCATTGGTAGCCGTAGCCGCTCGCGCACGGCGAGAGCAGCGTGCTGCGGCCGTACATGCCGGCCACGCCGATGTCGAGCGCCGTGGACGGCACGCTGTCGTAGCGCACCACGAGCGAAGGCAGCCAGTTGCTGTGCGACGTGTTGTTCGGGCCGGATGCCACGGTGCCCGCCGTGTGCAACTGTTCGTTGGCGATGAACACTTGCCAGAAGCGCGTCATGGTGGCGTTGTTGCCCTTTACGCCCACGCCGAGAATGCTGCCGGGCTCGCTGAAGTCGAACAGCAGGTTATGCGTGAGCGTGACCATCTGGTTCGACGGCTGGAACTCGTAACCGATGGGGCTCGGCACGAGGCCCGCCACGAGCGTGGTGAGCGAATTGAGCGGCACGGTGGCGTCGGCCTGCGTCACGATGTTGTTGCCCACGCCGCCGCGCTCGTTGGTGAGGCCATTGCCGGCACCGCGATTCGGCTCGATCACGAGTTCCGCGGCAGGCGCGAGCGGCCCCACGCCGAAGGTCTTCTTGATGTCGAGATAGACGTCGCCGATCGTGCTTTCGTAGTAGTCGTAGACGCCCGCGTTGTGGTTCAGGAACTGGAAGCTGCCTGCGCCGCGCGCACGGTTGTAGAGGTAGACCGGGTCGATGTAGCCCGTCACGCTCAGCCCGGCGATGGGACCGTGCGTGGCGGCGTCTTCGAGCGCGTCGGTTTTCAGCGAGAGGTTGTTGACCTGCTCGCGCATCTGTCGCACGTCGTCGTTCGTGAGCATGGCGGCGGATTCGGAGGAGAGCGGTGCGGGCTGTCCCGCTGCGGGCGCTGCGTTTGCCGAAGCCGCAGGCGCCTCCGCCGTTGCCGCAGCCTCGCCGTGCGTATTCGGCCTCGATTGGCTCGCGCGCTGCTCGGCCTTGAGCGTTTTCACCTCGGCCTGTAGTTCGGCGATCTGTGCGCGCAATGCGCTGAGCGCCGCGTCGAGCTTGTCTGCCTTGCCGGCGGCGTTGCCTGTGCCCGCCGCGTATGCCGTGCCCTCGAACGCGAGGGCGGCCATGAGTGCCATTGCCTTGAGTTTCACGGTAAGAAGTCCCGTAGAAATGAACCGTAAAAGCGAACCGTCGAGACGAGCCAGCCCTGGCCGCGTGCTGGCGCAAGCGGCAAAGGGAAGGCGGGGAAGCGGAAGTGGCTGAGGCGCTGTTTGTCGTGTTGTCAGCGCGAGGCGCCTCGGGTCAGGCGAGCGTCGCTAGTCGGCCTTGTACTGCTGCCAGAGCCGCGTGATGAGGCGGTTGAGTTCCGTGGGCAGCGGCTTGACCGGTTGCAGCTGCGCAAACCGCTCTGCCGTGGGGAACACGGCGGGGTCGGCCAATACCTCGTGCGGCACGAGTCGGTTCGCGGACGGCACGGCGGTGGGATACGACGTGTCGTTGGTCAGGTTCGCGCTCTCCTGCTCGGAGATCACGAAGTTGATCCACTTGAGCGCGGCCTCGGGATGCGGCGCGTCTTTCGGAATGGCCATCACGTCGAACCAGATGGGGCTGCCTTCCTTTGGTAGCACGTACTGGATGTGGTACGTGCGATGCGAGTCGAGCGCGGCGCGCCGTGCGACATTGACGTCGCCGGACCAGCCGAACGCAATGCATACGTCGCCGCCCGAGAGGTCCGAGATGTAGCTGCCGGTGCTGAACTGCGAGACGTAAGGGCGAATCGCCTTGAGTACTGCGAGTGCATCCTGGTAGTCGCGCGGATTGGTGCTGTTCGGGTCGCGGTGCATGTACATGAGCGCGGCGCCGAACATGTCGCGCGGCGAATCGAGCAGCGAGATGCCGCAGTGCTTGAGCTTCGCGGCATTGGCCGGATCGAACAGCAGCGCGAGGCTGTCGAGCGGCGCGTCTTTGCCGAGCGCCGCCTTTACGCGCTCCACGTTGATGCCGAGGCCGTCCGTACCCCACGTCCAGGGAATGCCGTAGCGGTTGCCAGGGTCGGCCGCGGTGAGCATGGCCATGAGCCTGGGGTCGAGCAGCGTGGAGTTGGGCAGCTTCGTTCGATCGATGGGACGATAGACGCCGGCCTGCAACTGCTTCGCCCAGAACGCGTCGGACGGCACCACCACGTCGTAACCGGAGTTGCCCGAGAGCAGCTTCGCCTGCAGCGTTTCGTTGCTGTCGAACTCCTGATAGACCACGTGGATGCCGGTCGCCTTCTCGAAGTTGGCAACGGTTTCCTTGCCGATAGAGTTGCCCCAGTTGTAGACGTTGACGACTTCGGGCTCGGCATGGGCGCCCGCGCAGAGCGTGGCGGTGAGCGCCAGTGCGACCGTTTTGAAGCGCACTCCGAACAGATTTCTTGCTTTCACTTTTTTCTCCATCCCGCGTTGACCGGCTGCGTGTTTGACGGTGTGCTTGACCGTTGAATGCAGTGTACGAACGCGAAAAAGGCACGTCTGTCCCCGTCACGGGGGGACAGACGTCATGGGCCGACATGCCTTCTCGGGCGGCGTCCTCATAGGCGCCCCGTTTTTGTCGTGGTATGCATGCGCGAAACAACGCTGGATCAAGAGGCATTCCTATGAATTGCGCCGACGCGCGGGACACCGATTCCCCCACCGCCTCCCCCATTGCGCTGCCGCGCCTGCCCGAACTGCCGCAGCTCGTGAACATGGTGGACGCGCTCGCGCCCGTGCTGTGCGCGGTCGGCACGCCGCAGTTCGTGGCGAGCCTGTACGAGTGCGTGGTGCGTTTCGTGGACTGCGACGCGCTGCATCTGGAGCGCAGCAGCGCCGATTCGCCCGCCTTCGAGGTGGACTGGATCGGCAGCCACGGCACGCGTCCCGACGACATCCGCCGCATCATGCAGATCTACTTTGACCGCTTCGTGCAGCGCGACAAGGCCGTCATGCGACAGGAGCGCGGCGAAGACATCACGCTCACGCAGATCTCCGTGTACGGCATAGAAGACGGCGAACTGCGCCACAAGGTCTACGACGCGGGCGACATTCACGACGAGTGCATGCTCACACGTACCACGCAGGGCGAAAGCTATCTGATCTCGGTGTGCCGCTCGCGACGGCTTCCGGCGTTTTCGATTCGCGAGCTGAGCGTGCTGCGGCAACTGGGTCACCTGCTGTTGCCGCTGGCGGCGTTGCATGGCCGCATGCCGGACGCGGCACAAGGCACCGCGCCGGCTCGCGCCTCAGGCTCGGATGCGCTTGCCGCGTATTTCGCCGGGCAGCGCGTGAGTCTCTCGTCGCGCGAGGCGACGGTGTGCCGCGCGTTCCTGCAAGGCATGACCACGGACTCGGTGGCCCGCACCCTGGGTGTCAAGCAGTCGACGGTGGAAACCTACGCGCGGCGTGCGTTCGCGAAGCTCGGCGTGGCCTCGCGGCGGGAGTTGCTGGCGCTGGTTTATGCGTGAAGCGAGGCACAGGGGCGTGGTGCCTCGTGGCGAACACATGGCTTCGCACCGTCCGACGCCATTCGGCGGCCGCCCGATATGTCCCGACTAAATAGCCTGACTACATAAACGCCGGGCACATTCATTCCCCGGCTTTTTTGCGGGTAAACCCCGGTCACAGCGCGTTCTTCGGTCGATATAGTTTTACTATTCGAGGCCGTCGCACCCACGACAACGGCCCGTCAACTGGAGACGGAATGGACGACAACATGACGGCCGCGCAGCCCGCGGCCACGGCGGGACGCATTGCGAACCTGCGCTGGACAGTACTCTTCTGGCTGCTCGTGGGCGGCATCATCAACTACCTGGACCGCGCGAGCCTTTCCATTGCCGCACCGGAAATGATTCGCGAGCTGGGCCTCACGCGCACGGACATCGGCCTGCTCGGCACCGTATTCGCGTGGACCTACGCCGTCATGCAACTGCCGGCGGGCTGGATCGTGGACCGCTTCGGCGCCAAACGCGCCTACGCCGTGGGCATGATCTGGTGGAGCGTGGCCACGTACCTGACCGGCGTGGTGGGCGCGCTCTCGGGGCTCGTCGTGATGCGCGTGCTGCTCGCCATAGGCGAAGCACCGTGCTGGCCCACGGCGGCCAAGATCACGTCGGTGTGGTTTCCGGGCAAGGAGCGCAGCTTCGCGACCGGCATCTGGGATTCCTCCTCGAAGTGGGGCCCGGCGCTCGCGCCCGCGTTGCTGGTCGCGCTCATGGCTGCGTTCGGCTGGCGCGCGCTCTTTCACGTGACGGGCGCGGCCGGCATCGTGTTCGCGCTGCTGTTCCTCGCGTTCTACCGGAATCCGCGCGAGAGCAAGCGGCTTACGCGCGCCGAATTCGCGCATATCGAGGCGGGCGGCGGCGGCCACGAACGCGCGCTGGGTCAGGGCTCGCATCGCGCGTGGTCGGCGCTCTTCAGGCAGCGCAGCGTGTGGGGCATGATCCTCGGCTACTTCTGCGCCATCTGGTTGTGGAATCTCTTTCTCGTGTTTCTGCCGCTGTATCTGCTCGACCGCTTCCATGTGACCTTCGCGCAGCTCGGGCTGTACGCGGCCGTGCCGTGGGTGGGCGGCGCGCTGGGTGAAATTGCGGGCGGTTATCTCACGCGCCAGCTGGTGGACAGACGCGTGGCGACGCCCATCGGCGCGAAGCGCGCCATGCTGGTGACCTGCGCGATAGGCGCGGCGGCGTGCGCCGTGGCGATGCCGTTCGTCGCCTCGCTCAACGGCACGCTCGTGGCCACCACGCTCGGGCTCGCGTTCATTGCGGCGATGATCGGCAGCGCGTGGGCGCTTGCCGCGGACATCGCGCCGCCGCCGCTCGTGGCGTCGGTGTCGTCCATCCAGAACTTCGGCGGCTACTTCGGTGGCGCGTTTTCGCCGGTGGTGGCGGGCTATCTGGTGGACCACACCGGCTCGTATGCCATTGCGCTGGTGAGCGGCGGCCTGATTGCGGGCTGCGCCGCGCTCTTTTACGGCCTCATGGTGCGCAAGCCCGTGCCGGCGTGACCGACGGGCAGAGGCGGCGCGGCCTCTGCCTCTGCCTTTGCCTTTGCCCCGCGCTCAAGCCCCGAAGAACTGCGCCGTTAACGTAGTTATCTGACAACTTCAGGACTTGACGCGGCATGCGCAACATAACGGTTCGAACCAGCCTCCTCGTCGTACTCGTCATCTTCGGCGCGATGATTCTCGTGGGCGGCGTGATGGGGGTGGTCGCGTTGAAGCTCGCGAACGGGAACGCCCAGCGTCTGCACGAGATTGCGAGCCAGACGATTCTCGCCAACGACGGCTACAAGGACAGCACCCGCACGCGGGCCGCGATGGTTCGGGCCTACTCCGCGCTCAAGGAGCAGAAGGACACCGCCACGCGCGATTCGGCGCTGCAAAGCGCGAAGAAGACCTTCGACCTTTCCGCCGCGGAAACGCAGGCGCTGCGTCAGGCGCCGGCTATCGAAGGCGTGCCTGACGAGTTGAAGCAGCAGCTCGTGGATTCGTCCACGCAGCTTGCCGCGGTGCTCGCGCGTGCTTCCGACGCGCTGCGCAACGGCGACACGGCCGCCTATGCCGACATCAACGGCCGCGAGATCACGCCGGCGGGCGCGGCGTATTCGGCGAGCGTCGAGAAGTTTCAGCGCCTCGCCAACCAGCTTTCGCAGGACACGCTCGCGCAAGGCAACGTGACCTACCAGTGGATTGTCGGCATGGTGTTCGTGGGCGTGGGCCTCGCGCTTGTGCTCATCGTGGTGACGCACTTCGCGTTGCGGCGCACGGTGTGCGCGCCACTGGCCGAGGCCGCGGGGCTGCTGGACCGCATGGCATCCAACGACCTGACCGTGCGCGTGCCCGAGGCCGGCCGCAGCGAGATCGGCCAGCTGTTCGCCGCGATGCTGCGCATGCAGTCGGGCCTCTCGCATACCGTGGCCGGCGTGCGCGACAGCTGCGAGGAGATTCACCGCGCCGCGCGCGAGATCGCGGCGGGCAATCTCGATCTGTCGAGCCGCACCGAGCAGCAATCGGCGTCGCTCGAAGAGACGGCGGCCAGCATGGAGCAACTGACCTCCACGGTGAAGCAGAACGCCGGCAACGCGTCGCAGGCGAGCGCGCTCGCCACGGGCGCCGCCGACCTCGCACAGCGCGGCGGCGACGTGGTGGGCCGCGCGGTGCGCACCATGAGCGACATCAGCGGCAGCTCGCAGAAGATCGCCGAGATCACGGGCATGATCGACAGCATCGCGTTTCAGACCAACATTCTCGCGTTGAACGCGGCCGTGGAGTCCGCACGCGCGGGCGAACAGGGACGCGGCTTCGCGGTGGTGGCAGGCGAAGTGCGGGCGCTCGCGCAGCGCAGCGCGAAGGCCGCGCAGGAGATCAAGACGCTGATCGCCCAATCCATGGACGACGTGCGCAACGGCAACGACCTCGTCACGCAGGCCGGTCAGACGATGAACGAGATCGTGGACGCCGTGCGCAACGTGGCCACCATCATGAGCGAAATCACCACGGCCACGTCCGAGCAGACCGCCGGCATCGAGCAGGTAGGCCTCGCCGTGGGCCAGATGGACCAGGTGACGCAGCAAAACGCGGCGCTCGTGGAAGAGGCCGCCGCAGCGGCCAGTTCGCTGGAGCAGCAGGCGCAGTCGATGAAGGACGCGGTGTCGGCGTTTCGGTTGGTGAGGTAGGTTGGGCCACGAGTTTTTTTGTCGGCCGGCTGCCGCCGTACGATAGCGCCGCGACACCGCGCGCCGGCCGTCTTTCGGCGGCGGGACGTACATCGCCGACGATGTTTCATTGGTAACGATGTTATGTTGCCTGTTCGCCGCCACATTTCATTGAATGGAAGATCAGGTGGACAGACTCGAAGCCATGTCGATCGTGCTGCTCACGATCGAAAAAGGTAGTCTCACGGCGGCCGCGAAGGCGTTGAATATGCCGCTTCCGACCGTGAGCCGGAAGGTCACCGAACTCGAAGCGTATCTCGGCACAAAATTGCTGCATCGGTCGACGCGCAAGCTGACTTTGACCGATGCGGGCGAGGCTTACGTCGGGTCGATCAAACGCATCATGCAGGACATCGAGGAAGTCGAACGCGCCGCGGCCGGCGAGTACACCACCCCACGCGGAGAGTTGGTTCTCACTGCGCCCGTACTGTTCGGCGATATGTACATGTTGCCCATCGTCACGGACTTTCTCGCGGCCTATCCCGAGATCAACGTCCGCCTGCTTCTCTCCGACCGCAATCTTCATCTCTACGACGACCACGTCGATATGGCGGTCCGCATTGGCACCCTGCCGGACAGCAACATGATCGCCACGCGGGTCGGCACGATGGATACGCTGGTGTGCGCTTCGCCGGACCTGCTGGCCGCGCACGGCGTACCGAAACACCCCGGTGACCTGGAAAGGCTTCCGTGTGTCGTCTTTGCCGGCCCCTCCACCACTGCCTGGTGGTTCCGCGATCCTGCAACCAGACGCGATTTCGACGTCAAGATCCAGCCGCGGCTCGCGGTGACCACGGCCGAGGCTGCCGTGCAGGCCGCGCTTCGCCACACGGGTTTCACGAGGGTCTACCGCTACCACTGCGATGCCGCGCTGGGCGCAGGGGCGCTTGTCCACGTCCTGCGGAAGTTCGATGTCCAGTCGATTCCGGTGAGCCTCATCCACGGTGAGCGCGGACTGTTGCCGCTCAAGATGCGGGTCTTTCTCGATTTCGCTGCCGACCGGTTACGGTCCGCCATGTCGGCGCTCGGTCAGGCCTGATGCGTGGTCGCTGCGTCGAATCCTCTTTTTTGCCGTCGAACCATACTTTCGCCGTATGGAAGGTCGGTTCTCGAAAATAGCCAATTATTGTTTTGAGCGGAAGTCCCTACTATGCCTCCTACCGAAGCCACAGTGGCTCGGATCAACGGAGAAATCTCATGGCCCGCCTTCCCATTCCCTCGAAAGAAGCCGCACCCGCCAAAGCGCAACCGATCCTCGCGAACTACGAAAAAGTGCTCGGCGTGATTCCGAACTTCTTCGCGCTGATCTCGCAATCGCCCGACGCCCTGAAAGCGATCGCCGACATGCACGGGACGCTCGGCAAGAGCCTCGGTCACAAGACCCGCGAACGCATCCACGTGATGACGGCCGAGGTGAACGGCTGCAACTATTGCCTGTCGGCGCACACGTATCTGGGCGCGAAGCTGCAAGGTCTCACGCCGGAAGACATGGAACTCAACCGCGACGGCCATTCGACCGATGCCAAGGCCGACGTCGCGCTGCAGTTCGCCTACAAGGTCGCGACGTCGCGCGGTCACATCGAGGACGCGGATGTCGAAGCCGTGCGTGCTGCGGGTTACACCGACGAACAGATCGTGGACATCGTCGCCGAAACGGCGTTCAGCTTTATCACCAATCTGTTCAACAACACGTTCAAGACCGACATCGACGCGACGTTCCCGCCGCTTCGGACCCGCGCTCGCCAGGCGGCCTGAAGTCCGGATGGAGCGGGCACCGGTATCGGCATCGGCGTTCGCCCCTCCAGGATCGATGGTTGATGGCTCCGTTCCGACCATGCGCGACTTGTCATGTGCGCGTGGTCGGTCGGAACGCTTTTAAGGTGATACGCGGATCGCCGCACATCGATCTATTCGGACGTGCGATCGGTGCTGTCCTTTGCGAGTTCGGTCAATGCGGCCATCGCGCGCTTGTACGGTCCGATATCCCCGTTTGCAGCCTGCAGAATGAGTGCCCCTTGCAGGCGCGCCACCCAGTCTTCCGCGAAATGCCGCGCCCGTACCGGCGACATGCCGCTTTCACGCGCCAGCGCTTCGATCGCGTCGATCCAGTGCGAAAACGCCTGTAGCAGACCCTGCTTCGCAACCGTGCCGATGTCCGATGTCGCGAGTTGACCGAGCAGGCACGGCGTGCGTCCACCCAGGTAGAGCTGGTCCAGTGCCGCCACGATCTTGCGGATGCGGGTTCTCAACGCGCCGGCCGACCGTGCCGCGCCCAGGATTTCGCTATCGATCATCGCCGTTGCGCGCTCCAGTACCGCCTCGGCCATCTGTTGCTTCCCCTCGGGGAAATGGTGATAGAGGCTCGATTTGCCGAGGCCGGTTGCGCTCGACAGATCGGTAATCGATGCCCCCTCGAACCCGCGGTCCCTGAACACTGTGAACAGCCGGTCGATGATTTCGTCCTTCGATGCCTGAGCGGTGGCCATGGTTCTTTTGCCTCTTCAAAAAAACTGATCGTTCGGTACAGACGGAAAGGGTAAGGCGCCATGATCCATAAATCAATCCTTGACATGCGCATCTTCACCTACTACTGTACCGATCGTTCGGTACAGTGAATTCGCGCAGTCGATTCAGACCGACGCCTCTTTCCGTGATCCAGGAGAACTCGATGTCCACGCTCGCCACGTATCAAACCGTTTCCGTCGCCGACCGCCGCACCGGCACCGCCGTCAACCTGTTCTACCGCGAAGCGGGGCAGAAGGACGCGCCTGCCGTGCTGCTGCTGCACGGTTTCCCGACTTCGAGCCATCAGTACCGCGGGCTGATCGACCGTCTGGCCGACAAGTACCGCGTGATCGCGCCGGATCTGCCCGGTTTCGGTTTTTCGGATGCACCGGACGCGAAGACGTTCGGCTATACCTTCGACCACCTCGCCGAAGTGATCGAAAGCTTCACCGATACGATCGGCCTGACGCGCTACGCGTTGTACGTGTTCGACTACGGCGCGCCGGTGGGCTTTCGCCTCGCAGCGTCGCGCCCTGACCGCGTGTCCGCGCTCGTCTCGCAGAACGGCAACGCCTATGAGGAAGGTCTGAGCGAAGGGTGGAACCCGATACGCGCCTATTGGGAAGAACCGTCCGATGCCAACCGTGCGCAGTTGCGCAGCCTGCTGGCGGCAGGAACCACGCGGTTCCAGTACGAACACGGCGAGGCCGATACGTCGCATATCGCGCCGGAGAGCTACACGCTCGACCAGCATTTTCTCGATCGCGCGGGCAACGACGAGATCCAGCTCGACCTGTTCGGCGACTACAAGGCGAACGTCGCCGCCTATCCGCGCTTCCATGAATATTTCCGCACGCATCGTCCGCCGACGCTCGCCGTGTGGGGCCGGAACGATCCGTTCTTCCTGCCGGCAGGGGCTGAAGCGTTCCGGCGCGACATTCCCGATGCGGAGGTGCGTTTCATCGAGGCTGGGCACTTCCCCCTCGAATCGCATCTGGACGAAGTGGCCGGCATCATTCGGGCATTCTTCGCGCGGACACTCGACGTTGCACAAGGGCCGGCATTGTTCGGTGCACTGAATGACGTGCCGGCGTCGGATGAAACCAGGCCGCTATTCGACGCCATGCGCGGCGTGTTTGGTTTCGTGCCCAATCTCGGCCATGCCCTCGCGGTCGAGCCGCCGGTGCTCTCCGCATACCTGGCCTGGCTCCATTCGCTCGGTACAACTTCGCTCGATGCGGTGGCGCAGCAGGTCGCCATGGCCGCGGCAAGCAGTGCGAATGCCGCCGACTATGGCGTGGCCGTTCATGCGACGCTCGCCGGCAAACTCGGCGCATCGGCGGACGTGGTCGATGCACTGCGCAGCGGTAGCGTGCTCGCCGATCCGAAGCTTGAGGCCGTGCGTCAGTTTGCGACGGCCATCGCGTCGAAGCGCACGCAGGTATCGGATAGCGACGTCAACGCGCTGAAGGCGGCGGGTTTCGATCGTCGTGCGGCGGTGGCGATTGCGATGGCCGTGGCGGGCAAGACGCTCGTCAACACGGTCGCGCACCTGTCGCGGGTCGAGATCGACGCCGGCTTTCAGCCGGGTGCCGCGGTCTGACGTGCCGCGTGGAGGCGGCAGCGAATGGCCGCCCCGACGTAGCTTTGCGGATGGCGGCAGGCGTGGGGTGCCGTCCGCCATCTGCAAACTGACGCCCCATCCACGTATCCGAACATCGACTTCCATCGATATCGATGCTTGGAATCATGAACGGCAAGCGAGTGCGGACGCGCATCGTCACTTAGCGGTTCGCTTCAGAGCACGCAAACCTGTCACGCGTAACCGATACCCCAAGCGCGAAAAACACGGCCCCCTCACCGCAAAAAAACCTCACTCCCTATCCCACGGCGGCACCCCGCCAAACGCCTCGGCCAGAAAATCGATCATCGCGCGAATCTTTGCGCTGAGATGCCGGCGGCTCGGGTACAGCGCGAGTACGTCGATGTCGGGCAAGCGGTACTCCGGCAGGATCTGCACGAGCTTGCCGGCGCGCAGGTCGTTGCCCACCAGAAACGTGGGTTGCCAGATCACGCCTTGCCCCGCGAGCGCCGCGGCGCGTGTGGTATCGCCGTTGTTGCTGCGCATGAGGTAGTTGACCTTCACGGCGTGCGCCTTGCCCTTGCTGTCGATGAGTTGCCATTCGTCGCCGGTGGCGGCGTACAGGTAGCCGATGCATCGATGCCCGGCGAGGTCAGCCGGCGTCGCAGGGGAGCCGCAACGTTTCAGGTAATCGGGCGAGGCGCACACGATGTTTCGCGACGTCGCGAGCTTGCGCGCCGCGTGGTTCGTCGAGCCTGTGCGTGAAATGCGAATGGCGAGGTCGTAGCCTTCGTCCACGATATCGACCACGCGGTCGATCAGCGCAACGTCGAGTTCCACGCGCGGATACCGGCGCATGAACTCGGGCCACAGCGGCGCCAGATGCAGAATGCCGAAGCTCACGGGCGCATTGATGCGCAGCCGTCCGCGCGGTTCCACCGACGCGGACGACACGAGCCCTTCGGTTTCCACCACGTCGTCGAGGATCGACTTGCAGCGCGCGTAAAGCGTTTCGCCGCCTTCGGTGAGCGAGAGTTTGCGCGAGGTGCGGTTGATGAGACGGGTGCCCAGATGCGCTTCCAGCTCGTTCACGTAGCGCGTCACGTTGGCGGGCGACGTTTCGAGCGCATCGGCTGCGCGCGTGAAGCTGCCGCGGCTCACTACGGTCACGAAGACTTCATAGGCACGCAGTCGGTCCATATCCGTCTCCGATCATTCAAGTTTGCTGAATGATATACCCACGTTTTATGCCTTCTTGTGCCGGATGCCCGCGCCTATAGTGCTGCTCACCGGCTGGGGCATGGGGCTCCTGCCAGCACAGCACACTGCAGCAGGAGATGAACATGCAACGCTTGACCGGAAAAGTCGCCATCGTGACGGGCGCCAGCGCGGGAATTGGCCGTGCCACCGCGAAACTGTTCGCCGCGGAAGGCGCAAAAGTGGTGGTGGCGGCGCGCCGCGCATCCGAACTCGAAACGCTCGTTGCGGAGATTGCGCGCGAAGACGGCGAGGCCGCGTTTCTCGCGGGCGACGTGCAGTCCGAAGAGTTCGCAAAAGCGCTGGTCGATCTCGCCGTAAGTCGCTTCGGCCGCCTCGACATCGCCTACAACAACGCGGGCACGCTGGGCGAAATGGGGCCGAGCACGGGCGTGTCCGAGGCGGGCTGGTCCGCCACGCTCGCCACCAATCTGACCAGTGCCTTCCTCGGCGCGAAGCATCAGATTCCGCAGATGGTGAAGCAGGGAGGCGGGTCGATCATCTTCACGTCCACCTTCGTCGGCTATTCGTTCGCGTTTCCGGGTAGCGCCGCCTACGCGGCGAGCAAGTCGGGTTTGATCGGCCTCACGCAGGCGCTAGCCGCCGAGTACGGGCCGCAAGGCGTGCGCGTGAACGCCGTGCTGCCCGGCGCCGTGGACACGCCGATGTACCGCGGCATGAACGACACCGCCGAATCGCAGGCCTTCGTGACGGGGCTGCATGCGCTCAAGCGCGTGGCACAGCCGGAGGAACTGGCGCGCTCGGTGCTATATCTCGCCTCCGACGATTCGTCGTTCGTGACGGGTACCGCTTCGCTGGTGGATGGCGGCGTGTCGATCACGCGGACCTGAAGCGCGCTTCGTGGTGCGGATGAGGGCTTCTGGGTTTGCCTCTGCTTGTGCCTCTGCTTCTGCCTCTGCTTCTGCCTGGCCGTGCAGTGCCCTCTATCGTGTCGCCACGATCACGTGCGCCTGAATCTTGCCGGCCACCGGGCCGTTGCCGTAGCGGCCGGCAAGCGCCTGGGCGGCACGCTGCGTAGCGAATTCGAGCAGGCGGGCGTCGCGGGCCTCGATTTCGTTGCGCAGCGGTGTGCCCTGGCAATACGCGATGGCGACGCCGTGTGCCGAGGCCGCGCGACTCAATTTCTCCTGCGTCTCGATCGTTATCGTGGTGAAGCCCGCTCGACTCAAGTCGTCGCGAATCAGCGCGACGTCGTAATAGCCGTGCGGCGTGCGGGCGAGGAACCGCGGCGGGTCGTGCGGAAACACGGTGGCCAGTGCGCGCGTGATCTCGTCGGCAAAGGCGTTCTTTTCGATGCGGTCCCACACGTTGAACACAAAGCGGCCGCCCGGCTCGAGTACACGACGCGCCTCGGCATAACCCGCTACGCGGTCCGGAAAGAACATCGCGCCGAACTGGCAGCAGACCACGTCGAAGGCGGCATCGTCGAACGGCAGGTGAAGCGCGTCGGCCTGCTTCCACTCGATGCGGCTGTCTGCGCCTTGCCGCTCGGCGGCATAGTCGAGCATAGGCTGGTTGAGGTCGGTCACCACGTAGCGTGCATTCGCGCCGAGCCTGGGTGCCAGCGCCCGCGTGACCGCGCCGCTGCCTGCGGCCGTTTCAAGCACCGAGCCGGGCGACGAAGCCGCGACGAGCGCGGCCAGGTCGGCAGCGTAGCCCTCGAAGATGAGGGGCACCATCAGCGTGTCGTAGAACTTCGGGATGGAGCCTGAAAACACCTTGTCGCGCTCGGTCATGATGCCTCCTTGAAGGCACGCAATGTGCCGTCGGGCACGCGCTGCGAACTGCGCATGGGCGAACGATGAGCTATGGTGGGTGCGCGCAGTGGGCGCGTCAATGCGTGATCTGCGAACGTTTGGGTCGGGTTTGGATTATGGGGCGGGTGCGATCGGACTGAGCGTTCCCCGTGATCATCGATGAACCATTTTTCTACGCGGTGCGGCGTTGTACGGCAGAGGCTGGCTCCTTTGCTCTGTGATAACCTTTGGCGCTATACGCTCAAAATTCTCGCTGTAACCAAGTATCGGATTCAACCAAGATGCCGCAGGTAAATCCCCAAATTCTCGTCTGGGCTAGAGAAACTGCTGGCCTCAGCATTGACGGGGCTGCCAAATCGTTGCAGCTCGGCGGTGCTCGGCAAAGTGGCACCGAAGCGCTGGGAGAGTATGAGAAGGGTACGAGGGCTCCGAGCCGCCCCCTGCTTCTCAAGATGGCGAAGGTCTATCGCCGGCCCCTTCTTACGTTCTATCTCCCGCAACCTCCTGTGAAAAGCGAACGGGGTGAGGACTTCCGAACGCTTCCCGGCGGCCGTGCATTCGAAAGTGCCCCCACACTGGATGCTCTCGTTCGAGATGTGTTTGTCCGCCAACGTCTGGTGAAATCTATTCTCGAAGACACGGACGAGGCCGAGCCCTTGAATTTCGTCGGTAGTATGACGTTGGGCCAGCCCGTGGACTATGTTGCCAAGGTGATCTGCAAACGACTCTCGTTTGACCTGAACGAGTTTCGGCGCAAAAGAACCGTGGAAGAGTCGTTTAGTTACATGCGCGGGCTGACGGAGCAACTCGGCGTCTTTGTGCTTCTGATTGGCAATCTTGGCACGCATCACACGGCACTTAGCACAGACGTTTTCAGAGGGTTCGCGTTGGCAGAAAAAGTAGCGCCCTTTATCGTTGTCAATGATCAGGACGCGAAAGTAGCGTGGTCGTTCACCTTGCTCCACGAGTTGGCTCATATCTGGCTTGGACGTACGGGTTTAAGCGGGGCTGATTTCGAACAAAAGATCGAACAGTTCTGTAATGACATCGCAAGTGAAATTCTTTTGCCTGAAGCCGAGATAGACGACCTTGGTCCGTTGGGGGACGACCGGCAGAAAATAATGTCGGCTATCAGCGATTTCGCGAGTCGACGTAAGGTAAGTCGCACCTTGGTTGCGTATCGACTGCTGAAACGTCGCAAAATCCATCGCAATCAGTGGGCGGATCTTACGGAGGAGTTTCGCCGAAGCTGGGAGGCGGAGCGGGCCAAGAAGAAGGAAGAAGCGGCGGACGCAGCAGGAGGTCCAAACTACTACGTGGTGAAACGACACCGGGTCGGCAATGCGCTTGTTGAGGTTACACGTAGAGCGATAGCAGAGGGTTTCGTGACGCCCACCAAAGCGGGCCGAATTTTGGGGGTTAAGCCCGCCAATGTTCAGGCGTTGGTAGCGCCAGCATGAAGATTTACCTCCTCGACGCTAACGTACTGATCACAGCCAACCGGGATTACTACTCAATGGAGATGGTGCCGGTGTTCTGGGAATGGCTGTTGTACATGGCCGAGTGCGGACGTGTGAAGATGCCGATCGAGACGTTGGAGGAGGTTCGCGACGGTGGCGGTAAAGCAAAAAAAGACGCCTTGGTGACATGGCTCAATCGCGCGGAGGTTTATGAGGGACTCCTTTTACAAGAAGATGCTGCTCCAGAACTCGTTGCTTCTGTCATAGCGAAAGGCTACGCACCTGACCTCGATGAGACGGAGCTCGAGACAGTCGGAAGGGATCCGTTCTTGATAGCGTACGCCGTAGCGGACCCCGACAATCGCGTCGTGGTGTCAATCGAAGTGTCCGCACCGGCTAAAAAACGAGCGAACCGGCGGGTGCCGGACGTCTGCCGCGACAATGGCGTTTCTGTATGCAACACTTTCACGATGCTGCGAGAACTCGGCTTCACGACGGCTTGGACTAAGCCGGGGGCGTAGCGGCACGAGCGTTGATTCGGTATCCACCTCGCTGTCCACATCCGCCTCACTTCGCCGACGCTGCGTCCGACGGGCTCGGTCGCCTTGCTAACGCAGTGGGGGGCTGACCAAAATGATCGCTTCAAGACAACTGCTATCGGGAAGTAGTGCGGTGCGCGACCGAGTGGCTCTATCACTCGCCGTGGCGTCTTCGACTTAAGCGTCGGCTGCGATTCGACAACCGCCCGTCGCAGATCCACGAGCCCGGGTTTCACCCTGTCGATTTCACCCCATCCCATTCGTCATCGTCATACGAACCCGACGAAAGGAGGCACCCATGCGGCAGCACAACGAGCATCGCGTTTCCACAGAAGCCGGCTCCCACCCCGACCGCAGCCGCTACCGCTGGACCATCGTGATCGCCGGCGCCGTCATGACCTGCGTGGCGATTGGCGCGATGTTCTCGCTCGCCATCTTTCTCGCGCCCATCACCGCCGACACGGGCTGGTCGCGCGCCGGTATTTCGAGCGGCATGACGCTCAACTTCCTCGTGATGGGCGTAAGCGGTTTCGGCTGGGGCGCGCTCAGCGACCGGCTCGGCGCGCGGCCCGTGGTGCTGGCGGGCGCCGTGTTGCTGGGGCTCGCGCTCACGCTTGCGAGCCGCGCGCAGTCGCTCGTGCAGTTTCAACTGGCTTACGGCGTGCTGGTCGGCGTGGCGGCGAGCGCGTTCTTCGCGCCGATGATGGCGGCCACCGCCGCCTGGTTCGACCGGCAGCGCAGCCTCGCGGTGTCGCTCGTATCGGCCGGCATGGGCGTGGCGCCGATGACCATTTCGCCGCTCGCCCGCTGGCTGGTGTCGGCCTACGACTGGCGCACGGCCATGCTGCTGGTCGGGGTGCTCGCGTGGGCGCTGCTGTTGCCGGCGGCGCTTCTGGTGCGCCGTCCACCGGCGGCGCCCATTGCCGACGCAGCGGCGGCCATGCCATTTGCCGAGGCGCACGGCATGCGCGGCATCGACGCATTGCGCACCCGCCAGTTCCTCGCGCTGGGCCTCACCTACTTCGCGTGCTGCGCCGCGCATTCAGGGCCCATCTTCCACATGGTGAGCTACGCGATGCTCTGCGGCATCGCGCCAATGGCAGCGGTGAGCATCTACAGCGTGGAGGGTTTGGCGGGTCTGGGTGGCCGCTTGTTGCTCGGCGTGCTCGCGGACCGCTTCGGCGTGAAGCCCGTACTCATTGCCGGGCTTCTCGTGCAGGCCGTGGTGATCAGCGGTTATCTGTTTGCTCGCCGGCTGGAATCGTTTTATGCGCTCGCGCTGATTTTCGGTTCGGCATACGGCGGTGTCATGCCGCTTTACGCAGTGCTTGCGCGCGAGTACTTCGGAACGCGAATCATCGGGACAGTGCTGGGCGCAGCGACCCTGCTTTCCAGCATGGGCATGGCGCTCGGACCTGTGATGGGCGGCTGGATCTTCGACTTCTCCGGGCGCTACACGTGGCTCTATCTCGGCTCGTCGCTGGTGGGGCTGGGCGCCGTCGCCATTGCGCTTGCGTTTCCGCCGTTGCCGGACCGCGAGCGGTCGGCGCAGTTCGCGTAGCGCTGCGGCGTTGCACAACGACTCGCGCGACCCGCGCAGCGTCGGTCGCTATGCCCTTTCCAATGGCCTGGATTTTCTCGTGCCGTGCCGTCCTATCGAGGATTTCCGCAGCTTGAGCCGCTGCCGTGCAGCGTCGTAGAATCGCTGCACATTGCCCTGGGGGAGCCTCCTACGCGCCATGATCCCGCTCATTTCCGTTACGAAGCTCAGCAAGAGTTTTCCCGGCGTGAGGGCGCTTCATGAAGTCCAGTTCGAGCTCATGGCCGGCGAGGTCCACGCGCTGATGGGCGAAAACGGCGCGGGTAAATCGACGCTCATGAAGATTCTCGCGGGCGTCTATACGCGCGACAGCGGCGACATGCTCTACGACGGCGAGCCTGTCCACTTTCAGAGTCCGCGCGAAGCGCAGGCGCGCGGCATCGGCATCATTCATCAGGAACTCCAGCTGATGAATCACCTCACTGTCGCGCAGAACATGTTCATTGGCCGCGAGCCGCGCAAGGGCTTCGGCGTGTTTCTCGACGAAGAGCGGCTCAATGCGCAGGCACGCGAAATTCTCGCGCGCATGCACGTGAAGATCGATCCGCGTGCCGTCGTCGGTTCGCTCACGGTCGCGAAGCAGCAGATGGTGGAGATTGCGAAGGCGCTGTCGTTCGATTCCCGCGTGCTCATCATGGACGAACCCACCTCCGCGCTCAACGACGCCGAGATTGCCGAACTCTTTCGCATCATTCGCCAGTTGAAGAGCCGCGGCGTGGGCGTGATCTACATTTCCCACAAGATGGACGAGCTCAAGCAGATCGCGGACCGCGTCACGGTGATGCGCGACGGCGAATATGTGGCGACCGTGAGCGCGCAGGAAACGAGCGTGGAAACCATCATCGGCATGATGGTGGGCCGCACGCTGACCGACGTGGCGCCGCCCGACAGCGCAGCGAGCAAAGGCGAAGTGGCGCTCGAAGTGAAGCGGCTGAACGCCGGCCCGCTCGTGAAAGACGTGAGCTTTACGCTGCACAAAGGCGAGATACTCGGCTTCGCCGGTTTGATGGGCGCGGGCCGCACGGAAGTGGCGCGCGCCGTGTTCGGCGCGGACCCGGTGGAGTCGGGCGAGATCGTCGTGAAAGGCGCGAAGGCCACCATCAAGCGGCCCAGCGACGTCGTGCGCCACGGCATCGGCTACCTCTCCGAAGACCGCAAGCGCTTTGGGCTGGCCACCGCCATGGACGTCGAAGCGAACATCGTGATGTCGAACCTGCGCAGGTTCCTCGCGTTCAACTTCTTCCTGCGTCGCGCGCAGATTCGCAAGACCGCATCGCATTTCATCCGCCTGCTGGCCATTCGCACGCCGTCGGCCGCGCAGGAAGTGCGGCTGCTTTCGGGCGGCAACCAGCAGAAGGTGGTCATTGCGAAATGGCTGGAGCGTGATTGCGACGTGCTGTTCTTCGACGAACCCACGCGCGGCATCGACGTGGGCGCGAAGACCGAGATCTACAAGCTGCTGCGCGCGCTGGCGGCGCAGGGCAAGGCGATTGTGATGATCTCGTCGGAATTGCCCGAGATTCTGCGCATGAGCGATCGCATCGTCGTGATGTGCGAGGGCCGCATTACCGGCGAGCTTCTGGCGAACGAGGCCACGCAGGAGCGCATCATGCAGCTCGCCACGCAGCGCGAAACGTTGAAAGCGGCGTAAGCAAAAAGAACTTCGTGAGAGGTCCATGACATGACAGTGCCTACGGAAGGTTCAACGCTTGGCGACGAGCGGCGGCCATCGGGCGTGAAGGCGCTCAGGGCGCGCATCTTCGCGCCCGCGGCGCTGCAGAAGATGCTCGCGTTCGCAAGCCTGATCCTGCTGCTGCTGTTCTTCAGCTTCGCGTCGCCGGCTTTCATGCAGATGGACAACATCCTCGGCATTCTGCAGGCGACCGCGGTGAACGGCGTGCTCGCCATCGCGTCCACGTTCGTCATCATCACGGGCGGCATCGATCTTTCCGTGGGCACGTTGATGACCTTCACGGCCGTGATCTGCGGCGTGTTCCTTACGTTCTGGCACCTGCCGATGTGGATCGGCGTGCTGGCGGCCATCGGCACGGGTGCGCTCACGGCGAAGATGAAGATTCCGCCGTTCATCGCCACGCTCGGCATGATGCTGTTGTTGAAGGGGCTGTCGCTCGTCATCTCGTCGGACAAGCCCATCTATTTCACCGACACCGAAAACTTCTACATGATTTCGCAGGACTCGCTGATCGGTTATCTGCTGCCCAGCGTGCCCGTGCCGAACGCGGTGTTGATCCTGTTCTTCCTCGCCATCGTGAGTTCCATCACGCTCAATCGCACGGCGCTTGGGCGCTATACGTTCGCGCTGGGCAGCAACGAGGAAGCGGTGCGCCTCTCGGGCGTGAACGTGGACCGCTGGAAGATCGCCATCTATGGCCTGGGCGGTGCGATTTGCGGCATCGCGGGCTTGCTCATCGCTTCGCGTCTGAATTCCGCGCAGCCCGCGCTCGGGCAGGGCTGCGAACTCGAGGCGATTGCGGCGGTGGTGATCGGCGGTACGTCGTTGAGCGGCGGCTCGGGCACGATTCTCGGCACCATCATCGGCGCGTTCATCATGAGCGTGCTGACCAACGGCCTGCGCATCATGTCCGTCGCGCAGGAATGGCAGATCGTGGTGACGGGGCTCATCATCATTCTCGCCGTGTACGCCGACATCCTGCGGCGCAGGAAGCGGTGACGCGCGCGGTGCATCTGGAAGAACTCGAAGATAGGGAGCGGGTCAGCGCTCCCCCATACGGCTGGAGGTTGATAGCCCACCTTAGGAGGAGATGTCCATGTTGAGAACGAAAAGAAGCGTGGTCGGCGTCGTGACCGGGATCGGCATGCTCGTGGCGGGAGCGGGCATGGCACATGCTGAGGAACCCTACATTCCGCTCATCTCGAAGGGCTTCCAGCATCAGTTCTGGCAGGCCGTGAAAGCGGGCGCGGAAGAATCGGCGAAGGCGCACAACGTGCGCATCACGTTCGAAGGCCCGGAAACGGAGGCCATGGTGGACAAGCAGATCGACATGCTCTCCGCCGCGCTTGCGAAGAAGCCCCAGGCGCTGGGCATTGCGGCGCTGGACAGCAAGGCCGCGATTCCGCTGCTCAAGCGCGCCCAGGCATCGAAGATTCCCGTGATCGCGTTCGATTCGGGCGTGGATAGCGACATCCCGCTCACCACCTGCGCAACGGACAACCTCGCGGCCGCCGCCCTTGCTGCCGACAAGATGGCCGGCATGATCGGCAATGCGGGCGAAGTGGGCGTGATCGTGCACGACCAGACGAGCCGCACGGGCATCGACCGGCGCGACGGCTTTCTCAACGAGATGAAGGCGAAGCACCCGAACGTGAAGATCGTTTCGGTGCAGTACGGCGGCGGGGACCACCTGAAATCCGCGGAAATCGCCAAGGCCATGATCGAATCGCACCCGAATCTCAAGGGCATCTTCGGCGCCAACGAAGGGTCGGCGGAGGGCGCTGCCATTGGCGTGAAGGAGTCGGGCAAGAAGCTCGTGCTGATTGGCTACGACTCGGGCAAGGAACAGAAGGACGACATCAACTCGGGACTCATGGCGGGCGCCATTACGCAGAACCCGGTCGGGATCGGCAAATGCGTGGTGGACTCTGCCGTGAAGGCACTGAAAGGCGAGAAGCTGCCGAAGAAGGTGGACACGGGCTTCTACTGGTACGACAAGAGCAACATGACGGACCCGAAGATTGCCGCGGTGCTCTACGACTGAGCACCATCGCCGAACACGCGGCACGAGAGGTAGGGCGGCAGGCCCTTCCTCTCATTCGATTTCACGCCATCCGTATGCGCCCACGCGCGGCGTCGACATGCGGATGATCGACCATGGCGGTTGTTGCGGAGAATGCCCAGATGACGACGATTACACGGCTGTCCGTGCGGGACATCCGCTTTCCGACTTCGCGCTCGCTCGACGGCTCCGACGCGATGAACGCGGCGCCCGACTATTCGGCCACCTACGTCACGCTCGAAACCGATTCGCCGCAGGGCTTCACAGGACACGGCCTGACCTTCACGATCGGGCGCGGCAACGAAATCTGCGTGAGTGCCGTGCAGGCGCTGGCGCCGTTGATCGTCGGCAAGTCGCTCGAACAGATTACGGCGAACATGGGCGCCTTCTGGCACGAGTTCACCTCGGACAGCCAGTTGCGATGGATCGGCCCGGACAAGGGCGCCATTCATCTGGCCACAGCCGCCGTGGTGAATGCCGTGTGGGACCTGTGGGCGAAGGCCGAAGGCAAGCCGGTGTGGAAGCTGCTGGTGGACATGCGCCCCGAGGAACTGGTGCGTTGCCTCGACTTCCGTTACGTAACGGACGCCATCACACCGCATGAAGCCATCGCGCTACTGCATCGCCATGCAGCGACGCGAGCCGTGCGCGAACAGGAGATGCTCGCGCACGGCTACCCGGCGTACACCACGTCCGCAGGCTGGCTGGGCTACGACGACGACAAGATCCGGCGGCTCGCGCGCGAAGGCATTGCGCAAGGCTGGACGCACTTCAAGCAGAAGGTGGGCGGCAATATCGAAGAAGACGTGCGGCGTGCCCGCATTCTGCGCGAAGAAATAGGCGAGCGCTGCAAGCTGATGATGGACGCGAACCAGGTATGGGACGTCGACGAAGCCGTGACCCACATGCGGCGCCTGGCCGAATTCGACCCGTGGTGGATCGAAGAGCCGACGAGCCCCGACGACATTCTCGGTCACGCGGCCATTCGCCGGCGCATTGCACCCATCGGCGTGGCCACCGGCGAGCACTGCCATAACCGCGTGATGTTCAAGCAACTCCTGCAAGCGCAAGCCATCGACTTTTGCCAGGTGGACAGCTGCCGCCTGGGCGGCCTGAACGAAGTGATCGTCGTGCTGCTCATGGCCGCGAAATACGGCGTGCCTGTGTGTCCGCATGCGGGCGGCGTGGGATTGTGCGAGTACGTGCAGCACATTTCGCTGTTCGACTACATCTGCGTGTCGGCGTCGCTGGACAATCGCGTGCTCGAATATGTGGACCATCTGCACGAGCATTTCGTCGATCCCGTGGTGATCCGCAATGGCCGTTATATGCCGCCGCAGCGGCCGGGCTATGGCATCGAGATGCACGCGGCGTCGCTCGAACGGCATCGGTTTCCTGATGGGCCAGTGTGGCAGGGGTGAGGGGTGTTGCCGGGCTCATCGGTTTGAATGACCCGCTGCGGGCCGGCCGGCACCGAATCGCTCGACCACGAAGTCGATGAAGCTGCGAAGCTTCGGCGACGTTTGGCGCTCGGGCAGATACAGCAGATTGAGCGGCCTCTCGGGAGCAGGAAAGCCGGGCAGTACCTCGACCATGCGCTTCGCGCGAATATCGCCGCCCACCAGAATGCCGGGCAGCATGGCGATGCCGAGGCCGCCCAGCACAGCGCGGCGCAATGCCTCGGCGTTGTCGATCCTGAGCTTGCCGTCGACGGCGATGCTCAGTGGTCCCTCCGGTCCGTGAAAGGTCCATTCGGGCTGCGCGGCGTGCCACTCCGAGCGCGGCGGATAGGCATAGGTCAGGCACTGATGCGAGGCCAGCGACTCGGGCGTGGAAGGCACGCCGTTCGCCTTCAGGTAAGCGGGCGACGCGCACAGCACGAGCCGATACGGCGCGAGAGGGCGCGCCACCACGTCGGGATTGCGCAGCGTGCCGATGCGGATGGCCGCTTCGAAACCATCGTCGATCAGATCCGACAGCGAATCCGTCGCCACGATGTCCAGCTTCACTTCGGGATAGCGGCTGCAATAGTCGGCCATGGCCGGAACCAGGCATTCGTTGCTGAAGACGACAGGCGCCGTCACGCGCAGCCGTCCGCGCGGCGTCGCGAGATGATCGAGCGCGAGGCGTTCCGAGTCGTCGACGAGCCCCAGAATGTCGACGCATCGCTCGTAATACGCCTGCCCGAATGCGCTGACCTGCTGCTTGCGCGTGGTGCGGTGAATCAGCCGCGTGCCGAGCCGCGCCTCCAGCGCCTGAAGATGATTGCCGACCATGGTGGGCGACAGATCGCAGGCCACCGCTGCCGCCGTGAGGCTGCCCGTTTCGACCACGCGCACGAAGACGGTCATCGCTTTGAGAAGGTCCATTGCCCCATATTAGTGGGTTCTGTTGCAACCTGCCCTGCGTTTATCAAGCCGGGCTGCGGGAATAGAGTGGCGTGCACGATGAGCGGATCGCCCGGTCCGCATCGCTTTTTGCGCAGACCACGATGCACAGAGACCTCGACTCGTTCACGCCGTCACCACGCCTCGCCCTGCTCGCGACGAGCCTCGGCTTCGTCATCATCTGTCTCGACGTGACGGTCGTGAACGTCGCGCTTGCACGCATTCGCGCGAGCCTTGCCGTCGATGCCACGGCGCTCGAATGGGTCGTCAACGCTTATACGCTGGCGTTTGCGAGCCTTCTGCTCAGTGCCGGCGCGCTGGCCGACCGGCTGGGCGCGCGGCGCGTGTTCGTGAGCGGCTTCGCGGTGTTCACGTGTGCGTCCGTGGGATGCGGTTTGTCGTCCGGCGCGGCGATGCTCGTCACGTCGCGCGTGTTGCAGGGCGTGGGTGCCGCGCTGTGCGTGCCGTCGTCGCTGGCGTTGCTGGGCGCCGCATTTCCCGAGGCGCGTGCGCGCGCGAAGGCCGTAAGCGTCTGGGCAGGCACGGCGGCGCTCGCGCTGGGCGCTGGGCCGCTCGTGGGCGGCGTGCTGGTGGACCGTTTCGGCTGGCAGGCCATCTTCCTCATCAACGTGCCGGTGGGTGTGGCCGGTATCTGGCTCACCCTGCGCCATGCACCGGATACGGTTCGGCAAGCCGCGCGCCGTATCGATCTATTGGGGCAGACGCTCGCAGTTGTCACGCTCGCTGCGCTCACGTATGCCGTGGTCGAAAGCGGAAGGCTGGGGTGGACGAGCCTTACGGTCATGACGGGACTCGTCTGTTCGCTCGCGACAGGTGTGCTGTTTGTGATCGTGGAAGCGCGGCAGGCGCAACCGCTGCTGCCGCTCGCCCTGTTTCGCAACGCTGCGGTCAACGTAAGCGCGTTGACAGGACTCTCGCTGAACTTCGGTTACTACGGGCTCATGTTCGCAATGAGCCTGTTTTTCCAGAACGTGCGCAACGACACGCCGCTCGAAACGGGCCTCGCCTTCCTGCCGATGACGGCCGTCGTCACCGTTGCGAATATCGCTTCGGGCGCGCTCACCGCGCGGTTCGGATACCGGCTTCCGATGATCGCGGGTCAGGTGCTCGCCGCGGTGGGGTATGGGTCGCTCGTGTTCGTTCACGCCGACAGCAGCGCGCTCGTTGTCTCGCTGCCGTTGCTCGCGGTGGGCGTGGGCGTGGCGCTCGCCGTGCCGTCCATCAACACGGCGGTGCTGGCGCATGTGGGGCCGTCTTCGTTCGGCATTGCGTCCGGCGTGCTGAATACCGCGCGTCAGATTGGCGGTGTGCTCGGTGTGGGCATGTTCGGTTCGCTGACCGGCGTGGCGGCGCGTGAGTGGGTAAGTGGATTGCACGTGGCGGTGGCGCTCGCGGCGGGGATGACGCTCTTCACCGCGGTGATTGCCGCGGTGAGCCTGGAGGCGTCGCGTTCAACGGCACGCGCCGGCACGTGCGCCGCGCGAGCCGTTCGTAGCGTGGATTAAGCGCACGACGACAGGCCACGATCGCGGCAAAACGCTACGAGCGGTCCAGCGTCTTCACCACAAGCGCTGCCGCAGCCGCACGCGTTTCCACGTGCAGCTTGCGGAACAGATGTTCGAGATGCTTGTTCACCGTGCGGGCCGCCATGCCCAGAATGTCGCCGATGTCGCGATTGGTCTTGCCGCGCGATACCCACAGCAGCACTTCGGCCTCGCGCGCCGTCAGTGCGAAGCGTTCGACGAGCGCGTCGCGATGCGCGGCGTCGTCCACTTCGGTGAGGATCACGATCCATTCGCCCGGCTCGGGCGCGGGCGCCACGGTTGCCGAACGCCGCACGTCGCCCTCCGTGAATTCGTGCACGGCCTTGGTGGGGCAGCCGCGCGCAAGCCAGTCTGCGAACCAGCCGCGCAGCGTGGGCGGCAATCGTGGTGGCGCGATGGCTTCGTCGGACGGTTGCCCGTCGCGTGCACGATACGCTTCGATCTGCCGCGCGGCCTGCGGGCTCTGCCAGCGGATCGTGCCGTCTGCGGCAACGACGAGCGCGGCGCGCGTTTCCAGCGACAGCGCCGCGTTCGCATAAAGCTGCGCGCGCGAGCGCCGCACGTGTGCGCCGATGCGCGCGCAGACTTCCTCGGGCCGCACCGGCTTCGTCACGTAGTCGATGCCGCCCACGCGAAAGCCGCGCACCACGTGTTCGCTCTCCGTCAACGCCGTCATGAAGATCACGGGCAAGTGCTCGTGCCGACTGTCCTGCTTCATGCGCGTGCAGGTTTCGAAGCCGTCCATGTTGGGCATCATCGCGTCGAGCAGCACGACGTCGGGCGTCACGCGCGCAAGGCACTTCAATGCCGCTTCGCCGCTCAACGCGACGAGCACGGCGTAGCCGTGCGCCTGCAACGTATCGGAGAGGAATGCCAGGTTGTCGGGCGTGTCGTCCACGATCAGCACGACGGGCCGGTTGCCGAGCCACGCGGGCGGCTCGCCCAGGTCGGCGCGACCATCGCTCGCGTCATGCAGTGCGGCTGCCGGGCAGTCTGTCGAGTTCATTCTCTAGGTCCCTTAGCTGAAAGCGCTCGGCCAGTGCGCGCAGGGCGTCGACCTGGCCGCGCAGGGCAGGGTAAGCGGCGCGCGCCGCGTCGAGCTGTTCGACCACGCCTTGCACGTAGCCCACGTCGAGATGCGCGCGAATGCGTTGCAGAACCGGCTCGGGCAATGCAAGCCGCGCTTCGGTACGAACCGGGCTCGCTGCGTCGGCGAAGGTTGGCGCGGGCGAGGCGATCCACTCGATTGCGAGTAGTTGCGCGAGCTTGTCGAGCAGCACGTTCACCTGCAACGGCTTCACGAGATAGCCGGCGCAACCGGTGGCGCCGGCGCGCTCGCGGTCGTCGGCGAATGCGTTGGCGGAGAGCAGCACGATAGGCGCGCTCGACAACTGGTTCTCGCCGATGATGCGGCTGGTCTCGTAGCCGTCCATGAGCGGCATGGAGATGTCCATGATGATGGCGTCGGCAGCGTGCGTGCCGAGCCAGCGCAGCGCGTCGGGGCCGCTCGCCGCTTCGGCCACGTCGAAGCCGAGCGGCGTGAGCAATTGCGCAACGATGCCGCGCTGGTCCGCCAGATCGTCCACCACCAGAATCGTGCGGCGTGCGCCCGCGTAGCCCTGAATGGCCGCGAGTTCGGTGCGCGCGTCGGCCGCGCTGTGTACCGCGGGCGCGAACAGTTTCACCACGAAGCGCGTGCCGCGGCCCACTTCGCTGTCCACGTCGAGGCTGCCGCCCAGCGCATGCGTGAGCAGACGGCAGATCGTGAGGCCGAGGCCCGCGCCGTGATCGTGCGCGTGCGCCGCTTCGCCGCGCTCGAAGGGCAGAAAGAGCCGTTCCATTTCGGCGGCGGGAATGCCGGGGCCCGTGTCGACCACTTCGAATTTCAGCGTGTCGAGCGCGTGGCTCACGCGTAGCGTGACCTTGCCGGCGGACGTGAAGCGGATCGCGTTGCCGATCAGGTTGGTCAGAATCTGCCCCATACATTTCTGGTCGGACTTCACGGTGGCGGGCAACCGTCCGATAGTCTGCACCTCGAACGACAACGCTTTTTCCAGCGCCTGCGGGCGCAGCATGGACGTGACGTGCGCGACGAAGTCGGCAAGCGGCACTTTCGTGATGTTGAGTTGCAGCTTGCCGGCCTCGATGCGCGCGACGTCGAGCAAGCCGTCCACCAGCGCAAGCAGATGTTCGCCGCTGCGGTGGATGGTGCGCACGGCGTTGTAGCGCAACGGCGAGAGTTCGTCTTTCGCCTGCAGCAGCAATTGCGCGTAACCGAGGATGCTGTTGAGCGGCGTGCGCAGTTCGTGACTGAGGCCCGACACATAGCGACTCTTCGCCTGGTTCGCCGATTCGGCGGCAGCGGTTGCGCGCTTGAGCGCCGCGTCGGTTTTCTGGTGCGCGTCGATCTCCTGCATCAATAGCTCGTTTTGCCGTTGCGATTCTTCCTGCGTGACGCGCCGGCTTTCGCGCTCCAGCACGAACCACCAGGCCGCGATGCAGCCCACCAGCGAAAGCGCGAAAAAGATCTTGAGGAAGCTGCCGGCAATGGCCTGCCCTGCTGGCGAATCCGCCGCGGCCAGCGACGTGATGCTCTGCGACCAGATCAGATAGAGCACGCTGGCCAGCACTGTAAGCATCGCGAGTACGAGACTCGCGTAGTGGACGAGCCGCATTGCCGCCGGCCCGAGCCGTGCACGCGGAAATACGCGGTGCAACGCGAGATCGACCTGCGTGGCGAGGCGCGCGTGCGGCTTGCAACGATCGTGGCAGCGCGAGTCGAGTGAACAGCAGAGCGAGCAGATCGTGCCGCCGTAAGCGGGGCAATGCGCGGTGTCGTCGGGCTCGAAGGTGTTTTCGCAGATCGCGCAGCGCAGCGACGTTGCGTCGCCCGTGGGCTGCGAGGCGCGCGCGAGGTAATAGCGCCCGCGTGTGGCGATGGCGAGCAGCGGCGCGCAGACGAACGCCACGCCGAGCGCGATGAACGGCGACATGGCTTCCCCCAGCGCGCCGAATGCGCCGCCGTGGGCCAGCATGCCGACGGCCGCGGCAATCAGCATGGCGCCCACGCCCACGGGGTTCACGTCATAGAGATGCGCGCGCTTGAACTCGATGTAGCGCGGGCTATAGCCGAGCGGCTTGTTGACCACGAGGTCGGCGAAGAGGGCGCCTATCCAGGCTATCGCCACGTTCGCGTAGAGCGAGAGCACCTTGCCGATGGCGTCGAACACGCCCATCTCCACCAGCAGCAGCGCAATCATGACGTTGAAGACGAGCCACACCACGCGCCCAGGGTGACTGTGCGTGAGCCGCGCGAAGAAGTTCGACCACGCGAGCGAGCCCGCGTAAGCGTTTGTCACGTTGATCTTCAACTGCGAAACGATGACGAACAACGTCATGGCCGGCAGCGCCCAATTGGCGAGTCCCATGCGATCGAGCAACTGGTGATACGCGACGAGATACATCTGCGTGGGCTGTGCCGCGTGCGCGATATCCACTTCGTACTGGATCGCGACGAACGCGAGAAACGCGCCGCCCAGCATCTTGAGCGCACCGGGCACGATCCAGCCCGGCCCGGCGGAAAGCAGCGCGAGCCACCAGCGTATGCGGTTCTTTTCGGTGAGCGGCGGCAGGAAGCGCAGGTAGTCCACCTGCTCGCCCACCTGCACGATCAGCGCGAACACCACGGTCGCGGCTTGGCCGAAGGCGATGAGGCTGAACGCGCGGCCTTGCGGCGCGAAGCCCGCGAACGTGGTCCATTGGGCAACGAGGCCCGGATGCTGCCACAGTACGGCTGCGTAGGGCAGCACGAACAGCACGAGCCAGAGCGGCTGCGTCCAGCTTTGCAGACGGTTGATGAGCGTAACGCCGAACATCACGATCGGAATCACGACGAGCGAACTCAGCACGTAGGCGATGGCGAGCGAGATATGAAAGTACAGCTGCAACGCGAGCGCCATGATGGCCGCTTCGAGCGCGAAAAAAATGAACGTGAAGATCGCGTAGAACAGCGACGTGACGGTGGAGCCGATATAGCCGAAGCCCGCGCCGCGCGTGAGCAGGTCCATGTCCACGCCGTAGCGCGCCGCGTAATAGCTGATGGGCAGGCTCGTCAGATAGATCAGCACCGAGACGGCCGCGATGGCCCAGAACGCGTTGGTGAACCCGTAGTTGATGACGAGGCTGCCGCCTATCGCTTCCAGCACGAGAAACGACACCGCGCCGATGGCCGTATTCGCGACGCGCAGCTCCGACCAGCGGCGAAACGAACGCGGCGTGAAGCGCAGCGCGTAGTCCTCGAGCGTTTCGTCGCCGACCCACGCGTTGTAGTCGCGCCGAACCTTGACGATGCGCTGCGTGCCGGGCGCGCGTACTGAACTCTGGTGCATCTGGGACATGAAGATGATCCGGATTGGTGCCCGACAGGTGCCGCATGGGCCCGCAAGCGGCGCGAGCCATGCCCGGAGCAAATTACATTCCAGTGCGATAGCGGGGAATACGTCAATCGACGTATTTCGATCGCCAATTTGGCTTCCTACATTGCGTCCAACCCTCGAAACCCGTCCGCGGCCAGTGCGCTGCGGGCCCACGACAAGGAGAACGTGATGTCCGCAGACGATCGAATCGACGACGACGCCCACATGCCCTCGCCGCTGCGCCGGCGCCTGCTGAGCGGTCTCGCCGCTGCCCCGCTCATGGCGCTCGGCTTGCCGCGCACGTCGTTCGCGCAAGTGCCGCCCACGGCCAAGGTGAACACCACGCACCTCGCCGTAACCGACACCACCGTGACCGTCGGCCAGCTGCACTCCGCAACGGGCACCATGGCCATTTCGGAAACGGGCTCCATTCAGGCGGAGCGGCTCGCCATCGAACAGATCAACGCGATGGGCGGCGTGCTGGGGCGCAAGATCCAGATCATCCAGGAAGACGGCGCGTCCGACTGGCCGACTTTCGCGGAGAAGTCGAAGAAGCTGCTCGAAAACGATCACGTGGCGGCCGTGTTCGGCTGCTGGACCTCGGCCTCGCGCAAGGCCGTGCTGCCTATCTTCGAGAAGGACAACGGGCTCCTCTACTACCCCACGTTCTACGAAGGCCTCGAACAGTCGAAGAACGTCTTCTATACGGGCCAGGAAGCGACCCAGCAGATTCTCTGGGCGCTCGACTGGGCTTCGAACACGAAGAAGGCCAAGACGTTCTTCCTGATCGGCTCCGACTACATCTGGCCGCGCACGTCGAACAAGATTGCGCGCCGCCATATCGAACAGCACCTGCACGCGAAGGTGGTGGGCGAAGAGTATTACCCGCTCGGCACGACCGAATTCAATTCGCTGATGAACAAGATCAAACTGGCGCGCCCCGACTGCATTTTCGCGACGGTGGTGGGCGGTTCGAACGTGGCGTTCTACAAGCAGTTGAAGGCGGCGGGCATCACGCCGCAGAAGCAGTTCCTGCTGACGCTTTCCGTGACGGAGGACGAAGTGCTCGGCATCGGCGGCGACAACTTCGCGGGCTTCTATTCGTCGATGAAGTATTTCGAGTCGCTCGATAACGACAACAACAAGAAGTTCGTGGCGGCATTCAAGGGGCGCTACGGGCCGAAGTCGGTGATTGGCGACGTGACCCAGGCTGCGTACCTCGGTCCCTGGATCTGGAAGGCTGCGTGCGAGCGAGCAGGCAGCTTCGACGTGGACAAGGTGGTGGGCGTGTCCGCGGGCATCGAGTTGCCCAACGCGCCGCAGGGCTACGCCAAGGTGGATGCGAACCACCACCTGTGGAGCCGGTCGCTGATCGGCGAAGGGCAGGCGGACGGGCAGTTCAAGGTGGTCGCGCAATCCGACCAGCCGATTCAGCCCAATCCGTTCCCGAAGGGCTACATGTAATCCCGCAACCCGCCACGGCGCGGCGGCCACGCGGCTGCCGCGCGAGGAGCGTTCGATGTCCGCTACCGACATTCTCAACATCACGCTGATGCAGGGCTTCGCGGGTCTGAGCCTCTTCAGCGTTCTGCTCCTGATGGGGCTCGGGCTCGCCGTGATCTTCGGCCAGATGGGCGTCATCAACATGGCGCACGGCGAGTTCATGACCATCGGCGCCTATACGGTCTACATGTTCTCGTGGTTCGCGCAGAACGTGTGGCATGCGTTCACGCCGGTGTACTTCTTCTTCGCCATCGTGGCGGCGTTCGTGCTCGCGTTTGCAGCGGGCTGGCTCGCCGAATGGGCGTTGATCCGCCATCTCTACCGGCGTCCGCTCGACACGCTGCTCGCCACCTGGGGCTTGAGCCTCGGCATGCAGCAGGTGTTTCGCTCGACCTTCGGTCCGAAGGAGGTGAGCCCCGCGTTGCCTGACTGGCTGATGGGTTCGTGGGAGCCGGCGCCGGGGCTCGACATTCCGGTGAGCGGCATGTTCGTGATGGGCCTTGCGCTCTTCATGACGGGCGGCCTGCTGCTCGCGCTTTACCGCTCGCGCTGGGGGTTGCGTGTGCGCGCCACCGTGGCCAACCGCCCCATGGCCAACGCGGCGGGCATCAACACGCGGCGCACGGACCGCATGACGTTCGCCATCGGCTGCGGCATTGCGGGCGTGGCGGGCGCGGCGTTCACGGCGATCGGGTCGACGGGGCCTACCAGCGGTTCGCTCTATATCGTCGATTCGTTTCTCGTGGTCACGTTCGGCGGCGCGGCAAGTCTGCTGGGCACGGTGGCGTCGGCATTCGGCATCGCGCAGATGCAATCGATCAGCGAGTTCTTTCTCTCGGGGTCCATTGCGCGGGTGCTCACGCTGCTTACCGTCGTGGTCATTCTGATGCTGCGCCCGCAGGGATTGTTCGCCTCGAAGGTGCGGCGCGCGTGAGCGCATGGCGGGCCTCGCTGTGCCGGGGCCTTCACCGATTCACTTGTACGGAGAGAGGCACATGGAACCCATCCAACCCGCAGCGGGCGGCGTATCTGGTCGAAGCGCTCCATCCGCGCGACCCGGGCCGGCGCGTGGCGGCTGGCGCGCAATGGCCGCGCGGCTCGACGCGTCGGGCTATGCGGGCATCGTGATTCTCGCGCTGCTCATCGTGGTCGTGTTTCCGCTCGCACTCGACACGTTTCGCCTGAACCTGATGGGCAAGTATCTGACCTACGCGTTCGTCGCGGTCGGGCTCGTGATCGCGTGGGGCTACGGCGGCGTGCTGAGTTTGGGGCAGGGCGTGTTCTTCGGGCTGGGCGGCTATGCGATGGCGATGTTTCTGAAGCTGGAGGCATCGGACCCGGTAGCGACACGCACACAGACCACGCCAGGCATTCCCGACTTCATGGACTGGAACCAGGTCACCGCACTGCCGGCATGGTGGAAGCCGTTTCACTCGCTGCCGTTCTCGATTCTCGCGGTGCTCGCGGTACCCACGGCGCTCGCGTTCGTGATTGGCTATGCAATGTTCAAGCGGCGCGTGGGCGGTGTGTATTTCGCCATCATCACGCAGGCGGTGGCGCTCATTCTTTCGGTGCTCATCATCGGGCAGCAAGGCTATACGGGCGGCGTAAACGGCATTACCGACCTGCGCACGCTGCTGGGATGGGACATTCGCACGGACCACGCCAAGCTCGCGCTGTACTTCGTGAACGCGGCGCTTTTGATCGGTGCGCTGCTGGCCTGCCGCTGGGTTCAGCGCGGCAAGCTGGGCACGCTGCTGCTCGCCATGCGCGACAAGGAAGACCGCGTGCGCTTTTCGGGCTACGACGTGGCGATGTTCAAGGTCTTCGCGTTCTGCTTCGCGGCACTGCTCGCGGCGATTGGCGGCGCGATGTTCACGCTGCAGGTGGGTTTCATGTCGCCTTCGTTCGTGGGCATCGTGCCGTCCATCGAGATGGTGATCTATGCGGCGGTGGGCGGGCGCATGTCGCTGGTGGGCGCGGTGTATGGCGCGATTCTCGTCAACCTCGGCAAGAGCTGGTTTTCCGAGAGCTTTCCGAATCTCTGGCTCTATCTGATGGCGGCCATGTTCATCGGCGTCGTGATGGTCTTTCCGAACGGCCTCGCGGGACTCTACGAGGAACACGTGAGACCGCGCGTGCGGCGGCTGATCGGGGCGGAACACAAGGAGGCGTGAGTCATGAGCAATACCGATTTTCTGCTGGCAATCGAAGACCTGACCGTGTCGTTCGATGGCTTTAAGGCCATCGATTCGCTGAACCTCTACATCGAGTCCGGCGAGTTGCGCGTGGTGATCGGACCGAACGGCGCGGGCAAGACAACGCTGCTCGATCTTATCTGCGGCAAGACGAAGGAAACGGCGGGCAGCATCAAGTTTCGCAACGAGGAAATCACGAAGCTTGCCGAGTTTCGCCGCGTGCGCAAGGGCATTGGCCGCAAGTTCCAGACGCCGTCCATCTACGAAAACCTGACGGTGGCGCAGAACCTGGAGGTGTCGTTTCCGCGCGGACGTTCCGTGTTCGGTGCGCTTGCCTACCGCGCCGACGACGAAGTGACGGATCGCGTGTGTGCAGTGGCCGAGGAAATCGGCCTTGCGGCCTCGCTCGATCTTGAAGCAGGCCTGCTGTCGCACGGTCAGAAGCAATGGCTCGAGATCGGCATGCTGCTCATGCAGGATCCCGAACTATTGATGCTCGACGAACCCATTGCCGGCATGAGCGTGCGCGAACGCGAACTGACGGCCGAGCTGCTGGACCGGATCTGCCGCAATCGCTCGATGATCGTCATCGAACACGACATGGCGTTTGTAGAACGCATCGCACACAAGGTGACCGTGATGCATCAGGGCAAGATTCTCGCGGAAGGGCCCATGGCGCAGGTGCAGGCCGACCCGCGTGTGATCGACGTCTATCTTGGCCACTGAGTCGGCCACCGAGTCGGCCACCGAGTCGGCCACTGAAAGGAGGACATCATGCTCGAAGTAGACGACCTCGTGGTGAGCTACGGCCAGAGCGAGGTGCTGCACGGCATCGGCTTTTCCGTTGCAAAAGGGGAAAGCGTGGCCGTGATGGGCCGCAACGGTATGGGCAAGACCACGCTCTTCAAGGCGCTGATCGGCATGCTGCCCGCCAGTCGCGGCACGGTGCGCGTGAGCGGCGCGGACGTATCGAAAGAAGAGAGCTATCGCCGTGTGGCCAAAGGCATTGGCTACGTGCCGCAAGGGCGGCAGATTTTCGCTTCGCTCACGGTGGAGGAGAACATTCGCACGGGCCTCGAAAACGCGGCGAGCCAGCAGGTGCCGGACGACCTTTATGCGCTGTTTCCCGTGCTGTTCGACATGCGCCGACGCAAGGGCGGCAATCTCTCGGGCGGCCAGCAACAGCAACTCGCCATTGCGCGCGCGCTTGCCACCGACCCGAAGGTGCTGCTGCTCGACGAGCCCACCGAAGGCATTCAGCCGTCGGTCATCAAGGACATCGCGAAGGCGCTGAACCAGATTCGTGCGACGCGAGACATCGCGATTGTCGTCTCGGAACAGGTGTTGAGCTTCGCGCTGGACGTGGCGGACCGGCTGTTCGTGATCGAGGGCGGACGCTTCGTGCATCAGAGCACGCGCGATGCCGGCGATACGGGTCGCATCCGCGAATACCTTTCCGTTTAGTCATACCAGGTACCTGAATAAAGGAGGGAATGAAATGGCTGAAACGCTCATCAAGGTCGATCTGAACCAGTCCGCCTATGAAAACGAACAGGTTCACAACCGCTGGCATCCGGACATTCCGATGGCCTGCTGGGTGAACCCCGGCGACGATTTCGTTCTGGAGACCTACGACTGGACCGGCGGCTTCATCAAGAACGACGACAGCGCCGACGACGTGCGCGATATCGATCTCTCCATCGTGCATTTCCTGTCAGGACCGGTTGGCGTGCGCGGCGCGGAGCCCGGCGATCTGCTCGTGGTGGATCTGCTCGACATCGGCGCGAAGGCGGACAGCCAGTGGGGATTCAACGGCTTCTTCTCGAAGACGAACGGCGGCGGATTTTTGACGGACCACTTTCCGCACGCGCAAAAATCCATCTGGGATTTCCACGGCCTTTATACGAGTTCGCGCCATATTCCCGGCGTTAATTTCGCGGGGCTGATTCATCCGGGTTTGATCGGCTGCCTGCCCGACCCGAAGCTGCTCGACACGTGGAATGCCCGCGAAACGGGGCTGATCTCGACGGCGCCGGAACGTGTGCCGCCGCTCGCGAATCCGCCGTTCGCGGCCACGGCCCACATGGGCAAGCTGGCGGGTGACGCACGCGACAAGGCCGCGGCCGAAGGCGCGCGTACCGTGCCGCCGCGCGAGCATGGCGGCAATTGCGACATCAAGGACCTTTCGCGCGGCTCGAAAGTGTTTTTCCCCGTCTACGTGGACGGCGCGGGCCTTTCGGTGGGCGACCTGCATTTCAGCCAGGGCGATGGCGAGATCACGTTTTGCGGCGCGATCGAGATGGCCGGCTGGGTGCATATGCGCGTGAATCTCATCAAAGGCGGCGTGGAGAAATACGGCATCCGCAATCCCGTGTTCCAGCCCAGCCCCATCACGCCCGCCTACAACGACTATCTGATCTTCGAAGGTATTTCGGTAGACGAACAAGGCGGCCAGCACTACCTCGACGTGACGGTGGCGTATCGGCAGGCGTGCCTCAATGCCATCGAGTATCTGAAGAAGTTCGGCTATTCCGGGGCGCAGGCGTATTCGTTGTTGGGGTGCGCGCCGGTGCAGGGGCATATCAGCGGCGTGGTGGATATTCCGAACGCCTGCGCGACGCTGTGGCTGCCCACGCAGATCTTCGACTTCGACATTCGCCCGAACGCTGATGGACCCGTGCGCCACGTGCAAGGTGGTGTGGACATGCCGTGCTCGCCCGATCTCGTGAAGTCATGAACCACTAAACGATTCGGAGCCCGATATGCCGATCTACGACTTCGAGTGCGCGCACTGCGGACCGTTCTCCGTCATGCGACGCATCGCGGACCGCGAGATGCCGTGCCATTGCCCCGAGTGCGGCGGCGAGAGCACACGCCTGATGACCGCGCCCTCGCTGGCGTTGATGGCCGGCACGAGCCGCATCGCGCGCGCGACGAACGAGCGCGCGGCTCACGCGCCACGCCAGTCTGCGGACGGCCCGCCGCTGCGCCACCGGCCGGGCTGCGGCTGCTGTTCGGGCGGTCGCACCACGCTCGCGGGCGCGAGCGCGCAGACGTCGGCGGGGCTCAAACGGCCGGCGGGGCGCCCGTGGATGATCAGTCACTAGCCCGTTAGCGCGGGCCGTTGCGGCGAGGTCCGCATCAGGATTACGCGCCTTCAAGGAGAAACGAATCATGCGACATGGTGATATTTCGAGCAGCCGCGATTGTGTGGGCGTCGCAGTGGTCAATTACAAGATGCCGCGTCTGCACACGAAAGCCGAGGTGCTGGAGAACGCGCGGAAGATCGCCGACATGGTGGTCGGCATGAAGCAGGGGTTGCCCGGCATGGACCTCGTCGTGTTTCCGGAATACTCGACGCACGGAATCATGTATGACCGTCAGGAGATGTTCGACACGGCGGCCACGATACCTGGAGAGGAAACCGAAATATTTTCAGCGGCGTGCCGCAAGGCCAACGTGTGGGGTGTGTTCTCGCTGACCGGCGAGCGGCACGAAGCGCATCCCGACAAGGTGCCGTACAACACGCTGATCCTCATCGACAACCGCGGCGAAATCGTGCAGAAGTACCGCAAGATCATGCCGTGGACACCGATCGAAGGCTGGTATCCCGGCGACCGTACCTATGTGACAGAAGGGCCGAAGGGCATCAAGATCAGCCTCATCATCTGCGACGACGGCAACTATCCGGAGATCTGGCGCGATTGCGCGATGGGCGGCGCGGAACTCATTGTGCGATGCCAGGGGTACATGTACCCCGCCAAGGAACAGCAGGTGTTGGTGGCGAAGGCCATGGCGTGGATGAATAACACGTATGTCGCGGTGGCGAATGCGACCGGATGGGACGGCGTGTATTCGTACTTCGGTCATTCGGCCATCGTCGGTTTCGACGGGCGCACGCTGGGTGAATGCGGCGAAGAAGAGATGGGCGTTCAGTATGCCGAACTATCGCTCGATATGATTCGCGACGCGCGGCGCAACATGCAGTCGCAGAACCATTTGTACAAGCTGCTTCATCGCGGATATACGGGCACTCACCATTCCGGCGACGGCGCCAACGGCGTGGCGGCGTGCCCGTTCGGCTTCTATCGAAACTGGATCGAAGATCCGGAAGGTACACGGCGCGCCGTAGAGGCACTCACGCGCACCACGCCCGGCACGGCGGAGTGCCCGATAGAGGGCATCCCGCATGGCGAGTAAATGGCTGGCGTTCCGGTCAGGGTGTGAGGGACGCTCACGCCTTCACACACCTGAACCCCGCATACACGTACTGATACCGCGGCTGAAACCAGTTGCGGAACGTGGGCCGCAGCATGCAGCGCGCGGTCCGCGCGGAGCCGCCTTTGAGCACGTAATGCTGGCCGTCGAAGAAATTCGCCGAGTAGCCGAGGTAGAACGGGAACGGCTCGAAGCCGGGCAGCGGTTCGAATAGCGTCGAGGTCCATTCCCAGCCGTTGCCGTACAGCCCTTCCGCGCCGAACGTACCGCGGCTTGCGGGGAAGGCGTCCACGGGCTGCGGGTCCCAATTGCGGAAGTCGAAGTTGCCGCTCTCGGGTTGGTCGATGCCGTGCGCGGCGCGCTGCCATTGCGCTTCCGTGGGCAGCGATTTGCCGCGCCAGCGGGCATAGGCGCTTGCCTCGGCGTGGCTCACATACGCGGGCCATGCGGGCGGCAGGTCGATCTCGTCGAACATGGTGCGCAGTGTCCAGCCGTTACCGGCTTGCGACCAGAAGACGGGATGCTCGATCTGCTGCGCTTCTTTCCACGCCCAGTCCTTGTCGTTCCATAGAGCCCGCTCGCGATAGCCGCCGGCCTCCACGAACTCGCGGTACTCGCCGTTCGTAACCATGTAGCGGTCTATCTCGAACGCGGGCACGTCGATACGCGCTTCGCCGTACTCGTTGTCCCAGCCAAAGACGCCACGTTCAGGCGGCATGCCGAGAATGGCCGTGCCCGCGGGCACGTGCACCATCGAGGGCGAGACGGTGTGGGAGCCGTCGCTCCCCGTCGTGCGGGCGGCATGCGATGGCGCATGCTTCTGGTCGAGTGCCAACTGATGCAGCATGTACGCGAGCGTTTCCACATGCATGAGCCGATGCTCGATGGCCACGTTCAGCAACTGCGTCGGCGAGCCGGTGTGGATGGCGCCGCTGCCGAGATCGAAGGCATGCAGGCGGGTGTCGATCTGCTCGCGAGCGCGCTGCGCGTAGTCGCGGACGACATCGAGCGCGGGCCAGTCGCTGGGCACGTCGGTGGGCAGGCCACCGTCCACGGGGTCGATACCGAACGCAAACAGCGCGTCGAGCTTCGGATCGAAAGAGGGCAGCTCGAACAGGCGCTCGCTGAACAGATTACGGTCGAACGCTTCCAGGTGCCCGATGTAGAACACGATGCGGTGCCGTTCGCCGATGGGCCGCTCGTAGAGGAAGTCGCGCTTCACGGCGTCGAACAATGCGTCGCTCACGCGGCGCGCTTCGAGAAGACGTTGGACGAGCGGGTGGATCTCAACTGCGTCGCGGTTCATTGCGCCGGCTCTCCTGAAGGGAAGGTCGTGAAACTGTACCGCCTTCGCAGAACACGTGCCACGTCACGCGACAGCGCCGCGGCCTCGTGACGAGGTGCGCGGCGCACTGGATGGGAGTGAGAACGGAAAGGCCCTGAAGCAGGGCCGGCGGCTGTGTCGAGACGCGAGCCGCGCGCGCGGAAGGGCTTAGATCTGCCGCAGCCCTTCGATGTCGACGATGCGGATGAATTTGCCTTGCGTGTCGATCAGGCCGCGCTTTTGTAATCTCGACAGGGTGCGGCTCACGGTTTCGAGCGTCATGCCGAGATAGCTGCCCATGTCTTCGCGCGTCATGCGCAGGTTGAATTCCGCCGACGAATAGCCGCGCTGCGCGTTGCGTTCCGAAATGTCGAGCAGGAACGCGGCCACGCGTTCGTCTGCGGAAAGCGAGCCGAGCACCATCATTTGCGCCGATTCGCGAATCAGTTGTTCGCTCATGAGGCGATGCAGGCGTTCCTGCATGGCGCTGACTTCGCGGCACATCGTCTTGAGGGCGCCGTAGGGAATGATGCATACGGAACTGTCTTCGAGCGCGATGGCGCTGCACGCGTGGCGGTCTTCGCTGATGCCGTCGAGGCCGAGCGCCTCGCCGGCAAGCCGCAGACCGGTGACCTGTTCGCGGCCGCCGCGGTGCGCCATGACGGTCTTCAGTGAACCGGACCGCACCGCATAAAGGCTTTCGAACGGGTCGCCGATGCGATAGACCGCCTCGCCGCGCCGCACGGCCCGAGCCGTGCAGATCAGCGATTCGAGCTTCGGCATTTCGTCGGCGGCGAGGCCCTGCGGCATGCACAGCTGGCGCATGGCGCAGGTCGAGCAACGGGCGGCGGTGCGGGACGGCGTGGACGCCGCCACGTGCGTGGTACGGCGCACGGTGGTTTGCGGAATGGCGGTCGGGGTCAGCATGGCCTGCTCCTGGGAACGTTTGAAGAATTTTCCCATCGCGCGCCGATGTTGATCAGCGACAAATCGACGCGCACCGGCCGCACGGCCCTTTGCGCGAGGTCACGCCTCCTGCACGCCGCTCGCGGCGGATGGAATCAGCAGCACCGGCAGGCTCGCCTGACGCACGCAGTGTTCGGCGATGCTGCCGAGAATCAGACGCCGGAATCCGCGGCGGCCATGCGTGCCCATCACCACGAGGTCGGCGTTGAACGCCTTCGCGCGCGCGAGGATCAGCGTGGGCACGTCGTCGAGCGACGACGCTTCGCCCGTCGCCAGTTCGCCGGCCACGCCCTTCGCGCGCATCGCCGCGCCAAGCTCGGTGGCGAGCGTCTTGCCCTGCTCGATCATCTGCGTGCGCAGGATGGACGGGTCGTAGCCGGGCGCCTCGAAATAGAGCGGCGTGTTCTCGATCACATAGAACGGCTGAAGTTCGGCGCCGGTCGAGCTGGCCAGGTCGAGCGCCGCGTCGAACGCGCGGCGCGATGTTTCGCTGCCGTCGACCGCGACGAGAATGCGTTTGTACATAGGGAACCTCCACGTTGACGGGAAAGGACGCCGGGCAGCTTAAACGATCGTGTGGCACGCCGCATCGAAAGATGGACGGAAGCAGGATGTCAATTCGGCGCTTGCCAAGTCGAGCCGAGCGGCCGGCGTCCCTCTCAGGTGCTTGCGTTCGGCCTTCCGACCGCAAATCGATCGACGCGGCCGCATCTTTGCGCATGAGCGCGGCCGGGTTTGCCTTACAATCGACACCAATTTTTGACAAGCTGGCGGCTGTACGCCGCTGTTGCTTCGACCCGCGACCACGACAGGCGACGATCACAAGCAAGCGACCATGGCGAGCGAACGTAAGGCGACCGGTCTGCCGGAACAGATCTACACGGACATTCTCAACCGCATTCTCGAAGGCGAGTACAAGGAGGGCGACCGGCTGCCCACCGAGCACGCCCTCGCGGAGCGTTTCGAGACGTCGCGGCCCACGGTGCGCGAGGCGCTGGCCCGGCTGCGCGCGGACGGCATCGTGGTGACGCGGCACGGTTCTGGAACGACGGTTGCGCGTCGGCCCGATCCCGACGTGCGTCGCTTTGCGCCGCTCGAAACTCTCTCGGACATTCGCCGCTGCTACGAATTCCGCGTGGTGACCGAGGCTGGCGCCGCCGCGCTCGCCGCGCAGCAGGCTGAGCCCGAAGACATCGAGGCCATCCAGCAGGCGTGGGACGATCTCGAGCGTGTGGTGCAAACGCAGGGCATCGGTGCGAAAGACGACTTTACGTTCCATCTCGCCGTGGCCCGCGCGTCTCGAAACCAGTTTTTTATTACGGTAATGTCCTTCATCGAAGAACAGATCGTGTTCAGCATGAATCTGTCGCGCAACCTTTCGCTGGTGAAGACGATCGAGCGTCAGCGCATGGTTCAGGCCGAGCATCTCGCGGTGCTGGAGGCCATTCGCCGTCACGACGCGGCGGGCGCGGCCGACGCCATGCGTCGCCATCTGGAGAACGCACGAGACCGGATGTTCGGTTCGTGATCGCACGGCGCGGCCGGTTTTCCGGCGCGCCGGGCCTGTCCGCCGGGTTCGGTCCGCGGGCTTGCGCCGAGGATCGGTCCGTTGGACCTGGCCGCGGGCTCGCTTGAGGACCTGCTCTTTCCCTTGCGTCTTTTTCGCGCATCATTTGCGCCGCCCTGAAGTGACTTCGCCTTCCTCTACCTCTGCCTCCCTGCCTTTTCGTCACGCGCTGCTCGCCATGCTGGGCATCGGTCTCGTCAACATGCTGGTCGCGCTCGACCAGACCGTGGTGAGTACCGCGCTGCCGTCCATCGTCGCGGAGCTGCACGGCTTCGAGTACTACGCGTGGATCGCGAGCGCCTATCTGCTGGCCTCTGTCGTGACCGTGCCGGTGTTCGGTCGGCTGGGCGACTACTTTGGCCGCAAGCGCTTCGTGCTTGCCGCAGTGATCGTGTTCACGTTGGCTTCCGTGCTGTGCGGCCTTGCCACCAGCATGCCGTTCCTCGCCATCGCGCGCGGGCTGCAAGGCGTGGGCGGCGGCATGATGGTGGGCACCGCTTTCGCTTCCATTCCCGATCTGTTTCCGGACCCGCGTGCCCGTGTGCGCTGGCAGGTCGTCATGGCGGCGGCGTACGGCATCGGCACGGCGGCGGGGCCGTCGCTCGGGGGCTGGCTGAGCGAGCATTTCGGCTGGCGGTCCACGTTCTTCGTCAACCTGCCGGTGGGCGTGCTCGCGTTCTACTTCATCTGGGCGCATCTGCCGTCTTACCGACGCGAACGCACGGGCGAGGTGCGCATCGACTGGGGCGGCGCGGCGCTGGTGGCGCTGGTGCTCGGCTGCTTTCAGGTGTTCATCGAGGCGGTGCCGAAGGACGGCTTTACCACGGGTAACCTGATTCTCGCGGCCGTGGTCGTGGGCGGGACAGCGGCACTGCTGGCGTGCGAGCGGCGTGCGACACATCCCATCATCCCGCTCGACCTCTTTCGCGACGCGCAGATCGTGACGCTCTTCATGCTCTCCACGCTTTCGGGCTTCGTGATGTTCTCGCTGATCTTCTTCGCGCCGCTGCTGCTGCAAGGCGGCTTCGGGCTGTCGCCCCAGCAGGCGGGCCTCCTCGCTACGCCGATTGCCGCGTGTATCGCCATTGGCAGCCTCATCAACACGCGCATCGTGATTCATTTGCCGAAGCCCACGCTGATTCTCTCGATCGGCTTTGCGTTGCTTGTCGCGGCCTCCGCGGGTCTCGCGCTCGCGACGCAGTCCACGCCGCATCTGTGGCTCGAGGTGGCGATGTCGGCCGTGGGCATCGGCTTGGGTTTCATCCTCAACAACCTCAACGTCTTCGGCCAGGAGATTGCCGGACGGGAGCGTTTCGGCATCACCACGGCGCTGCTGCAATCCACGCGCATGGTGGGCGGCATGCTGGGCACGAGCATTGTGGCGACCATCGTGAACCGGCATTACGCCTCGGGCGTGGAGGACGCGCTGCAGGTGCTCGGCAAGCCGGCGGCGGCGCGCTGGCAGCCGGAGTTGGGCGATCCGCGAATCCTCATCGACGAAGGGCTGCGCGACAGTCTGCTGAACCAGCTGCGGGCCGCCGGACTGGACGGTCCCGCGCTCATGGAGGCCGTCAGGCACATCCTCGTGCAGTCGATTCACATTGGTGTGGTGTTGACCGGCTGCGCCGCGTTCGCGGCCGTGCTGATCGTGCGCCGCATTTCGCACATCACGTTCCGGCGCGCTCCGCGAGCCGGCTGAGCGGCTTTCACGGCGGGCGGCTGCTTGCGGCGGCAGCCGCCCGGTTCGATTGTCAGACCACCGTCATGCAGCCGCTGCCATCGGTCCGAACAGCGCCACGCGGGTTTGCGGGCTCACCGCGATATCGAGCGCAATGGCGTTTTCCGTGCCGATGCGCATGGGCGGCCCGAGCCGCGCCAACTCGATGCCGGTGCGGCGCAGCAGACGCTCGATGGGCGTCGTCGTCACCGTGACGTAACGCGTAATGCCCATGCGGTCCGCGAAGGTCACGAGCGCGTGGATGGCGTGCATGGTTACGTCGGCAAAACCGAACGATTGGTCCCCGCCCGCTTCGATGGCAAAGCGGCTCAGCTCCCAGATGGTCCGTCCAGCGGGCGCAGCCTTGCCCGCCAGCAATTGCGGGAAGGTGTCGCGCAGCATGTTCGGCCCTTCGGTGGGCATCAGCCGCCAGCATCCCCGCACCTCGCCCGCCGGCTCCTGAATCAGCATGTAATGCGGCCCGAGCGCGTCGTAGCCGTCGATCTCCATGCCTGCAATGGTGGGAATATCCCAGCCCATGCGGTCGCGGAATACGCGGGCCCTGAGCCGGTACATTTCGTTGATATGTTCGTTATCGAATTCCTGCCGCAAACCGATCCGGATTGTTGCTTGCATGACGTTCTCCCGACACGTGTTGATGGCCCAAATACGTGTCGAAAGTTATGCATTTTGGGTAGAAAAACTACCTACCTACCTGGATAGGTGCGCGCGTGCGCGCAAGTGCGGAGAATCGGTCCGGCAGCAATTAATCAACAGGCATAACGGGCAGGGACCACCATGGAACTTCTGGAAAATCACTGGCAACCCGCGACGGGACAAGTGCGGACGACGGCAGAACTGGCATCGGCGATCGACCGCGTGCAGATCATTGCGTACCGCAAACGGAAGAAGGAAAGCCAGCGGCGTTTCTGGGCGCGCTTTGGCGTGACGCAATCGCGTGGAAGCCGCTTTGAATCGGGCGCGGAAATTCCGGCGCCGGTATCGATTCTGCTGGGACTTTATTTCAACAAGACGATCTCGGACGGAGATCTGGGCAGGGCGGAGCGCATGCTGTTCCGTCGTGATTCGGACGGCTCGATCAGCCCGGATCTATAAGGCCCAACTGAGTGGCGATCACGGCGGCTGCCCGCCGTGAATTGACACCGAATTTCGCGCGAATGTTTTTCATGTGGAAATTCACCACAGCCTCGGAGCAATTGAGGATGTGTGAAATCTCCCACGTGGATTTGCCGAGCGCAGTCCACTTCAGGCATTCGCGCTCGCGCGGGGTGAGTTTGGGAATGAGCGTCTGCGCGTGCGCGCTCAAATGGCGCTGACTCGTGTCGATCACGAGGTCGCGCATCAATACCGAGGTTCGGCAGTGCAGTGTCGATGTGCTGCCAGAACTTGTCGTTCGGATTCGAATCGTTCACGAAGCACAGCATGCCGGCTTCCTGACGCGGCCCGTGAATGGGTAGCGTCACGCCGGCGCGCAGGCCATGTGCGGTCGCTTCTTCGTACATGGACTTCTGTGGCGTGGTAGCGAACAGATCAGGCGACCACACGAGCGGCGACGAGTGCGTCGTGCAGTGCGAGACAGTTGGATCGATATAGGCAAAGCCCTGATCCGTATAGGCCTGCCGCCACGTCGACGCGTAGTTGCTGCGCACGTAGGCGTCCTCGAGGCGCATGCCCGGGCGCGGCAGAATGGCGAGCAGAACCTGACTGAAGCCCCACGAGCCGGCGAGACCGGCAACGGCGTCGAACCATTGCGTCTCGTCGGATGCGGCCAGTATCGGCGACATCTGCTCAATGAAATGTAGCGGCACGGTATTACTCTCGATTCGCGGCTGGCCAATGCCGCAGGCGGCGCGGGGAGGGTTGCGCCCCCCTCTTCAGGTTGTAACAATTTATCACTAAATTTCAGTGCGGTCGTTTTTGTTCCACGTATTGACGTTGCCGCGCTGCTCCGGCTTACGTAACAGGCCACACGCCGCGGCGGCGACAGCCAGCCACGGCCTTTGCGCATGGGACGGCCAGACGACTGGTATGTGCGTTGCAGATGATTTGCCCGTGATTATTACAGGTCGCCTTGCGCAAGACGCAAATTTCCGCTGCAAATCGCCCAATGTTGCGCACGGGACACGCGGGTTTAAAACACCATCGGCGGATTAGAACTTCAAAAAGAATATTTTGCTTTGATCGCGAGCCAATATTCGGCTGAAAGAATTAATCATGTGCAGGGCCAATATATTCGGCAGTGCTTCATCGCAATATTCCGAATCCGCCGTACCCGCCATGCCTCGGCGCCGCGCCTCAAACTTGTTTGACAACTGACGCGCGAAGGTGCCACACTGCGGCATCCCGAACACGCTTGCCGAGGTGTCATGAACGTCTCTCCGATCGTCGAAAGCGAATTCGCCGCCACGGTGATGGCCGTGCCGCCGCTGGCGCGTCGCAGCGACTACACGCTCGACGAGGCGCAGAACCTCAAGCTGATCCGGCACATCGAGGCAGGCGGCGTGCGCACGCTGCTGTACGGGGGCAATGCGAACCTGTACCACGTGCCGGTGAGCGAGTATCGCGAGTTGCTAGACATGCTGGCGACGAGTGCCGGCGATGCCACCCGCGTGATTCCGGCCATCGGGCCCGACTACGGCAAGATGCTCGACCAGGCGCGCATTCTCTCGCAGACGCCATACCGTACCGCGATGGTGTTGCCGCTCGGCGGTTTCACCACGCCGGAAGGCGTCGAGACAGGGCTCGCGCGCATTGCCGACATTGCCGGTATTCCGCTCACGCTGTACGTGAAGAGCGAAGACTATGTGGACGTCGACACGCTCGCGCGGCTCGTCGACAGGGGCACATTGATTGCGGTGAAGTACGCGATCGTGCGCGACGATCCGGCCGACGACCCCTGGCTGCGCCGTCTGCTGCAAAGCGTGAATCGGGCGAAGGTGATTTCGGGTATGGGCGAGCGGCCCGCGCTCGTGCATGTCCGCGATTTCGGTCTTGCCTCATGGACGACGGGTTCGGGCTGCATCGCGCCGCGCGCCGTCATGGCCTTGCTGCGCGCCGCGCAGCAAAACGGGCTGGGCGAGGCCGCGGGAATCTACGATGCGTTCATGCCGCTGGAAACGCTGCGCGACGAGATTTCGTTGATCCGCGTGCTTCACGATGCTGTCACGTTCTCAGGCATTGCCGACATGGGCGCCATGTTGCCGTTGCTGAGTTCGACGCCGGCGTCGGATCATGCGAATATCCAGGCGGCGGCGCAGGCGTTGCTTGCGTTCGAGCAGGAGCAGGGCTGGATGCACCCGGGCCAATCCCGGGCCTGCTGATAACGGTTCGGCCGCCGACTGCGTCCGAACGGATGCCTTGCCGGCACGGCACGAGCCGACGGATCGGTTCGGCGCCCGCGGTGTGCAGCCAGGCAGACGCCCGCAGGGCACACGCGAGGCCCCGCGGCGCGACTGGTCTTCGCTGGCCGGTCACTACGCGTGGCCAGCCGGCATAACCCTCTTCCACACACTATGCGTCGGGCGGACATGACGGTGCCGTGACAGGTACCGCGGCCACTGGCGCTTCACAGGAGTTTCACGATGCAGATTACCGGAGAGATGCTGATCGGCGCGAGCGCCGTACGAGGTACGAAGGGCACGTTGCGCGCCTTCGACCCCGCGCGCAATGCCGAGATCGAGCCGACGTTCGGCGCGGGCAGCGTTACTGAGGTGGAGCGCGCGTGTGAGCTGGCCGCGCAGGCCTTCGACGCGTATCGCAGCGCGCCGCTCGAAACGCGGGCGCGTTTTCTGGAAGCCATTGCCGAGAACATCCTCGCGCTCGGCGACACGTTGATCGAGCGCGCCCAGGCCGAGTCGGCCTTGCCGCGGGCCCGTCTGGAAGGCGAGCGCGGGCGCACGGTGGGGCAGTTGAAGCTCTTTGCGTCGCTCGTGCGCGAAGGCCGCTGGCTCACGGCCACGTTGGATTCGGCGATGCCCGATCGCAAGCCGTTGCCGCGCTCGGACCTGCGCATGCAGAAGATTCCCGTCGGTCCGGTTGCGGTGTTCGGCGCCAGCAACTTCCCGCTTGCGTTTTCGGTGGCGGGCGGCGACACGGCGTCCGCGTTCGCGGCCGGCTGCCCGGTGGTCGTGAAGGCGCACCCGGCGCACCTCGGCACGTCCGAACTGGTGGGCCGCGCGATCCAGAAGGCCGTAGCGGACTGCGGTCTGCATGAAGGCACGTTCTCGCTCGTGATCGGCGCCGGCAACGAGATCGGCGAAGCGCTGGTCGCGCATCCCGCCATCAAGTCAGTGGGCTTCACGGGTTCGCGCCGCGGCGGTCTGGCGCTGGCCGACATCGCGTCGAAGCGTCGCGAACCGATCCCCGTCTTCGCGGAAATGAGCAGCATCAACCCGGTGTTCGTGATGCCGGGCGCACTGGCCGCGCGCGCCGATTCGATCGCGAACGGCTTCGTGGAATCGGTCACGCTGGGCGTCGGCCAGTTCTGCACGAATCCGGGCCTCGTCATCGTGCTCAACGGACCGCATACCCAGGGCTTCATCGACGCCGCCGCTCAGGCGCTTGCGAAGAAGGGCGCGCAGACCATGCTGACTGCGGGCATTGCAGCCGCGTACCGCGAAGGCGTCGCGCAGCGCGCCGAAACGAGCGGCGTGAAGAGCGTGGCGCAAGGCACGCCGAGCGACGCGTCGTGCTCCGCGCTGCCCGCGCTGTTCACCACCACGGCGGCCCAGTTCCTCGCCACGCACGCGCTGGAAGACGAGATCTTCGGGCCGACTTCGCTGATCGTGACGTGCGCCGACGTGGGCGAAATGATGAAGGTGGCCGAGCAGATCGAAGGCCAGCTCACGGCCACGCTGCAGATCGAACCGGACGACTACGAACTCGTGCGTGGCCTGCTGCCCACGCTGGAGCGCAAGGTGGGCCGCATCCTGGCGAACGGGTACCCGACCGGCGTCGAGGTGTGCTACGCGATGGTTCACGGCGGACCATTCCCCGCAACGAGCGACCCGCGCGCCACGTCGGTGGGTGCGACCGCGATCGATCGCTTCCTGCGCCCGGTCTGCTATCAGGACCTGCCGGCCGAGCTGCTGCCCGAAGCGGTGCAGGACGGCAATCCGCTGAAGCTCTGGCGTTTGCGCGACGGTCAGCTGGGACGCGACTGAGCGGTCGTGGCCGGAGCCGGGTAGCGCATCGCGGCGGTGGTGGCATCGAAGTCGCCGCGGTTCGTCGGCTCGCCTTGCCGGCCCGCGCTGCCGGCCCGTTTCTGTCCGTATCGCTGCGCTTCCCGCAACGTTCTTCGACACGGGCGTCGCATCTCGCCCTCGCTTGTCCTTCACCATGACCGACCTCACCAGCCGCCGCTATCCCGACCCCGCCATCCGCGTGCTCGATCCGCGCTTCACGGCCTTGCGGCTTGCGTCGGCGTCGGTGGAGTGCCTTTATCAGGGCGCGCGGTGGTCCGAAGGTCCGGTCTGGTTCGGCGACGGCCGCTATCTGCTGTGGAGCGACATTCCGAACAACCGCATCCTGCGTTGGGACGAGGAAACGGGCGCCGTGAGCGCCTTTCGCCAGCCGTCGAACAACGCGAACGGCAACACGCGCGACCGCGAAGGCCGGCTCGTGACCTGCGAACACCTCACGCGCCGCGTCACGCGCACGGAGTACGACGGCACCCTCACCGTGATCGCGGACCGCTATCGCGGCAAGCGCTTCAATTCACCGAACGACATCGTCGTGAAGTCCGACGGGTCGATCTGGTTCACGGACCCCACCTTCGGCATCGACGGCTTTTACGAGGGCGAGAAGCAGCCGTCGGAACTGCCTGCATGCGTCTATCGCGTCGATCCGCAGTCGGCCGAGGTAACCGTCGTGATCGACGACGTGCTCGGCCCGAACGGTCTCGCCTTTTCGCCCGACGAGTCGATTCTTTATGTGGTCGAGTCGCGTTCCGAGCCGCGCAAGATTCGCGCGTTCGACGTGGGCCGCGACGGCCGCACGCTCTCGAACAATCGTGTGGTGATCGACGCCGGCGCCGGCACGCCCGACGGCTTTCGCGTGGATATCCACGGCAATCTCTGGTGCGGCTGGGGCATGGGCACCGACGAACTCGACGGCGTGCGTGTGTTCACGCCGCAGGGCGAGGCCATCGGCCATATCGCGCTGCCTGAGCGCTGCGCGAACGTCTGCTTTGGCGGGCGCCACCGCAATCGTCTTTTCATGGCGGCAAGCCACGGCCTTTACGCGCTTTACGTGAACACACAGGGCGTGAAGGGCGGTTGAAACGGACCGCGCGCCCCTCCGTCAAGTTGCCAAACAAGTAAAGGTTTCCACTACCAGGCCGTCGTCCCGTCTGCGTGCTGCATGATAGGTGAAAGCCTTGCCAGTAAAGGGCTTGTGTGCGCTCAGGCCGACTTTAATGGCGCCATCCCGTGCGGATAATTTGCTTGACATCGGCGCCGGGCGTTCGTTATTTTGCGCTAACCGGGGACCGGTGGCAGGACGCCGTGCGAACCTGCTGCGTCTCATCCGCACCGTCCACGGCGCCCACATCAAGAGAACAACCGAGGAGATGCGATGACCTTTTCTGGCAGATGGTCGGTCAGGCTGTTGGCAACGTGCGCCGTTGCAGTGATGGGCGTGGCCACGCAGGTTCCTGCCGCGCGCGCGGCGGACGCCGTGACGCTCAACATCGTCGACGTGGCGGGCGACCTCCAGCTCACGCAAAAGGGCTTCGAGGCGTTCAAGGCGAAGTACCCGAACATGGTGTCGAACATCACGTACACCAACGCGCCGGCGCCGCAACTGCCGGGCAAGATCAAGGCGATGCAGGCGGCCGGCCGTTCCGACATCGATCTCGTGCTCACCGGCACAGACGCTCTGGCGGCCGGCATCGAACAGAACCTCTGGCTCAAGCTCCTGCCCGACCAGGCGTCGGCGTTCCCCGGCGTGCTGGACCGCTACGCGCCGGGCCCCCGCAAGATGCAGGATCTCGCGCAGGGCTTCGGGCTCGAAGTCGCGTACATGCCCGCAGGGCCGCTCATCGAGTACAACCCCGCGAAGGTCAGCAATCCGCCGAAGACGCCCGACCAACTGCTGCGTTGGTGCAAGGCGCATCCCGACCGCCTGATCTACGCGCGTCCGGCCAATTCGGGACCGGGTCGCACCTTCCTGATGGGCCTGCCCTACGTGCTGGGCGACAAGGACCCCATGGACCCGATCCACGGCTGGGACAAGACGTGGGCCTTCCTCAAGCAGCTCAACGACTGCATTCCGTACTACCCGGGCGGTACGTCGGCGGTGATGAAGGAACTGGGCGAAGGCACGCGCGACATGACCGTGACCGTGACGGGCTGGGACATCAATCCGCGTGCGCTCGGCATCGTGCCGGCCGACTATCGCGTGCAGTCCTTCGACAACATGACGTGGGTGAACGACGCGCACTACATGGTCATTCCGAAGGGCGTGCCGAAGGAAAAGCTCGACGTGCTCTTCAAGCTGATGAACTTCATGCTCGAGCCCGCGCAGCAGGCGCTGACCTGGGACGACGGCTACTTCTATCCCGGTCCCGCTGTGAAGGGCGTAACGCTCGAACAGGCGCCGGCGCACAGCCAGGACGTGCTCAAGAAGTACGGCCGGCCCGAGTATCCGAAGCTGATTGCCGAGCGTCCGTACGCACTGCCGCTCTCCGCGCAGGCCATGGTGGCCGCGTTCCAGAAGTGGGACCGCGAGATCGGCGCACAGAAGACCAAGTAGATAGGCAAGGCGCCCAGCGCGGCGCCGCTGTCGCGACATCGACACGTAAGGCCGGCGCCAGGGGTGTGTCAGGAGTGTCATACGCGCCGGCCGCGCTATACCAGACCAGACCGAACCAGCCCACCACGGGGCTGCCCCCATACCGGACGGAAAGACGAGGAACGCACGATGAATCGTCACTTTGAAGAGCTGCGGCTCGAATCCGTGAGCCGCAGCTTTACCAACACGGAAGGCCATGCGGTGGCGGCCTTGCAGGGGCTCGATCTGAACATCCGCCGCGGCGAATTCATTGCGCTGCTCGGGCCGTCGGGCTGCGGCAAGTCCACGGCGTTGAACTGCATCGCGGGGCTGCAGCCGCTGTCGGGCGGCGGCATCTGGCTCGACGACCGGCGCATCGACGTGCTGCCGCCCGAGAAGCGCGGCTTCGGCATGGTGTTCCAGAACTACGCGCTGTTTCCACACATGTCCGTGCTCGATAACGTGGGCTTCGGCCTCAAGATGCGCGGCGTGGCGAAGGGCGAAGCGCAGCGGCGCGCGCGCGAGGCGTTGCAACTCGTGCAACTCGTCGGACACGAGCGCAAGCTGCCGGGGCAGTTGTCGGGCGGCCAGCAGCAGCGTGTGGCGATTGCACGCGCCATCGTGATCGAGCCGCCGCTCGTGCTGATGGACGAGCCGCTCTCGAATCTCGACACGAAGCTGCGCATCGAAATGCGCGCGGAGATCCGGCGCATTCATAGCCAACTGGAGCGCGCGACCCTCTACGTGACGCACGACCAGGACGAGGCGCTTTCCATGGCCGACCGCATCGTCGTGATGAAGGAGGGCGTCGTGCAGCAGGTCGCCACGCCGAAAGAGGTGTATGGGCGGCCGAAGAACCTGCACGTTGCGCGTTTCATGGGCTATCGCAACGTGGTGCCCTTCACGCTGCAAGCCGCCGAGGGCGAGCGCGTGCGGCTTGCGAATGGCGGCGTGCAATTGATCGGCACGCCGATGGAAGCATTCAGCGCCAAGGCCGTGAGCGTTGCGTTGAGACCGGAGGACATCGAGCGCGCCGCGCCAGGCGCCGAGAACGCCTTCGACGCCGAAGTGGAAACCGTCGAGTACGGCGGCCGCGATTCGCTGATTCGCGTGAAGACCGCATTCGGTGCGCTGTGGGCTCGGCTCGCCGGCGAGTTTGCAGAAGGCGAGCGCATCAGTCTGCGCGTGCCGGCTGCGCGCACGCTGGTCTACGACGTGGAGGCGCCGTGAACGCGAACGCCGCCACGTTGCCCGCCAGCGCCGCGGCGCCCAGCGATCCAAAGCGTTGGCTTGTTACGCCCGCGCTCCTTTTCATCGTCGCGCTGTTCATCTATCCGTTTGCGTATGGGCTCGTGCTGTCGTTCCAGCCGATGAACGGCGGCAGCGTCTGGGCCAACTACGCCACGTTCTTTTCCGATACTTCGCTCTGGCCGACGATTCTCGTCACGCTCAAGCTCGCCGTGCCGGCCACGCTCGTCAACGTCGGTGTGTCGGTGCCCGTCGCGTTTGCGCTGCGCCGTCCGTCGCCGTATCAGAAGCTCGTTACCACGCTGCTCGTGATTCCCGTCACGCTCGGCACCGTGCTGATCGCGGACGGCATGCTCACCTACTTCGGTCCGAACGGCTGGTTCCCGCAGACGCTGCATGCGCTGCATCTCTACGCCGACGAAGTGCGCCTCACGCACAACTATTGGGGCGTGTTGATCTCGCTCGTGGTGTCGGGTTTCCCGTTCGCATTTTTGCTCACGCTTTCCTACGTCACGGGCATCGACCCGACGCTCGCGAGCGCGGCCGCCACGCTCGGCGCCGGACCGTGGCAACAGTTTCGCCGCATCTATTTTCCGTTGCTCGTGCCGGGCCTCACGATGGCAGCGTGTCTTTCGTTCGTGCAGGCGTTCTCGGTGTTTCCGTCCGCAGTGCTGCTCGGCGCGCCTGCGGGCCCCACGCGTGTGATGTCGATTGCCGCCGCCGAGGCCGCGTTCGAAAACTACGACTACTCGCTCGCTTCGGCCATCGCCATCGTGATGGGCTTCGTGCAGTTGATCGTCGTGGCTGCGATGTTAGGCGCGCGCCGCTTCTTCTATCGCGGACCCACCACCGGAGGAAAAGGCTGATGACCACCGATCGCGAAGCGAGACAAGAGTGGCGCCGCTCCGTGCCGCGCGAGCTGGCATCGCATGCCGGCGCGGCGGGCTCGTCGCATGCCGTCATGAACATCTCTGCGAGCGACGAGAGCGATGGCGGATCGCGCATGCGGCGTCATCCCGAAGGGCAATCGGCAAGACGAGGCCCGCGTGCGAGTCTGCCCGACCTCGTATGGAAAGCGCTCGTGTGGGGTGCGATGGCGTTCTTCCTGCTGAACGTGCTGCTGCTCATTGCCACCGTGGCGATCAACTCGATCGCCACGCGCTGGTTCGGCACGCCGCTGCCGCAAGGGTTCACGCTGCACTGGTACGCGCAGGCATGGTCCGACTTTCAACTGGCGAGCGTGCTGTGGGTGACGGTCGAAGTGGTGGGCGCCGTTGTGCTGCTTTCCATCGTGCTGGGCGTGCCCGCGGCCTACGCGCTCGCGCGCGTGCAGTTTCGCGGCAAGCGGCTTGCCATGCTCGTATTCCTGCTGCCGTTGATGGTGCCGCCCGTCACCTACGGCATTCCGATGGCCACGGCCATGTACAAGTTCGGCCTCGCGGGCACGCTTGGCGGCGTGATCCTGGCGAACCTCGTGCCGGCCTTGCCGTTCGTGATTCTCGTGATGACGCCGTTCATCGAGCAGATCGATCCGAACCTCGAAGCCGCCGCGCGCATTTTCGGTGCGAACACGTTGCGCTATTTCCGCTACGTGCTGTTGCCGCTGCTCGTGCCCGGCATGCTCGCGGCGGGTCTGCTCGTGCTGGTTCGTACCATCGGACTCTTCGAACTCACGTTCTTCACGGCGGGGCCCGCCACGCAAACGCTCGTCGTCGCGCTCTATTACGCGGTATTCTCGACAGGCGTGCGGGCGCCGCAATCCATCGACGCCATGGCCATGATCTACATGGCGATCACGCTGATCTGGGTGATCATCGCGCTGCAGTTCGTGAGCCCGACCCAGATCGTCTCGCGTGTGAAGGAGAGAAAGTGACGAAGAGAAAGACCCCGGAAGAACTGCGCAGCCACCGTTGGTATGGCGTCAACGACCTGCGCTCGTTCGGCCATCGTTCGCGCACCTCGCAGATGGGCTATAGTCGCGAAGAATACGCAGGCAAACCCGTTATCGCGATCCTCAATACGTGGAGCGAAATCAACCCTTGCCATACGCACTTCAAGCAGCGTGTGGAGGAAGTGAAGCGCGGCATCTGGCAGGCCGGGGGCTTTCCCGTCGAGCTTCCCGTACAAACGCTTTCCGAGCCGTTCCAGAAGCCCACCACCATGCTCTACCGCAACTTCCTCGCGATGGAGGTGGAAGAGACGCTGCGCTCGTATCCCGCCGACGGTGTCGTGCTGATGGGCGGTTGCGACAAGACCACGCCGGCGCTGCTGATGGGCGCGATATCGATGGACCTGCCCGCCATCTTTCTGCCGGCCGGGCCCATGCTGCGCGGCAACTGGAACGGCGTGACGCTGGGCTCGGGTTCGGACACCTGGAAGTACTGGGCCGAACTGCGCGCAGGCCACATCACTGAAGACGACTGGCAAGGCGTGGAAGGCGGCATTGCGCGCTCGCCGGGTCACTGCATGACGATGGGCACGGCGTCCACCATGACGAGCGCGGCTGAAGCGCTCGGCTTCACGCTGCCCGGCTTCGCGTCCATTCCCGCGCCCGATTCGCGGCACGCGCAAATGGCGGCGAAGACGGGCATGCGCATCGTCGAGATGGTGTGGGAAGACCTGAAGCCCTCGGACATTCTCACGGCCGGTTCCGTGGATAACGCGGTGACCACGTGTCTCGCGCTGTCGGGCTCGACGAACGCGATCGTGCACATGATCGCCGTGGCGCGCCGCGCGGGTATCGAACTCACACTCGACCGCTACGACGACATTTCGCGCCGCACGCCGGTGCTCGCCAACATCCGGCCCACGGGCGAGTACCTCATGGAAGATTTCTTCTATGCGGGCGGCCTGCGCGCGATGCTCAAGGAACTGGGCGATCTGATCGACGGCATGCAGAAGACGGTGAACGGCAAGAGCATCGGCGAAAACATCGCCGACGCGCAGGTCTTCAACGACGACGTGATCCGCCGGCGTAGTGCGCCGCTCATGCCCGACAACGGACTCGCGGTACTGCGCGGCAACATCGCGCCCAACGGCGCGGTCATCAAACCGGGTGCGGCCGCACCGCATCTGCTCGTTCATACGGGCCGCGCCGTGGTGTTCAAGGACTACAACGACATGGCCGCACGCATCGACGACGAAGCGCTCGACGTCGACGAACACAGTGTGCTCGTGCTGCAACACGCGGGTCCCGTGGGCGCGCCGGGCATGCCCGAGTGGGGTCAACTGCCCATTCCGAAGAAGCTGCTGCAGAAAGGCGTGCGCGACATGGTGCGCATCTCGGACGCACGCATGAGCGGTACGAGCTACGGCGCCTGTGTGCTGCACGTGGCGCCGGAGTCGTTCATCGGCGGACCGTTTGCGCTGGTACGCGACGGCGACCTCATTGAACTCGACGTGCCGCAGCGCAAGCTGAATGTGCTGGTGTCGGACGAGGAACTGGCGCGCCGGCAGTCCGAGTGGGTCGCCCCGCCGCCGCGTTTCACGCGCGGCTACGGCGCCATGCATCAGATCCACGTCATGCAGGCCGACAAGGGCTGCGACTTCGATTTCCTGCAACGCGGCGGTGCAGGTGGCCCGCAGAATGCAGGCGAACCGGAGATCCACTAGGCGCGAAAGACGCCATGTCCTGGTACTTTTCCTGATGGCTTTGCGCCCTACCACCCGTGCCTTTGTTCGCGACTTGAACGGCTCGCGGTAATTTGCTTTTTTCCTTGGATCGCCAATTTTCTTGAGAGTATGATCCTCTTTCGACAGTTGGCGCGTGCGTAATCGACGGCCCCATCGAGCGGCCGGGTGTGGGTTTCACGGCAGTTCCCGACGCGCCTTTTGAACCAGACAAGGGCAGTCAGGGCGGGTGACACTCATGCACTTCGACGCTGCATTCACGCATCGTGGCTATCTGCTGAATTGCGCTCCGGCGCGTGCCGGCGACGGCAGCTGGCAACCCTACGTGGTCATTTCACGCTCCAGCGACGGCGAGCTCGTCGCTAACCGCTTCTTTCCCACCGACCTGCGTTTTTCCGACGAAGCCGCGGCCATCGCCCACGCGCGCGACTGGGCCGTGCGCTGGATCGACGCGAGCAGCATGACCATCTGAGGCGCGCAACGGTGCGTCTTCTCCCATCTGTGTGGCCCGTCGATACGACGCGCGCCTGCCTTGCCTGTCCGGCGACTCGCTACAAAACGCGGTAATCTCTGGGGACACTTCACTTTTCGCCGCGCAACGCGCGGCTGTCGTTGTCACCATGTCAAATCCGTCTTCTTCGAACTGGGGCCTGGAGCAGATCGTCGCAGAGCTGCGCGCGTCGCGCGAGGAACTGCATCGAACGCGCCATCCGCGCGGTATTCGCGAACTGCCGTCGCGCGAAGCGATGATCGGCATCGTCAACGGCCTGCGCGCCGCGCTGTTTCCCACGCACTACGGCGCGCCCGACCTGACGGACGAAAGCGTCGACTATTACGTCGGGCACACGCTCGAAAGCACGCTGCGGCTGCTCTCAGAGCAGATTCGCCGCGCGCTGCGTTTTTTGCCCGAGCATGCAGAAACGCCGGACGAATCGCTGCGCGCGCGTGCCTTCGAAGTGGCGCGCGAGTTCGGCGAGCAGTTGCCCGGCATTCGCGCGCTGCTGGTCAGCGACATTCAGGCGGCCTATGCCGGCGACCCGGCCGCGCAGCACATCACCGAAATCCTGCTGTGCTATCCGGGCGTGCTCGCGGTTACGCATCATCGGCTCGCGCATGCGCTGCACCGGCTCGGCGTGCCGCTGCTCGCACGCTTCATCAACGAGATCGCGCACTCGGCCACCGGCATCGACATTCACCCGGGCGCACAGATCGGCCCCAGCTTTTTTATCGACCACGGCACGGGCGTGGTGATCGGCGAAACCGCGATCATCGGCGAACGCGTGCGGCTCTACCAGGCAGTGACGCTGGGAGCGAAGAGCTTCGCGGCGGATACCGACGGCACGCTCGTGAAGGGCAACGCGCGGCATCCGATTGTCGAGGACGACGTCGTGATCTATGCGGGCGCCACGATTCTGGGCCGCGTCACGATAGGCCGCGGTTCGGTGATTGGCGGCAACGTGTGGCTCACGCACAGCGTGCCGCCGGGCAGCAGCGTGACGCAGGGCAAGGCACGCGAAGTGGAACGCAACGAAGCAGGGCGGCCGACGTGAGCGGCGCGCGTGCGCAGCCATGAAACGCGCGCCATCCGACCGCGTGCGCATGCTGCGCTGCGCGATCACAGGCGTCGAGGCCACTGCCGCGACCACGGCGCACACCTTCGCACGTCACTCGCACGACCACTTCGGCGTGGGCATCATCACGCACGGCGGGCATCGCTCGGCGAGCGGTCGCGGGCCGGTCGAGGCGCGCACGAACGACGTCATCACGGTGAATCCCGGTGAGGTTCACGACGGCCGGCCGTTCGACGAACGCGGCCGCGCGTGGCAGATGCTCTACTTCGAACCGGCGCTCGTGTTCGATGCCGCGGCGGAGCTTGCAGGCGCCGACGCATGCAACCTCGAACTGACGCGTCCCGTCGTGTACGACCCTCGATTGAAAAAGCTGTTCGAGCGGCTCTTTGCGATTGCCACGAATGCTGTCCACTACCCGGACGCACTCGTTCGCGACGAGGCGTTGACCGCGTTCTTCGAATGCGTGATTCAGACGCATGCCACGCTGGCGCCCCGACGTTTCGCGCTCGGCTCGATCACACGCGCCAAAGCCCGCATCGACGACGACCCGTCCGCGCCGCACACGCTCGCCGCGCTCGCTGCGGATTCCGGCATGAACCGCTTCCAGCTGTTGCGGGCTTTCGCACGCGACGTCGGCATGGCGCCGCACGCGTATCTGGTCCAGCGCCGCGTCATGCTGGCGCGGCGTTCGATTGCGTCGGGCCTCGCGTTGGCCGATGCAGCCGTCAATGCCGGCTTCGCGGACCAAAGCCACATGACGCGCGCGTTCGTGCGCATGTTCGGCGTGACGCCGGCCGTCTACGCCGACGCGGTGCGGTAAGCAGCCACTCCAACGCAGCAACACTGCAATTTCCTTCAAGACCCTTCATCGCCGGCGAACCTAAGCTGCGGCTCCATTCCCTCTCATGGAGCGCACAGCATGAATTCGAGGCACACGGGTTATCTTTTTTGCGGACTCGCCATGATCGGCGTGGGCAGCACCGTCGTGGTGAGCCGCGAGATCGCCGCGGGGCTCGCGCCGTTCTCGGCCACCGCGCTGCGTTTCGCCATCGCGTTTCCGTTGTTCGTCGCCATCATGCGACTGCGTGGTGTGCGCTGGCCGCGTCTCGGTCTGCGCGACGCGATGCTCGTCGTTGCCCAGGCGGGCGCGGGCAGCGTCGGCTACACGGTGTTGCTGATTAGCGGGATGAGGCTCGCGTCCGCTGCCGATGCCGGCGTGATTGCGGGCACGTTGCCCGCGGTGTCGGCGCTCGTCGCTGTTATTGCGCTTGGTGAGCGGATGAACGCGGCGCTTGCCGGCGCGGTCGCGCTCGCGACTGTGGGTGTGCTCGTGTGCACCGTGCCGCTTTCGGCGTTGAGTGCTGCCGGGGCATCGTGGATGGCGAGCGGCAGCGCACGCGCGGCAGGCTCGCTCGCCGGCAATGCGCTGGTGTTCGCGGCGGTGGTGTGCGAGGCCCTGTTCATCCTCATCAACCGGAAGCTGCGCGCGACGGTGACGCCGTTGCAATTGTCCGCGTTGATGAGCGGCATCGGCTTCTGTGTGGCCATCGTGCCCGCGCTGTTCGAGGCGCCCTGGCGCGCTGCCTTCGATGCGCCTGCGGTAATGGGCGTGGTCTATTACGCGCTGGTGCCCACGGTGGCGGGCTTCATGCTGTGGTACGCGGGATCGGCGCGCGTGACGGGCGGCGAGGCGAGCGTGACGACTGCGCTCGTGCCGGTGTCGTCGCTGGTGTTTGCAGCGCTGTTGCTGCACGAGACGATCAGGCCGGCACAACTGGCCGGCATGGCCTGCGTGCTGGGCGCGATTTTGCTGGCCACTATACGGCGGGCGCGAAAGTGCAGGACGGCGCCAAGCGATACGCCGCTGCATGCGGCATCACGCGAAGTGCACGACTAGCGCTGGCCCGCCCACGACCTTACGTGTTCGCGATACTCGTTCCCACCGGATTGCCGACGATGGAGAGAAATTCGCGACGTGTCGACGGATCGGTACGGAAGGTGCCCAGCATGCGCGACGTCACCATTTCCACACCCGCCTTGTGCACGCCGCGCGTCGACATGCACTGATGCGCCGCCTCCAGGATCACGCCCACACCGCGCGGTTGCAGCACCTCGTTGAGCGTATCGGCAATCTGCACCGTCATCTTTTCCTGGATCTGCAGGCGCTTCGCGAACGCGTCCACGAGGCGCGCCAGCTTCGAAATGCCCACCACGCGACGATCCGGCAGATAGGCCACGTGCGCGCGGCCGATGATGGGCACCATGTGGTGCTCGCAGTAGCTCTCGAAGCGGATGTCCTTGAGCACGATCATCTCGTCGTAGCCGTCCACTTCGGCGAACGTGCGGGCGAGAATCTCGCGCGGGTCGGTGGCGTAGCCCGCGAAGAATTCCTCGAAGGCACGCGCGACGCGCGCCGGGGTGTCTACGAGACCTTCGCGCGTGGGGTCGTCTCCGGCCCAGCGCAATAGCACGCGTACCGCTGCTTCGGCTTCTTCTCGTGTGGGCCGCGGCTCGGCGCTGCTCTTCGCAGCACCGGTTTCCTGCGGCGCGGGTTTCGCGTGACTTGCGGTCCTCGTTGCGTCGGTCATCCATCTACTCCTGTCTGCTTGTCCGCCTGGCGTTGCGCCGTTGGGGTGTTGGCCATTGTTCCACGTTTTGTGTCCGCGCGTGCCTGGCGAAAGCCCCCAGTACGCGGCCGGGCGTCATTTGGGCCACTCGTCCATGGCGTCGTTGAAGAGTTCGGAGACCACGCTGCGCAGCCATCCCGTGCGCACGTCGTTGTGGAACTTGCGATGCCAATGCTGCTTCAGGTCGAAGCGCGGCAGCGCAACAGGCGGCTCGACGAGCTTGATCGACGCGTGCTCGGCCACGTACGCAAAGCCGATAGCGTGCGGCACGGTGGCGACGAGATCGGTGCGCGCAAGGATGAACGGCAGGCTCATGAAGTGCGGCGTTTCGAGCACGGCGCGGCGGTGCAGGCGCTTCTTTTCCAGGAAGCGCTCGAGCACTTCCTGGCTGCGGCCTTCGGCGCGCACCACGGCGTGGCCGAGCGAAAGGAACTGCTCGAGCGTGAGCTTCTCGCCCGCCAGCGGATGGTCGCTGCGCATGAGGCAGATGAAGCGGTGTGTGAACAGACGCTGCTGAAAGAAGTTGCTGGCCGTGAGGTCGGGAAAGTAGCCGATGGCAAGGTCGACGTCGCCCGATTCGAGCCCGCGTTCCACCTGCGCGGGCGGTAGCGAGACCGAACGCAGGCTCGCACGCGGCGCGCGCTCGGCGAAGAGTTGCAGCAGACGCGGCAGGAACACGATCTCGCCCACGTCCGAAAGCGCGAGCGAGAACGTGCGTGTGGTCGTGGCCGGGTCGAAGTCCTGAGCCTCGAGCATGCCCTTTTCGATGCGCACGAGCGCGTCGCGCGCGGCGGGGATCAAGGCGAGCGCGCGCGGCGTCGGCTCCATGCCGCGCGAGGTGCGTACGAAGAGCGGGTCGCCGAAGTATTCGCGCAGGCGTCCCAGCGCGGTGCTCACGCGCGGCTGGCTCACGCCGAGGCGCTCGGCGGCGCGGCTCACGTTGCGCGTGTCCTCCATGGCAACGAGGTAGGGAATCAGGTTCAGGTCGAGGTCGGTCATCGGCAGGAGAAGCTTCGAGGGCGGTGCGGCACTATCGTATTTGCGTATACAAGCTATGCCCGGAATGCGGTTGCCGCATATTGGGGAAAGCGCCGACAATCGCTCCACCATTCGAAAAATTGTTCAGGAGACGAACATGCGCACCCAGGTAGCCATCGTCGGCGCAGGCCCGGCGGGTTTGCTGCTTTCCCATCTGCTGCGACGCGAAGGCGTCGATTCGATCCTCGTGGAGGCGCAGTCGCGCCAGTACTGCGAGCAGCGCATCCGCGCCGGCGTGCTGGAGCAGGGCACGGTAGACACGATCAACGAAGCCGGGCTCGGCGCGCGCATGCAGCGCGAAGGGCTCGTGCATCACGGCATCGAACTGCTGTTCGGGCGCAATCGCCATCGCATCGACATGACGGGGCTCACGGGCGGACGCGCCATTACCATTTACGGCCAGCACGAGGTGGTGCGCGACCTGATCGATGCCGCCGACGCGCACGGGCATCACATGTTCTTCGAAGCGAGCGGCGTATCGCTACACGGCCTCGCAGGCGACGCGCAGCGCGATCGTCCCGAAGTGCGCTTTATGCATCAGGGCGTGGAGCAGCGCATCGAGTGCGATTACATCGCGGGCTGCGACGGCTTTCACGGCGTCTCGCGCAATTCGATTCCGGCTTCGGTGCTGCGTACCTACGAGCGCGTGTATCCGTTCGCGTGGCTCGGCATTCTGGCCGAGGCCGCGCCCAACGCCGCCGAACTGGTCTATGCCCATCACGAGCGCGGCTTCGCGCTGTACAGCATGCGGTCGCCTTCCATCACGCGGCTCTATCTGCAGTGCGCGCCGGACGAAGACCTCTCGCAATGGTCCGACGACCGCATCTGGTCGGAACTGAAAACGCGTTTCGAGAACGACGGCGGCTGGCAACCTGCGGAAGGCGCCATCCTGCAAAAAGGCGTGACGCCGATGCGCAGTTTCGTGGCCGAGCCGATGCAGTACGGCCGGCTCTTTCTTGCCGGCGACGCTGCGCACATCGTGCCCCCCACCGGCGCGAAGGGCATGAACCTGGCCGTGGCCGACGTGCGCGTGCTCTCGCAGGCGCTGGCCGCGCGCTATCGCGACGGATGCACCGACCTGCTCGACGCCTATTCGTCCACGTGTCTCGAACGTGTCTGGCGCGCCGAGCACTTCTCGTGGTTCATGACGAACATGCTGCACCCTTCGGCCGACGACACGCCGTTCGTCAATCGCCTGAAGATGTCGGAGCTGAATTACGTGACGACGTCGGAGGCGGCGGCGCGTTCGCTCGCGGAAAATTACGTGGGCCTGCCGTTCGCCGCATAAGCGGATTGCCGCGCCTATCGGACACACGCCGGGCACATACCCGACACATGCCCGGCGCGCACGAAGCAAGGCCGTCCCGCGAGGACGGCCTTTTTGCTCATGGAAGCCCCTGCCTTGACAAGGCGCGCGAGCGCCTCGGATAATGCGCCGAGAAGTTCGTTAATCGAATCGTAGTTCTATATACGAACAACGAGGCGAGCCGAACGAATCTGGCACCCGCTCGCTCGCCGAGCGGCGCCGTGCAGCAACGTCCGGCACGCCCCGGAATGGCATCGAATGGCCGAGGACCTGGCATGATCAACAAGATTTTCGAATCGCTTCAGTCGGCCGTGGCCGACATTCACGACGGCGCCACCGTGATGATCGGCGGCTTCGGCACGGCGGGCATGCCGTCGGAGCTGATCGACGCGCTCATCGAACACGGCGCGCGCGAACTGACCATCGTGAACAACAACGCCGGCAACGGCGACACGGGTCTTGCGGCTTTGCTGAAGGCAAAACGCGTGCGCAAGATCATCTGCTCGTTCCCGCGGCAAACGGATTCGTGGGTGTTCGACGGTCTCTATCGCGCCGGCGAAATCGAACTGGAACTGGTGCCGCAGGGCAACCTCGCGGAACGCATTCGCGCGGCGGGCGCGGGCATCGGCGGCTTTTTCACGCCCACCGGCTACGGCACGAAGCTGGCCGAAGGCAAGGAAACGCGCCTCATCGACGGCAAGCACTATGTGCTCGAATCGCCGCTGCATGCGGATTTCGCGCTGATCAAGGCGTACAAGGGCGACCGCTGGGGCAACCTGGTCTACCGCAAGACGGCGCGCAACTTCGGGCCCATCATGGCGAGCGCCGCGAAGGTCGCCATCGCGCAGGTTTCAGAAGTCGTGCCGCTTGGCGCGCTCGATCCCGAAGTGATCGTCACGCCCGGCATCTTCGTGCAGCGCGTGATCGAAGTGCCGCAGGCGGCGCACGCCGCGCAACGGTCGCAACAGGCAGCCTGAAGGACGGAGACACTTCATGAAACGACTCACCCGCGATGAAATGGCGAAGCGCGTCGCGCGCGACATCCCCGAAGGCGCCTACGTGAACCTCGGCATCGGCGTGCCCACGCTGGTCGCCAATCATCTGGATGCCGACAAGGAAATCTTCCTGCACAGCGAGAACGGCCTGCTCGGCATGGGCCCCGCGCCCGCACCGGGCGAAGAAGACGACGAACTCATCAACGCCGGCAAGCAGCACGTCACGCTGCTCACGGGCGGCGCGTTCTTCCACCACGCCGATTCGTTCGCGATGATGCGCGGCGGCCATCTCGACTACTGCGTGCTGGGCGCGTTCCAGGTGTCGGCGAGCGGCGACCTCGCGAACTGGCACACCGGCGCGCCCGATGCGATTCCGGCCGTGGGCGGCGCGATGGACCTCGCCATCGGCGCCAAGCAGGTGTTCGTGATGATGGAGCACCTCACGAAGCAGGGCGAAAGCAAGATCGTGGAGACGTGCTCGTATCCCGTCACGGGCGTGGGCTGTGTGGACCGCATCTATACCGATCTCGCCGTGCTCGACGTGACGCCCGAGGGCCTTGCCGTGCGCGAAATTTTCTCGGATATCGGCTTCGACGAGTTGCAGCGTTTGACGGGCGTGCCGCTCATCGACGCCACGCAGGACCGCCGCGCGGCCTGAACGGGCGGGGCGATGCTGGGTGCTGCCCGCAGCGGTACGCACGAGCAAACGGTAAGCCCCGCCGGCACACGGCAGTTGGGCGACAATGAGCGTCAAGCTGCCGTCTGCGTGGCGATCTAACCGACGCTTCGCTTGCCGACGCATCCGCTGCCCGCTCCATCCGACTCTGCCCACGGGATTTCCGTCACCATGCCCGAACGTCTCGAACCTCTCGAACGTCTCACCAGCCTGATCTGCGGCACGCAGGCGATGAACGACATCTGGTCCCCGCGCGCCACGTTGCAGCGCATGCTCGACGTCGAAGCTGCGCTTGCGCGCGCGTGTGCCGCGCACGGCGTGATTCCGGCGCAAGCCGTGGCGCCCATCGTCGCGGCGTGCCAGGCCGATGCACTCGACGCCGACGCGCTCGCCCGCGATGCCGCGCTCGGCGGTAACCTCGCCATTCCGCTCGTGCGCCAGCTCACGGCGCGCGTCAAGCCCGCCGACGCCGAAGCCGCGAAGTACGTCCACTGGGGCGCGACGAGCCAGGACATCATCGATACGGCCACCGTGCTGCAACTGCGCGCCGCGCTCGATCTGATCGACCGCCATCTGCAATCCGCCTGCGCGGTGCTGGCTAACCTTGCGCGCACGCATCGCGCGACGCCCGCTGTCGGGCGCACGTGGCTTCAGCAGGCGCTGCCCATCACGCTCGGCCTCAAGTTCGCGCAATGGCTCGACGCCTTGCTGCGTCATCGCGATCGCCTCGCTGCGCTGCGCGAGCGGGCGCTGGTGCTGCAATTCGGCGGCGCGGCCGGGACGCTGGCGAGCCTGCGCGACGCGGCATCGGCCGTGAGCGCGTCGCTCGCACAGGAGTTGCAACTCGCGCAGCCCGCGTTGCCGTGGCACACGCAGCGCGATCGCATCGCAGAGGCCGCGTCGTTCTTCGGCATGTTGATCGGCACGCTCGGCAAGATCGCGCGCGACATCTCGCTGCAGATGCAGACCGAGATCGGCGAACTCGCCGAGCCGGCCGCGGCCGGCAAGGGCGGGTCGTCCACCATGCCGCACAAGCGCAATCCTGTAGGTTGCGCCGCGGTGCTCACCGCCGCCACGCGCGCGCCTGGGCTCGTGGCCACCGTGCTGGCCGGCATGGTCCAGGAGCACGAGCGAGCGCTGGGCGGATGGCAAGCCGAGTGGGACGCGCTGCCCGATCTCGCGCGGCTTGCGGGCGGCGCGCTCGCGAACATCGAACAGATAGCGTCCGGGCTCGAAGTCGACACCGCGCGCCTCGCCGCGAATCTCGATGCTACGCACGGGCTGATTCTGGGCGAGGCCGTGATGCTCGCGCTGGGCGACCGCATCGGCCGGCTCGATGCGCATCATCTCGTGGAGCAGGCATCGAAGGCTGCCGTGCAGACGCGCCGGCCGCTCTTCGACGTGCTCGCCGAAGACGCCGCCGTTACGCGTCATCTCGACGTCGCGCAGCTGCGCACGCTGCTCGATCCGGCTCATTACGCGGGCGAGGCGCAAGCGTTCGTGGATGCCGTGCTCGCGCGGTATGCCGCCGTCGCCGCGTCGAACGAATAACCCTGAAAAAAGAGGAGTAGCGATTCATGCCGTACGCCACCGTAAATGGCACGAGGCTGCACTACCGCGTGGACGGCGAGCGCAGCGACGCACCCTGGCTCGTGCTGTCGAACTCGTTGGGCAGCGACCTTTCCATGTGGACGCCGCAGGTCGCCGCTTTCGCGAAGCACTTCCGCGTGCTGCGCTACGACACGCGCGGCCACGGCCATTCCGACGTGCCGCCGGGCTCGTACACCATCGAGCAGTTGACGGGCGACGTGGTGGACCTCATGGACGCGCTCGACATCGAGAAGGCGCATTTCTGCGGCGTTTCGATGGGCGGGCTCACGGGCGTGGGGCTGGCCGCGCGGCACAGCGCACGCGTTGGCCGCATCGTGCTCTGCAATACGGCGGCGAAGATCGGCTCGCCCGAAGTGTGGGGCCCGCGTGCCCAACGCGCACGCAGCGAAGGCATGGCGGCGCTCGCCGACGCCGTGCTCGCGCGCTGGTTCACGCCCGCGTTTGTCGCGCGCGAGCCGCTCGTGTTCGCGTTCATCCGCGACGTCTTCGTGCATACGGATAACGAAGGCTACGCATCGAACTGCGATGCGCTGAACGCGACGGATTTGCGCGGCGAGACGTCCGCCATCCGCACGCCCGCGCTCGTGATCTCCGGCACGCATGATCTCGCCGCCACGCCCGCGCAAGGACGCGAACTCGCGGCGTCGATTGCGGGCGCGCGCTACGTCGAACTCGACGCCTCGCACATTTCCAACATCGAGCAGGCCGACGCATACACGAAGACCGTGCTCGACTTCCTCACGGAGCAGGCATGACCGACGACGAACGCTATGAGGCCGGCATGGGCGTGCGGCGGGCGGTGCTGGGCGACGCGCACGTCGACCGGTCGCTCGCGAATCGCACGGAATTGACCGAGGAATTCCAGAACTTCATCACGCGCTATGCGTGGGGCGAGATCTGGACGCGCGACGGCTTGCCGCGCCACACGCGCAGCCTGCTCACCATCGCGATGATGGTGGCGCTCAACCGGGGCGAAGAACTCGCGCTGCATCTGCGCGCCGCGAAGAACAACGGCGTGACGCGCGACGAGATCAAGGAAGTGCTGCTGCAGACCGCGATCTATTGCGGCGTGCCGGCGGCCAATTCCGCGTTCCACCTCGCGGACCGCATCTTCCGCGAAGAGGACGAAGCGAAGTCCTGACGAAGCCGCGGGCAGGCCGGGCGGCGCGTGGAGACGCATACCCGCGCCGCCTCCGCTTACTCCCGCTTACTTACGTTTCGCGATCGTGCTCCGCGACGTACTGGCGCAGGCTCGCCACGAGCGCCGCTTCGATGGCGCGATGATCCGCGTTGCTGAGCGAGCCCGCCTCCTGTTCGTCGCCGAACAGCGTGGGCGGCGCGTCGTACACCCCCACCTCGTGGCCTTCGCGAAACACGCGTATTTCATGGCCGTGTTCGCTGTATTCGGCCATCCAGTGCGCGCCGTCGATGTGGGTTCCTGCCCGGATCGATGCTTTCATGATGTCCTCCGCGGAGCCGCTCGCTTACGCCTCGCGCCTCGCATGCGCGCCGCGTGCCTCGGCACCTGCCGCCACGATACGCCGTCGCCGCCCCAAACGCATCCTCCAGCACAGGCCCGGGCATACCCGTTGCTCGCTTGATTGCATGCCAACAGCCACTCTGGAGGACTGTCATGCCTGAAAAGAAAACCATGGAACGAGCCCGCAGCGCGAAGCGCGCGGGCAAGGCGCCCAGCACCCAGGCAGGGGCGTTCGTGAACGAAGAGATCGACCACGTGCGCGAAGGCAAGCACGGTGTGAAGTCGGCGAAGCAGGCCGTCGCGATCGGACTTTCGAAGGCGCGGCGCGCCGGCGTGGATATGAAGCCGCCTGCCCGCGGCAAGACCAGCACGGCCACGCGCAAGAAGGCGGAGAAGGACTACGAGGCCGGCCACAAGCCCGCGTCGAAGCGGGCAAAGAGCGCCAGCACCGAGTCGAAGACGAAGCGTTCGCGCACCACGACGGCCGTGCTCAAACGCGAGAGCGGCGAGGGCGCCTCGCATCGCGCGATGTCGAAACAGTCGCACTCGGCGGCGAGCCGTCGTTCGGCGTCGAGCCGCTCGGCCGCCGCTAAGAAGGCAGCGCGCACGAAGGGTGCCGCCGGGCGTTCCGCAGCCGCAAAAAAGGCGGCTCATACGCGAGCCGCCCGGGCACATCACTGATGCTTGAATGAAGCGTTTCGAGTGAAGGCGCCGCGGGCGCCAGATGATTCACCAGGCGCCACGGCGGTACGGCATCAATCCACGCTGGCCAGCGCTTCGCGCACGGTGCCGAAGATCGTGTCGATCTGTTCCTCGCTCACGATCAGCGGCGGGGAGAAGGCGAGGATGTCGCCCGTGAAGCGGATCAGCACGCCCGCCTCGAGGCACTTGAGGAACGCCTGATACGCCCGCGCGCCCGGCGCGCCGTCGCGCGATTCGAGCTCGACGCCCGCCACGAGCCCGAGATTGCGGATGTCCTTCACGTGCTTCGCATCGCGCAGGCTGTGGGCGGCGGCTTCGAACTTCGGCGCGAGCGCATGGGCCCGCGCGAAGAGGTCTTCGCGCCGATACAGATCGAGCGTGGCCACGGCCGCTGCGGCAGCCGCAGGGTGCGCGGAGTAGGTGTAGCCGTGGAACAGCTCGATGGCGCCCGGCGCGCCGCTATTCACCACCGTATCGTGGATGGCGCGGCTCGCGGCGACTGCGCCCATCGGAATGGCCGCGTTGTTGATCGCCTTGGCGAGCGTGATGAGGTCCGGCGTCACGCCGAAGAACTCGCTCGCCGTGGCCTTGCCGAGCCGGCCGAAACCCGTAATGACTTCGTCGAAGATCAGCAGGATGCCGTACTTCGTGCAGATCTCGCGCAGCCGCTGCAGATAGCCCTGCGGCGGAATCAGCACGCCGGTGGACCCCGCCATCGGCTCCACGATCACCGCGGCGATGGTCGACGCATCGTGCAGCGCGACGATGCGCTCCAGTTCGTCCGCCAGATGGGCGCCCCACGCCGGCTGGCCCTTCGAGAACGCGTTGTGTTCGAGGTTGTGCGTGTGCGGCAGGTGGTCGACGGCCGGCAGCAGCTGGCCTGAGAACGTCTTGCGGTTCGGCGAGATGCCGCCCACCGAAATGCCGCCGAAGCCCACGCCGTGGTAGCCGCGCTCGCGGCCGATCAGCCGCGTGCGCTGGCCTTCGCCGCGCGCGCGGTGGTACGCCAGTGCGATCTTCAGCGCCGTATCCACCGATTCCGAACCCGAATTCGTGAAGAAGATGCGGTCGATCCCGGCCGGCATCAGCTCCGCCACCTTGCTCGCCGCTTCGAAGGCGAGCGGGTGGCCCATCTGGAACGTCGGCGCGTAGTCGAGCGTGTTCAACTGCTGCGTGATGGCGGCAATGATCTCTTCGCGGCCGTGCCCCGCGTTCACGCACCACAGGCCTGCGCTGCCGTCCAGCACCTGGCGGCCGTCGGTGGTGCGGTAGTACATGCCTTTGGCCGACTCCAGCAGGCGCGGCGCGGCCTTGAACTGGCGATTGGCGGTGAAGGGCATCCAGAAAGACGCCAGATCGTCGATGACAGGGCGCGAAGTCATGGTTTTTTCTCCTCGAACAGGTAGCGAAACTGTAGCGCCCAGAGTTAAATGTCGGCATATACAGTTCATGTACTGCTCTGATAACTGTGTTGGTTAATCTGCGTGCACTGTATTGGTTTTCGGTCGCGTGTCCGCGCCTGGCGAACCCTTCCCCAACGAACTCAACTCAACCAACCGCGCTTGCCGCTGCTGTTCCTGACGATGATCGACCTTCAACTGGAGCGCGGCCGCCGCACGGCGCCCACGCTCGTGGACCAGGTGGTGCAAGGCTTTGCCGCCGCCATCGAGGCGCAGAACCTGCGCGCGGGCGCGCTGCTGCCTTCGGTGCGCCAACTTGCGCAGACGCATTCGCTTTCCACTTTCACCGTGACCGAGGCCTACAACCGGCTCGTGTCCATGGGTCTCGTCGTCGCGCGGCGCGGCTCGGGCTACCGCGTGGCGCCGCGCGCGCAGGCGGTGCGCCCCAGCCCGGCCGGCTGGCAACCGCCCAGTCTCACGGCGACGTGGCTGCTGTCGGACGTGTTTGCCGATCACTCCGTGCCGATCAAGGCCGGCTGCGGCTGGATACCGGCCGAGTGGATCAACGAAGGCGGCTTGCGGCACGCGCTGCGCGCCATGACACGCGTGCCGGCCGTGCGCCTCGGCGACTACGGGCACCCGTACGGTTTCGCGCCGCTGCGCGAGCGCGTGGCCGAGCAACTGGATCGCCACGGCCTGCCCGCCGAAGTCTCGAACGTGCTGCTCACGCACGGCGCCACGCAGGCGCTCGACCTCGTCGTGCGCACGCTGCTGCGTCCGGGCGATGCGGTGGTGGTCGAAGATCCGGGCTACTGCAATTTCCTGCAGATCCTGAAACTGGCCGGTCTCGCCGTGCACGGCGTGCCGCGCACGCCGGCCGGCATCGACGCCGACGCGCTGGAGCGCGTGGTGGCCGAGCACGCGCCCAAGGCGCTCTTCGTCAACACGACGCTGCAGAATCCGACCGGCGCCACCTTCACCATGGCCAACGCGTTCCGCGTGCTGCAGATCGTGGAGCGTCAGCAGATGTGGGTGATCGAAGACGACGTGAGCCGTGAACTGGCGCCCGCGGGCGCGCCCATCTTCGCCGCGATGGAGGGCCTGCAGCGCGTGCTCTACGTGGGCGGTTTTTCGAAGACCGTCACGCCCGCGCTGCGCTGCGGCTACGTGGTGGCCGAGCGCGACGTGCTGCGCGAACTGGCGCGCACGAAGATGGCGGTGGGGCTGACGTCGTCGGAGGCGATCGAGCGCATTGTCGACAAGGTGCTTGTGGAAGGGCGGTACGCGCGGCACGTCGAAAGCGTCAACGAACGGCTGAAGGCCGCGCACGCCATCGTGGAAGAGCGCCTCGACGCGCTCGGGCTCGAGGTGTTCCACCGGCCGCGCGCGGGGCTCTTCGTGTGGGCGCGGCTGCCCATCGAACCCGAGCGCGCTGCCCAGGTGGCCACCGATGCATTGCGCGCCGGCATCTGGCTTGCGCCCGGTTCCTACTTTCGTCCCGACGACGCCGCGTGCCCGTGGTTCCGCTTCAACGTGCCGTATTCCACCGACGACGCGCTGTGGAAGTTCATCGCGTCGGTGCGGTGAGCCGCGGCGCGTATGACGTGTGGGACGCGTGGCGCGAGTCGTCCGTATTGAATACGGAAACGGCCGCGCTCAGACGCTGTGCCTGATCTTCGAGCGCACTCGCCGCCGCGGCCGCCTGTTCCACCAGCGCCGCGTTCTGCTGCGTGACCTGGTCCATCTGCGCGACGGCGCGATTCACCTGGTCGATACCCGTGCTCTGCTCCGATGCCGCCGCCGCGATCTCGCCCATGATCGAACTCACGCGTGTGATGGCGTCGACGATCTCGGACATCGTGGAGCCCGAACGCTCCACGAGTTGCGAGCCCGACTCGACGCGCGCCGTGGAACTTTCGATCAGCGTCTTGATTTCGCGCGCCGCGGTCGCGCTGCGCTGCGCAAGCGAGCGCACCTCGCTGGCCACCACCGCGAAACCGCGCCCCTGTTCGCCGGCCCGCGCGGCTTCCACGGCCGCGTTGAGCGCGAGGATATTGGTCTGGAACGCGATGCCTTCGATCACGCCCACGATGTCGCCCACCTGGCGCGAATCGTCGACGATCTGGTGCATCGTGCCCACCACCTGCTGCGTGAGTTCGCCGCCCTGCGCCGCGAGGTCCGACGCGTTGCGGGCGAGCGAACTGGCCTGCGTGGCGTTGTCCGCGGTCTGCTTCACGGTGGACGTGAGTTCTTCGATGCTCGCCGCCGTCTGTTGCAGCGAGGCTGCCTGTTCTTCCGTGCGTTGCGAGAGGTCCGCGTTGCCGGACGCGATTTCGCTCACGCCCGTGTTGATCGATTCGGTGCCTTGGCGCACCGTGTTCACGGTGCTGACCAGCGACTCCTGCATGCTGCGCAGCGCCGTGGCGAGGCGCCCCATTTCGTTCTCGCCCGTCGTGGCGATGCGGCCCGTGAGGTCCCCGGCGGCGATGCGCTCGAACTGCGCGACCGTTGCATCCACGGGACCGACGATCGCGCGAACCAGCACGATGCGCGCAATCCACACCAGCACGAGCGAGAGCACCATGCCCACGGCCACCGCGACGCACACCGCGTAGAAGCGCGCGTGCGCTTCCTGATAGCGCTGGGCGCCGCGATCGATCTGCAGTTTTTCCAGCGTGAGCATCGCCTTTTCGTAGGCGCTGTAGAGCGACGGCAACTTGTGGCCCTGAAGCTGCTGGAACGCGTTGCGGTCGCCGGCCTTCAGCGCCGCGAGCGCCGGTTCTACGCCTTCATGCAGGAACGTGCTGCGCTTGTCCTGCATGTCCCTGATGAGGCGTTGCTGTTCCTCGCCGGTTTCGGCAATGCTCAGATAGTGGGCGAGCCGCTCGTCCGAAATCTTCTGGTATTGATCGAAGCGCTGCAGAACCGCCGTGGCGCCTTGTTCGTCGTTCAGATCGACGAGCGACGCATACGTGGCCAACGCAAGGCGCAGCCGCAGCAACTGGCCGGAGCTGCCCTCGAGGTCAGCAACGGCCGGCGTATCGACGGTGTACATCTGCTGCAACGAGAGGTTGCTCGCGCGCAGCGACAACAGGCCGGCCGCTGCGCCAACCAGCAGCGCAAAGCCGAAGAAGGCCACCAGCCAGGTGAGCCAGGCACGAATCGACAGCTTCTTCAACGTGGTCTCCTTTCACATTCTTCGATGCACTTCGTGATGCGCCGCGCAACGGCACGCAAGCGTGCCGCGGGCAGAGGCCTGCCATGGGCGCAATGGCGGCCTTGCTGATTCTGTATTGCGGGGAAGCGGTTAAGAGAAGCCTGAATACGGGATGTCGGCATTCATCCGACAAAACTTGAGGCTGTGCGGCGAGAAGTTCGCCGGAACGGCGAGAGGGCGGTGAAAAGCAGGGAAGCGACGAAGGCGAAGCGAACAGGGCAGCGGAGCGGAGTGGCGGAGACGACGCGGCGGAGACGAAAGAGGGCGGCCGAAGCCGCCCCCGTTTAGCCGAGCAGATGCAGCGCGGCGGGATACATCGACGCCACGAGCAACAGCGCCATGACCACGTTGAAAGCACGCAACCGCCGCGGGTCCGCGAGGAAGCGCCGCAGTGCCGTGCCGAACGCGGCCCAGAGGCAGATGCACGGCAGCCCGATCACGTAGAAGAGCGACGCCATGATGACGGCGTTCACGCCGAAGTCGGCGGAAAGACGGATCGTGGTGGCGGCGGTGAGCACCATCATCCACGCCTTCGGGTTGATCCACTGGAACGCGATGGCCTCATGAAAGCGCATGGGACGACGTTCGCCCTTGCGCACCTGGATCTCGCCCGAGGTGCCGATCTTCCACGCGAGATAAAGCAGATACGCGATGCTCGCCACTTCGAGCACGCTATAGAGCATCGGGAAGCGCCGGAACGCTTCGCCCAGCCCGAAGCCGACGGAGAGCATCAGCAACACGACGCCCGCACTGATGCCGAGGATGTGCGGCAGCGTGCGCCGAAAGCCGAAGTTGACGCCCGAGGCCAGCAACATGGTGTTGTTGGGGCCGGGCGTGATGGTGGTAACGAGCGCGAAGAGGATGCCTGCGGGCAGCGCGCTCAGGAGTTCTGCGGACATGGGGGGCTCCTGGTGGCTTGTTGGTGATTTCGAGCCAGTTTATCGGCAGGAGCCGGTACAGTACCTGTACAGATTGGCAGATGGGCGCCGGTACGCTGCCGATCAGGAGTTGCTCGCACTCACCGCTTTCCACAAGCACGGATGCGTCTGCGGACAGAGATGCGTGAATTCGGGCAGGCCGCGAATCGCTTCGGGAATGCGGCTGCGCTCGATGTGCTTGAATCCGCGCCGCGCGAAGAATGCGTGGGCGGCGTCATCGTTTGGAATGAGGTAAAGCGCGCGTAGGGATCGCGTTTGCGCTAGCGCCATGGACGCGTCGATCAGGCGGCTGCCCAGACCGGATGCGCGCAGGCGCGGGTGAACCGCGACCGAACGCAACAGCGCCGCATCGCCGGCTTGTTCCAGTCCGGCTACGCCGATGATCCCGGCGTCGCGCACGGCCACGTGGAAGCCGTCGAGGCTTTGCGCCGTGAGGTCGCTCGCGGGCAGCCCGCAGAGGTCCAGCAACGCGACGATGCCGTCGAAGTCCGTGGCGGCGGCGCGGCGAATCTCGTAGTCAGGCGTGCTCATGCCAGCCCTCCTTTACGTTCACGGTGTTGAAACGTCTGCGGGATGGTGATGCATCGCGCCGGCATCGTGCCCGGCCATCGCATCGTGTCCATGATCGGACACCTGCGCGTCGAACCAGTCGTGCAGCGCGGCGACCAGACGAGGCTGTGCGCTGCGATACACGATTTCGCCGCCGTCGCGCACGTCGCGATAGTCGATCTTCAACTCGCCGGGCTGTGCCGCGCGCAATACGGCGAGGCCCGGCATGTCGTGGCCGTGGATCTGCTCCGGCGCCCCGAAATCCCCTGCGGAGAAGCGACGGGCGATCTCGGCCAGATGCCCGCGGATCAGCGCGGCCTGCCGCGCGTCGGGATGCCTCGTGACGACCCGCTGAATGCCGCCGTAGGCCGTCTTCGTAAAGATGTGGGTGGTGGCCGCGAGCGAGAACGGCATCACGTCCGCGCCGTGCTGCGCGACTTCCTTCTGGCGCGCCGTGACGTCGGCATAGGCGGGCAACGAAAGAGCCGCCGCGCCGAGCAGCACGACGAGCGATGCGATGAGGCTGCTTATCCGACGGTTTCCCGATGTCTCAAGCACGTTCGTACCACGCCTTTGAACGGTTGACGATACGCACCACGAGCAGCATGACCGGCACTTCGATCAGCACGCCCACCACGGTGGCCAGCGCCGCGCCCGAATTGAAGCCGAACAGGCTGATGGCGGCCGCGACCGCCAGTTCGAAGAAATTGGACGCGCCGATGAGCGCCGACGGGCAGGCCACGTTGTGTTTCTCTCCCACCGCGCGGTTGAGCCAGTACGCGAGCGCCGAATTGAAGAGCACCTGGATCAGGATCGGCACCGCGAGCAGCGCGATCACGAGCGGCTGGTCGAGGATGGCTTCGCCCTGGAACGCGAACAGCAGCACGAGCGTGGCGAGCAGCGCCGTGATGGACCAGGGGCCGATCTTCGCCATCGCGGCATCGAATGCGGCCTGGCCGCGAGCGAGCAGCGCCTTGCGAAGCATCTGCGCAAGCGCGACCGGAATCACGATATAGAGCACGACCGAAGTGAGGAGCGTCGCCCACGGCACGGTAATGGCCGAGATGCCGAGCAGCAGGCCGACGAGCGGCGCGAAGGCCACGACCATGATGCTGTCGTTGAGCGCCACCTGCGAGAGCGTGAAGAGCGGATCGCCGCCCGTCAGCCGGCTCCAGACGAACACCATCGCCGTGCAGGGCGCGGCGGCGAGCAGGATGAGGCCGGCAACGTAGCTGTCGAGTTGCGCGGCGGGCAGCATCGGCGCGAACAGATGCTTGATGAAGAGCCAGCCGAGAAACGCCATCGAAAAGGGTTTGACGAGCCAGTTCACGACGAGCGTGACGCCGATTCCCTTGATGTGCTGGCGCACCTCGTGCAACGAGCCGAAGTCCACCTTCACGAGCATCGGAATGATCATCACCCAGATCAGCAGGCCCACGGGCAGGTTGACCTGCGCGTATTGCATGCGGCCAATCGCCTGGAACACAGCCGGAAAGAACTGACCGGCCAGGATGCCCGCGACGATGCACAACGCGACCCAGACGGTGAGGTATCGCTCGAAGAAGCCGATGGGCGGCCTGGCCGGTGGCTTCACAGGCGGCTTGTTCGAAGCGGTGAGGTTGGTGGCGGTCATGAGGCGGTTCGCAAAAGAAAGGCTCAGCTTTTCAGGATGTCGTTCAGCGCGTGTTGAAGCTCGGCGTCGCTCAGGCGGTCCAGTGGAACAGCAAGCAACTGCAGCATGCGATAGCCGATGGCCTGCCGCGTGAGTTCGAACGTCTGCCGTTTGCCCTCGTCGCCGCCCGGCGCATTGGACGGATCGGCGTAGCCCCAGTGAACCTTGACGGGGCTGCCCGGCCAGAGCGGGCATTGCTCCGCGGCCGCGCTGTCGCACACCGTAATGACGATGCGCATGCGCGGGGCGCCGTCCGCAGTGAATTCGTCCCAGCTCTTGCTGCGATAGCCCTCGGTGTCCACGCCCGCGTTCGCGAGCGCTTCGAGCGCGAACGGATTGATACGGCCGCTCGGCGCGCTGCCGGCGCTATAGGCGCGCACGTCCTTGCCCAGCTTCTGCGCCCAGTGGTTCAGCATGCCCTCGGCGAGCACGCTGCGCGCGGAATTGTGGGTGCAGAGAATGAGTACGTTGGTGGTCATCGCGAACGCTGCCTCATTGCTCGCCGACGGCCGGTGTCGCGGCCGCGCCCGTAGTGGCGCCGCGCGGCGCGCAACAGGCGGATGCACCGGGAGCGGGCGACTGCAATTGCCGGTTGCTCTCGCCATAGACGAGCGCGCTGCCGAGGCTATGAAAATGCTCCCAGGCAATGCCTTGCGGGTCCACGATCCAGTGCTTGTCGCTGCGCGCGTAGCAGCAGGTGGTTTCGCCCTCGTCGAGCAAGGCCATGTCCGCAGCCTTCGCGCGCTGCGCGAGTTCGGCCAGTTCGTCGGGCTCGTCCACCTGGAAGCCCAGATGGTCCACCCCGGCCTTCGTGCCGCGCGTCGAGATGGCGAAGTTCACGCGGGGATCGTCGAGCATCCACTTCGCGTAGTCCGCTTCGACGCGTGTGGGTTCTGCCCCGAACAGCTTCGTATAGAACGCGATATTGGCCGCGAGATCGTCAACGTGGACATGGACGTGAAACCGCTTCATGGATGTTCTCCTTCAGCATTTGCAGGAATCGGCGCCCGGCGTGAGGCATGCCTCGCCCTGGCAACAGTTTTCGGTCAGAAAGCCGAGCAGCGCGTTCATCTGCTCGAAGGCGGTTCGGTAGATCAGGCTGCGCCCGTCGCGTTCCTGCGTGACGAGCCCCGCGTTCATCAGCTCCTTCAGATGGAACGAGAGGGTCGCGTTGGGAATGTCGAGTTGGCCCGCAATGGCGCCCGGCGTGAGCCCGGCCGGACCCGCCACCACCAGCATGCGGAACACGCGAAGCCGAAGCCCGTGAGCGAGCGCCGCGAGGGCGCGAATGACGTCGTTCTCTTCCATATTTCGAATATAGTCGAAATATTGGGGCGGCGCCAGTCAAATGAAGAAGCCTTGGCTGGCTGAGGGGTTAAATGCGAGGGACTAAACGCAGGGGATCAAACGCCGACAGGCGAAACCGGGCACAACGCGCGCGACGGGCCGCACGTGCGCCTTTCGCCCTTCGCGCGCAACCCGAACGCCCATCGCGAATGGCCTCGCCCGATCGATCGCCTTGCAGAGCCGTCGCGCGATGCGACCGCCGCCCGGAAACCCCGTTCAGGCCTCCGCGACTCCCGGCGCTCACTCTACGTCGTCGTTCACGTCCGTCATGCGGATCATGTGCGGGCTCACGCGCGCGTCGTCCTCGGGCGATTCGTGCGATTGCGGCGGGTGGATCAGCGCGTCGAGCCTTGCGCGCGTGGCGAGAAATTCCGGCGACGTGAACTGCTCGTAGCTGCGCGGCCTCGGCACGGGCACCTCGATCAACTCCTGCACTTCGCCCGGATGCGCCTTCAGCACGAGAATGCGGTCGGCGAGGAAGATGGCTTCGTCGAGGTCGTGCGTAATGAACAGGATCGTGATGTCGACGTTGCGCCAGATGTCGAGCAGATGCGCCTGCATTTTGGCGCGGGTCTGCGCGTCCAGCGCGCCGAACGGTTCGTCCATGAGCAGGATGCGAGGACGGTTCGCGAGTGCGCGCGCAATCGCCACGCGCTGCTTCATGCCGCCCGAAAGCTGATGTGGGTACGCGTTCGCGAATTTTTCGAGGCCCACCAGATCGAGCCATTGCAGCGCCTCGCGCTCCGCTTCGGCGGCGCCCTGGCCGTTCATTCGGAGCCCGAACATCACGTTCTTCTTCACGGTGAGCCAGGGAAACAGCGTGTAGCCCTGGAACACCATGCCGCGGTCGGCGCCGGGGCCGTCCACGGCTTTGCCGTTCACGCGCACTTCGCCGCTCGTCTGCGTTTCGAGCCCCGCGAGAATGCGGATCAGCGTGGACTTGCCGCAACCCGACGGCCCGATCACGCAGACGAACTCGCGCCGGTGCGTCGTGAAGCTCACGTTGTTGAGCGCGACGTGCTCGCCCTGAGGCGAGGCGAAGCGCTTGCCCAGATTGCTGACCTCCAGCACGGGCTCACGCGCCTTGAGACGCGCAAAGCGCGCCCGCACCGCATCGGACTGGAGGAGGTAGTCGGGTATGGATTGCGGGGACAACATGATGCGCTCCTTGAGAGTCGATGCGAGTGCGGCGGCAGAGGGCAAGCGTTACGCCTTGAGCGTGCGGTCCCACGGAAACAGCTTGCGGCCGAGCAGCGCGAGCACGAGGTCCGTGCCCAAGCCGATGATGCCGATCATCATGATCGCCGCGTAGACGTTGTCGAAATGCTGGTAGCGCGCCTGCTGCGTGATGTACCAGGTGATGCCGGAGCTCGTGCCCACCAGTTCCGCGACGATCAGATAGGTCCACGCCCAGCCGAGCAGAATGCGCTGGTCGCGGTACAGGTCCGGCAGGATGCCCGGCACGACGACGTGCGTGAGCAGCTTGAGCCGCCGCGTGCCCAGCGTCATCGCGGCTTCCAGCAGCCCGTATTCGAGCTTGCGTGTGGTGTTCGCGATGATGAGCACCTGTTGAAACAGCGTGCCGATCACGATGATGGCGATCTTCGGCGCGTCGTAGATGCCGAGTATCGCCACCATGAGCGCGCCGAACGCGGGCGCGGGCAGATAGCGGAAGAACTCGAAGAACGGTTCCTGCAGCCGCGCGAGCGCGCTGTACGTGCCGCACACAATGCCGAGCGGCACGCCGATCGCCGACGACACCACGAAGCCCCAGAAGATCACCTGGATGCTGTGCCAGAGGCTCTGATGCAGCCACACGCCGTCCTGGCCCGCGGGCGGCGTGGTGAACGCCGTGTAGAACGCACGCAGCACTTCGTGCGGCGCGGGCAGATAGACGGGATTCGCGCTCACACCCGTGGGCAGCGCGGCGTGCGTCTGCCGCGCGTGCTCCAGTTCGTCGGCGAACACGGCCTTGTCCACGCGCATGCCGGGCTGGAAATAGTCGACGCTGCCGGGCGTCGTGATGAGCACCTGCGGATGCCACACAAACGGCACGTAACTCACGATGCACCACACGAGAAGCGGCAGCAGGAACGAGCCGGCCGCGAGCATCCATTTCGCGCGCGGCGGCAGTTCGCGGCGCACGGCAAACCATCCCGTCTGACTCATTCCGGCCATGGCGTTCTCCAGCAATTTCCCTGGTTGGCCACGGGCGCCATGCCCGTGGCCGTGCTTACTCTTACTTCAGCGCCGCCGTGAGCGACGGATCGATATACGCGTTCACGTCCTGCGGCGTCTTGTACACCGCGTATTTCACGTTGAACGCGTCGGCGGTGCGGCTCGAACCATACAGCGACTTGAAGCCGTCGGCCTTCACGTAGGCCGCGCGCGCTTCGGGCAGCGTGAGCAGCTTCGTGCCTTTGAGCAGCGGCAGATACTGCTCGGGCTTGAGGCCCACGCGGTTCGCCATGATCTTCACGGCGTCGGCCTGCGTGGCCGGATCGCCGATGTAATGCACGACGCGGTACCAGATCTTCGCGAGCTTTTCCCAATCCGCGCGATGCGAAGCGAGGCTCACGGGATTTACGGCGAGCACGTCGTAGATGAGCCCCGGTTCGTCGGCCGACGTGAACACCGGACGCGCGCCCGGCACCTGGCGCAGCGCCTCGCCCGCGTTCGGCTGCCACGCGGCGATGGCGGAAACATCCGCGGAGGCGAGCACCTGCGGCGTCTCGTTGGTCTTCGCGTTCACGAGCGTCACGTCGCCTTCCTTCATGCCGTTGCGCTGCAATGCGTCGAGCAGCAACAGGTGATCGACCACGCCGAACTCCACGCCGATCTTCTTGCCCTTCAGGTCTTTCAGCGTGCGCGCGGGCGGCTTCGCGACCACCATGTCGTTGCCGTTCGAGTAGTCCGTGATGAGCGCCATCACGTTCTTCGCGCCGTTCGCGCCCATCGTGAGCGCGTCGCCGTTGGTGACGAGCACGGCGTCGAGCTTGTTGGCGGCGTAGGCGTCCATGGACGCGGCGTAGTCGAACCATTCGAACTGCACGTCGAGGCCCGCTTCCTTGAACCAGCCCTTGTCGATGGCCACCTGCCACGCCACCCAGCCGGGCCAGTCGCTGTAGCCCACGCGCAGCGGCGCGGCAGTAGCGGACTGCGCCGCGGCGGCGAAGAGCCCCGTGGCGAGCGCGGCGGCGCCGGCCGCACGCGCGAGCCACCGGCATACCGAGCGCTTCGCGAGAACCGTGGCGCCCGTGGCGGCTCGCGAGGGCGAGCCGGATGCGATTGCGAACTTCGTCTTCATGGGTGATCTCCAGGCAGGATGGTCAACGGCTTGCTTCAGTGAATCGGTGGGTCTGGTCTCGCTTCTTGATGGCGACGGTGCGGCTCATGGCGTTGCGGCGGCGTTGGTCGTGGCGTCGGTGCCTTCGCGGCCGGGCTGCGCAACATGCCGCCGATACGCGCGCCAGCCGCCGTATGCGCTGATGTCCTCAGCGCCCGCGAGCGCCGCGCTTTCGCAGAGGAAACCCTGCACGACGCTGCCGTCCGCGAGCGTGAGCGTGCCGATGCCGAGCGGCGCGCGAATGCCCGTCACGAACGAGCCGTACGCGGCCACCGGCATGTCCCACACCTCGACTTCGATGGCCGTGCCGCCATCGCTTACGCGAACGAGGCCGGGCTTCACGGGCGTGCCCGCCGTGGCAATGGGCAGCGCGTAGAGGCGATAAGCGGGAGCCGTCGTCGTGGTGGCGACGAGCGTCGCGTTGCGTTCGGTGAGTTGCACGTTGAGCGGCTCGCCGCTCAAATGCGCACCGACGACGGCGACGCGGACGGTGGCGGCATCCGTCGATTGCGGTTCGACGCGTGTGTCAGGTGCCGACGCCTCTTGCGTTTCACCCAGCCACGCCCGCGCAAGCGCGAGCAGCGCTGCGTCGTCGTGAGCGCGGGCCACGAATGTCACGCCGAACGGCAACCCCGCATGCGCACCTTCGGCGCACACACCTGCCGGCACCGCGAGCGCGGAGAGATCGAGCAGATTGACGAAGTTCGTGTAGTAGCCGAAGCGCGCGTTCACGCCGATGGGGTCCGCTTCCAGTTCCGCGATGGTCGCCGTGGTGGGCGACGTGGGCGTGACCATGACGTCGATGTGCTCCCAGACTTGCGCGGCTTCGAGGCGCAACGCAGCGAGGCGGTCGAAGGCGGCGAAGGCGTCGGCGGCACTCCAGCGTGCCGCGCCGCCGATGATCTGCCGCGTGACCGGATGCAGCGCGTCGGGCTGCGATTCGAAGAACGCGCGGATCGCGGCGAGCCGCTCCGCCACCCACGGTCCTTCGTAGAGCAGGCGCGCGGTGGCGAGGAACGGCTCGAAGTCGATTTCCACGAGTTCGGCGCCTGCGGTTCGCAGCTTGTCGAGTGCGACGTCGAACGCGGCGGCGTACGAGTCGTCGCCGTAGAACGCGAGTTGCGCCTTGCGCGGCACGCCGAAGCGCACGCCGCGCAATGTTGCGGGGGCGACTGCGAAAGCGCGGGTGGAAGGCTGCCACGCACGCGCATACGGGTCGCCGTCGGCCATGCCGTGAGCGACGTCGAACACGCATGCGGCGTCGCTGGCCGACTGCGCGAAGATCGAGACGCAATCGAGCGACCGGCACGCGGGCACCACGCCGAGCGTGCTCAGCACGCCCTTGGTCGGCTTGAGGCCGACGAGGCCGTGGAACGCGGCGGGCACGCGCCCGGAGCCTGCGGTGTCGGTGCCCAGCGAAAACGCCGCGAGCCCGAGCGCCACCGCCACAGCGCTGCCCGAACTGGAGCCGCCCGACGCGTAGCGCGGGTCCAGCGCGTTGCGGCATGCGCCGTAAGGCGAGCGCTGGCCCGAGAGGCCCGTGGCGAACTGGTCGAGATTCGTCTTGCCCACGGGAATGGCGCCCGCCGCGATCAGCCGCTCCACCACCGGCGCGCTGCGTTCGGGCGTGTACGCGTAGGCCGGGCAACCGGCGGTGGTGGGCACGCCGGCGAGATCGATGTTGTCCTTGATCGCGAAAGGAATGCCGTAGAGCGGCAGCGAAGCGGGATCGCGGCCTTCCAGCCGCTGCGCGTAGGCCATCATCTCGTCGCGCGTGAGGGCGCGGATCCAGACGTGATGCGCATCTTCGCCCGATGTGCGTGCGGCGAGCGCATCGACGAGTTGTGCCGGCGTAAGGCTGCCGTCCAGATAACGTGCGCGCAGCGACGCTATCGACATCGCCCGGGCGCTTTCCGGCAGAACGTTCACTTGCATGTGGCCTCCTCGCCGGTTGCGGTTGCGTCCACTGTTGCTGTTGCGTCATTGCAGGCGGCAGCGTTCACGTGCAGCACCATCAGCCGCTGGCCCGCGACCACGGCATCGCCCGCCGCGCAGCCGATGGTTTCGATCACGCCGTCCGCGGGCGCGGCCACGGCGACTTCCATCTTCATCGACTCCACGATCGCCACGTCTTGCCCTTCGGTTACGCGTTCGCCCTCGGCCACCAGCAGCTTCCAGACGCTGCCCGATACGTCGGCGGCAATGGCGCGGCGGTCGTCGGGCAGCACGGCTTCGTTCGCTGCATCGCCTGCTCCGCCGTTGGCGTTCGCCTCTGCCTCGGCCGCGTAATCGGCCTGGCCCGCGGCGCGCCAGCGTTCGCGCTCGGCTTCGAAGGCCGCTTGCTGGCGCGCCTTGAACGTTGCGATGGATGCCGCTTCGTCCTTCAGAAAACGCTCGTACTCGCCCAGATCGAACACCGACTCTTCGATGCGCAGCGAGCGGCGCCCCGCGATGAAGTCGCTGCGCCACTCGGCCAGCTCGGCCTCGCTCACTTCGAAGAAGCGGATCTCGTCGAAGAAGCGCAGCAGCCACGGCTTGCCCGCCACGAATTCCTGCGTGCTGCGGTAGCGGTTCCACATCTGCACAGTGCGTCCGACGAACTGGTATCCGCCGGGGCCTTCCATGCCGTAGACGCACAGATACGCGCCGCCGATGCCCACGGCGTTCTCCGGCGTCCACGTGCGCGCGGGGTTGTACTTCGTCGTGACGAGCCGATGCCGCGGGTCCACGGGCGTCGCGACGGGCGCGCCCAGATAGACGTCGCCGAGGCCCAGCACCAGATAGCGCGCATCGAACACGATGCGCTTCACGTCGTCGATGCTGTCGAGCCCGTTGATGCGGCGAATGAACTCGATGTTGCTCGGGCACCAGGGCGCGTCGGGCCGCACCGACTGCATGTAGCGTTCGATCGCGATGCGCGTGGACGGGTCGTCCCACGAAAGCGGCAGATGCACGATGCGGTTGCGCACGCGCATGGCGTCCACGGCGGGCAGGGCGGCTTCGGCTTCGCGCAGATGGTCGATCAGCCGCTCGCGCGGGAGCGCCGTGCTGTCGAAATGCACCTGCAACGAGCGGATGCCGGGCGTGAGGTCCACGATGCCGGGCAACGGGTTCGCGGCGAGCCAGTCCATCAGCGCGTGCACGCGAAAACGCAGCTTGAGGTCGAGCACGGGCGGGCCGTATTCGATCAGCAGGTTGCGGTCGCCGGAGCGGCGATAGACCACGCCCACGCCGTCGCCTGCGTGGTCGTCGCGATGCAGTACGCAGTCGTGCGCCGCGTTCGGCTTCCCGCTTTTAGAGGCAGCCGCGGACACATCTGCCGGCACGAAGCGCACCGTATCGCCCGGGCGCAGTTGGCCGAGCTTCCACAAGTCGTCGCCGATCACCGTGACGGGGCACACGAAGCCGCCCAGGCTTGGGCCGTCGGGGCCGAGAATCACGGGCATGTCGCCCGTGAAGTCGACGGCGCCAATGGCATACGCGTTGTCGTGAATGTTCGACGGATGCAGCCCGGCTTCGCCGCCGTCCGCGCGCGCCCATCGAGGCTTCGGGCCGATCAGGCGCACGCCTGTGCGGCTCGAGTTGTAGTGCACGGTCCAGCGCGCGTCGTAGAGCATCGCGATGTCGTCGGACGTGAGGAAGTCGGGTGCGCCGTGCGGACCGTCCAGCACGCGCAGCTCCCACGCGTGCGCGAGCGCAGGTACACGCGCGGGCGAGAGCGTGGCGCCGGCGTCGCCGCGGCCCGCGTGCGGGCCGACGTGGAGCACGTCGCCCTTGCGCAGCGCGCGGCCCGCGTGGCCGCCGAATTGCCCGAGCGTGAAGGTGGCCTTGCTGCCCAGATAGTCGGGCACGTCAAGGCCGCCCTTCACGGCAAGGCACGCGCGCACGCCTGCGCCGGTCACGCCGCCGAGCTTTAGCACCGAGCCAGCGGCGGCGCGCATCACGGTCCAGAAGGGCACCGTCTCGCCATCGAGCGAGGCCGCGAGCGGCGCGCCGCCCAGCGCGAAGAGCGTCTCCGTGTTGAAGCGCAGCGTGGCGCCGACCATCGTGAATTCGAGGCCGGCGGCATCCGCAGCGTTGCCGAGCAATTCGTTGGCAAGCCTGAACGAAAGGTCGTCCATCGGCCCCGAGGGCGGCACGCCGATGTCCCAGTAACCGAGCCGCCCCGGCAGTTGCTGCACCGTGGTCTGCACGCCGCCGTCCAGCACGTCGATGGTGTGCGGCGCGAAATGGAAGCGGCCCAGAAAGCCGGTGGTCTGCTCGCCGCTCGCGAAGGTGGGCGAGCCCGCAATCGCGCGCAGGTAGTCGAGGTTCGTTTCGATGCCGTAGAGCCGCGTGTCGGCGAGCGCGCTGCGCAGTTTCGCGAGCGCGGCGTCGCGCGTCGCGCCGGTCGCGATGATCTTCGCGAGCAGCGGATCGTAGAACGCGCTCACCTCGGTGCCGGCGTCGACCCAGGTATCGACGCGAACGTCGGCCGGAAAAGCGACGTGCGTGAGCGTGCCCGAGCCGGGCTGGAACTGCTTGTTCGGGTCTTCGGCGTAGACGCGCACCTGAATGCTCGCGCCGCGCGGCGAGTGTGCTGCTTGCGCCAGCGTGGCGAGCGGCGGCAGCGTGCCTTCGGCCTGGCGGATCATCCACTCCACCAGATCGATGCCCGTCACTTCCTCCGTCACGCCGTGCTCCACCTGAAGCCGCGTGTTCACTTCAAGGAAATAGAACGCGCGCGTGGTGACGTCGAACACGAATTCGACGGTGCCCGCGGAGGCATAGTCGACGGACTTCGCAAGGCGCACCGCGGTGTCGTGCAGCGCCGCGCGTTCCTCGTTCGTGAGCCCCGGTGCCGGCGTTTCTTCGATCACCTTCTGGTTGCGCCGCTGCACCGAGCAATCGCGTTCGCCGAGCGCGATCACGTTGCCCGCGCCGTCGCCGAACACCTGCACCTCGATGTGACGCGCGTGCTCGACGAACTTTTCCAGGTAGACGCCCGCGTGCGCGAAGTTCGCTTCGCCAAGCCGTGCCACCGACGCGAACGCCGCTTCGAGCTGCGTGGCGTCGCGGCACAGCGACATGCCGATGCCGCCGCCGCCCGCGGTGCTTTTGAGCATGACGGGGTAGCCGAGCGTGGCGGCGGCATCGAGTGCCGCCTTTGCGTCGGCGAGCAGCCCGGTGCCGGGCAGCAGCGCCACGCCGCTGGCTTGCGCGAGTTCGCGCGCCGTGTGCTTGAGGCCGAAGCGCCGCATCTGCTCCGGGCGCGGACCGATGAAACGCAGGCCCGCGGCTTCGCATGCCTCGCCGAACGCCGCATTTTCCGAGAGAAAACCGTAGCCCGGATGAATGGCCTGCGCGCCCGTGCGGCGCGCCGCATCGAGTATCGCGCCCGCGTCGAGGTAGCTCGCGGCGGCGGGCGCGGGCCCGATGCAGACCGCTTCGTCGGCCTGCATGACGTGCATGGCATGGCGATCGGCTTCCGAATACACGGCCACGGACGCGATGCCGAGCCGCTTCAGCGTGCGGATCACGCGGCACGCAATCTCGCCGCGATTCGCGATGAGGACCTTGTCGAAGGTTTTCTGAAGCGTATGTGCCATCACGCGCTCCAGATCGCGAGCCGCACGGGCGTCGGGTTATAGCCGTTGCACGGGTTGTTGAGCTGCGGGCAGTTCGAGATGAGCACCGTGACGTCCTGCTCCGCGCGCATTTCCACGTACTTGCCCGGCGCCGAGATGCCGTCTTCGAACGTGAGCTTGCCGAACGGCGTGACGGGCACGTTCATGAAGAAGTTGATGTTGCTGACGATGTCGCGCTTCGTGAGCAGCGCGCCCGCGCCGCACGTGCAATGCGTGATCGCGTTGAGGAAGCTGTCGCGGCAGTTGTGCATGTGGCGCTTTTCGAGCGCGTAGCGCACGGTGTTGCTCTCGGCCGCGCAGGCGCCGCCCAGCGTGTCGTGACGGCCGCAAGTGTCCGCAACGATGGTGAGCAACGCGTTGCCGCGATTCGACATCAGCACGCTGCCCGCCGTGAGGTACAGGTTGCGTTGCGCGCGAATGGTGTACTGCGCGCTATAGCGTTCGTGCGGATCGGCGCTGCTGTAGAAGAGCGTGTCCACGGCCTGGTTGCCTTCCAGGTCGATGATGCGCAGCGTTTCGCCGCGCTTCACGTCGTGAAGCCAGGGCTCGCCTGCGGGCAGCGTGAAATCGTAGTGGGCATGGCGCAGATCGAGCGCGCTTTCGATGATCGGCATGGCGGCGCTCCTTACGCGAACAGACGGTCGGTGTTGATGAAGCCGCGGCCGTTTTCGGGGCACGCGGTGCGGCACGGGTCGTCGGCGGGGGCGGACGCGTCGGCGGCATAGGCGCGGTAGGCGATCACGCGCACGGGCTTCGGCTCGTACGGTGTGCGCGGGTCGAGCGGATGCGGCGCCGTGGAGAACGCTGCGAGCGTGTTCATCTCGAAGCGCAGATCGAGCGTGCTGCCGGCGCGCGAATGGCCCGGCACGAAGTCGAGTGCGCCGTCGTCGCCCACGGCGACCTTGCTGAAGAAGTTCACGTTCGCGACGAGGTCGCGCTCGCCCAGGCCGTATTTCGCGAGTTCGAGCACGAGGCTGTCGCGGCCGTTGCGGATCATGTCGTTGCGATGCGTCTGATAGCGCGCCGTGCCGTACTTCTGCGCGAAGAGCGCAGCGTCGCCCACGCCGCCGAGCGGATCGTGCCAGCCGAGCGTATCGGCCGTGATGGAGGCCATGACGCGCCCCATGTCCGAATACAGCACGTGGCCGCGCGTGAGGTGCGCGGTGTGCTGCGCCTTCAACGTGTCGGCCATGTTGTAGCGTTCGAGCGGATCTTCCTGGCGATAGAACACGGCAGCGAGATTCGCGCCGCCTTCGATATCCACGATGCGCAGCGCGAGGCCGCGACGCAGTACGGCGGACCAGTGCGTGCCCGCGGGAATCACGGTTTCCCACAGCGGCGTGACGGCGGGAAGGGACGTGTCCCGTGTAGCGGGCAGCGCGGCGTCGGCTGGGAGGCTGGACGGCATGGAGGCTCCTGGGTCGGATTGGACAAAGCGTGAGAGGGCGACGAACGACATCGCGACCTCCCGGGCTTTTATCCCTCCGTGGAGCCTCGGCGCCGCCTTGCAGGAAGGTGGAGACGAGACCGGATTGCTCTCGGACCAGGCATCGTGTGCGCGGCTTGCGCGGCGGTCACGACCGGAACCCTAGCGATCCTAAGATGATGCAAATTGCTTCGCACCTCTCGCGGGGTAACTTAGCGAGTTCTGTGCCAGAGGCGGGTATGGAGGCCGCCGCGAACACGCGCACGCCGCACAGGGCAAGCGTTGCGCCCGCATGTGTGCGTGTGCACGGCGCGCGCGTTGAACGCCATTTGCAAGCCGTCGTGCGCGCTCACGAAGCGGTGCGTGCACCGAGGCAAGGCGTGCGAGGCACCACGACGAGGCACGATGCTCGCCGCAACTGCGCAGCACACGCGCTGTTCAGGGCGCCGAAAGCCCCGCCAGACGGGCGGTTCGCCCATTGTTGTGGAACAGCAAACTGTGAATTCAGCGTTGCCCCGTTGATGCAGATCGGGAAATGGCCCACCTTACGCATCAACGGGCGACCAGAAGTGGTAGCCCCGCTGAACCGATCAACCTGACTCAATCGCATTCGCGGACGTGGAGCATGAGATGGATATCGTCGATCTCGCCCGGCAAGCTGGCATGACGGTCGTGCTCGATGCGCGCATCGGGCGCGAGGAATATCGCACCGTGCACGGCTCGGTTGCTGCGCTGGAGCGCTTTGCGGAACTGGTGGCCGCATCGCTCGAATGCGAATCCGCCCGCGAAAACTGATTGCAAGGAGATGGCCATGAGCTTCGACGACTCGACTTTCCAACGCGCCAACGTTACGCGTCGCGTGCACGACGACAATAGCGAACCGCGCCTCGAGCATGCTGAAACGCGCACGCGGAGCGGCGACGCAACGCGCGCTCCGGTGCGTACGCGCAACTGGGCATGGGCGAACAGCAACGAGACGTACGACTGGATGGATTCGCACACGCCGGTTCCGCCGTCTGATCTGCTGAACTGACGGACGTGCGCGGCTACGCGACTTCGGCGGACGTTGCGGCGTCCGCCATGTCGAGCCGGTAGCCGCGCGCATAGACGGCACGCAGCTGGACGCCATGCGTGCCGTTCAACGCCAGCTTTTTGCGCAGCTTGTAGATGTGCTGTTCGAGCGTGCGTCCCACGATGTCGTCCGAACTGCTCCACACCGCGCCGGCCATCTGCCGGCGACTCACATACTCCCCGCACCGCGAAAACAGGATCCACGCCACGGCGAACTCGCGCGGCGTGAGGTCGATAGTCTGCATGCCGATGTGGACGGTGCACGTGCGCCGGTTGAGGCCATACGCGCCGACCACGAGCCGGTCCTCTGCATGGGCGAACCCTTCGTCGCCGCGCGTGCGTCGCAACGCCAGATGCACGCGCAAGACGAGTTCGCGCGAATCGACCGGGGAAAGCACGACTTCGTCGGCGCCCGCATCGAGCAACTGCTCGGCGGCGTCCAATCCTCCACGAATGCCTACCGCGATGAGCGGCACGCGCGAACGCTCGTGAGCCCTGCGTTGCGCGAGGGCGGGCGGTGACGATGCCGCGTCGCTTTGCGCATCCATCAGGATCGCGCTGAAGGTGGGCTGGTTGGATGCGGCAGCAGCGCGCGCGAGCGCTGCGCTGTCGGCGAAATGAACGCACGTGGCGCCGTCTTCGCCAAAGCATGCATCGACGAGGCCAAAGAGACTCGCGCTGCCTGTCACGACGGCGAGCCGCACGTTGCGGCACAGGGAAGGTGAGTGCATGGCGTCGCGCCTCGTTGTCGTGATGGCATGCCCACACAACACCCGACCGGGCCGCGTTATTCCTCCCACGCTTTTTCTCTCCGGCAGGCTGCCTGAACTGCTTCGCGAGGCTTGCGCGACGGGCCGCAAAAGACTTTACACACTGTTACTCGGGACCACGAAAAATCGGCGTCGCCTTTCCCTATACTCCGCGCATCATCCGTTACGCCCGCGGGCGCGGGCACCACGGCTACGGCAGCACATCGAGTACAGATCATGAAAAGCACGCGTTCAGTCAGGCTTCTTGTTGGGACCGTTATCGGGGCCGGCGCGGCACTTGCGCTTGCCGGATGCGCCGTGCCCGGGCCGTCGCCTTATGGATCGTCGTACGGTGGCGGGTACCAGGCGCAGCCCGCATATGCCCAGCCGCAGCCGGCTTACGCGCAGCCGGGGTACGTGCAGCAGCCGTATGAACAGCCGGGCTATCAACAGCCGTACGACACCCAGGGCTACCCGCAGCAGCCTGCGCCGCAGCCGTATCCGCAGCAGCCGGCCGCCGGTTACGGCACGCAATACGGCGTGGTATCCACTATTCAGCCGCTCGTTTCCAACGGCGGCCCGGCAAGCACGGGCGGCGTGGTGGGCACCGTGGCCGGGGCGCTGGTGGGCGGCGTGATCGGCAACCAGTTCGGGCGCGGCCATGGCCGCGACGTCGCGACCGTAGTGGGCGCACTGGGCGGCGCGGTGGCGGGCAACCAGATCGGTCAGCAATACAGCAACTCGACGCCGTCGGGCTATCGCGTGGTGGTGCAACTGAGCGACGGCTCGTCGCGTGCGTTCGACGTGAGCAACCCTGGCGATCTGCGTCCCGGCGACCGCGTGCAGATCAACGGCAATCGCATCGACCGTTACTGATTCCGCCTGGACTCTGCCAGGACGGACCGGGACCTCCATGTGCTTCGTGCCGGTTCAGAATAAGAACCGGCACACGACCACGGAGGCTGCCGTGCGCAACAGCCAGTACGCGTTCACGACGACATGGCGCATGCACGCGCCGTTGCAGGCGGTGTGGAGCGCCATAGAAGACTGCGCGCGATGGCCCGAATGGTGGAAGAGCGTGGAGCGCGTGGAAGCCATCGAAGCCGGCGACGCGCGCGGCATCGGCGCGTTGCATCGCTATACGTGGAAAGGAGCGCTGCCGTACCGGCTCGTGTTCGACATGCGCGTGACGCGCATCGAGCCGCTCGTCGCGCTCGACGGCTATGCCACCGGCGCCGTGGAAGGCGCAGGCCACTGGCGCTTTACCGAGCAGGACGGCGTGACCGTGGTTCGCTACGAATGGCACGTGCGCACCATGCGCACGTGGATGAACCTCGTCGCGCCATTCGCCCAGCCGCTCTTTCAATGGAATCACGACCATGTGATGCGCGAGGGCGGCAAAGGCCTCGCGCGCCTGCTCGACGTGCCGCTTATTGACATCGAGCACGGCTGAATTTCGCGGGCTACAATCCGGCGCCGGGATAACCCTGGGTGACCGAACTGTCTATCGTCTGCAGAATCGCTGCGCCTGCGGTGCGACATAACCTTTCGCATCGCCTGCATTTTCCCTGCAAAAACCCTTTGATTTGCAACCCTGTCGCGCGCAGCGATCCTGCGACCGGCACTTCGCAACGGCACACCCTGATCGGGCGTTCGCCTGCCGACCTAAAAATGAACCGCACCCTCTCTTGCATGAAACGCCTGCGCGTGTCGCCGGACGACGAATGCCGGCTACCTGACCGGCACAGCCTCGCGCCTCCTTCCTGCCTCGCTTTTTTCCCCGCTTTGTCTTCTTCGACGCGCACGCGCACATGAGCGCTCCGGCGTAACGCCGACCGCTCAGTGTCTTCACGCACGGCCTGGGCGATGAGCCACGGGCGTCGTTGCAATTGCATCCACACGAGGTACCCGATGAATCAACCTGTTTCGCAGATGCGCTCGTTCTCGACAGTCTTTCTGATCGAGATGTGGGAGCGTTTCGGCTACTACGGCATGGCGGCACTGCTCGTGCTGTTCATGGTCGACAAGCTCGGTTTCGCCGACGAGCACGCCAACCTCACCTGGGGCGCCTTTACGGCGCTCGTCTATGCGGCGCCTTCCATCGGCGGCTGGATCGGCGACAAGGTGCTGGGCGCGCGGCGCACCATGATTTTCGGCGCGGCGGTGCTTGCGGTGGGGTATCTCATGCTCGCCATGCCCAACGACAGTCTCGACCACATGTACGCGTCGCTGGGCGTGATCGTGGTGGGCAACGGGCTCTTCAAGGCGAACTCGGCCAATCTCGTGCGGCGCATCTATGAAGGCGACGAAGCGCGCATCGACAGCGCGTTCACGATGTACTACATGGCGGTGAACGTCGGCTCGACGGTGTCGATGCTGGCCACGCCGTGGATCAAGGACCACTGGGGCTGGCACGCCGCGTTCGCGGTGTGCTGCGCGGGCATGGTGCTCGGCGTGCTGAACTTCGCGCTCATGTATCGCACGGTGGCGCACGTGGGTTCGGCGCCGGATGCGCAACCGCTCAAGCTTGGGCGTGCCGCGGCAGTGACGCTGGGCGGCATCGCGCTCGGGCTCGCCACTGTGTTCGTGCTCCAGCACAAGGCGATTGCCGTGGCGTGTGTCTATGCGGCCGGCGTGGCGATTCTGGCCATCTTCGCGTGGATGCTCGCGCGTTGCGAACGGGCCGAACGTGCGGGGCTGATCGCGGCACTCGTGCTCACGTTGCAGTCCATTCTGTTCTTCATCTTCTATCAGCAGATGTCGACCTCGCTCACGCTGTTTGCGTTGCGCAATGTCGACCCGCTGTTCTCGGTTGCGGGCGTGCCGCTGTTTTCGTGGAGCGCTGCGCAGTTCCAGGCGCTCAACCCGATCTGGATCATGATCCTCTCGCCGCTGCTCGCCACGCTCTACACGCGGCTCGCCAGCAACGGCCGCGACGTGCCCGTGGCCGGCAAGTTCGCGGCGGGCTTCGCGGTGGTGGCCGCAGGGTTCTTCGTCTTCGCGGTGAGCGGCCGGTACGCCGTGGACGGCCGCGTATCGTCGTGGTTCATGGTCTGGGGCTACGGTCTCTACTCGCTGGGCGAACTGCTCGTGAGCGGCCTTGGGCTCGCGATGATCGCGCGCTACGTGCCTGCGCGCATGGGCGGCTTCATGATGGGCGCGTACTTCGTCGCGACCGGCGTTTCGCAGTATCTGGGCAGCGTGGTGGCGAACTTTGCGCAGATGCCGTCCGGTGAACTCGATCCGCTGACCTCGTTGCCGCTCTATACGAAGCTGTTCTGGGGACTGGGCTGGCTCGCCGCCGTGGGCGTTGCGATTGCCGTGGTGCTGCTGCCGCTCATGCGACGGCTTTCGTCCGAACATCATCGGTCGTCCAAGGGTGCGCGTGCGCAGGCCGACGAGCGCCGCGCCGCGGCGCCGGCTGCGCTGGATTGATTCGCGTAGTACAGGGACTCGACGTCATAAGCAAAAAGCCCCGCGCGCCGGGGCTTTTTTGCATCCGGCCGCCGGCATGCGCTTCACGCGTCGGGCGCGAATCCGGTCTGCCAGAATAACTGCCTCGAAGCCGAGGAGTTGCGATGGACATTCACGTCACCGTAGAAGGACGCCACGATCTGGCAGGGCAAATCTACAGGCAGTTGCGCTCGGGAATCGTCGAGGGGCGGCTGGCGGGCGGCACGCGTTTGCCGTCCACGCGCGACCTCGCCATGCAGCTTGGCGTGTCGCGCAAGACGACGCTCGACGTATTCGAACGGCTGCTCGCCGAAGGCTATCTCACGGCGCGCGCCGGTTCGGGCACGTTCGTCGCAACCGGGCTGCAACGGCTGCCGTCCGAGCGTTCGGCGCAGATGCGCATGGTCGGGGCCACCCATGCGAGCCAGGACCGACCGGTGGCGAGAACGCTCGCGAAGGCGGCGCCCGTATGGGACGCCGTGTCGAAGACGCTGCCGCTGCCGTATCCCGAGCGCCGCCTGCGCGTCGACTTCATGGGCGGTGTGACGGACAAGTCGCGCTTTCCCTTCGACGTGTGGCGCCGTTGCGTGAACCAGGCGCTGCGCGCGCAGGCCCGCGGCGTGGGCGCTTATCGCGATGCGGCGGGCGAGCAGGAGTTGCGCCTCGCGATTTCGCGCTATCTCGCGTTCAGCCGCGCGGTGGCGAGCAACTGGGAGGACGTGATCGTCACGCAGGGCGCGCAGCATGCGCTCGATCTGATCGCACGCGTCGTGCTGAGAACAGGCGACGTCGCGGCGATAGAAGACCCCGGCTATCCGCCCGCGCGGGCCTGTTTTCTTGCGGCGGGCGCCAAGGTCGTGCCGGTGCCGGTCGACGGCGAAGGATTGATTGTCGAGCGGTTGCCGAAGAACGCGCGGCTCGTCTACGTCACGCCTTCGCACCAGTTTCCGCTGGGCATGCCGATGAGCCTCGAGCGGCGCGTCGCATTGCTCGAATGGGCGCAGCAACGCGGCGCCGTGATCATCGAGGACGACTACGACTGCGAATTCCGCTTCGAAGGGCGTCCCATGGAGCCGCTCAAAAGTCTGGATCGCAGCGGAATCGTGGCCTACGTGGGCACGTTTTCGAAAACCGTCTTTCCCGAACTGCGTGTGGGGTACGTGGTGCCGCCGGTGTCGCTGGCCCAGCCGCTCATCACGGCGCGCAAGGCGACGGACTGGCACGGCTGCACGCTCACCCAGCGCGCGCTCGCCACGTTCATGCTGAACGGCGACTTCGCGCGGCACCTGCGGCGCATGCACAAGGAGTACGCCGCGCGGCGCGCTGCGTTGCTCGCCCATCTGCGCGGACCGCTTTCGGCGTGGTTCGCGCCCGTCGTACCGACCACCGCGGGCATTCATCTCGCGGCACGGCTGCGCGCGCCCATTCACGAGGCGGCGCTGATACGCGCGGCCGCCGACGTTTCGCTCGGCGTGTACGGACTCACGCCGTTTTATGTGAAGGCACGCCCCGAACAGGGGCTCATGTTCGGCTATGGCGCGATGGACGTCGCCCATATCGACGACGGACTCCATGCTCTGGCTGCGCTGATGCCGCGCCTCGCGCGTTCGCGTAATGGCGCGTAACGCGAGCCCGCGCATCGAGAAAAGTGCCTTGGCAAAGGGGTGGGGCAGCCGCGGTGCCGCGTTTACCCCATAAAAAAGGCGCTAAAACGTGCGCCATAGTCTGCGCCGCGCAACAAACTGCGCGCGTGGCGCACAAAAGATTCGCGCAAAACGCCGGAGCGCTTGTAGAATCCGCCGTTGAAGAGGCCGCATGGCGCGGCGCCTTCATGATTCATTGACCAACACTGGTAGGAGAAACATGCCGACTTCCGCAAAGAAAGTGGCCAAGAAGGCCGCTGCCCCGGCCAAGAAGGTTGCCGCGAAGAAAGTGCCCGCAAAGCAGGCTGCAGCTAAGAAGGTCGCCGTGAAGGCGTCCGGCGTTCCGTCGCCGATCAAGGACACCTTCACGAAGGCCTCGCTGGCTGCTCACATTGCAGAGCGTGCCGCAGTCGAAGTGAAGGCCGTGAAGGCCGTGCTCGGCGCACTCGAGGACACCATTCTCGGTTCCGTGCACAAGAAGGGCGCAGGCGAGTTCACGCTGTCGGGTCTTCTGAAGATCGTCGTGCAGGCTGTGCCGGCGAAGAAGAAGCGCTTCGGCAAAGACCCGTTCACGGGCCAGGAGCGCTGGTTCCCGGCGAAGCCCGCTTCGGTTCGCGTGAAGGCACGTGCGCTGAAGAAGCTGAAGGACGCAGCGGCCTGATGACGGCTGCGCCGGCGCATCGTCGCCGGCATGCTTCAAGCAATCCCCGCGGGTGCATGCCCGCGGGGATTTTTCTTGGCCGGTGTCGCCCGGCTTCGGGAAAGTCCCTTTGCGGCAGGCCTCGGGACCGCGGTGGTGCGGCGGTACAATGCCGTGATTATTGGCTTTGGGCGGGACAGATTCATGACTTACTGTGTGGCGATGTGCGTGGATGAGGGACTCGTGTTCCTGTCGGATACGCGAACCAACGCGGGCGTCGATCACATCAGCACGGCGCGCAAGATGTCGGTGTTCGAGCAGCCCGGCGAGCGGTTGCTCGTGCTGATGGGCGCCGGCAATCTCTCGCTGACGCAGGCAGTCCTCCACGTGCTGAAAGAGGCGACGCCCGCGGGCCGTCCTACGCTCTGGACGGCTTCCAGCATGACCGAGGCCGCGCGTGTGGTGGGCGACGCCGTGCGCGAGGTCTATCAGCACGAGGCGCGCTCGCTGCAGGAGTTCGGCGTCGACTTCAATTGCAGCTTCATCCTGGGCGGCCAGATCGCCTCGCCGCGCGTCGAGGGCGAAGGCGCCGTCCATGCGGGTACGAGCTTCGCGCAGCGTCCGCGCCTTTTCATGATCTACGCGGCAGGCAACTTCATCGAATCGTCGGACGTGAATCCGTATTTCCAGATTGGCGAATCGAAGTACGGCAAGCCGATCATCGACCGCGTGCTGACGCCTTCCACGCCTCTCGACGAGGCAGCGAAGTGCGCGCTGATCTCGATGGATTCCACGTTGCGCTCGAATCTTTCGGTGGGGCTGCCGCTCGATCTGCTCGTGTACGAAGCGAACGCGCTGCGCGTGACGCGCTTCGTCACGATCGACCATGACAACGCGTACTTCGACATGATTCACCGTACCTGGGGCGAGCAGTTGCGCCAGGTGTTCGCGGAGATTCCGGACCCGGCGTGGGAGAGCCCCGAGGCTGTGCCGCTGCAGCAGCGCGGCCGTGCGCCCGTCGTGCTGCCCGCCACCGGCGAGGCGCGCGAGGTGCCCGCGCAGCCGGCGCAGACGCTTGCGCAGGCGGACAAGGTGAAGGCGCAGCGCTAGCGCGCTACGTACGACGCGTTTGCCGGTGTAGAACCAGACCGGGCGCAGAAAAGAAAAAAGCCAGCCGAAGAGGCTGGCTTTTTTGCTGCGGCAGTGTTTCGCCGCAGCTTCGCACGAAGTTCGATTAGAACTTGTGGCGGATACCCAGGCTGACGATTTCCGACGAGCGGGCGTTGGAGTCGTAGCCGTAGTCGGCGACGGATGCCGTCACACCGTTGCCGCTGGCACGCTGGTATGCGCCAACCAGGTACACGTCCGTGCGCTTCGACAGGTTGTAGTCGCCACCCAGGGAGATCTGGTTATACGTCTTCGACGCACCGTTGCCCTTGCCATGCGTGAAGGTGTAGCCAAGGCCCACCAGAGCTGCCGGCGTGAGCTGGTAGTTCACGAAGCCAGCGCCAACGTCGTAACGCTCCGTTGCCGTGAAGCTCGAATAGCCGTCCGGCTTGTACATCGCGTTGCTATAACGTGCGCCGGCCGTGAACGGGCCAACCACGTATTGCAGCGCAACCGAGGCGATGTTGATCGACTTGGCCGATGCAAACGCGCTGTTCACCGACGAATCGAACGTCGCATCCGACGTCACACCCGAGCCCCAGCCTGCGGGCGTCGCCGTTGCGGCAACGAAGCCACGGCCAGCCAGCGTGCTCGCGTTGTCCATGACGATGTAGCCGGCAGCCACGCTGAACGGACCGTTCGCGTACGTTGCTGCAGCCGACCACGTCTGGCCCGAACCCGTCGAACCTGCCACGCCGCCGAACGCGTAGAACGCTTCGAACTGGAAGCCGGCGTACACGGGCGACGTGTACTTGACGGCGCTGTTGGTACGCGAGCTGTTGTCGTTGTTGTCGACGTCGCCCGGGGTCGTGAACGTGGAACCCCAGTAGTTGTCGGCGGTCAGCGGTTGAACCAGGTCGACCACCGGGTCGTACTGGCGGCCGAACGTGAGCGTACCGTACGTGTCGTGCGTCAGGCCGACGTATGCCTGACGACCAAACATGCGGCTACCTTGACCAAGCTTGCCGGTGTTGATGTCGAAGCCGTTTTCCAATTGGAAGATCGCCTTCAGGCCACCGCCCAGGTCTTCCTGACCCTTCAGGCCCCAGCGGTTACCTTGCAGGTTGCCGCCGATCAGGTGATACAGGCTGTTGTTGTTCGAGTCGGCGTTGTGCACGTACTGGAACGACTCGTCGATCACGCCGTACAGGGTGACGCTGCTTTGAGCGTGCGCTGCGCCGGCAGCGCCGAGCAGGGCCAGCGAGAGGGTCGAAAGTGTAAGCTTTTTCATCCATTTCTCCACGCAGATGATTGATTTGTTGTTGCGCGATGGAGAATAACGCAGGCCGTACAACGGCAAGAACTGAAAAAAATTGAGTGTAGCCAAAATGTAACAACATGCACAAAGCCTTGTATATAAAGCGTGTTCGCGATAATTGCGTATCTCGCAACACTCTCTCTCATTTGTACATTATTGTTGTTTTGCGCACAGTGACGCGGTGAAATTGGTCTGGCAACTCACGCAAATGAAAGTCGAATGAAATGAATTCTTGACGCCAGCCGCCACTGTATTAAGGAGCCGCTAACAAACCGCCGTACGCCGTTTCGCTGGCGATTCGACCGCCTGCGCCGGCGTTGACCTGTCTCAAGATGCCGGAAGGTCTCTCACCGCTTGCGCGGCCATGCAGCCTCGGCATCGTCGCCATGTCGGCGGTTCGAAGGGGCGGGCTTGTTATCGACACGGCGTTCGCCGCCGGCGAGGCGACTCCTTGCCGCTGTCATGAACAGCGCGGCCCCCGTGGCAAGCAGGACCGACGTCCAGGGGTGCCGCTTCACATACCGATTTGCCGCTGCAGCGGCGCGGCCCGATTGAACGATGGCGTCGGCCGCCGCTCGCGTCGCTTTGCGCTCCATGCCGATTGCCGTGCGGCCCACCCGCACTACGCGCACCGCGAAGCGCGCTTTGTTGTCCTTCGTATATAGCGGGGTGGGACGCGCGCCGTGGTCGGCGCCATGGGCAGTCTGAGTGGCTAGACTGGTCCGTGCAGCACGCACGCCCCACTCCTTCGTTTCCCCACGTCCCCCGGCTGCCGCTGCTGCCCTCGTCACCCCGTCCACCGCCCGCGGCGCACCCCCATCCGACCTTCGCACGCTCCCGGCAACCGTGGATGCCGCGAGCACCGACGCCAGCTTGGCCCGGCTTCCCGGCGGCACGTTGTCCTGGCTGCCCCAGGCGCCGCGCGGATCGTGCAGCCGTCCGCGTGCCGCCGCGAATTCGGCGCCGAGCAGCAACACAGCCGCCGAGAAGTACAGCCACATGAGCAGCACCGCCAGCGACCCGGCCGCGCCGAATGCGCTCGCCATGCCGGCGTGCGCGAGGTACAGCGCAAAGAGCTTCTTGCCCGCCGTGAACAGCACGGCCGCTACCGCACCGCCCACAATCGCATCGCGCCAGCGCACCGGCGCATCGGGCAGAAACTTGAGCAGCGCGGCGAAGGCGACGGCGAGCACCAGCAGCCCCACGCCGAGCTGCAACAGATCGCCGATCACGACGTAGGGTGAAGCCGCCCCCAGCATCTCGCCGACGAACGTAATGGCGGTATCGAGCACGAGCGAGACGATCAGCAGAAACGCGACGCCCAGCACGAGACTGAACGAGATGAGCCGCACGCGCACGAGGGCGAGCACTGTCGAGGGTCGCGCACCGGGGGGCGGCGGCCACACGATGTTGAGCGCCGTATTGAGCGACGAGAAGGTCGCCGAGGCGCCGATGGCGAGCATCGAGAACGAGATGAGGGCCGCCACGTTGCCCGCGTTCTTGCTGCGATGGGCGTTCTCGACGATGGTCGTGATGGCCGCGGACGCATCGTTGCCGAGCACCATGCGCACCTGGTCGAAGAGCTCGCTGCGTGCGGTGTCGGTACCGAAGAACCAGCCTGCCACCGCAATCACCATCACGAGGGTGGGCGCGAGCGAAAAGGCCGAGTAGAACGCGATGCTCGCCGCAAGCGAAGTGCAGCGATCGTCGGAGAACTTTTTGAACGCGCCGATTGCCCACGAGGCTTCTTTGCGCGCGGCGGACTGAATCCGGTCCGGGGAAAGCGTGTCCATGGTGTTCCTTCGCGGCGAGGCAGGGCGCCGTCCAGTGGTCTTGCACGAGTCCAGAGCAAAGCGGAGACCCAAGGTGTCCGCATGCTCCACTGTATATAAGCGGCAAGGTCTCGGCCTTGACGTCATGCAGGCCATGCACGGCGCGCGGCAACGCACAGGTTGCGGACCGCGCCGTCCGACCATTTTGCTGCACGACAGCACAGGCGTGTCCGAAGCCCGCGCTACGTCCACCCACCGGGCTTGCCGGCAAAAAAGCGAGTGTCTTTGTGTCGTGCTATCGTTCGGCCCGTCTCGCCCGGCCGGCGGGTCGCTTCACGTGTGCCGGCTTGCTGACGTTTTTGTAAGAGACGACCTATACTTTTGATTCACACTCAATAACCAGAAGCCGAGGACGACTATGTTGCAAATGTCCCGGCGCCAGTTTCTGAAGATCACCACAACCACGCTCGCCGGATCGAGTCTTGCGCTCATGGGCTTTTCCCCTGAGAGCGCGGTTGCGGAGGTTCGTCAGTACAAACTGGCGCGTACCACTGAAACCCGCAATACCTGCCCGTACTGCTCCGTGGGCTGCGGCATCCTGATGTACGGTCTCGGGGACGGCGCCAAGAACGCCACCGCGAGCATCATCCACATCGAGGGCGACCCGGACCACCCCGTCAATCGCGGCACGCTGTGCCCGAAGGGCGCGAGTCTCATCGATTTCATCCACAGCCCGAGCCGTCTCAAGTACCCCGAGTACCGTGCCGCCGGTTCGGACAAGTGGCAGCGCATTTCGTGGGAAGACGCCCTCGACCGCATCGCGAAGCTCATGAAGGCGGACCGCGACGCGAATTTCGTCGAGGCCACCGCGGACGGCAAGAAGGTCAATCGCTGGCTCACCACCGGCATGCTGGCCGCGTCGGCGGGCAGCAACGAAGTGGGTTATCTGACTCACAAGACGATCCGCAGTCTGGGGATGCTCGCGTTCGACAACCAGGCACGTGTCTGACACGGCCCGACGGTGGCAGGTCTTGCCCCGACGTTTGGCCGCGGCGCGATGACGAACCATTGGGTCGACATCAAGAACGCAGACGTAATCCTGGTGATGGGCGGCAATGCAGCCGAGGCGCACCCATGCGGCTTCAAATGGGTCACCGAGGCGAAGGCGCACCGCAAGGCGCGCCTGATCGTGGTCGACCCGCGCTTTACGCGCACGGCGTCGGTCGCCGACTACTACGCGCCCATTCGCACCGGCACGGACATCGCATTCCTCGGTGGGGTCATCAACTACCTGCTGACGAACGACAAGATCCAGCACGAGTACGTGAAGAACTACACGGACTTCACGTTCATCGTGCGCGAAGACTTCGCCTTCAACGACGGCATCTACTCCGGCTACGACGCGCAGAAGCACACCTACGCGGACAAATCGTCGTGGGACTACGAGCGCGGCGACGACGGCTTCGTGAAGGTCGACGAAACGATGCAGCATCCGCGCTGCGTCTATAACCTGCTCAAGCAGCACTACTCGCGCTACACGCCCGAGATGGTGGAGAAGGTCTGCGGCACGCCGAAGGACAAGTTCCTGAAAGTCTGCGAGATGCTCGCCACGACGGCGCAGCCGGGCCGCGCCGGCACGGTGCTCTACGCACTCGGCTGGACGCATCACTCGGTGGGCGCGCAGATGATCCGCACGGGCGCGATGGTGCAGCTGCTGCTCGGCAACATCGGCATTGCGGGCGGCGGCATGAACGCGCTGCGCGGGCACTCGAACATCCAGGGCCTGACGGACCTCGGCCTGATGTCGAACCTGCTGCCCGGCTACATGACGTTGCCGACCGAAGCGGAGCAGGACTACGAGGCGTACATCGCGAAGCGCGCGCAGCAGCCGCTGCGTCCGAACCAGCTCAGCTACTGGAAGAACTACCGCGCCTTCTTCGTGAGCTTCATGAAGTCGTGGTGGGGCGACGCGGCCACCGCCGAGAACAACTGGGGCTACGACTGGCTGCCCAAGCTCGACAAGTCCTACGACCTGCTGCAGGCGTTCGAGCTGATGCATCAGGGCAAGATGAACGGCTTCATCGCGCAGGGCTTCAATCCGCTCGCGGCGGCGCCCAACAAGGCGAAGAACGCGGCGGCGCTGGCCAAGCTGAAGTGGCTCGTCATCATGGACCCGCTCGCCACGGAAACGTCGGAGTTCTGGAAGAACTTCGGTGAGTACAACGACGTGGATTCATCGGCTATCCAGACCGAAGTTTTCCGTCTGCCCACCACGTGCTTTGCGGAAGAAAACGGCTCGCTCGTGAATTCGGGCCGCGTGCTGCAATGGCACTGGAAGGGCGTGGAGCCGCCCGGCGAAGCGCGCAGCGATCTCGAGATCATGTCGGGGCTGTTCCTGCGTCTGCGCGCCGCGTACAACAAGGACGGCGGCAAGCTGCCCGAGCCCATCGTCAAGTTGAGCTGGCCCTACGCGAACCCTGCAAGCCCGACGCCTGAAGAACTCGCCAAAGAGTTCAACGGCAAGGCGCTCGCCGATCTGCCCGATCCGAAAGACGCGACCAAGGTGCTCGTGAAGAAGGGCGAGCAACTGGCCGGCTTCGCGCAACTGAAGGACGACGGCAGCACCGCGAGCGGCTGCTGGATCTTCTGCGGTGCGTGGACCCAGGCCGGCAACCAGATGGGACGGCGCGACAACTCGGACCCGACGGGCATCGGTCAGACGCTGAACTGGGCGTGGGCGTGGCCCGCGAACCGGCGCATTCTGTACAACCGTGCATCGTGCGACCCGGCCGGCAAGCCGTTCGATCCCACGCGCAAGCTGATCGCGTGGAACGGCGCGGCGTGGAGCGGTGCCGACGTGCCCGACTACAAGGCCGACGAGTCGCCCGACACGGGCATGGGTCCGTTCATCATGAATCCGGAAGGCGTGGCGCGCTTCTTTGCCCGCGACGGCATGAACGAAGGTCCGTTCCCCGAGCACTACGAGCCGTTCGAAACGCCGCTCGGCTACAACCCGCTGCATCCGCAGAACGCGCAGGCCACGAACAATCCGGCGGCACGCGTGTTTCCGGACGACCGCGCATCGTTCGGGAAAGCCAAGGATTTCCCGCACGCCGCAACGACGTATCGCCTGACCGAGCACTTCCACTTCTGGACCAAGCACGCGCGGCTCAACGCGATCGTGCAGCCGCAGCAGTTCGTGGAGATCGGCGAGGAACTGGCGAGCGAAGTGGGCGTGGTGGCGGGCGATCGCGTGAAGGTGTCGAGCAACCGCGGTCATATCGAGGCAGTGGCAGTGGTGACGAAGCGGATCAAGCCGCTCATGGTGGACGGCCACAAGGTGCATACCGTGGGCATTCCGCTGCATTGGGGCTTCACAGGCGTGGCGAAGCCGGGCTATCTCGCGAATACGTTGACGCCGGCAGTCGGCGACGGCAATTCGCAGACGCCCGAGTTCAAGTCGTTCCTCGTGAAAGTCGAGAAGGCTTGAGGGGGCGGACATGGCACTGCAATCACTCGATATCAAACGCCAGTCGGCCACGACCGTGCAGCCTCCCGCTGTGCGCGAGCCCGTTACCGGCACCGTCGCAAAACTGATCGACGTCTCGAAGTGCATCGGCTGCAAGGCCTGCCAGACGGCGTGCATGGAGTGGAACGACCTGCGCGACGAGGTGGGCACCAACGCCGGCGTCTACGACAATCCGCGCGACCTCACGGAGCATTCGTGGACCGTGATGCGGTTCTCCGAATACGAGAACCCGGACGGCAACCTCGAATGGCTGATCCGCAAGGACGGCTGCATGCACTGCGAAGATCCGGGCTGTCTGAAGGCGTGTCCTTCGCCGGGCGCCATCGTGCAGTACACGAACGGCATCGTGGATTTTCACGAGGAAAACTGCATCGGTTGCGGCTACTGCGTGACGGGCTGCCCGTTCAACATTCCGCGTATCTCGAAGCAGGACAACCGCGCGTACAAGTGCACGCTGTGCTCGGATCGCGTGGCCGTGGGGCAGGAGCCGGCGTGCGTGAAGACGTGTCCGACGGGGGCCATCGTGTTCGGCACCAAGGAAGACATGAAGCAGCACGCGGCCGAGCGCATCGAGGACCTCAAGGAGCGCGGCTTCGAGCATGCGGGCCTCTACGATCCGCAAGGCGTGGGCGGCACGCACGTGATGTACGTCCTGCACCATGCGGACCAGCCTTCGCTCTATCACGGTCTGCCGGATAACCCGAAGATCAGTCCGCTCGTGCAGTTATGGAAGGGCGTGGCCAAGCCGCTCGCCGTGGCCGGTATGGCCATTGCGGCGCTGGCCGGGTTCTTCCACTACACGCGTGTCGGTCCGAACGAGGTGACGCCGGAAGAAGAAGCGTCCGCGCGCAAGGAAGCGGAGCAGTTGCGGGGCGAACGACGGGAGCGTAGCGATGAAACAAACTGATCCCAACCTGATCGTGCGTTACACGCCGAACGAGCGCACCAACCACTGGATCACCGCGATCTCGTTCGTACTGCTGGCGATTTCGGGCCTCGCGATGTTCCATCCGTCGATGTTCTGGCTCTCCGCGCTCTTGGGCGGCGGGCAGTGGACGCGCATTCTGCATCCGTTCATCGGCGTGGTGATGTTCGTGTCGTTCCTCGTGCTGGCGCTGCGTTTCTGGCACCACAACTATCTGGACGAAAGCGACTACCAGTGGTTGCGCCAGATGAACGACGTGCTCGCCAATCGTGAGGACAAGCTGCCCGCCATCGGCCGCTACAACGCCGGACAGAAGCTGCTATTCTTCGTGATGGTGGCCTGCCTGCTGCTGTTGCTTGCGAGCGGCATCGTGATCTGGCGGCGCTATTTCTCGTTCTACTTCCCGATCGAAGTCATCCGTCTTGCCGCTGTCGTGCATGCCGTGAGCGCGTTCGTTCTCATCATCGGCATCGTCGTGCACGTGTATGCGGCGTTGTGGGTGAAGGGCTCGCTGGGGGCGATGGTGCGCGGCACGGTCACGCTCGGGTGGGCGAGAAAGCATCATCCGCGCTGGTTCCGCGAGAGCATCAAGTAAGCCGGGCGCCGCGCCGGTACCGCCGGTTTTTAGAGGCGGCCGGCCGCTGCATCGCAGGCCGCCGCCCCCGCAAGGGCGGCGGCTTTTTCATTTGAAGACTATGGCGCACACGCGCCATAGCGGGTTTGAAGAGGGACTGTTGTGGTGCAACGCATTCTTGAGCCGGGCCAGATCGAAGCGCTGGACCATTCCGCCATTGCCCGCATCCGGTTGCCCGAGCGCGCCACGCTCTTCGCCACGCGCGCCGCGCGCCTGCGCAAGCTCGCCGAGGGCAATCCCATCGCAGGCTATGTGCGCCTGATGGCCGTGCTGGTCGACGCGCAGCAAAAGACGCTGGAACAAGGCTTCTCGGCGCGCATGCCCTCGGCGGATGCCATCGCCCAGGCGCAACAGCACAGTATGCCGCTCGTGCCCGCGCTTTCGCCGGATCGCGATACGGCATGGCACGACGTGCTGCATCAACTGCTCGATAGCGTGGCAGCCGCGGGGCAAGTCACGCCGACGCTGGCCGGCGTGCTTTCTGCACTACGCGCGATGCCTGCCGACGAACTCGAACGCCAGGCCGACGCGATGCTCGCGCAGCGCTTCAACGAAGTGGCGCCGGCCACGGCCCCGTTCATCATGGCGGCCTTGCAGGTGGTGTGGACGGATCTGGCGAGCCGGCTCGCCGAGCGCGACATTCCCTATGTAGATACGCCCGGCGTGTGCCCCGTGTGCGGCGGGCCGCCGGTTGCGAGCGTCGTGCGCGTGGGCGGCCGCTACCAGGGCTACCGCTATCTGCAGTGCGGCTTGTGCGGAAGCGAATCGCACATGGTGCGCGTGAAGTGCTCGAATTGCGAATCGACGAAGGGCATCGCGTATCACGGCATCGAAGGCGTGAGCGAGGCGCTGAAGGCCGAGTCGTGCGACGAATGCCACACGTACCGCAAGATCGGCTATCAGGAGAAGGACTTCGACTTCGAGCCGCTGGCCGACGACCTCGCCAGCCTCACGCTCGATCTGCTGATGAATGAAGCGGGGTATCGACGCAGCGGGCCGAATCCGCTGCTGTGGCCGGAAGTGCCGTCGGACGAATGACGGCGAGCAGAGACAAGCAAACACGAAAGAGGGGGAAGCGGGGCGTGGGCGAAGTGGCAGGTCATCAATCGGGCGAAGAGCGGAACGAGGGTTGCGCGAGCGGCGGGCGCGATCTCAAGGCGCGGCTTGCGTCCATTCCCTCCGTGGAGCGTGTGATCGCATCGGCCGCGGCGCAGCCGCTCATTGCCGAATATGGCCGCACGCAGGTGCTTGCAGCGATTCGCGAGACGCTGGACGGCTGGCGCCGCGACGTGCAGACCGCGAATTCCGCAGCCGCCGACGATGCCCCCTTCGACGAGACACGCGCCACGGCCGCTGCCGCCCACGCACTTGCCGCGCGTTCGCAAAGCCGCTTGCGCAGCGTGTTCAATCTGACCGGCACTGTGCTGCATACGAACCTGGGTCGCGCGCTGTTGCCCGACGAAGCGGTACGCGCTGTCGTGCGTGCGCTCACGCAGCCCATGAGCCTCGAATTCGATCTGGCCACCGGCCGCCGCGGCGAACGCGACGACCTGATCGAAGCGCTCGTCTGCGAACTCACGGGCGCCGAGGCGGCCACGGTCGTCAACAACAACGCCGCGGCCGTGCTGCTCACGCTGTCTGCGCTTGCCACGAAGAAGGACGTCATCGTGTCGCGCGGCGAACTGGTGGAGATTGGCGGCGCGTTTCGCATTCCCGACATCATGAGCCGCGCCGGCGCGAAGCTGCGCGAAGTGGGCACGACCAACCGCACGCATCTGCGCGATTACGAAGAAGCCATCGGCGCGCGCACCGGCCTGCTGATGAAAGTGCATTGCAGCAACTACGCGATCGCGGGCTTCACGAAGAGCGTGGAACTCGACGAACTCGCGCCTCTGGCCCGCAAGCATGGGCTGCCGGTGGCGGTCGACCTGGGCAGCGGTACGCTCGTCGATCTGGCGCAGTTCGGCTTGCCCGCGGAGCCCACGGTGCGCGAGACCATCGAAGCCGGCGCCGACGTCGTGACCTTCAGCGGCGACAAACTACTCGGTGGCCCGCAGGCGGGGCTGATCGTGGGCCGCGCCAACCTCATCCGCAAGATCAGAAAGCATCCGCTGAAGCGCGCGCTGCGCGTGGGCAAGCTCACGCTCGCCGCGCTCGAACCCGTGTTGCAGCTCTATCGCGCGCCCGAGTTTTTACGCGAACGGCTCACTACGCTGCGTTTGCTCACGCGGCCAGGCGAAGAAATGCGTGCGACCGCGCAGCGCGTGATGCCGGCGCTGCAACGTGCGCTGGGCGACGCGTACCGCGTGAGCGTGGAGCCGATGTTCAGCCAGATCGGCAGCGGTGCCTTGCCGGTGGATGTGCTGCCGAGCTTCGGGCTTGTGGTGCGTAGCGGTGGCGTTCCGGGTATCGCTCATGCGGCCACCACCGCGGCCGCAAGCAAGCGCGCCGGCCGTGGCCGCGCGCTGATGAAGCTCGAAGCTGCGCTGCGCGCGCTGCCGCGTCCCGTGATCGGCCGCATTGCCGACGACGCGCTGCATCTCGACCTGCGTTGTCTCGAAGCCGTGGACGAAGCCTCGTTCGTCGCGCAATGTGCGGAGCTGCATCTGTGATTGTCGGCACGGCAGGCCATATCGACCATGGCAAGACCACGCTGGTGCGTGCGCTGACAGGCGTCGACACTGACCGCCTGAAGGAAGAAAAGGCGCGCGGCATTTCCATCGAGCTCGGCTACGCGTACACGCCGCTCGCGAACGGCGACGTGCTCGGCTTCATCGACGTGCCGGGCCACGAGAAACTGATTCACACGATGGCGGCGGGCGCGTGCGGCATCGACTTCGCGCTGCTCGTCATCGCCGCCGACGACGGCGTGATGCCGCAAACGCGCGAGCACCTGGCCATCCTGCAACTGCTCGGTGTGACACGCGGCGCCGTGGCGTTGACGAAAGCGGATCGCGTGGAGGCCGCGCGACGCGAGCAGGTGCGCGCGGAAATCGTGGCGTGGCTCGCGGGCGGCCCATTTGCGGGCATCCCCGTGTTCGAGACGTGCGCGACGATCCCCGACGATCCCGGCGTAGCGGCGCTCGATGCCTATCTGCGCGACACGGCCATCGCTTTTCGCGCGCGCCGCGACGACGGCCTCTTTCGCCTCGCCGTGGACCGCGTGTTCACGCTCGCAGGCCAGGGCACGGTCGTGACGGGCACCGTATTCGCGGGACGCGTGAGCGTAGGCGACACGCCGGTGCTCGCGCCCGCGGGGCGTCCCGTGCGCGTGCGGAGCATCCATGCGCAGAACCGGCCGGCGGACGCGGGCCACGCCGGTCAGCGCTGCGCGCTCAATCTCGCAGGCATCGAGAAGGACGCCATCGCACGCGGCGACTGGATCGTGGATAGCGCGCTCGCCAGCGCGTGCGAACGCATCGACGTCGAACTCACGTTGCTCGGCGACGCGGATATCACGCTCAGGCACTGGTCGCCGCTGCACGTGCATCTCGGCACGTTGCATCGCGTCGCAAACGTTGCACTGCTCGAAGGCGACACGCTCGCGGCGGGGCGGACCGCGCGTGTGCAACTCGTCTTCGATACCCCCGTGTGTGCGTTGCCGGGCGATCGCCTGATCGTGCGCAACGCCCAGGCCACGCGAACCGTGGGCGGTGCGCGCGTGCTCGATCCGTTTGGCCCCGTGCGCAAGCGGCGCACGCCTGAACGCATGGCGTGGCTCGACGCACTGCGCACCTGGCTCGACGTCGGACAGATCGAACCGCTGCTCGACTGCGCGCCACGCGGCCTCACGCGTTCGATGCTGATGCGTCTGACCGGCTTGCCCGCGCATCTGCTCATGCTTGCGCCGCATGTCATCGAAGTGCCGCTCGCAGGTAAAGAGGGCGACGACGCGGCCATCATCACGCACGGCCACTGGACGCAGATGCGCGAGCAAATGGTGGGCGCGCTCGAGTCGTTCCACGCGCGCTTTCCCGACGAGCAGGGACCGGACAGCGCGCGTTTGCGGCGCATGTCGGCGCCGCTCGCGAGCGATGCGCTGTGGCACGCACTCGTGGACGCCGCCGTGCACGACGGCGTCATTGCGAAGAGCGGCCCGTGGCTGCATCTGCCTTCGCACAGCGTGGCACTGGATGCCGGCGAAGAGCGGCTCGCCGATGTCCTTCGGCCCATGCTGGCGGAAGGCCGTTTCGACCCATCCTGGGTTCGCGATCTTGCACGGACAACGAACGAATCCGAGGAAAAGGTGCGCGCACTGCTGCGCAAGCTGGCACGGCTCGGCGACGTGTACCAGGTGGTGCGCGATCTTTTCTATCATCGCGACGTGGTGCTCGAACTCGCCCGGCTCGTTGCCGGGCTCGCACGCGAACAAGGCGGCGCGGTAGGCGCGTCGGCATTTCGCGATGCCACCGGGCTGGGCCGCAAGCGCGCCATCCAGATCCTCGAATTCTTCGACCGTATCGGCTACACGCGTTTTCATCGCGACCTGCATCTGCTGCGCGCCGACAGCCGCCTGCATGAGCTGCTTTGACGCCTACTTCACGACGATCACGCCGGTCATGTGCGGATGAATCGAGCAGAAGTACTTATAGGTGCCCGGCGTGCTGAACGTGAAGGAGAACTTGTCGTCCGAATCCATGGGCGGCGACTTGAACGCACGCGGGTTCGCATCGTTGACGACGGTGTGCGCAATGTCGTCGCGGTTCACCCACGTCACGGTGGTGCCCTTCGCCACCGTGAGCGTGGCCGGGCTGAAGGCGAAATTGTCGATATTCACCGTGTTGGACGACGATTGAGCCGCGTCTGCGGCGAAGGCCGCGGGCGCGACGGGAAGCAGCGCGAGGGCGGCGCATAAGAGCGCCGTGCCCAACGCCATGACGTTGAATCGCCGCACCCTACGCGGCGGCGCCGCTTTTGCGAAAGACCTCATCGGTTTCTCCGGAATCTTTTGAATGAAGAACGGCACGTGACCGTTCAAGACAACACGACGTCGACGCGAGCCGCGCTCACGCTCCGAGCGGCGAATCGACCAGCGCGAGTTCTGTGCGCCCCGGCACGAAGTTCACGGTACGCACGCCGAGCACCGCATGCAGACGATCTTCGGGCACCTTCATCGGACCCGGCCCAGGGCCGACGCCTGGCGCGGCGATAGGAAATGCCGTGGACATTGCCGAATGAAAACTCACGTTGCCTTCCACCTTCTGGAGTACCTGGTGAATGTGGCCGTTGAGCACCGTGACCGAACCGAAGCGCTTGAGGTAGCCGAGCGCTTGCGCGCTGTCGTCCGTGCCCCAACCCCATTCCGGGTAAAGGGACCACAGCGGAATGTGCGTGAACACCACGACGGGCGTGCTGCCCGTCTTGCCGCGAAGATCGCGTTCGAGCCACGCGAGCTGTTCCGCGCCGAGCGAACCCAGACCGCCGCTCTTCAAATTCAGCACGTTGACGAGCGCGACGAAGTGGACGCCGTTTTGATCGAAGCTGTACCAGCCCTTGCCGCCGGTGCCTTTCGAAAAGCGCTCGAAGAACGGCTGACCGTCGTCGATCAGCACGTCGTGCTCTCCGGGAATGTAGTGCACGTCGAGCGCGGCGCCTCGCACGATCTGCTCGGCCGTATCGAATTCGACAGGCCGCGAAAGATGGCTCACGTCCCCCGTGTGAAGCATGAACGCGGGCGGACGGGGCAACGACTTGATCTTGTCGACGGCTTCCTGAAGCGTTTTCTCGGGCGTGGGGTTCGGCTGCTTGTTGAAGCCGATATGGCTGTCGCTGATCTGCACGAACGTGAGGGCGTGCTCGTCCGATGTGGCGCCCCAGGCGTCGCCCACGATGCCCAGCGTTCGCGGCACACCGCCGCTCAGGGACCACACCACGCCCGTGCCGGCCCACGCCATGCAGGTGAGCGCGCGCCGGCGCGCTTTGCCGCGCTGCGTGAGATTGTCGTGCGAGGTGCCGCGGTCGTCGTCGGGGTTCGCGCTCGTGCGGTCAAGCGCGCGGCCGGGCGTTGTGTCGTCGTTCATCGTCGCTTCCTCTGTTCTTTCCGGTTGAGGGAGACGTTCCGCGTGTGCGGCGTCCGACCGTGATACCGCTGGCGTGCGCGGATTATTCCCGCGCATGCGGACAAGCGGCGAGTAACGACCGACCGGGATTAAATCGACGCGCGCGACAGTTCCTCTATTTTTGGCTCGCGCATTTTCGCGGCGCGCACGCAGGCGGCATGCGATAATTCGCCGCTCGCAGGCGTGCCGCATTCCGGATGCGGCCCGTGCCCGAACCGGATTCGGCCACCGCTGCCTGCAGTTTCTTTCCGAAGGAAGGCATCCGTATCCGGTGGTGCGGCTGGGCTTCAAACCCAGTAGGGGACGTCAGCCGTTCCCTTGTAGGTTCGACTCCTGCTGCCTTCCGCCGTCCGGTCATACACGAAATCCATCGACTAGACCTGGTTGGCGGCTGACGGCCGTCCCAGTGGCTGGCGATCCGAGACCGGCACCTTCTTGCGCTTGCGGCGGCGCACCTGCAACTTCTCTTCCGCATACAGCCGCTCGACTCGCTTGTGATTCACCAACTGGCCTGACTGCCGCAGCTTCAGATAAATCATCCCTGAGCCGTAACGGCGATGCCGTTGAGCCAATGCCACGATCTCAGCGCGTAGCGCCTGATTGCGGTCCGGCGCCGGCTTGTAGCGAAACGCGCTGGCGCTCATGCCGATTACCCGCAAGGCCCGGCGTTCGCTCAGGCCTCGATCGATCAGATGGCGCACCACCTCTCGGCGTGAGGGGGCGCTCACCACTTTTTTCGTAACGCCTCGCGCGTCACCTCGTTTTCCAGCAATGACTCGGCCAGCAGCTTCTTTAACCGGGCGTTCTCGGCCTCCAGTTCCTTCAGGCGCTTGGCGTCGGACACGCTCGCGTCGCCGAACTTGCTGCGCCACAGGTAGTAGCTGGCCTCGGAAAAGCCATGCCGACGGCACAGCTCCTTGATCGGGATCCCTGTCTCCGCCTCCCGCAGGAAGCCAATGATCTGCTCTTCGGTGAACCGCTTCTTCATGTCCAATTTCCTGACTACGTGATTGGACTCCAAATCGCCGCGCTAACGAGCTTGCGAGTGTAGGCATGCATGGGTGCGTCGAGTATCGCGAGCGTTTCGCCTGCCTCGACGATCTTGCCGCGGTATATGACCACGAGACGGTGCGATACGGCGCGCAGCACGTCGATATCGTGGCTGATGAACACGTAGCTCAAGCCGTGCCGACGCTGCAGCGCGGTGAGTAGCGCGAGAATCTGTTGCTGGATTGACACGTCAAGCGCGCTGGTCGGTTCGTCGAGCACGAGAATGCGCGGATCGACGGCGAGCGCGCGTGCAATCGCGATGCGCTGGCGCTGGCCGCCCGAAAACGCGGCGGGCAGGCGCGAGGCCGCGTCGGCGGGCAGGCCGGTTTCGGCGAGCAGCGCGGCCACGCGCGCGTGCCGCGCATGGGCGGGCAGATCCGGATGATGCAGCGCGAGTCCTTCCCCGACGATCTCGCCCACGGTCAGGCGCGGCGCGAGCGAGCCGAACGGGTCCTGAAACACCATCTGCACGTGCGCGGCCAGCGCGTGCCGCGACGGCGGTTGCGCTTCGTCATTGAGACCGTCGAGTCCCGCGAAACGGATCGTGCCCGCCACCGGCTGCACCAGCCCGACAATGGACGCCGCGAGCGTCGATTTTCCGCAACCCGACTCGCCGAGCACGCCCAGAGTTTCGCCCGCCCGCAGATGCAAGTCGATGCCATCGAGCACGGTATTCGTCCCCGCACGCAGCACGCCGCGCCAGCCCGGCACGCGCGCGCGATACCCGGCGCGCAGACCGTCGACGGCGAGTACGCGCGGCGCGTCGTCGGAAACTGGCGCGAGCGTGCGGCGCGGCGCGCTGTCGAACAGCTTGCGCGTGTAAGGGTGCCGCTGCGCCGCGAATAGCGCCTCGGTCGCGCCTTGCTCGACGATCGCGCCATGCTGCATCACGGCCACGCGATGCGCGAAGCGCCGCACCAGATGCAGGTCGTGTGTGATGAGCAGCACGGCGAGGCCGCGTCCGTCGGCGTCGGCTTCCTGCAGCTCGATGAGCAGATCGACGATCTGACGGCGCACGGTCACGTCGAGCGCGGTGGTCGGTTCGTCGGCGATCAGGAGACGCGGGTTGCAGGCGAGCGCCATCGCGATCATCGCGCGCTGGCGTTGTCCGCCCGACAACTGGTGCGCATAGCAATCGACCTTGCACTCGGCCTCGGCAATACCGGTGCGCCGCAGCAGCGCAATCGCGCGCTCGCGCGCGGCCGTGCCGCGCAGGTTCGCATGCAGACGCAGGCTTTCGCCGATTTGTCGCCCGATGCTCCAGAGCGGATTGAGCGCCGTCATCGGTTCCTGAAACACCATGGCGATGTCGCGGCCCCGCACGGTGCGCCATTGCGCCTCGCTCTTGCCGAGCAGTTCCTCGCCCGCGAGCCGCACGCTGCCGCTCACCTGGGCGGCGTCGGCAAGACCGAGCAGCGCGAGAGCCGTGAGACTCTTGCCCGAGCCCGATTCGCCGACCAGCGCCACGCGTTCGCCGGCCGCGATCGTCAGGTCGAGATCATGCACAATGCTTCGTGATCCGAAGCGAATGCCGAGTCCATTGACTTCGAGAACAGGCTTCGTCACGAGCGCTCCTGAGTGTTGTCATGCGCGCGATGCCGATCCGGCGACAGCGACTCGCGCAACGCGTCGCCGATGAACGTGAGCAACAGCAGCGTGACGACCAGCGCGCCGATCGCGGTCGACGAAATCCACCACGCGTTGAGATGGTCCTTGCCTTCGGCGAGCAGTTCGCCGAGGCTCGGCGCGGGCGGCGGCACGCCCAGTCCCAGGAAATCGAGGCTCGCGAGCGACAGGATCGCCGCGCTCATGCGAAACGGCAGCCACGTGATGACGGGCGTGAGACTGTTCGGCAAAATGTGCCGCCACATGATCTGCCAGTCGGAGAGGCCGAGCGTGCGTGCGGCGCGCACGTAATCGAGCGCGCGCTTTTGCAGGAACTCGCTGCGTACGTAGTCGGAGAGCGTGATCCAGCCGAACGCCGCGAGCAGCACGAACAGCAACGCGAGGCTCGGTTCGAAGATCGACGAAAGAATGATCAGCAGATACAGGTCGGGCAGCGCGTTCCAGATTTCGATCAGGCGCTGGCCGAGCAGATCGACGCGGCCCGCGTGATATCCCTGCAGCGCGCCCGCAAGCACGCCGATCAGCGCGCCGCTGAGCGTGAGCGCGAACGCGAACAGCACGGAACTGCGCAGGCCATAGAGCGCGCGTGCGAATACGTCGCGGCCGTAGGCGTCGGTGCCGAGCCAGTTCAGTGCCGATGGCGGCGCGGGAAACGGGCGCGCGTCGTGGTAGTTCACGGTGTCGTAGCGGAACGGGCACGGCGCATAGAGCGCGAAATTGCCGTCGCGCGAAAACTGGTCGCGAATGAACGGATCGAGATAATCGGCCTCGGTGGGCAGCGCGCCGCCGAAGTCACGATCGGCGTAGACGCGCAGCGCCGGAAACAGCCAATGGCCGTGATAGCGCACGACGAGCGGCCGGTCGTTGCTGATCGCGCCCGCAAAGAGGCTGGCGGCGAACAGCATGGCGAACACGATCAGGCTCGCCCAGCCCAGCCGTTGACGGCGCAGGCGTCGCCAGAATGCCGTCGAAGCGGGAACGTCGGGAGCGGCGCATTCTATGGGCGCGTGTTCCGGCGCGGCGGGCATCTCATCGGCGGACGCTTGCTGCGGCTCGTTGCGCAGCGGTGTGATCGCTTCCATGCAGAACCCCGAAGTCAATGGCCGTTGCCGCCGAAGTGAATGCGCGGATCGATCAGCGCGTAGGCGAGATCGCCCGCGAGCCGCGCGACGAGACTCACCACTGTGAACACGAACAGCGAGCCGAGCACGACCGGATAGTCGCGGCCTACGATGGCGTCGTACGAAAGGCGGCCCACGCCGTCGAGCGAGAACAGCGTTTCGATCAGCAGACTGCCGCTCACATAGGCGGCGATGAACGCGGCGGGCAGGCCGGTGGCGAGCGGCAGCAGCGCGTTGCGCAGCACGTGACGCCAGACCACGGCGCTGCGCGTCGCGCCTTTCGCGCGCGCGGTCAGCACGTATTGGCGCGCGAGTTCGTCGAGAAACGCATTGCGCGTGAGCAGCGAAACCACGGCGAGACTGCCCGTCACCGAAGCCGTCACCGGCAGCACCAGATGCCAGAGCCGGTCGAGCACGCGCTGCGTGAGCGGTAGCGCGTCGTGACCTTCCGAGCCGAAGCCGCCGAGCGGAAAGACATGCAGGAACAGATCGCCGCCGAACAGCATCATCAGCAGCACGCCGAGCACGAAGCCGGGAATCGCGTAGGCGGCCAGCAGCGCTGCGCTGGTGGCAAAGTCGAACGCGGTGCCGCGATGCAGCGCCTTCGCAATGCCGAGCGGCACCGCAATCAGATACGTGAGCACGAGCGTGAAGCTGCCGAGCGTGACCGTCACGGGCAGTTTGCTGCGAATCAGTTCCCACACGGAGCGATGCTGAAAGAACGACTGGCCGAGGTCGAAGCGCGCGTAATGCGCGAGCATGCGCACGTAACGCGTGAGCGGCGGCTGGTCGAAGCCGAACTCGCGGCGGATGGCCGCGATCTGCGCTGGATCGACGCCCTCGTTGCCGTGATAGTCGCCGTTGCCGCCGCCGCCCTCGCCATGAATGGATGTGCCTTGCAGGCGCGCCATCACCTGCTCGACGGGACCGCCGGGCACGAACTGCATGATGACGAAGGTGACGGTAAGCACGCCGAGCAGCGTGGGAATCATCAGCGCGAGGCGCCGGCCGATATAGGCGATCATGACGTGCTTAATCCTGTCGTTGCGCGTGTGCGTTCTGCGGCTCGGCGTGCCACCAGCCGATCACCCAGTCCATCCACGGATATTGCTTCGGCACCCGCGCTGGCGGTGCGATGCGGCGGTTCCACGCGACGCGCGCGTGCGTGATGTGCCACTCCGGCACCATGATGCGTTCGCAGCGAAGCACCCGATCGAGTGCGCGTGACGCCGCCACCAGTGCGTGTTCGCTCTGCGCGTGCTGTACCTCGGCAATCAGCGCATCGACCGCGGGTGAGGCCACCCCGGCATAGTTTTCCGAACCTGGCGTGTGCGCGGCCTCGCTGCCGAAGCGCCGCGCGAGTTCGCCGCCGGGCACGCTCGCCGCGCGGTAGCCGAGCGTGGTCATGTCGAAGTCGAAATGCTTGAGCCGCTCGTTGATGACTGTCTGGTCCATGATGCGCAGGCGCGCGTCGATGCCGAGCATTCTCAGGTTGCGCACGATGATCATCAGAATGCGCTGCATGCCGGTGCCGTCGTCGAGCAGTTCGATCGTGAACGGCACGCCCGATGTGTCGCGCAGCACGCCATCGCGGTAATGCCAGCCCGCGCTTTCGAGCAATGCTTCGGCGCGCGCGAGATTGCGGCGCAGGCCATTTCTCCCCGTAGTCTGTGGCTGCGGCGGCACGTCGCCGAATACCTCGGGCGGCAGGTTCGCGCGCAGCGGTTCGAGCAACGCGAGTTCGTCCGCGCCGGGCGCGCCGCGCGCGGCGAACTCGCTGTCGTCGAAAAAGCCTTGACTGCGCTCGTACTGGCCGAAAAACATGTTGCGGTTGATCCACTCGTAGTCGAGTGCAAGACCCACGGCTTCGCGTACGCGCCGGTCCTGGAACTTCTTGCGGCGCAGGTTGAAGAAGAGGCCCTGCGCGGCACTGATGCCTTGCTCCGCGAATTCCTGCTTGTGCAGCGTGCCGGCGGCGAAACCGGGGCCGCTGTAATTGCGCGTCCATTGCTCGGCGCTGCCTTCGAACATCGCGTCGATGTCGCCCACGCGAAATGCCTGGAGCGGCGCGGCGGCGTCGCTATAGAGGCGAAAGCTCACGGTGTCGAAGTTGAACATGCCGCGCCGCACGGGCAGATCTGCGCCCCAGTAATGCGGATCGCGCCGGTAGACGATCTCGCGGTTGCTCGCGCGCGAGGCGATCAGATAAGGGCCGCTTGCGATGGGCGATACGGTCGCTAGCTGGTCGAAGCTGTGCTGGCCGCCCGTGGGCGTGCGCGCCCAGTCGCGCGAGAACACGTAGAGGTCGCCCGCGTCGAGTACGGCACGTCGCTCGGCCGCGCGGAAGTCGAAGCGCACGGTGTGCGCGTCGAGCGCGTGCGCCGCGCGGATCGACGCGTAGCGGCCGCTGTAGAACGGTGAGGTGGGTGCGTGGCTCAGGCATTCGAATGACCAGACCACGTCGTCGGCGGTCACGGGTTTGCCGTTCGAAAAGCGCGCCCTGGGATTCAGATGGAACGTCGCGGAAAGTCTGTCCGGTGCGATGGCCACGCGGTCGGCAAGCAGCGGATATTGCGTGCTGACGTCGTCGAGGCTGCGTTGCATCAGCGTCTCGAACATGAGGATCGGCGCGGCCGGTGCCGCGTTGCCGCGCAACAGGAACGGATTGAGCGAGTCGTACGACGTGACGATGGGCGTGGCGTCGATGTAGTTGGTGAGCCGCAGCGTACCGCCGCGCGACGGCGCGTCGTCCGAATAGGGCAGGCGCGCGGGCACGGTCGCGGGCCGCGCGTCGTCGAACAGCGTGAGCGTGGTTTGCCTGGGCGGAGCATCGGGCGCAGTTTGCGTCGTGCGGCTTGCGTCGAGCGTCGTCGCGTGTGCCATTGCGGCCGCTTGCGCCAGCGCGAACGCGCATACGCGCGTCCAAAACCGCGCGCGCCGTTTGCCTGACTGCCGGGGCGCGATCACGGCTGCGGCTGCGTCACGAGCGACAGCTTCGCGATGCCCGCGTGCTGGATCGCGCCCATCACCTTCGCGACGGGACCGTAGGGCACACGCTCATCGGCCTGCAACGCGACAGCGAGATCGGCGTCCCGCTGCTTGCGCTGTTCGAGCAGACCTTCGACCTGCGCGAGCGGCACGGGCTGCTTGTCGAAGTACACGAGGCCAGCTTCGTCCACGCTCACGGTGAGCGGCTTTTTCGGATCGACAGAAGCAGTGGCCTCGGTCTTCGGCAGATTCACGTGAATCGCCTTGTTGAGCAGCGGCGCGGTGACGATGAACGCCACCAGCAACACGAGCATCACATCGACGAGCGGCGTGATATTGATTTCGCTGAGGACGTCGTCGTCCTGGTTCGAGGAGGAGAAGGCCATCAGGCAGCGACCTCCCCGGCGCGGGCGGAAGCGGGCCGCGCCGCATCGGCGCGAACGGCATGCGCGGCCGCTAGCGACGGCTCGAAGCGGAATTGCTGGCGTTGCGCGAGCGCGTAGAGGTTGCCTGCGTGATCGTCGAGACGCGCGACGATGCCTTTCACGCCGCGCACGAACAGGTTGTACGCGAGCACGGCGGGCACGGCCACGGCAATGCCGATACCGGTGGCCACGAGCGCTTCGCCGATCGGTCCGGCGACCACGTCGATGCTGGCCGAGGCGGCGTGCGCGATCGACTCCAGCGCGTGGATGATGCCGAACACCGTGCCGAACAGGCCGACGAAGGGCGCGACGCTGCCCACCGAAGCGAGCCACGCGAGCGCGTATTCAAGGCGGCGGCGCTCGTGCGCGATCTGGCGCGTGAGCTGACGTTCGAGCGTGTCCTGGCGGCTCCAGAGCGATTCGGCGCTGTCGCTGTCGTAGGCGCGTGCTGTCTCGAGTGCGTCGAGCGCCGCGGCCGTCAGGCGGGCCTTCGGACCGTCGGGCAATTCGATCGCGGAGATGGCGGCGAGCGAGCGGACGCCTTCGAGCGCAGCGCCGGCCTCGCGGTCAGCGCGCGCGGCGCGGATCTGCTGCACGGCTTTCAGGACGATCAGCGTCCACGTCGCGATGGAGAACAGGCCGAGCGCCCAGAGAGCGCTTTGCACGATGAGGTTGAGGGGAAGCGAATTCATGGGGAGGTCCTCGTGGTTCAGTCGATGCGGTCAGTCGAGCTGGAAATTGAGCGGCACGTCGACCCAACCGTCGATCGGCGTGGCGCCGCGTTTGGCGGGGACGAAACTCCAGTGGCGCACGGCGGCGATGCCGGCTTCGTCGAGCACGCGATGTCCGCTGGAACGGCGGATCTCGATCGTGTCGGGAGAGCCGTCGGCGCGCACATGCACGTGCAGCACGACCTTGCCTTGCCAGCCGTAGTCCTGCGCCGTGGGCGGATAGTCGGGCGCCGGGTTGTGCAGGTAGTCGGCGTTGCCGTCGGGCAGTGTGGTTTTTTCTGGCGCGGCGGGCGCGGGCGTTTGTACTGGCGCGGTAACTGGCGCAGGCGTCGGTGTGCTTTGGGGCGGCGCGGCCACGGGCGTGGGCGCGAGTGAAGGCGCCGGAGCAGGGCGTGGCCGCGCCGGATGCGCGTGCGCGCGCTGCGGCAACGGCTTGGGCGGCGTAACGGGTGGGGTCGGCGAGGCCTTCGGCGCCTGCGGCAGCGCCTTCGGTGGCGCGTCCATCTGCAAGGCGATCGGCGGCGTGACGACCGGTGCGGGCGCAGCGGGCCCGGCATGCCGCCACGCGGCAATCAGCGCCACGTGCAGCAGCGTGACTGCGAGCGCGCACCGCACCACACCGCGCGCCGAAACGGGCCGCGCTTCATACGCCTTTTCCCGAACCTCGTCCGCCGCGAACACGCGAACTTCGCGCGCGGCACCACGTCCGGCGTCGGCAAGGAGAGCGCGATACACGGCGAAACGCCGTGCGTGCAGCGCGTCGCCGCCGGACGAGAGCAGGGCGGCGCTCACAGATCGAAGCGCGCGTTGAGCGCGAGCGTGCGCGGCGCGCCGACGAACATATAATCGGACTGGAGGAAGCCCCAGTAATGCCGGTTGAAGAGGTTGTCGACTTCGGCACGCAGCGTCACGCCATGCCCGGCCACCGTCGTGCGATAGCTCAGCCCCGCATTGACGAGCGTGAAGCTCGGCAGCACGTAGTTGTTGTTCGCATCGGCCATCATGCTGCCGTAGTAGTGCACTTCCGCGTTTGCGGTGAGGCCCGTCACGCCCGGAATGCGATCGCTGATCTGCAGCGTGGCCTGCCAGCGCGGAATGCCCTCGATGCGCTTGCCGATCAGATCGGCCTCGGTTTCGCTATACGTGCCCGCTTCCCACGCGGTGCTCGCTGCCACGCGGAAGCCCGCGGGCAGATCGACGTGACCGTCGAGTTCGAGTCCGTTGATGCGTTCCTTGCCGTTCGAAACGTAGACGTTCTGCGCATTGCCGTACTCCGCGCCGCGCTCGATGCGGAACAGCGCCGCCGACGCGCCCACATGGCGGCCGTCGTATTTCACGCCCACTTCATACTGCTTGCTCTTGATCGGATCGAGCACCTGGTTCGCGTTCGCGTAGCCTTGCGCTGCCGTGCCGCCGTCTTCGAGCGCTTCCACGTAGCTCGCGTAGAACAGCAGATCGCTGCGCGGACGGAACATCAGCGCGAGCGTGGGCGTGACCGGATTCTGCGTGTAGCTGACCGGTGACGCGGACGGCGACGTCCACGACGTCTGGTGATAGCTCGTATAGCGAATGCCTGCGAGAATCGACCAGTATTTCAGGACGCTCAGCGTATCGCTCGCGAAAATCGACTTCTGCTGCGAGTTGAAATTGTTGTACTGCTGGCTGTAATCGTAAGTGCCGTCCCATGTGTGCTGTGTAATCGTGTCGTAAAGATTGTTCGAGCCGATATCCGTATAGAGATAGTGAGGCACAGTCTTTTTCGAGAGCCATTGCTCGGAGGCGCCCAGCCCCACCTGATGATCGACCGGGCCCGTCGAGAACTTGCCTTCGAGCGTCGCCTGGACGACGTCATAAATCGACGATCCGCGCGAACGGTTCAGATAGGTATTGAAGTCGCCTTGCTCGTCGAGCAGGTCGAGCCACTGGCCGGAATAATTACGCTCGTCCTTACTGTGGCTATAGTCGATGCTCGCCTTCCAGACCGGATCGATCTGCCAGTGCAGGCCACTGCCGACGAAATACACGTTCGAATTGAAGAACGTGTCGCCGTAAGCGGAGAGATTCGTGCGTCCGCTCGGCGCGCGCGGCAGGCCCGTGCCGGTGTAGTCGCTGAGCATGACGTCCTGAATGCCGCCGTCGACCTTGCGCGACTGATAGAGGCCGTCGAAGGTCCACGTGAGCGAGCGCGTGAGCCGCGCGTCGAGCGACAGCGACTCCGAATTGCGCAGCACGTGCGCGTCGTTATACGTGTCGCCCTGTTCGTGCGTGATGTTGAAGCGATAGCCGAACATGCTGTCCGGACCAAAGCGGCCGCCCGTGTCGATGTGCTGGCTGAACACGGAGTCCGAGCTATAGCCCACGTCGGCGCTGAACGTGAATGTATCGGTCGGCTTCTTGGTTACGAAATTGATGATGCCGCCGGGCGCGCCGAAGCCGTACATGAAGCCCGATGCACCCTTGAGCAATTGAATCGATTCGAACGATTCGACCGGCAATTCGACCGTCGTCATATAGAACGGCAGGCCGTTGATCTTGTAGCCGTTGTAGTCGTCGAGCGGAATACCGCGGACGTTGATCGAATAGGCGTTGAACGAATAGGTGTCACCGAGCGACATGACCGCCGAGTCTTCCGCGAAGACCTTGCCAAGCGATTTCACCTGACGGTCCTCGAGATCCTGCTGCGTGACCACGCGCGTCGAAAACGGCGTTTCCAGATCGGAACGCGTGCCAAGTGCGCCGCTCGACACCTCGGGCGCCTGCTGGCGCGTGCCGTTGATCGTCACCGTAGCGAGGCTGCGGACCTTGTTGTCGCCGGTTTTGTCAGAACCGGACGTGGCGTCGTTCGCCGGGCTCTGTGTGGAACTAGACGTGTCGTCGGCGTAAGCGAGGCTCGTGGTCAGCGTGCCTGCGCCGATCAGCAACGCCGGAATTACTCGCAAATGGAATATGCTTCTTATCATATGTAGTAGTCCGATATATTAATATTGATGTCAGTCAGGCATACCTTGGCGAGAAGGTCAAACGCGATCGGGTATCAGGGCATAGGCAAAGGCTTGAGCGCGAGCGGGCCTTCTATGTGCGTGCTCAGCATTTCGATGAAGTGCTCGAAAGCCTGGTCGGGAACCGACGCATCGCGTACGAAGAGCTCCTGCAGGCACAGTCCGCGAATGAAACACGCGATCACGTAACGCGTGAGCCACGGCACCGGCGACTGGTCAATGCGCGTATTGGCCGGATGGTGGCTCATGTCGTCGCCGATCGAATGCGTGAGCAGCGCCGCGTTGAAGCGCTCGCGCAGATCGGCGTCGCTGCGCAGCGCGCCGTAGAACTCCTGCGTCATCGGAAACGTCTCGCGCATTTGTGCGCGCCAGACGCGGACTTCATCGCGCACGCTGGCGCCAGTTTCGATGCGCTGTTCGAGTGCGTCGAGTTTGCCGCTGATCCACGCCACGTATGCAGCCACCAGCAGTTCGTTCTTGTGGGGAAAGTGATGAAGCAGGGCGCCGCGCGAAAGGCCCGCGCGCTGGCAGATTTCGCTGATCGACGCCTTGGCGAGACCGACTTCTGCGAGGCAGGCGAGCGTGGCGTTGATGAGCGCACCGCGCGCCGCCGTGCTGCGTTCGTGTTGCGTGCGCGTGGCGCGTGGTGTGATACTCGGAGCGGCGTTATTCATGGTGCTGGACGGGAACGTCACGCGGCGCACGTGAAGCGGCGGTGCATCGCGGACGTTCAAAAAGCGCTAGGGCAACATACAGTACGGTCGGTATGTTATTGAGCGCGCATCACCGTGTCCAAGAAAATTCCCTCACATGCTTATCTGATGGATACGGGGCGGCGTACGGTATTCTCGGGCCCAGAGAGCGGCTTTTAATCGTCTCCTGACAAGCTTGTCGAATTCGACGGCAATAGTGGTGATAAAGCGGTATTCAATAGAGCGACGCTGGCGCGGAATCACTTGCAGGTGAGTCGCGCAAAATCGGGCTGTGGGATAAACCAGTACGATTTTCCCTGATGCGGGGCTGGCCGGGCGTGGCGAATTCAACGCCGGTTAGTGTTGCGCCCCAGCGAGATTTTGATCTGCTTTTCGTGGTACCCCCGGATATAGGCGTCCAGCCCACCAATGAACTGCTCAATCGTTGTCGATTGCCAATTCCGTGGATACGACAGCTCGCTCTTCAACCGGCCAAAGAAGCCCTCGCACGCCGCATTGTCCGGTGAGTACCCTTTGCGTGACATCGAACGAACCAGCTTTGCGCTGGCGATACGGAAGATTCAGTCTGACCAACGATAGTGCGCGCCGCGTTCAGCGTGCACGATAGGCCGGTCATTTCCAGATGCGACCGTCTCGACGGCTGCATCGAGCATTGAGTTCACAAGGTCTGCGTCGGGGCGCGCCAGGCGGCCCGACGCAGGCGCCGCGCCGGTGTCGACGCAGCAGTGAGCGCTTTTCAGGGTTCGTCGGTCATTGCAGCGCGACGTTCGGCCCCTTGAGGGCGACGCTGCGGCGGCCGTCGATGCTTACCGGCACGTCCCCCTGCACGGTGGCGCGCCGTACGATCCGGCGCGCATCGCCATAGTCGTTGATCGCATAGTGTTGTGTGGCGCGATTGTCCCAGATCGCGACATCGCCCTCTTGCCAGCTCCAGCGCACAGTATTCTCCAGTTGCGTGACATGCTCGTGGAACGACTGCAGCAGGCGCGTCGAATCCTGCGCAGAAAGTCCCTTGAATCGCTGCACGAAATGGCCGAGTACGAGCGTGCGCTCGCCCGTTTGCGGATGCACGCGCACGACGGGGTGCTCGGTTTCGTACACAATCGAGGTGAAGACCTCGCGGTAGCGCTTGAGCTGCGCGTCGTCGGCGTGAGCGTGAGAAGACGCGTAATCGTAGGCGTTGGTGTGCAACGCCCACAGCGTATCGGCCAGCGCGCGCAATGGCTCGGGCAGATGCGCGTAAGCGGCGGCGGTATTGGCCCAGACCGTGTCGCCGCCGACAGGAGGGATCACCACAGCTCGCAGGATCGAGACCTTCGGGTAGGCGTCGACGAAGGTCACGTCGGTGTGCCAGGAGTTCGCCCTTGCACCGTGCAACGAATCGAGTTCGAGCAGTCGCTGGCTACCGCTTGCGGAGGGTACGGTCGGATGGGCCACGGCTTCGCCGAAGCGGCGCGCGAAGGCCTCCTGCGCTTCGTCGTCCAGATGCTGCTGGCCGCGAAAGAACAGGACCTTGTGTTCCAGCAGCGCGGCTTCGATCGCGGCGAACGTGGCGTCATCCAGCGTTGCACCCAGCCGCACCCCGTCGATCTGCGCGCCGATGCGTCCCGCTACCCGGCGCAGCGTCAGCGGCGTGGCGGCACGTGCGGCTTCGCGCCCGGAGTGGGGGCCATGATGGGATGCGGCAGACGTAATTCCTGCGTGAAGATCGGACATCGTGAGTCTCCTTGGTGTGAGGTCGACGCGTGCCGTTGCACGCGAACGAGGCAGCGAAACGAAATGACCAATATCTGGCTCTACCAGGCGAGTTTCCATTGATCGACCGGGACAGCAGGCGAGACGAGGAGCGTCTCGTCACCAACGTCGGCGGGATCGCCGAGATCGGCGAGCACGGACTGGCGCAGGCCAACGAACGCCGGCGAGTCGCGGCGCCGCGGACGCGGCAGCTCGACGTCCACCACGCGCCGGATGCGACCCGGCCGGGTATCGAGGGTGACGACGCGATCACTGAGCCAAATGGCTTCTTCCACGTCGTGCGTGACCAGAATCATCGTAATACGCTCCTGCGCCCAGATCCGCTGCAACTCGTTTTGCATGCGTGCGCGGGTCTGTGCGTCGAGCGCACCGAAGGGCTCATCCAGCAACAGCACACGCGGCCGGTTGACGAGCCCGCGCGCGATCGCCACGCGCTGTGCCATGCCGCCCGAGAGCTGATGCGGCCATGACTGCGCAAAATCGCTCAGGCCGACCAGTTCGAGATGCGCGGCAACCGCCGTGCGCTTCTCGCGCATGCTGAGCCTCGCGTTGCGCAGCGCAGTCGCCACGTTCTGCTCGACCGTAAGCCACGGAAACAGGCGGTGATCCTGGAAGACGATGCCGCGTTCCAGCGAGGTACCGCGCACCATTTCAGCGCCCGCACGGATCTCGCCCACATAGTCGGTGTCGAGCCCTGCAATCAGCCGCAGCAGCGTAGATTTACCGCAGCCGCTCGGTCCGACGATGCTCACGAACTCCCCCGCGCGTACGTGCAGGGAAATGTCGTCGAGTATGGTGAGCGCGCTGTCGCGCTGAACATACCGCTTGCCGACATGCTGGATATCGAGTGAATCGGACAGTGTGCTGGTGGGGGGCATAGTGCCGGCTCCGAAAGAATTCCATGATTACGGTTCGTGGCGCGCGAGCCCAGAAGCGTATTCAGACTCGCGCATCGCCGCGCCGCGCCAATATCTTGCGTTCGAGCGCGCGCGCCGCGGCGTTCAATGCCCAGCCCGTCACACCCACCACCACAATGCCAAACAGGACCAGATCCATACGGAACTGCTCGCTGCCGTCGATGAGGGTATTGCCGATACCGCTGCCGGCGACCAGCAGGTATTCCGCGCCGAGTGTCGCGAGCCACGAATAGATCAGCCCAAGATAGAGGCCCGTGAATATCGACGGCAGGGCGGCGGGCAAGATCACATGCCGCGCCAGTTGCCCGCGCGTATAGCACAAGGCACGCGCAACTTCCACGTACTGGCGCGGCACAGCATGAATGCCGTCGCAGGTGTGCGCCGCCACGGGTAACAGCGCCGCGAGCGAGAGAAACACCACCTTGGCGGCGTCGCCCAGCCCGAACCAGACGGAAATGAGTGGAATCCACGCGAACAGCGAGATCTGCTTGAAGGTATCGAAGCTCGGGCCGATGACGCGCGCAGCGATGCGTGAAAACCCTAGCGTCACGCCGAGCAGCAGTCCGCCTGCGGTCCCGATCAGGAAGCCGCAGGCTTCGCGCGCAAGCGAAGCGCCGAGGGCTCGCACGAGCGCGCCGCTCGACACCTGGTCCCATGCGGTATGCAGCACCTGGGCGGGACTCACGAGCAGGCCGCTATGAGGCCCGCGCTGAGCGGCGAATACCCACCAGATCGCGCAGGCAATGAGCGGCAACACCAGCCCGCGCAGATCGGGGGTATAGGCTTTGCGCGCAGCGTTGGCGGGTGCGGAACGGGGGTTCATGACGGAGCGGCTCCGGGGGCGAAGTGCACGGTGCTCACTCGCGGAACGCCGAAGGTTGGCCACGACGCAGATGCGCCTCCAGTGCGTCGAGCAGCCGGTTGATTACAAAGCCGACGGCCCCGACGATCACGACCGCGGCCATAACCAGATCGAGCTGAAATAGTTGCCGCCCATAGACGATCAGATAGCCCAGGCCTTCGGACGACGCCACCAGTTCCACCACCACGAGCGCGAGCCACGACTTCGTGAAGGCCAGCCGTACGCCGGTTGCGAGCGTGGGTACCGCGGCCGGTAGAACAACATGCACGATACGTTGCCAGCGCCCGTAGCCGAAAACGCGCGCCACCTCGTCGAGCGCCTCCGGCACCTGGCGGAAGCCTTGCAACGTGCTCAATGTGACGGGCACAAGCGCCGCATGAGCAATCAGGAGATACTTGAGCGGCTCGCCAACCCCGACCAGCAGCAATAGAAACGGCAGCCAGCCGAGCACGGGAATCTGCACGATGGCGTTGAAGCCCGGCAGGATCCAGGCTTCCAGGCCGCGCGAAAGCCCGAGCGCCGCGCCGATCGCGAAACCGGTTAGCGCGCCAGCGCTGAAACCCAGCAGCACGCGCTGCAGACTCACGAGGGTGTTGCGCCAAAGGTCCCCGCTGGCGGCGAGATCGGCCAACGACCGATAGACGGCTTCGGGCGGGGGAAGGATCTGCGGCGCGATCCAGCCGTGCGCGCTGCCTTCGCTCCAGAGCACGAACAGCGAGGCTGGCAACAGCCACGGCGCGAGCCGCCACAGCACGGCATTCAGGCGTGCAGAAAGCCTGGCGGTCCGCAGCGCACGTGTGCCGGCTTCGATTCTGATGGCCGTATCGCTCATGGCGGTTTTTTTCAGGACGTCATTTCAGTGTAGAGGGGCAGTCAACCGGGCCAGCGTCGGTCCGATGCGAGGGCAGTACTCAAGGCATCGTTCAAGGTAACGGCTTTCCCGCCGCATCGTAGGCCGTCCAGTAGTGGTCGAGCTTGAGCGTATGGAGTGCCGTGACGAGATAACGCGGCTCGATCCAGCTGTCGACATCCACCGGCTGGCGGATCAGCTTGAGCTTGAGCGCGTCTTGCGCGACCGCCTTGTAGCGTGCGACAAAGAACGCGTCGAGCAGCGGCGAGTTGCGCGACTTCAGACTCTGACCGGCATATTCGGCTTGCCAGGACGAGTAGGGCACGCCACTTTTCGCCCAGAGTTTGAACAGCGCGTCGCGGTTCGCTTCGTCTGACGACCACTGTGCGCCTTTGACGAACACGGTAACCACGCGTTGCACGATGTCCGGATGAGCGCGATCGAAATCGTCGAGCACGAGCAGATGGGTTTGTCGCGTGAACTGGGGGCCGTCGTTCTGCGACTCGTAGATGATTTTTGCCAGCCCTGCGTCGCGCAGCTTGTAGAGGTGGTAATCGTTCACGGACGCATCGATGCCTTTCGACGCCAGCGCGGCGAGCGAACTCGCGGTGTCGAGGTTGATCACCTTGAGGCTGCGTTCGTCCAGTTCATTCTTCGCCAGCACATTGTCGGCGACCAGTTGCAGGTTAGTACCCCGAAAGATAGCGACGCGGCGGTCCTTGAGATCCTTGATGGATTGAATATCCGAATCGGGCGGGACCGCGATCTTGATACCGGTGCGCACGCCCGCGGCGAGTAGTAAATGGGTCTTGAGGCCGTTGGCGCGCGCCAGTACCGCCGGAAGATCGCCCTGGAAGGCGAAATCGAGCGCCTTGTTGGCAATAGCTTCGTTCACGGCGGGTCCGGCGCCCTTGAAAAATACCCATTCGACTTTGATGCCGTCGGCGGAAAATTCCTTCTCCAGCAGTTGTTGCAACTGGACGGTGGCGGCCGGCGATCCGCCGAAGGTCGGCGGATCGCCGGCCCCTTGCTGGGCGACGCCAATGCGAATTACCGAGGGTTTGTCAGCGAACGCGGCGGCAGCGCCCAGGGACAACGCCGCAACGAGCATGAGCCTGAAAAGCAGGATGAGAGGGCGTGAGCAAAGCATGGATCGTTGAAGTTCCCGGAATTGGCCGTCGATGGGGAGCGAAGCAGGTCGGGCGATCTTGCGTCGTTTATTCTGTTCGACGTCTGGCGAGGGAACAAACAACGAAACAGACTATGCTTATCGGGCGTATCGGGATGACGTCGCGCGCGTTGCGGTCTTTGCGCTGCCCGTTTTACAAAGGCCTTCACGCTCGCCGACAAAGGCCTTCAGGCCCGCCGCGCCACGGCAGATTCGTTTCAAATCCTTTCCGCGGCAACGCCCAACCCGATCGGCGTGTGTTGCCCGTTAGAACAGGTGCTTGATGCCGGCCGACACTGCCGCTTGCATGCTGGTACGCAGCCGTTGCGTAGCGCTCGGAGGCCTTCGAGAGCGAGTAACCGGCGCCCAGCTCCACGGCTCATAACGCGCGCCGCCGCTGCCGTTCGACATCGGCGTGAGTCAGGCCGGTTGGGCTAACGCGGGAAGTAATCGGGCAGGCGGTAGCCCTTATAGGCGTCGTTGCGCAGGATCGCGGTGCGAAATTCATCCGACCGATAGGCGGCGACAATGTCGGCGGTCTCCTGCGAATTGCGGTTCGCCGACTTGACGACCACCTGATTCACGTAGGGCGAAAGCATCTGTTCGAGCGCGAGCGCTTCGGCCAGGCGGTGCCCGCTCGAAATGGCGAAATTTCCCTGGATCGCCGCAAAATCGACGTCCTCGAGCGCACGCGGTGCCTGCGCGGTTTCGAGCGGCACGATACGAATACCGGTGGGATTGGCGACCACGTCACGCTCGGAGACGTCGACGGGATTGGGATTCTCGCGAATGCGGATCCAGCCGATGGCCTGGAGAATCTTGAGCGCGCGTTCGAGGTTGACGGGGTCGTTCGGCACGGCAACCGTTGCGCCGGCTTTCACTTCGGCGAGGGAATGATGGCGGGTGGAGTAAAGACCCATAGGCGGCGTAGGCACCTGCACGACGCCGACCAGATCGGTTTTGTTGCGGTCGTTGTAGGCTTTCAGGTAGACGCTGTGCTGCATGACATCGGCGGCGATTTCGCCGTGCCACACGGCCTGATTGGCTTCGAGCCCGGTGCTGAAGTCGACGTACTGGACGGTGTAACCCTTGCGCTTGAGTTGCGGCTCGACGCCCTCGCGGAATTCATCGGCGTAAGGGCCGGGCACGAAGCCGACGCGCAAGACGTGCGCGTTGGCGTCGGCAGCCTGGGCGGTCTGTGTTTGTAGCGCAAAGAGCGTGAAAGTGGAAAGCAATGTTTGGATAACTAATCGATGGCGCATGGTGGGTTGCTTGATGTCTTGAAGGGTTCTGAAGGAAGCGTTGATCGTCTGACGTGGGCCGCATCAGGCCGATTATGGTTGTCGCTTCATGGAGCGGCCAATATCGATTCGAGATTTACATATCGGCTAGCCGCACAGACCAGCAAGCCGACCGCGAGGCGAAACGGTTATCTGCGACGCGAATTAGCAGCGCAGGATTTGATGGTTTCCACGCTGCCACGCGACTTATAGGATCGGCGTCGTCCCTATTTTTCCATCGATTTCACGTCGAACCCATCGAGCATGAACGCACGCCGCAACTTCATCCGCATCTCCGCCTCAGCCGCGGCACTCGCCGCCATATCCGCACTCGGCACGTCTTCCGCGCGCGCGGCTAGCACCGCGCGCACGCTGCGCATCGGCAATCAGAAGGGCTATCTCAGTCTGCTCAAAGGGCGAGGGACGCTGGAAAAGCGGCTCGCTCCGCTCGGTGTTTCAGTCACGTGGACGGAGTTCGACGCAGGCCCCGTGCAACTGGAAGCGCTCAATGTGGGCTCGATCGACTTCGGCGACGTGGGCGAAGCACCGCCCATCTTCGCGCAGGCGGCCGGCGCGCCGCTCGCCTATGTCGCGGCCACGGTGCCGCGCCCACAGTCGGAAGCGGTGCTCGTGCCTCACGCTTCGACCATCCGCGGCGTGGAGGATCTCAAGGGCAAGACGGTCGCGCTCAATCGCGGCAGCAATGTCCACTATTTCCTCGTGAAGCTGCTGCAAGCGCACAACGTTCAGTATGGCGACGTGAAAGTCGTCTTCCTCGCGCCCGCCGACGCGCGCGCGGCCTTCGAGCGCGGCTCCATCGACGCATGGGTGATCTGGGACCCCTTTCTCGCCGCCGCGCAAAAAACGCTCGATGCCCGCATTCTTGTCGACGCAACCGGCGTGGTCGGCAACCGGGCCTACTATTTCTCGTCGCTCAATTACGCGAAGCAAAACCCCGATGTCATCAAGATCCTGATCGGCGAATTGAGCCAGATCGATCAATGGGGGCAGGGCAACCGCGCGGCGCTTGCCACCCAGCTAGCGCAATTGTGGGGCTTGCCCAATGACGTGGTGAGCGAGGCGATCACACGCGTGCAATTCGGGACAGGGCCTATCACGAAAGCCATTCTTGCCGAGCAGCAGCAGATCGCCAATACGTTTTTCGACCTCAAACTGATTCCGAAGCGCGTGAACGTGCTCGAAGCGGCGGCGCCGGGAATCGTTTAGTCATCCATTGCTGTTCGATCCGATTGAGCCAAAGGCGCCTGCGCACATTCCGGCGAATCCGTTGAATCCACAGCCCCGGCGCGCACGCCGGGGGGCGCTTTCCCGGGTTTTCACAGGCCCAGCGCGCGGCGCGCGGCCATCGTACGCAGCAAGCTGTTGGACGGCGCGTGAATGCGCGCGCACTGCACATTGCGGTGATGGCGTTCGAGCGGATTGCGCCGCGCGATGCCATGATTGCCCGCGAGTTCCAGCGCGACATCCACGGCCGCGATGGCGTTGTCCACGACGGTATGTTTGACTGCGGCGGATAATTCGGTGGGCGCGGTGCCCGCGTCGATCGCATCGGCGTGCGTACGCAAGAGCCAGTCGTTGGCCGTCAGCAGCATTTCGATGCGTCCCACGCTTTCCTGCACGATGGGCACAGTGGCGAGCGCCGCTCCGCCGAGCGCCCCCGGCTTGCGCTCGTTGAGGAAAGCGAGCAGCCAGTCGCGGGCGGCGCGCGCCGCGCCGTCGTAGACCGTGCCGACCAGACTGAAGTACCACGCCGTGGCGTGCGGATCGCGCTGTACGCCGAGATGCGCGGGCTTCAGGCCGACGACATCGTCAACGGGAATCGCCACGTCCGTGAACACTACGTCGTGACTCGCCGTGGCCCGCATGCCGAGCGGGTCCCAGGTCTCCACGATGCGCACGCCTGCCGCCTTGCGCGGTACGAGAAAGTGGCCGAGGCGTGGCTCAGGCTCGTCGGTGCGGGCCAGCACGTTGATCCACGTGAGCAACGGCGCGCCCGTCACATAGACCTTGTGCCCCGTGATACGCCACACGTCGCCTTCGCGGCGCGCGAGCGTTTCGGGCAGGCCCCCATGCGAGGGCGAGCCGAGCGCGGGCTCGACCTGCGCCGCGTTGACGAGCGCGCGGCCTTCCACGCTGGCACGTGTGAGACGCTGCGCGAGCGCCGCGGGCCATTCGCCCGTGTGTTCGCGCGCGTCGCGCACGATCATGGCGTGCTGGCTGTAGTGCATCGAGAGAATGAGCGCGACGGATGGGTCGCCATAGGCGATCTCCGCAACAATGGCGCGCGAGAGCGCGAGCTCCGCGCCGTAGCCGCCATTGCTGCGCGCAATGTTCGCGCGCAACAAACCGGCTTCGCGCAACGCGCGGAACTGATCGAGCGGCGCGGTGGCGTTGCGATCATGTTCGTCGGCCACGGCGGCGAAGGTGCGGCCGAGCAGCGCGGCGCGTTCGACCAGCGCGGCGTCCGGAGTGAATGCGTTCACGGTGCGCTCCCCTGGCATCAGCGGATTAACGCTCGCCGCCCGGCGCGCGCACGTCTTGCGGGGCGCCATGACGCACGAGTCGTCCGAAGAACGGATGGCCGGGATCGTTGAAGCCAGGTGTCGACGGATGGCCGCTCGCAACGAGCGAATCGACAAATGCTTCGTCTTCCGAGTCAAGGCGATACTGGAGCGCGGGCAGATAGTCGCGCCATTGCGACTCGGTGCGCGGGCCTGCGATGGCCGAGGTGATATAGCGGCTGTTGAGCACCCACGCCAGCGCGAATTGTGCGGCCGTGAGATTGCGCGAGCGCGCATGCGCCTCGACGCGCCGCGCGATTTCGATCGTCTCCGGACGCCATTCGGTTTCGCTCAGGCGGCGGTCCTGGCGCCCCGCGCGTGTGTCGGCGCCGGGCTGTGCGCCAGGCTCGTACTTGGCGGTCAGCACGCCGCGCGCAAGCGGGCTGTACGAGATCACGCCAAGGCCATAATGCCAGGCGGCGCTCAACTGCTCCGCTTCGACCTGGCGATTGGCGAGGTTGTAAAGCGGCTGGCTCGCAACGGGGCGCGGCGCACCCAGCAGATCGGCCACGCGGCTGAATTCGGCAATGCGCCACGCGCGATGATTCGACAGACCATAGTGACGCAGCTTGCCGGCTGCGATGAGATCGCCGAGCGCGCGCACGGTTTCCTCGACCGGCGTGTGATGGTCTTCGCGATGCAGATACACGAGGTCCAGATAATCGGTGTTCAGGCGCGCGAGGCTTGCTTCGACGGCACGGATCACGTGCTTGCGCGTGGCACCCGTCGCATTGATATCGAGATCGCCGCCCGGCGTGAAGTCGAAGGGGTTGCCGAACTTCGTGGCGAGCACCCAGCGGTCGCGCTGCCGGCCAATATGGCGGCCGACCACGCGCTCCGATTCGCCCTGGTGGTAGACGTCGGCGGTATCGATTGAATTCACGCCTCGCTCCTGCGCCGCGCCGATGATGCGCTCGGCGGTGGCCTCGTCGGTTTGTCCGCCGAACATCATCGTACCGAGCGTTAGCGTGGAGATTTTCAGGCCGCTATGGCCAAGTTGCCGGTATTCCATGAATTTCCTCAGGTCGTTCAAGCAAGGTGGCGTGTGCACGCTTAGTGCGAAAGCCAGACATCGGCGAAACTCGCGGCCGTGCCGTCAGGTGAAATGGAATGGTCGTGCACACGCTTCGCGGCGAGCGTGATCCATTGCGGCGAGACGAGGTTCAGGTCGGGCAGGTCTCGCTCCAGAATGTGCTGGATCTGCGCGAATTGCTGCTTGCGTTTCGTTTCGTCGCTTTCTCGCGCGGCTTGTGCGAAGAGGCTGTCGATTTGTGGGTTGCTGTAGTGCGAGCCGTTGGTGAAGGGCACGCCGGGGCGGAAGTTGTCGGTCGTGTACAGGCGCGCCACCCCCACGACCGGATCGAACAGATTGCTCATGCCGTTCGTCGTGAAATCGAACTGCCGATCGGTGTAGACGCGCTTCAGATAAGCGGCGAGATCCTGATTGCGGATCGTCACGGCGATCCCCACGCGGGCGAGCGCCGACTTGATGTACTCGCCCGTGCGCGCGGGTAGGTCGCCGATAGGCAGCGGGTCGAGCGTAAGCGCGAAGCGCGTGCCGTCCGCCTTGCGCGGATAACCGGCCTCGTCGAGCAGGTGGTTCGCGCGCGCGATGTCGAACGGATAGGGCGAGGGCGCCGCGTCGTAGTAGGGGTTCGACGGCATCAGCGGGCTCGCGGTTGGCGTGGCATAGCCGTAGTAGATGATCTTGCGGATCACCTCGCGGTCGATCGCAGAGGCGATCGCCTGGCGCACCTTCAACTGCTTGAGCACGGGATTGTCGAGGTTGAATTCGATGCGCTGCACACCCGCCTGGAACTCGTAGCCGCGCGTTTCGATGCCGAGCTTCGGATTGGCCTTCAGACGATCGAGGTCGGCGAGCGGCACGGGCGTATCACCGCCGATATCGACGGAGCCATCCTCGAATGCCACCGCGCGCGCGGCGGGGTCAGCGATGATCTTGACGATGATGCGGTCCAGATACGGCTTGCCGGGGTTCCAATAGTCGTCGTTGCGCGCATATTCGATGTAGCTGCCGCGCACCCATTTGACGAAGCGGAACGGTCCCGTGCCGATGGGCGCGTTGTTGGCCGGATTGGCGAGCACGTCCTTGCCCTCGTAGAGGTGGCTGGGCAGGATCGGCGTTTCCGAGGCCGAGAAGGCGCGGATCAGCCACGGCGCAGGCTCGCTGAGCGTGAGCACAACCGTATAAGGGTCGGGTGTGGCGATGGCGCTCATGTGCGCGAACGTCGTGCGCGCGCGAGGATGGACCTTGCGCAGCGCTTCGATGGACCACGCCACGTCTGCCGACGTGAACGGCGCACCGTCATGCCATTTCACGCCGTGCCGCAGATGAAACACATAACGGCGGCCGCCGTCCTCGATTTCCCATGAGGTGGCGAGCAGCGGTTTGGGCTTCAGGTCGAAGTCGTAATCGAGCAGCCCTTCGATCACTTTCGGGCTGACCTTGAGGACATTCACGGCGGTGGTCGCGACATCCACGAGCGCCGTCGGCTCCGGCGTCACCACGAAATTGAGCGTGCCGCCGCGCGTTTGCGCGTGCGCGGCCACGTGCGCGAGTACGCTCGCCGTCACCACGAGCATGAGGAAGATACGGCGGCGCGCCGTAAGCAGGAGGGCAGGAATCATTGGTTCGGCTAAGGCGATCAGCGGAAAAGGCGCGCTGACGGGCAGCGCTTCATGAGGGTTGTCGATGGATCGAACTAGGCGGCGATGGCGGCGGCGCGCTGCGCGCGACGCGCGAGCGCCGCTTCGAGCGGTGCGGGCTCGACCCATTGCGCGAAGTCGAAATCGGCCGGGATGAATCCGTGCTCGAAAAGGAAGCGCTTGAAGTGCTCTAGCGCGTCGAGCGCAGCGGCGTCGAGTCCGATTTCCAGCTGCCGGTGCAGCCCGGCCGGATAGGCGCGTGTGACCCAGTGCTCCGCGCTGCGTACTTCCCGCCCGACATAGCGTGTGACCTCGCCAGGGTGCGCGCCAGCCCACGCGGCGACGTCGAGCGTACGCGCGAGCACGCGCTCGACGAGATCGGGCCGCTCGCGCAGTAGTTGTGCATCGACCGTGAGCGGCCGTGGCGTGCCGTTGTTGGCATGCGCGCGGCGATCGGGATGCGCGCTGATTTCGATCAGCACGCGTGCGCCGAGGACGTTGGCGATGTCGAGGCCCGTCGCGCCCTTGATGAACACCACGTCGGCTTCGCCGCGCAGGAGGGCCACCGCCTCGCGCGAAAATTCGTGGGCGCGCTGGGTATCGAGCCACTCGGCGAGCGGGGCGGTATCCTGCGCTTTGGCATGGGCGAGGCCGCGGGGAGCGTGCGGCAGATCGACAAGCTCCACGTCGGCGGGCGAGACGCCAGCCGCTTCGAGCAACGTGTGGAAACCGCGCAGTGCCGTGGCGCGATGAAAGTCGACCACTTCGGCCGCTGTATTGATTGGCAATCCGAATCGACGCCCGGCGAGCGAAGCACGCGTTGCCGTGAGCTTCGGATCGAGCGTGATGAGCCCCTGGAACTCGTCGACCCAGCTTAGGCCGACAAGCCGCGTGTCGCTGCCTTGTGCGCGCGCCCACAGTGCCGGTATGTTGCCGCCCTGCCGGAACGACCACGGCTGCGTGTGCGTGAAATGCGAGCGACGGATGGCCGGGTCGTCGGCGTCCTGCAACGCCTTCACTTCGATGCCGTCGACGGCGAATTCCTCTTGCAGCAAGCCTTGCTGTGCGGCAATGCCGAAAGGAGTCGGCGCCGGGCAACGGGTGTACCAGAGAAGCGTCATGTTGATTCCTTGGTCGCGAGTGGGGGCGCCGCGCGCGAGTTCTGCGCAGGCAGTGCGGAGCAGGCGGGCAACCTGCGCTTAGCGGCGCAGCCCGGCTTCGTGCAGCAAAGGCAGCACACGCTCGCCGAAGAAGTCGAGGTCGGGCTGAAAATCGAAGAAACTCAACTGCACGCCGTTGATGCCTGCCGCATGCAGCTTGACGATCTTCCCGGCCACCTCTTCAGGCGAGCCCACGATCGTGATGTTGCCCCCCACAGCGCGCGAGGCCGCTTTTACACGATCCTCGAAACCACCGCGCCACGCATGCGCGTCGCTGTCGAATCGATGAAAGCTCCCTTCGTCGGCGTGCGCGACGATGGCATCGTGATAGGCGTGCGCCTCGGCGGACGTCTCGCGGCAGATCACCATCGGATTGATCAGCGTGCGCACCTCGCGCCCATACGCACGCGCGGCGGCCTTCACCCGCGCGGTGTGCGCGGGCAGCGCCTCCAGCGCACGATCGATCTGCGGGCCCGCCGGGCTCGTGATAAACACCACGTCGGAGTAGCGAGCCGCAAAGTCGATGCCCGCGTCGGACCCCGTCGCATTGATGAGCAGCGGGCGCCCGTAGCGCGGCTTGGGCGTGACGAACGCGCCTTGCAGTCGCCAGCTTGAAAGTTCCGGCTCGAAACTGAAGTTATCCGGTTGAGCCCACAACTGTTGAACGGCGTCGAGGAATTCGGCCGCCATGTCGTAGCGCCGGTCGTGCTCGATACGATTCCAGCCGAACATTTCGTGTTCGACCGCGCGGTGCCCCGTAACCACATTAATGCCCCAGCGGCCGCGCGAGATATGGTCCAGCGTGGCGGTGAACTTCGCGAAGTGCAGCGGGTGCCACGGCCCGTAGAGCACATGCGTCGTGGCGGCGAGGATGATGCGCTCGGTGCGTGCGGTGAGCGCCGCCAGCGTCATGAAGGAGTCGAGCGCCTGGCCGTCGAATACGCCGCCATAACCGCCTTTGGGCAGCCATTGCGACAGCGCGAAGACGAGATCGAAGCCGAGCGCTTCGCACTTCTGCACGAGCGCGGCGTTGTAGTCGAACGACCAGTCCGTGCCGCGTGGCAGCGTGGAGGCGCTCCAGCCGCCCGCCTGTATCGGCAGGAACAGGCCCAGCATGAGCGGCTGCGCGAAAGCGCGCGCCACCGGGCTGTCGGCAAAGGCGGCGGGAGAGGCCACGGGAACGAAGGGCGTCGATGCGCGGGAAGAAACGGCAGACGATGCATGCGGCTGCGCCACGGGAGCCACGGAAGTTTCGCTCAAGACGGACACCTTGGAGGTTCGTTGCGGCGCAGGGCGCCTTGCGGGTGGATCGATGGAGTAAACACGCCGCACGTGCGAATAACAAAGAAGCTTTTCTGCTTTGCAATTGACGAGCCGCCTCGCTGCATTGCCCGTTGGGCACGCCGGGTCATATGGTTAGCAGCATCGCTTGGTTAGCGCGTGAGAGGGCCGTTGCTACGATTGCAGGTCTGTCGCCACGGCGCGAATTTAACGGCTCTGGCAGATCGCCACGCCCGACCTCATCGAAATCGGAACGCATCAGCATGTCACGTTTGACCCGTCGAGAATTTCTTGTTGCAAGCGGCGCGGCCGTCGCCACAGCGGGCTTTCCCGCGCTCGCCCGCGCCCAGGGCGCAGGCGAGCGCAAGCGCGGCGGCACGCTGAACGTATTGATCAACCCGGAGCCGCCGGTGCTGGTGTCGATCTTCCAGACCACGGGACCGGCGCTCGCCGCGAGCTCGAAGGTGCTGGAAGGGCTGCTCGCCTATGACTTCGACCTGCGCCCGCAGCCGCAACTCGCGACCGCCTGGACCGTGAGCCCCGATGGATTGCGCTACACGTTCAAGCTGCGGCCGAACGTACGCTGGCACGATGGCCAGCCGTTCACGTCCGCCGACGTGGCGTTCTCGGTGGAACTGCTCAAGGCGATTCACCCGCGCGGGCGCAGCACCTTTGCGAACGTGACGAAGGTGCAGACGCCCGACGCGAACACGGCCATCATCGAGTTGTCGAAGCCCGCGCCATTTCTCATCAAGGCGCTGTCGGCGGGCGAGTCGCCGATCGTGCCGAAGCATCTGTACGCCACTGGCGATCCGCTCACCAACCCGCACAACAACGCGCCAATCGGCACCGGGCCGTTTCGCTTCAAGTCGTGGACGCGCGGCGCGAGCATCGTCTACGAACGCAATCCCGACTACTGGGACGCGGGCAAGCCGTATATCGACGCGCTCGTCTACAAGGTCATTCCCGATCCGGCCGCGCGCTCGGCGGCGTTCGAAACGGGTGCGCTCGATCTGGGCGGTGAAAACCCCGTGCCGCTCACCGACTTGCCGCGCCTTACGCAACTGCCGCAGCTCACGACAGAAACGCGCGGCTACCGCTTTCTCGAACCGCTCGCGGAAATCGACTTCAATCTCGATCATCCGGTGTTGAAGGACCCGCGCGTGCGCCAGGCCATTGCGCACGCGATCAACCCGCAGGTCGTGCAAAAGACCGTGGCCTACGGTTACGCCGACGTCTCGCCCACGCCCATCACGCCCGCTTCGCCGTATCACGACGCACAGATCGCGCCTTACGCGTTCGATCCGCATGCGGCCGAGGCGCTGCTCGATGCAGCAGGCAAGCCGCGCGGTGCGGACGGCGTGCGCTTCAGGCTGACGCATGATTTCCTGCCGTACGGCGACATGTACCAGCGCCAGGCGGGCTACGTGAAGTCGGCGCTTGCGCGCGTGGGTATCGACGTCACGGTGCGTTCGCAGGATTTGCCGTCGTTCCTCAAGCGCGTCTATGCCGACCGCGAGTTCGACTTCACCAGCATCGGCGTGAACACGCTGTTCGATCCGGCCGTGGGCGTGCAGCGTCTTTACTGGTCGAAGAATATTCGCCCCGGCGTGCCGTTCTCGAACGCGCCGCATTACAGCAGCGCGGAAGTGGACCGCCTGCTCGAAGCCGCCTCGGTCGAGCTCGACGAAAATCGCCGCGTGGACCTTTACAAGCAGTTCCAGCAGACCGTTTATCGCGATCTCCCCATCCTCAATCTCGTCGCGCCGCGCATGGTTACGCTCGCCAACCGCCGCGTGCACGATCACACGGTGAGCGCGCAGGGTCTGGAGGGCAACTTCGCCGATGTCTGGCTGAGTGCCTGAACGGCGTGCCGAACTGCGCATCAACGAGCAACGGAGCCCGACGATGAGCCGAAGCACCCGCTGGCAAACGATCCTGCGCCGCACCGCCTGGCAGGCGCTGCCCACGGTGCTCGGCATCGTGATCCTCAACTTCTTTCTGCTCAAGCTGATGCCGGGCGACGCCGCCGACGTGATCGCCGGTGAAGCCGGCTCCGCGACGACGGAAACGATGACCCTGCTGCGAGCGAAGTTCGGGCTCGACCAGCCCGTGCTCGTGCAGCTATGGACGTATCTGGAGCATCTCGCGCATTTCAGCCTCGGCTATTCGCCGCGCTACGACATGCCCGTGATGCAACTGATCCTTTCGCGGCTGCCCAATACCTTGCTGTTGATGGGGGTGGCGCTTTCACTCGCGCTCGTGGTGGGCGTGGTGCTCGGTGCCGTGATGGCGCACTGGGCGGGCGAGTGGCCGGACCGCGTGCTCTCGGTGTTCGCGCTGCTGTTCTATTCGACGCCGGGCTTCTGGATCGGTCTCCTCGCCATCATTCTGTTCGCGGTGCGGCTGGGGTGGCTGCCGAGCGGCGGCAACGTCACGATCGGGGCGAACCTGCACGGCTTCGCTTATGCCGCCGATATCGCGAGGCATGTGCTGCTGCCGGCGGCGACGCTCGCCACCTTCTTCGTGGCGATCTACGCTCGTATCACGCGCGGGGCGATGATCGAAGTGCAGCGTCAGGATTTCGTGCGCACGGCGCAGGCCAAGGGCCTGAGTCCGTGGCGCGTGACGTTGCGGCATGTGCTGCGCAACGCGCTGATGCCGCTCACCACGCTCGTGGGGCTGCATTTCGGCACGCTGCTGGGCGGCGCGGCCGTGACGGAGACAGTGTTCAGCTGGCCGGGGCTCGGCCGCCTCGCGCTCGATGCGGTGCTGGCGCGCGATTTCAGCGTGCTGCTGGGTGTGCTGCTGTTGTCGTCGCTGCTCGTCATCGTCGCGAACGTTCTCGTCGATCTGCTACAGGCGTGGCTCGATCCGCGCATCGGTTGAATCAGTGGCGTCGCCGGAGCGGCGCTTCGGCGACGCCTTCACGGAGGAACCTCAATGAGTTTCGAATCGCCGGACCTGCCGGTTCAGGCGCGGCGTGCCGCCGCGAGCGAGGGTTCGTCGTGGCGCCGTCAACTGGCGTTCGCGCTGCTTGGCCGCCGCCGCGGCGGCGATGCCGCGCGGCACGGCGGTCGCGCGTTCTGGCGCACGCTGTTGCGCAATCCATCTGCGTGCGCCGGTCTCGTGCTGCTCGCCGCGTTCGTGCTGCTGGCGGTGCTCGCGCCGCGACTCTACCCCGGCGACCCGCTCGACATGGTGGGCGGCCCGTTCGAGTGGCCGGGCAGCGACCCGCAATTCGCGCTCGGCACCGACTCGCTCGGGCGCGATGTGGCGGCGGGCGTCGCCCATGGGGCGCGTGTGTCGCTGCTGATCGGCGCGGCCTCGGCTGGCATCGGGCTCGTGATCGGCACGCTCGTAGGCGCCATCGGCGGCTATTTCGGAGGCTTGATCGACGACGCACTGGTGCGCGTCACCGAACTGTTCCAGACGGTGCCGTCCTTTTTGCTGGTGATCGTGCTCGTGGCGATCGGGCGGCCCAACGTGGTCGTGATTGCACTCGCCATCGGCATCGCTTCGTGGCCCACGGTCGCGCGCATCGTGCGCGCGGAATTTCGCACGCTGCGGCGCTCGGACTTCGTGCTCGCGGCGCGCAGCCAGGGGTTCGGCAACACGCGCATCATTTTTGGCGAGATTCTGCCCAACGCGTTGCCGCCCGTGATCGTCACCGCCTCGGTGATGGTAGCGAGCGCCATCCTGATCGAATCGTCGCTGTCGTTTCTCGGCATGGGCGACCCGAACGTCGTGAGCTGGGGCGCGATGATCGGTTCCGGACGCGATTCGTTGCGTACGGCGTGGTATCTCACGGCGATTCCGGGCGCTGCCATCGTGCTCGCGGTGCTCGCCCTCAATCTGCTCGGCGATGGTCTCAACGAGGCCCTCAATCCGCGCCAACGGCAGCGACCGTAAAGGTGTCACGTGAGCCAACTCCTTGAAGTGCGCGATCTGCGCGTGAATTTCGGGGCGCACGAAGCCGTGCGCGGCGTGAGCTTCGACATTGCCGAGGGCGAGACGCTCGCACTCGTAGGCGAGTCGGGCAGCGGAAAATCCGCTACGGCGCTTTCGCTCATGCTACTCGTTCCGCAGCCGGGGCGCGTGACCGGCAGCGTGCGCTTCGAGGGGCGCGAGTTGCTGGGCTTGCCGCCCAAAGCGGTGCGCGAACTGCGCGGCCGGCAGATCTCGATGATCTTTCAGGAGCCGATGACCTCGCTCAATCCGGTGCTCCCGGTTGGCGCGCAAATCGTGGAGGCGCTGCGCCAGCACGATACGCTGTCGCGCGAGGCCGCCCGCGCGCGCGCCGTTGAACTGCTCGATCTCGTACGCATTCGCGAACCGCAGCGTCGCTACGACGATTATCCGCACGAGCTTTCGGGCGGCCAGCGCCAGCGCGTGATGATCGCGATGGCGGTGGCCTGCCGCCCCCGCTTGCTGATTGCCGACGAACCCACGACCGCGCTCGACGTGACGATCCAGGCGCGCATTCTCGAACTGCTCGACGCGCTGCGCCGCGAGCTTTCGATGTCGCTGTTGCTGATCACGCACGACCTGGGTGTCGTGGCGGACCATGCGGACCGCGTGGCGGTGATGCTGGCCGGGCGCAAGGTGGAGGAGGCGGCAACGCCGGAGCTGTTCGCGCATCCGCGCCATGCCTATACGCGCGGACTCCTGGGCGCCTCGCTCAATCTGGCCGACGATCTTCACTACCAGGCGTGGACCTTGCCGGAAATCCGCCACACGGTTACGTCGGACCAGCCTGGTGAGCACGGCGGCTTCGTCGTGGTGCCGCGCACGGTGCCTGAACGCGCGGTGTCGAGCATTCAGGCCGCCGACGCTGCCCCGTTGCTCGCCGTACGCGACCTGCGCGTGACGTATGCGCAGCGCCATGGCGCACCCGCGCATCATGCCGTGGACGGCGTGACGTTCGATATCGGCCGCGGCGAGACGGTAGGGCTCGTGGGCGAATCGGGCTGCGGCAAGTCCACGCTTTCGCGCGCGATCATGCGACTCACGCCGGTGGCCAACGGCTCGATCGCGCTCGAGGGGACCGATCTCGTCGCGCTCGGCGAGCGTGCGTTGCGGCCTTTGCGGCGCAAGGTGCAGATGGTCTTCCAGGATCCCTATGCATCGCTCAATCCGCGCCGCACGGTGGGCGACATTCTCGAAACCGTGCTGGCCGTGAACGGCGTGGGCGACGCGACAGCGCGCCGTGCTCGCGTGCGTTCGGCGCTGGAGCGCGTGGGGCTTCCCGCGGCGTCCCCTGGCCGTTTCCCGCATGAATTCTCGGGCGGGCAGCGTCAGCGCATCGGCATTGCGCGCGCACTCGTGCTCGAACCCGCGTTGCTGATCTGCGACGAGCCGGTTTCCGCGCTGGACGTCTCGATTCAGGCGCAGATCCTCAATCTGCTCGTCGAACTCAAGCGAGAGCTTGGGCTTTCCATGCTCTTCATCTCGCACGATCTGTCGGTCGTGCGCTACATCGCCGACCGCGTGCACGTGATGCAGCAGGGCAAGATCGTCGAAAGCGGCGACCACGAGAACATCTGGCGCGCGCCTCGGCATCCGTATACACGCACGCTGCTCGCCGCGATTCCCGGGCGCGAGCTGGAAGCCGAAGCCGCCTGAACGCACTGTGCAATGATCCGCGCGCTCGAAGAACCGCCGCGTCTGGCGGGCGTAGCGGGCGACGCGGAAAGTTCGCGGCCTGAACGCATCAAATGCCGCCCCGGCGTTATGCCATGGAGGAGCCTGAGTCTTTTGCTGAACCCGGTTTTACCGCACTCGACAACGAATCGGCCAACGAACCCAGATCGATCATGACGACACTGAACGAGTATCTGACACAGAAGCGCGCGGCGTGGCTCGCCAAAAAAGAGGAGGCACGCAGCAATCCCGGCCTGAAGGCCAATGTGCTCAAGGCGCAGGTGCGCGCGCTCGGGCGCAGTGGCGTGCGCGAGATCCGCATCCGCGACTTTCAGGTGATCAGCGACAGCCCGCCGGATTTCGCGGGCTACAACCTGGGCCCCGCTTCGCCCGAGCTTCAGCTTGGCGTACTGGGAAGCTGCCTCACGCATATCACGCTGATCCAGGCCGCAGAGCGCGGACTGGCCATCGACTCGATCGAAGTCGAGGTGACGGGCGAGCAGCATCCGCTCGCCCAGCAGCCGGGCTTCGAGAACATCCCTATCTTTCCGCACAATATCCGCTATACGCTCGATATCGTTTCGCCGGAGTCCGCCGAGACGATTCGCGCGCTCCATGAAGCCGTGGAAGCCGTGTGTCCGATCTTCAACCTGCTCAAGCAGCCGCAGACGATCGATGGCGAGCTTCGGCATACGGTGTCCGCGCCCGCGGTGTCCACCGCGCAAGAGCAGGCGGCCTGAGCGCACGTCGGCGTTCGGCGCAGAGGGGTGCGCGCGACGGTCAGCGAAAGTTCCGCGCCAGTGCTTCAATGCGGGTTGCGCCGCCTTTGCCTTTCGCCTTTGTCTTCCGCTTTTGCCTGGTGGCATCGGCGGTTCGCCCTATGTCGTGTTCCGATCCTCTGACCTTTCTGGACCCTATGACGCATCCCATCGAAATCAAGGCCCTCGTATTCGACGTCTTCGGCACGGTGGTGGACTGGCGAAACGGTGTCGCGAGCCACACCGCCGCTTTTCTGCAACGCCACGCGCCGAATCTCGACGCTTTCGAATTCGCCGACGCCTGGCGGCGCGAGTATTCGCCCTCCATGGAGGAAATTCGCAGCGCGCGCCGGCCGTATGTGCGCCTCGACGTGCTGCATCGCGAGAACCTCCTGAAAGTGTTGGAACGTAGCGGTATTACCGGAGTCGCGGACGCCGAGATCGACGCACTCAACCTGGCCTGGCATCATCTCGATCCGTGGCCGGAAGTCGTCGAGGCGCTTGGTCGTCTGAAGCGCCGCTTCATCATCGCGCCGTTGTCGAACGGAAACATCCGCCTCATGGTGGATATGGCGAAGCGCGCCGGTTTGCCCTGGGACGCCATTCTCGGCGCCGAGGTGGTGCGCGCGTACAAGCCATCGCCGCAGGTGTATAGCGAAACCGTGGACATTCTGGCGCTCGAGCCTGCCGAACTGTGCCTTGTCGCCGCGCATAACAGCGATCTGGCGGCCGCGCGACGGCAAGGGCTTTCGACTGCCTTCGTGCTGCGGCCTACCGAACACGGCGCGCAGCAGAAAACAGATCTGGCCGCCGAGCAGGCGTGGGATTTTGTCGTGAACGATTTGAACGAGCTTGCGAATCGGCTGGGTTGCTAAGGCGTTTTCCGGCGAGGCACGCAGGCAGATTCATGGCACTGCTGTTGCCCTCACATGACCTCGACGTCGTGCAACGCGTGAGTGATCGCGTGCTGGTGCTCAAGGACGAGCGCGCGGTGGAAACCGGCGCGACCGCCGAGGTGTTTGGCGCGCCCCAAGCCGACTACACGAAGCCGTTGCCGCGGTCCGCGCCGGATTTGCGGGTTCAACGCCGGGCGGCTTGATCGCGGGAGGTGGGGAATACGACAAGCGCGAGGAAAACCCGCGCCACGGGAAGTTCCTAAGCACAAATCGTTCGTTCCCACGCCGCGGCGGCGGTTCGATACTCGATGAATCGATGGTTCCCTTCGTGGCCTCCATTCATGACCCAGTCCTCGGCACCCGATCATTTCGCAAGCGGAACCTTGCGCCTTATCGGCCCCGACCCGACAACTGGGTCGTCGAGCGTGCCGGCCTCGGTGACCTGGAGACGCACGAGGCGCGCATGGCCGCGGACGTGCGCGCCGATTTCGATGTTTCGCACTACGAGCAACGCGTCGTTCGCCAAGCCGCGCGGTAGCGCCGTTCCCTTAATTCCGTCCCCATCCGCTTGCCATCATGAACGCACAAGTCATCGCAGACATCGCAGACGACAACCCGATCCGTATCGAGCCGCTTTCGGCCCATATTGGCGCCGAAATCAGCGGTGTCGATCTTTCGCGGCCTTTACCGCAGCCGCAGATCGACGCCATTCGCGCCGCGCTGCTCAAGTGGCGCGTGGTGTTTTTCCGGGAGCAGTTTCTGAGCCACGAGCAACAGGTGGCCTTCTCGGCACAATTCGGCGAGTTGACCGTGGGGCATCCGGTTTTCGGCCATGTCGAAGGGCATCCCCAGATTTATTCGATCGCCAAATTTCGCAAGGCCACGCGCTTCGAAGGCGCGCCGCTGCTGCGGCCGTGGACGGGCTGGCATACCGACGTGACCGCCGCCGTGAACCCGCCGTTCGCCTCCATCCTGCGCGGTGTGACCATTCCGCCCTATGGCGGCGACACGCAGTGGACCAACCTTGTCATCGCCTACGAGAAACTGTCCGCGCCGCTGCGCGCCTTCGTCGACGGCTTGCGCGGCGTGCATCGCTTCGCGCCGCCTGCGGGTGCGAGCGGCACCGGCGCCTTCGAACAGGCAGTGAAGGACCAGCCGCTCGTGAGCGAGCACCCGCTCGTGCGCGTGCATCCGGAAACGGGCGAGCGTGCGCTTTACGTGAGCCCCGGCTTCCTCAAGCAGATTGTCGGCCTCGCGCCGCGCGAGAGCCAGGTGCTGCTCGAACTGCTTTGGGAACACGTCACACGGCCCGAATTCACGGTGCGGTTCAAGTGGGAACCAGGCAGCATCGCGTTCTGGGACAACCGCTCGACCGCGCATCTTGCGCCCACCGACATCTTCGATCTCGACTTCGACCGTCAGCTATACCGCACGACGCTCGTGGGCGACGTGCCCGTCGGCCCCGATGGCAAGCCCTCGGTTGCGATCCAGGGCTCGCCCGTGGGCGCGGCCGCCGCCGTTGCGCTCAACTGAGCGGGACAACGCGCAAACCCGGCGACGATTCAAGATCGGGCAACGTCGCAGCGTTGTCCGTCTGCGTAAGCGTGACCACGCCAACCGCCTGCGTGGGGTGTTTCAGACATACGATTTCCGGTCCATGGCGAAATGGGCGAGCCTCACACCTTGACGCTGTAATCGGCGACCTTGATCGGCGCGCTGATGATCTTGCGTTGCGCAAGCCAATCCGCCGCGCGTTGGAACTGAGCCATGAAGGCCGCGTCGTCGGGTTCGTGGAACTGGTTCACGCGCTTCAGGCTCGCGAGATAGTCGCGCACCTGGTCCGGATATTTCGCCTCTCGTTGCACAAGCAGTTCCGATTCGGCGGAATGCTGCGTCTGCCAGGCGCCTTCGACGTAATACGCATCGAGCACGGCGCGCACAAGCTCGGAGTTCTCTTCGGTGAATCTGCGACGCGTGACCAGCGAACTGTAATCGATCAGGAAATCGAGATCGCGGCCCTCGTTGAAAATATCCTTTGCATCGTTCGAATAACGCGCGATATCCACGGCGGGCGACCACATCGACCACGCGTCGACCCGGCCCTGCGCGAAGGCGGGCGCGGCATCGGGCGGATTCAGATAAACGAACTCGACTTTGCTGCGATCGACGTGATGCTTTTCCAGCGCCGCGATGAGCAGGAACTCGCCGAGGCCCGAGCGGTTCACCGCCACTTTGCGACCCGCGAGGTCGGCCACCGAATTGATGCCGCTCGTCTTCTTCACGATGATGGCCGTGGAGCGTGGCGAATACACGTCGAAGCCGGTGAAGACGATGGGGGAGCCGGCCAGCATGGCGGCGAGCGCAGGCGTCGTCGAACCCCAGAAACCGAAATCCGCACTGCCGCCCACCACGGCCTGGATCGAGGGGGCGTGGTTCGGGAACGGGCCGATCCACTCGACCTTGATGTTCTTCGCCGCCAGCGTCTTCTCGAACACGCCGCGTTGTTTGGCGATGTCGGGCAGTGCACCGTAACCCCAGCCGATGCGCACCGTATCGGTGTTGCGCGTGAGTTTCGCGGGTGGCGTTGCCTGCGCCGCCTGCGCGGGAAGCAGGTGCGCCGCAGCGGCGCCGGCCAGCAGTCCGCCCGCCGCGCGCAGGAGTTGGCGGCGAGTCAGTGAAGCGTCATTCATTCGTGATCCTTTCTGATGAGCGGAGGAATCGATTCAGTCCGGCTGAACGCCGAGTTCTCCGAGTAGCGCGAGCCGCAGTGCCTGCGGCGTGTGATCCTGAGTGTCGAACGAAGCGGCGATGCCCCCGGCGCGCATGACGAGAATACGGTCGGCGAGCACGATCGCTTCATCGACGTCATGCGTCACGATCAGCACGCCCGGCGCATGATGTGCGACCAGTTCCTTGACGAGTCCGTGCATCCTGATGCGTGTGAGCGCATCGAGCGCGGCGAAAGGCTCGTCGAGCAGCAACAGCGCGGGATCGCGCACGAGAGCGCGCGCCAGCGCGACGCGTTGCGCCTGGCCGCCGGAAAGATTGCGCGGCCAGTCGAGTTCGCGGCCCGCGAGGCCCACTTCGGCCAGCGCACGCGCCGCGCCGCTGCGGCCGATGCTCGCTTCATGGCCCAACGCGACGTTCTCCCACAACGTGGCCCACGGCAGCAGACGATGCTCCTGGAACACCACGGAAGGGCGCTCGGGCGCGCGAATCTGCCCGGCGTCGGGCGTGTCGAGCCCCGCGAGCGAGCGTAACAGCGTGGTCTTGCCGCAGCCGCTTTCGCCCAGCAGCGCGACGAATTCGCCTTTGCGGATATCGAGGTCGAGTGCTTCGATCACGACGCGAGCGCCGTAACGGCGTTGAAGACCGCGTACCGAAACGGCCAGCGTCGATGCGACGGATGCGGCTTCGTGTTCGTGGCGAGGCGCGGCATTTGAGTGTGCCGACAACGTGGCTGAAGCGCTCATTGTTTTTCCCCCTTCGCGTAATTCGCATGCCAGGACAGGAAGTGCACTTCGAGCGAGCGAACCAGCGCATCGGCGACGACGCCGATGATCGCGTAGATGATCATGGTCAGCAGAATGACGTTGGTCTGCAGGAATTCGCGCGCGTCCATTGCCAGAAAGCCGATGCCCTTTGTCGTCGCGAGCGTTTCCGCGATCACGAGTGCGAGCCACGCGTGGGCGAGCGCATAGCGCACGCCGGTCAGGATGGAGGGCAACGCTCCGGGCAGAATGATCCGGCGCACGATGGCTGGCCATTTCATGCCGATTACCTGGGCGAGCTCCATCAGCTTGGGATCGACCTGGCGGATGCCGAGCATCGTGTTGATGTAGATCGGGAACAACACGGCAAGCGCGACGAGAAAAATCTTCGCGCCTTCGCCCACACCGAACCACACGATGACGAGCGGCAGCGTCGCGAGAAAGGGAATGGCCCGGACCATCTGGATCGACCGGTCGATGAGCGCGTGGCCGAGCCTTGAAGAGCCCACGAAAACGCCCAACGCAAGCCCGATTGCACCGCCGATCAGAAAACCGACCGCAGCGCGCAACAGCGAAACGCCGAGGTGGACGAACAGATCGCCGTTGCGTGTCAGAGTCCAGGCCGTGACGGCGACGCTGCCGGGCGCGGGCAGCACTTGCGGCGCGAGCCAGCCCACGCGCGCGGCGACTTCCCATATCGCGACAATCAATACGGGTATGGCCCACGAGAGCCAGTAGTAAAAGCGCTCCTTCAATACCGGCGAGCCGGCCCGTGGCAAAGCGATGTAGCGGTTGGGAGAAGAGGTGACGTCAGCCATGAATTCGGAACTTGCGCAGTGATCGGCCGGCCCGCTGGATTGAAAAAATCCGCGTTGGCGCGGCATGGAACGGGCTATTAAAGACGCATGAGCGTAGCCGTGACAAACGGTTTCTTATGCTTAGCTTTTCCGGATTGATGCGCTGCAATTCGCGCTTGCATCATGTGTGAATTGCATGATTAAATGAGAAAAATATGCGCGAAGTGAATGGCGCATTTCGCGGCATGCCGCATCGCAATCGGTCCGATTCAGTCGCGGGCCCGATTCAGTCGCGCGGATAACGACCACTTCGCGGCCTGCGCTTGCAGATACACCGAACGTGAGCTATTCGTTCGCAAAAAAACGGTTGGCGGGCCGTTTCAGACCCAGATGCTCACGCAGTGTCGTCCCTGTGTATTCGCGCCGGAAAATGCGACGCCGCTGCAATTCGGGTATGACCTTTCGGACAAAATCATCCAGTCCCCCAGGCAGCCACGGGAACATGACGTTGAAGCCGTCGCTGCCTTCCTCGACGAGCCATTGTTCCATCTGATCCGCGATATCGCGCGCCGTGCCCACCATCTCGAGCCCCGAATAGCCGCCCACGCGCTGCGCCAGTTCGCGGATCGTCAGCCGTTCCTCGCGCGCCCAGTCCACGACACGCTGACGTGCGCTACGGCTCGCATTGGATTCGGGTATCTCGGGCAGCGGGCCGTCGGGATCGAAAGCGGACACGTCATGACCGAGCGCGATGGACAGCGAAGCGATGCCGCTGTCGTAGTGCACGAAGCGATCGAGCAGCGCGCGTTGCTCGGCGGCCTCTTCGCGGGTTTCGCCGACCACCACGAAAACACCCGGCAGGATCTTCAGGTCGTCGCGCGCGCGGTGAAAGCGTTCGAGCCGACCCTTCAAATCCGCGTAGAAGCGCTTGCCGGCTGCCAACGTGGGCTGTGCAGTGAACACCGCATCGGCAGTCTGCGCTGCCACCTGCATGCCCGCTTCGGATGAACCGGCCTGCACGACCACGGGCCAGCCTTGCACGGGACGCGCGATATTGAGCGGGCCGCGCACGGAGAAATAGTCACCGCGATGGTCGAGCACATGCAGTTTCGCCGGGTCGAAATAAAGACCCGTATCGACCTCGCGGACAAAGGCGTCATCGGCCCAGCTGTCCCACAGGCCGGTGACCACCGCATGAAATTCGAGCGCGCGCCGATAGCGCTCGTCGTGCTCCATATGCGTATCGCGACCGAAGTTGCGCGCGGCCTCCGGATTCGATGTGGTGACGAGATTCCAGCCTGCACGCCCGTTGCTCAGATGATCGAGCGAGGCAAAGCGGCGCGCAATGTGCCAGGGTTCGTCGAAGGTGGTCGAGGCCGTCGCCACCAGGCCAATTCGCTCTGTCACCGCGGCGAGTGCCGAAAGTAACGTGAAAGGCTCGAACGACGTGGCCGTGTGGCTCCGCTTGAGCGCATCGATCGGCATGTTGAGCACGGCGAGATGATCCGCCATGAAGAAGGCGTCGAAGCGTGCCTGTTCCAGCAGTTGAACGCAATGCTTCAGATGCGTGAAGTTGAAGTTGGCGTCGGGCCATGCGCCCGGAAAGCGCCATGCGCCTGTGTGCAGGCTTACGGGGCGCATGAAGGCGCCCAGATGGAGCTGCCGATTGCGGGTCATCGTGTACCCATGCGGAACGTGCCATGACTGCGCACCATCCCGCGATCATGACGGTCTGCGCCTGGCACGGTCAACGCTGCGCTTGGAAGCATTTCTGCTTCGCTATGCGCGCTTGCGGGAATAGAAGCGCAAGTGTGTCAGAGCGCGGAAAAAAGCGGCCGGAGATCGACGCGAATCGCTATGCAATCTGCGCCGGGCTTCGCTATAGCCACGCGACAGCGCTGACATCAATCCCGGCTGAGTCCGCAATTCGCCGATTCGTTGAAGTAGCAACAAGTGGGAAACCTATTGATGTGCGGCCTCGGCCTGCTGGCGGGCATGTTCAGCGGCGCGATTCTGGGCAACCTCGGCAAGCCCCTTCATTGCCGGCCTGATCTGCCGGCCGGACCGATACCTGACCATCGTTCGCCAGAACTGCCGCCCGTTTGCGGCGCACGGCCAGCATCGTCCCCCGGCAGGTCGACGCCCCGCAGCGACAGAGGTACTCACGCAAGAGCCGCGGTGTGTGTCGTTCTTCAACGATCAGCGCGTAGTCGAGCCCGAGTTCCTCGCCCGCCGCAATGTCACAGATCGCCCGGATGTAGATACGACCGTTGTGGTCTTCTGCTTCGCAATTTGGCGCGCAAGAGTGATTGATCCATCGGGCGCTGTTCCCGCCCATCGCGCCGTCGATGACCTGTCCGTTGCCCAGATCGAAGTAAAACGTATGGTTCGGCTGCGACGGGTCTCGCGGAGGGCGTCGAGTCGCTTCGTCCCACGCGATCCGCTTGCCTTTGTACTCGCAGATAATTTCGCCCACATCAAGCGCCCGCAGGGCGAACACGCCCTTGCCGTGGATTGGCGAACGACGCACCGAAATGTTGCGCGACGAAGGTCGGCTGCTAACAGGTATTTGCATCGGAAGAGAAGCGTCGTAGGGATTGCTGCGGAAACGCCTCATTATGCGGATCGCAAAAAACTGCGGCAAGCCGTACTGCATTCTTTCGCCGCTCCATAGGCTGCCATTCAGAGTCATCGGCCGCCGAGGATGTCGAACAAAAACACAGCGGGCAAGATGAAGCTCATTCTCTATATGGTCGGGTTGGGCTGCGACTCGTTCGCCATCTCCAGGCCACACCAGCGAAACGCGGATCCTCGTGAAGTCCTTGCTCGGTAGCCCAATCCAACGCGATCCGGTGGAGCGCCGTTGCGTAATCCTCATTCGGACCGTGAAGGGCAACCGGATCATCCTGCTCTCCATCCGGGAGATCGCGGAGCAATGTTTGCACCTTCGAGCCAAGATCCGCATCATCTGACATCGTCTAGAACTACCGGGAGCGCTTCCTGCAATAACCGGTGTGCCAGGCGTGATCGAATCCACGGTCCGATGTTGGTGCGAATCGTAGCAGCTGCTTGTTCCATCCCTTCACGCGAAGCAGCGGCAGCGTCGGTACTGTCGATCGCTTGAAGGGTTCGGCGAGTCTCTTCTTCATGAGCTTGGCTTCATCAATTGGGCGCGCATCCGGTGCATCGCCAGGATTGATTGCTGAGCTTCGCTCTTGATCGCAACAAACCGCGCTTCGGGTTGCTGCGCAGCAGTCCAGATTGCACGCGCATCGGCGGCATCAGATTTGTTGCGCAAGACGAAGGGGCGTACCGAATGTGCGGAGATGAGCCTGACATCATGACCGAGCTGTTGTAACTGCCGGGCCCAGTGGTGAGCACCGCCGCAGGCTTCAATCGCCACAAGCGAGCGTTCCCGCTTTGCAAAGAAATCCGATATCTCACTTCGATTGAGCTTCACGCGCTCGACTTTTCCCGTGGCAACGTCGACTGCATGCAACTGGAAGACATGCCTGGCGATATCCATACCGATGACGGGCGTCTTCATTTGGAGACCTCCGTGCGATCTGTCGGGTTCGACGCACCACTGTATGGTCAGTTACAAATGCTCTCGGTTACTGGGTTTTCGCTGCTCCGTTACCGGGGGTTGGACAATGTTCGACCGGCAGTCACGGTCGTTGTCCCGGCGCTGTCGGTCTGACGGCTGATTAACGCTTGCCGGCCTTTCACGGCATCGAGCTTCATCGCGGCTATGCGGAATCGCATCGCGTGCCTTGGCTGGGCTTCGATGGTTCGCTGAGCGGGGAGGCGAGCGGTGCGCCTGCCTCGTTGCCCGGCATTCACGGCTATTTGCAGGCGCTCGATTACGAAACGCGCCGGGTGACGTGTCCACGGGTTTCTGGTGCGGATCAGTCGCGTTCAGGTCGGCGCGGCGAGGGCGAGCGCATCGTGCGGGACATAGCGCGCCTGCGTGCCCACGGGCGCGCCTTCACGCAGATGCAGCACGTCGTGCGCGAGCGCGTGCAGCGTCGCGCGGTCGTGCGTGATCAGCAGCATGGCGAAGCGCCGCTCGCGTTGCAGCCTCGCGAGGAGTTCGAGCAGCGTTGCGGCCACGAGCGGGTCGAGCGCCGAGGTCGGCTCGTCGCAGACCAGCAGCGCGGGCCGCGCGGCCAACGCGCGCGCGATGCACACGCGCTGCTTCTGACCGCCCGACAGCTCATGCGGATAACGCCGCGCGTAGCTCGCGTCTAGCCCGACCTGTTCGAGCAGCGCGGCGGTCTCGGCGTCGCGCCCCGCGCCGGACGGCGCGCCGGCAAGTGCGAGCGCGTGTCCGATCGTCTCGCTGATCCGCTGTGCCGGATTGAGCGCGAGATCGGGAATCTGATGCACCAGCTGGATTGCGCGCAACGTCTCACGGCCGCGTTGGCGCAGCGCGGGTACGAGCGGCGCGCCGTTCAGGCACAGCGAACCGGCGGACGGTGCGAGCAAGCCGGTGACGATACGTGCAAGCGTCGACTTGCCGGAACCGGACGGCCCGACCACCGCCAACGTGCGGCCCGCATGCAGCGCGATCGATACGTCGCGCAGGGCCACATGGCCGTTCCGATAACGCACGCCGATGTGCCGGGCTTCGAATAGCGGCACTTGCGTGCTGTGTTTCCCGGGCGCCCGGTCGTCGTCGGCGTGATGGACGTTGTCGTCGCGGCCGGCGCGCTGCGCATCGAGAAGCGCACGCGTATACGGATCACGCGGCGCCGCCAGCATCTGCTGCGCGCGGCCCGACTCGATCACGCGTCCGTTACGCAGCACGAGCAACGCGTCGCAGATTCGTCCTATCGACGGCAGATCGTGGCTGATGAACACGGCCGCCGTGCCCGTCGCCGCCAGCGTCTCCCGGATCAGATCGAGCACGCGCGTGCGGGCCTCGGCGTCGAGCGCGGCGGTCGGCTCGTCGAAGATCACGATGTCCGGCGAGGCGCACAGGGCCATCGCAGTCATCGCCCGTTGCAGTTGTCCGCCCGAGGCTTCGTGCGGGTAACGCTCGCCGAATCGCTCAGGGTTGGGCAGGCCGAGTTGCGCGAACAACGCCACGGCGCGCTCGTGTGCAGCGCGCTTCGAGAGAAGCTCGCGCGCGACGGCGATCTCCACGACCTGATCGATCAGGCGCCGCGCCGGATTGAAAGCCGCCGCCGACTGCGCCACATAGGCCACGCGCGTGCCGCGCAGCGCGGCGAGTTCGCATGGACGCAGGGCGAGCACGTCGGTTTTGCCGAGCAGGACGCGACCCGCGCCGCGCACGAGTCCGTCGCGCAGATGGCCGAGCACTGCGAGGCCGAGCGTGGTCTTGCCCGCACCGGACTCGCCAATCACGCCGAGCGTTTCGCCGCGTCGCAACGTGAGCGAGACGTCGTCGAGCACGGGGGTGCCGTGTGCGTTGCCTTGCACCGACAGGCGTTCGACGCGCAGTACGATGTCATCGGCCACGGCGCGTCCCCCATTCGAGCACGCGGTTCACGCTCAGGCTGAACGCGGCGATCAGCAGGCCGGGAAACAGCGCGGCCGCAACGCCGAACAGCACGCCGTCCTTGTTGTCTTTCGCGAGACTGCCCCAGTCCGTCGCGGGCGGCGGCAGGCCGAGGCCGAGAAACGAAAGCGTGGCAATCATCAGCACGGCGAACACGAGCCGCAAACCGAGTTCGGCGACGAGCGGCGTGGCGATGTTCGGCAGCACTTCGCGCACGACGAGCGTTGCCAGCCGATCGCCGCGCAGCCGCGCGACATCGATGTAATCGAGCGGGCTCACGCTGGCCGCGAGCGCGCGCGTGACGCGAAAGAGCCGCATGCCTTCGAGCAGGCCCACGACGATGCACAGCGTCAGCGCGCCCGGCGTGACGACCGACAGCGCGACGAGCGCGAATACCAGCGAGGGGATCGACATCAGCACGTCGGCGAGGCGCGCCAGCACCGTATCGAGCCAGCCGCCGCGCAAGCCCGCAACCAGCCCGGCCATGCCGCCCGTGAGCGACGCGAACAGCACGGAGAGCAGCGCGAGCGTGAGCGTCGTGCGTGTGCTCCAGAGCAGGCGCGAGAGCATGTCGCGGCCCAGATTGTCCGTGCCGAGCCAGGCGAGGCGCGAAGGCGGCTCCCAGTTGCCGGCGAACACCTCGTCGGCAGCGTGAGGCGCGAGCAGCGGCGCGGCGACGCAGACCACGGCGCACGCGAGCAAGAAGCCGAGCGAGAGCCAGGGACACCGCGGCGCTCGGAGCCCTTGCGGTCGTGCGGCGGTGACGCGGCTTCCGGATGAGGCTTCGATGGGCGTAGTCATCGATGCGGTCTCAGGCGGGGATCGAAAAGCATGGCGACGAGATCGGCGGCGAGATTCAGCCCGGCGTAGATCGCCGCGAAAGCGATGCCGCACGCCTGTACGGCGGGAATGTCCCGCTTCGAGACGCTGTCGACCATGTACTGGCCGAGGCCGGGCCAGACGAAGATCGTCTCGACCACGACCGCGCCCACCGTCAGCCACGCGAGATTGAGCGCGACGATGTTGGCGATCGGCGCGACCGCGCAGGGCAGCGCGTGGCGCCAGACGATGCGCGCGGTGCCGAGCCCCTTGAGCCGTGCCATTTCGATGTAGGGCTGCGCCAGCACGTCGATCAGCGCGGCGCGGATCATGCTCGCCATGTGGCCAATCACGGCGAGCGCGAGCGTCGCGCAGGGAAGCGCGAGCGCGGCGAGATTCTCGCGCGCCGGGCCGTCGGCGCCGAAGTTCGCCGCGCTGCTCGGCAGCCATGCGTGCGCAACGGCGAACAGCAGGATCAGCAGATAGCCGGTGAAGAATTCGGGCAGAGCCACCGAAACGCGCATCAGCGCGAGCAAGGCCCGATCCAGCAGACCATCGCGGTTGAGCGCCGCCGCGACGCCCGCCGCGAGGGCAAGCGGCAACGCGAGCGCGGCGGCCGCGCCCGCGAGCAGCAAGGTGTTGGCAAGACGCGGCAACACGCTTTGCATCACGGGCGTGCGCGTGGTGAAGCTCCTGCCGGCATCGCCGTGCAGCAGCGCGCCGAGCCAGTCGCCGTATCGTTGCGCGAGCGGCCGGTCGAGCGCCAGCTCGTGTTCGAGCGACTGCACGGCCGAAGGCGTCGCGCTCTGGCCGAGAATCGTCGCGGCGATGTTGCCAGGTAGCAGACTCGTCGCGGCGAAGATCAGCGTGGCGGCGGCGAACAGCGTAAGCGCGGCGTGCGCGAGCCGGCGCAGCACAAAGGCGATCAGCAACCGCATACGCTGCCAGGCACGCGGCGAGGCGCTCTGCCAGGAGCGGACATCGCCCGCCGCGCGTGCGTTCAGCTCGCGAACCATACCCGCTCGGCGGCGCGCGAGCCGACTTCGCCCGGAATGTCCACATAGCCGCGCAGATTGGCGCGCGACGCCCGCAGCGAATCGGCGTACAAGGGAATCACCGATGCGCCCTGTTCGGCGTACAGCACCTGAATGTCGTGATAAAGCTGGCGGCGGCGCGTCTCGTCGGCTTGCGCGCGTGCCTGCGCGACCAACTGGTCGAACCTGGGGTTCTTCCACTTCGACTCGTTCCACGGCGCGTCCGAGACGCAGACCATCGAAAGATACGCGTCGGCGGTCGAACGGTTCGCCCAAGACGACGCGCAGAACGGCTGCTTCATCCAGACCTGGGTCCAGTAGCCGTCGGCGGGCACGCGGTTGACGTGAAACGGAATGCCCGCGCGTGTCGCCGACGCCTGATAAAGCTCGGCCGCCGACACCGCGCCGTTGAAGGTCGCGCCGTCCGCTGCCGTGAGCACGATCGGCTGGCTCACGCCCGCTTTCTTCCAGTAGAACCGCGCCTTGTCGGGGTCGTAGGCGTGCTTCGGAATGTCGTTCGTATAGAAACGGTTCGACGGAAACAGCGGATTGTCGTTCGAGACCGAGCCATGGCCGCTCAGCAGCGAGTTGCGCAATTGCTCGCGGTCGATCGCGTACTTGAGCGCCGTGCGCAGGTCGTTGCTGGTGTAGGGCGCCGTGTCGGCGAGCATCGGAAACAGAATATTCTGCGTGTCACGCGCGCGATGGATGACGATGTTCGGCGTATTTTCGAGGCGCTTCGTGACGCGCGGTTCGACGCGATTGATCAAATGCACGGAGCCGCTCAGCAGCGCGGCTACCCGCGCGGCACTGTCGTTGTAGGCCACGGTCTCGACCGAGTCGACAAAGCCGCGCGAGCTGTCCCAGTAGTTCGGATTGCGGCGCGTGAGCGTGCGTACGCCGGGCTGGAAACGTTCGAGCACGAAGGCGCCCGTGCCGATGCCCTTGTCGAAATCCGCACCCGCCGGCGTAATGCCGAAGTGGACGTCGCCGAGCAGCCACGGGAAATCGACGTTCGGTGTGGCGAGGCGGAACGTGAGTTCGTTCGGCCCAGTGACGGCGATATCGCGCACCGGATCGAGATAGCTCTTCGCGGCGGATTGCGAGTCCTTCGTGCGATGGTGATTCAGCGAGTAGATGACGTCGGCGGGTTCGAGCGTCTTGCCGTTGTGGAATTGCACGCCCTGGCGCAGCTTGAACACCCAGACCGTCGCGCCTTGCCGGCTTTCCCAACGGGTCGCGAGGCCCGGGCGCAGCGTGCCGTCGTCGTTGAGATCGGTCAGCGTATTGAAGATCTGGCGCCCGACGTTGTACATGTACTCTTCGAAGTAGAACGCCGGGTCGATGCGGTCGGAACTCGATGCCGTGTCTATGCCGAGAATCAGGTGTCCACCGCGTTTAGGTGTGTCGGCCGCGCGCGCGCTCAAGGGCACTAGCGCGGCGGCCGCGCCGGCGGCGAGGCCGCCGCCGGTCAGTTGCAGGAAGCGGCGGCGTGACGCGTGGGCCGGCGCAAACGTATCCGTATCGTTCGACATAGACAGCTAGAAGAGAAGTGAAAGAGTCGGGTCGAAGGCCGCGCTGAACGTGCTTAACGTGGTCATTGCGGCTTCATGGCGTGCTCATCGATTGGCGATACCCGCGCTGACTGCGGGTTGGTCGCTGGTCACTGCACCGTTTCGCGCAGCGCTTCGGCGAGACGTTGGATATGCTCGGGGCCGATACCGCAACAACCGCCGATCAGCGATGCACCCGCAGCGGCCCATTCGCGGGCGAAGGCGAGGTAGCCATCGGGTTCGAGATCGCCGCGCAGCGCGCTCAATCCGGCGTTCGCGGCGCCGCGCTGACGCTCGGGTTCGAACGCATTGGCGTAGACACCGAGCTCGAGCGCCGCGCCCGCGTGTTCGCGCGCTTCGAGTACGGCGGCTTTCATGATTTCGGCCTGGCTGCAATTGAAGAGCAGCGCCTGCGCGTTCAACGCACGCGCGGTATCGACCGCGGCGCTCACGTTTTCGCCCGAGCGCAGCCGGGCGGGTGCGTGGCCCGCGGCAATCGCAGGCACGTCCTCAGTGTCGTCGAGCGTGAAGGAGAGCCAGAGCGGTCGCGCGTCGTCGCCCAATGCGGTGCGGATCGCGCGCGCTTCGGCTGTCGAGCCGAGCGTTTCGCCGAGCCACAGATCGACGTACGGCGCGAGCCCGCGGATGAGCGTATCGAGCAGCGGCGCGGCGCGCCCGGCGTCGAACAGATCGGGGCGATAGGAGCCGAATAGCGGCGGCAAGGAGCCCGCAACCTGCACGGGGCGCACGCTGTTGGCGACCGCTTCGCGCGCGAGCCGGCCCGCGCGGTCGGCGAGTTCCAGCCCATGCAGCGCAAAGCGCTCCTCGCCAATATGGAACGGCACGACGGCGTAGGAGTTGGTCGTCACGACATCGGCGCCCGCGCGTACGAATGCCTCGTGGGCGGCGCGTACGTAGCGGGGCGCTTCGATCAGCGCCAGCGCCGACCATTCGGGTTGTTTGAACGGCGCACCCATGCGCAATAGCTCGCGGCCCATGCCGCCGTCAAGAATGCGGATCATCGTCTCGTTACCTCCGAGCGGCGATCATACGGGCGCGCCGTTCCGTCCCCAACCAGTAAATGGCGATATCGTTATTACGCTTCGAAAGGAAGATGGTGATGCGGCGTCAGGCACGCCGGCAAAGGTTGGACGCGCCGGCCTGTGAGTCGCAGTCAAACCAGGATCACGTGCTATCGCTCAAGGAACATGCGTCACGGCAGCGTGTGTTTTTTCGGTTCGCATTGGGCCGCATTGGGTTCGCAAGCGCGCGCGATGTGCTCTCCCGCGAGAACGCGTCGCACGAACCCCAGCACGTGGTCGAACGAGCCGCCGCTCCATTCAATGCCGGACTCCGCGTGTTTGTCTCGTCACACACGAGCGCTTCATGAAGTGACATCGGGCTGGCGTCAGATAGCGAAGCCGCCTGGCAGTTGCTTGCCAGAAATCGGCATGCGACCGGTAAAGCGGGTATCGTCTCTCCTATCTGAAATCCGGATCGCAGCCCATGAATCGATTCAACGACCGCCGCACGCCGGCAAACGCCGCGTTGCCGCGCGCACTCTCCGTTGTTACGACGTTGATCGCGCTGACGATAACGGGCTGCACCACCACTTCGCCGTCTGCTTTGCAGCCTGTTGCGCATGAAGCGCAAGCGCGTCCTGCCGCTGCGCGTTCCCTTGATGCCGCCATCGATGGCGCTCAACGCAGCGAGAAGGCGAGAGCACGCGACGTTTATCGCCACCCGAAACAAACGCTGGAGTTCTTCGAACTGGGTCCGTCGCAAACGGTGCTGGAGATCGCGCCGGGCGGCGGTTGGTACACAGACATTCTTGCGCCGTGGCTGCACGACACCGGCCATCTGTACGAGGCGCAATATCTCGGCCCGGCGGGTGCGCCGGATCTCGAAGAGCGCGCGACCGACGACGCCTATCTTCGCAAGCTGGCCGGCGACCCCGCCATCTATGGGAACGTCGTCGTTGGTCGATTGCACGCAGGCGCATTTTCAGGCTTCGACGCGCACGAGCGCTTCGACCGCGTGCTCACTTTCCGCAACATCCACAACTGGATCAAGGATGGTCAGCTCGATGCGAATTTCCGCGCGTTTTATGGCGCGCTGAAGCGCGGTGGGGAACTCGGCGTGGAAGAGCATCGCGCCCGGCCCGGCGCGTCCTTGCAGCAAATGATCGATACGGGCTACGTGACGGAAGCCTTCGTGATCGAACATGCGCAGGCCGCGGGTTTCGTACTGGTGGCGCGTAGCGAGATTAACGCGAATGCGCGGGATACGAAGGACTATCCGCATGGCGTATGGTCGCTGCCGCCGACCTACGCTGGCGGCGATGCTGACCGGGATCGCTATGCCGCAATTGGTGAGTCGGATCGGATGACACTCAGGTTCGTCAAGCCATAGCCGCACGGGCAAGCGCCTTAGAACCGCGACGACTTTCGTTGTTCGAATAAGTTGGTGGCGCCCGACCGGCTGTGCCAGGAGAATCGTCCGGTCTATTCGGGACTCCACCATGCGGGACTCCACCATGCCACTCCGTCATTCGGGCGCATCGCTTATGCGCCCCGCTCATGCGCCTCGGTAAGCTGCTCTGCGCAGCGTTCATTTCCTGTATCACCGTGGTGGGCGCTGCCGCTCACGCGGCTTCAGCCGGCACGCTCGTGTTTTGCAGCGAGGGCAGCCCCGCCGGCTTTGATCCTGGGCAGCACACCACGAGTACGGATTTCGACGCAAGCACGAATACGGTGTACAACGAGCTGGTCCAGTTTCGCAACGGCACCCTTGACCTCACGCCCGGACTCGCCACGAGCTGGGACAGTTCGCCGGATCAGCGCGTCCACACATTTCACCTGCGTCACGGCGTGAAGTTCCAGACTACGGCCTGGTTCCGCCCTGCACGGGATTTCAATGCTGATGACGTGCTGTTCACGTTCAATCGCATGCTGGATCCTCAGCAACCCTTTCGCAAGGCATATCCCACGAGCTTTCCGTACTTTACCGATCTGGGCTTTGACAAGAACATCGAGCGCATCGAGAAACTGGATGACTATACGGTGCGCTTCGATCTCAAGACACCGGACGTCATTTTTGTGGGTAATCTCGCGATGAGCTTTGCGTCGATTCTCTCTGCCGAGTACGCAGCGCAACTGAGCGCGGCACACCGCGAGGCCGACATCAACCAGTTGCCCGTGGGTACCGGGCCGTTCGTGTTCCGCTCGTACCAGAAAGATGCGGCGATCCGTTACGACGCGAATCCCGACTATTGGCGGCCTGAGGACGTCAAGCTTGCACACCTCGTCTTTGCCATCACACCCGACCCCAAGGTGCGCATCCAGAAGCTCGAGAGCGGCGAGTGCCAGGTGTCGGTGTTTCCGCGTCCGACGGATCTGGACACCATCAAGCGCAATCCGAAGCTGAAGATCGTATCGGGTGTCGGGTTCAACGTTGGCTTCGTTGCATACAACACGCAGCATCCGCCACTCGATCGCGTGAAGGTGCGCGAGGCGCTTGACATGGCGATCGACAAGCCCGCCATCATTCAGGCCGTGTTCGCAGGCAATGCGAAGATTGCGACGAACCCGATGCCGCCCGCTCAATGGTCGTACAACACGACGCTCAGGGATGCTCCATACGACCCGGCGAAGGCGCGCGCACTGCTCGCGCAGGCGGGGCTACCCGACGGCTTCGAGTTGACGCTATGGGCGATGCCCGTGCAGCGGCCCTACAATCCGAACGCGCAGCTCATGGCGCAACTCATCCAGCAGGACTGGGCGAAGATCGGCGTGCGCGCGAAAATCGTGAGCTACGAGTGGGGCGAATACAATCGGCGCGCAAAGCAGGGCGGCGAACACGACGCGCTGCTCTATGGCTGGTCGGGCGACAACGGTGACCCCGACAACTGGCTGGGTGCGCTGCTCGGCTGCGAGGCTGTGCACGGAAGCAATGTGTCGAAGTGGTGCGATCCTTCATTCAATTCGCTGATCGAGAAGGCGCGCTCGGACACGAATGTCGCGGAACGGACGTCGCTCTACGAGCAGGCGCAGATCATCTTCAAGCAGCAGGTGCCGTTTACGCCCATCGCGCACTCCATCGTTTCGCTGCCGGCTTCGAAGCGGGTCGACGGACTCGTCTTTTCGCCGCTCGGCAGTCATCGCTTCGATGGCGTTTCGTTGCAGTAACCCTGCTGCGCGGAGGAGCCATGGCCTCCATTCGCTCGTTTGATTCGTCGCGCCGCTTCGGCAAACGGAATTCCCGAGTATCCATGAAATACCGGTCATTGATTCAACGAAGCCGCCGCGGTGAAGGCGGGCAATCATCGCGTCGTGCGATTGTCGCTGTGATTGTCCTGGCGATTGCGCTTGCGTGTGCCGAAAGAGAAGTCTCCGGTGCACGCGACGGATCCTTCCGCTCGCAGATCGCGGCATACATGCACCGTATCGCTAGCGCCCGTCCTGGCTGAGATGTCAAGGCGGTGTTGCCGGACATGCGCCACCTTCATCGAAGCCGACGAACTCGCTCAATCCCTCGACGATCTCTTCCATGAGCGCAACGCTCGCCCACTGGCCGCGCGCGTCACCGATAGCCGAACGCCTTGATGCAACAGAACCCTTGCGGGTTGCTGGCCTGGCAGCAGGGGGCTGCTTCTATGCTGCTGCATATGCACCATTCATCTTTTTCCCGGCCCCATTCGAATTGCAATGCATTGCCGGCGAGTACGCGTGAATACCCGTTTCAATCCGACAGCGAGCCGAATTAGCCAATTGGCATGCAAATCGCTTTATAGGGCGCTTTGGTCATTACCAGCATCGATGAGCACAGCGTGAATCGACACTCCAGCAAGCAGCGGCATAAATGCCATAGCAGCGATTGTGCTGTTTTCATGTCGCTTCATATTTTATAAAGAAATAGTTATTGGTTTTCATTGCGAAATATATTGATTGAATTTCGCGTTTCAGGTGCAAAGCGATTTTTACCCAGCCGCAGCAAAGGTGATGGCTGCGGCTTTTCGTCGACTATCCAGATGACGTCACCCACAGGCCACGCTGAACCCGCTACGAACCCGGATTGCGGCGATCGTTCCGGCAGCGGTCCTGTACGCACCGGGGAGTCCCCAGCATGAGCAAGACCATCCGTTTCAACGCATTCGAGATGAACTGTGTCGGCCACCAGTCGCCGGGCCTGTGGGCCCATCCGCGCGATCGCTCGTGGCAATACAAGGATCTCGAATACTGGACCGATCTCGCGAAGCTGCTCGAAAAAGGCATCTTCGACGGCATCTTCATCGCGGACGTGATCGGCTATTACGACGTCTATCGCGGCAGCCTCTATCACGCGCTCCAGCAGGGCGTGCAGATCCCCGTCAACGACCCGCTGCAGCTCGCCGCACCGATCGCGCTGGCCACCGAGCACCTGGGCATCGGCATCACCGCGTCCACGTCGTTTGAGCATCCGTATACGTTCGCGCGCCGGCTGTCGACGGCCGATCACCACACGAAGGGACGGGTGGGCTGGAACATCGTCACGTCGTATCTGGAGAGCGGCGCGAAGAACGTCGGTCAGAGCGGCCTCGCGGTCCATAACAACCGCTACGAGATCGCGAACGAGTACGTCGAAGTGCTCTACAAGCTGTTCGAGGGCAGTTGGGAAGACGGCGCCGTGGTGCGCGACCGCGAACGCCGCATCTTCGCGCACCCGGAGAAGGTCCACGAGATCGGCCATAAGGGCCGCTATTTCGACGTGCCCGGCTATCACCTGTGCGAGCCGTCGCCGCAGCGCACGCCGGTGCTGTACCAGGCCGGCGCGTCGGGTGCGGGCAAGGCGTTTGCCGCGCAGCATGCCGAATGCGTGTTCGTGTCTACGCCGCTGCGCGCGACGCTGCGCGAGTACGTGGCCGACATTCGCCGTCGCGCGGCCGAGGTGGGACGCGATCCGCGCAAGGTCCTCACCTATGCGCTTGTCACGCTGATCGTCGACGAAACGGACGAGAAGGCGCAGGCGAAGTTCGAGGAATACAAGCGCTACGTGTCGTACGACGGCGCGCTCGTGCTGATGTCGGGCTGGACCGGTATCGACTTCGGCCAGTACGCCCCCACCGATCTCGTCAAGCACGTGGAGACCAACGCGATCATCTCGGCGGTCGAACACCTCGCGAACGGCGACAAGGCCTGGACGATCGACGAACTGGCCCGCTGGGGCGGCATTGGCGGACTCGGGCCAGTGTTCGTGGGCTCGCCTTCGACGGTGGCCGACATCCTCCAGGAATGGGCCGAGGAAACCGACGTCGACGGCTTCAACCTCGCCTACGCGGTGGCGCACGAGACTTTCGAGGACGTCGTGCATTACCTCGTGCCCGAGTTGCAGCGTCGCGGCGTCTATCCCACCGCGTACCGGCCGGGCACGCTGCGCGAGAAGCTGTTCGGCGAAGGGCCGTATCTGGGGCAATCGCACCCGGCTGCGGGCTATCGCGACATCGAGCGCGTCAAGCTCAAGCAAGAGCAAGTCGTGCCGGTTTGAGGGAACGAGACATGGATGACGCCGTTTTGATGACCGTCGATGCGTTACCCGACGCGGCCACCGTGCGATTTCCGGCGGACCTGGAGGCACGCATCGCTCATTGGGCGCAAACGCGGCCGCAGGCGCTCGCGCTGCTGCACAAGCAGCGCGGCCAGTGGGGCGCGTTGCGCTGGGAGGACGTGCCGCAAAGGGTGGCGCAGCTGCGGCAGGGCCTCGAATTGCAGCGGCCAGGTCCAGGCTCGGGCTCGCGTCTCGCGGTGAGCGGCGCGCTGGAACCGGATCTGATCCTGATCGCGCTGGCCGCCCACGCAGCCGGAGCGGCGGTGGTCAGCGTGGATCGCAACGCGCATGCGGATACGCTGCGCCGCGCGCTCGAGGCGGCCGCGCCGACCCATGCGTTCGTGCAGGACAGGAAGACCGTTTCGGCGTGGCTTGCCAGCGGATACGCGCCGCCGGGGCCGGCGACGCTCTATTCGGCCCAGTCGGTGGCCCACCACGGCGGTGCATGGCAACTCGTCGCGCTCGATGCACTGGCCGGTCCGGCCGGCAGCGACAGCGCGTTTCATGCGCGGACCGGGTTGCGGCACGCGCTGCGGCATCAGCGGGTGTCGTGGGTGGAAGAGGGCACCGAATGGCCCGGCGGGCTGGAACAGGTGCTGGCGTGCTGGCTGGAAGACGGCGACGTGCTGGCCTCGCCCGAGGTCGGCGCTTCGTCCACGCGGGATCGTCATGAGGTCCAGCCGGATCGGCTGCTGGCTTCGCCCGCGCATCTCGAGCGGCTGGAGGCGCAATTGCACGAACGCCTCGCCGCGGCGGGCAGCTGGTCGCGTGCCTTGACGGATCGCGCGGCCGAGCGGCCGGGCGGGTTGTTCTCGCGTTGGCTGCTGGGCCGCGTGGACGCTCTGCATGGCTTGCCGCGCGGCGGCCGCGAGGTACGCGGGGTGCTCGAGGCCGCCGTGCCGGCGGCCGGCCAGCCGCACGAGGGGGCGGCATGACGCACGAGCTCAACGCCGCGCCGCCCGACGTCATCCTCGAAGTCCGCGACATCTCGCTGTCGTTCCTTGGTGTGCAGGCGCTTACGCAGCTCTCGTTCGCGGTGCGGCGCGGCGAAATCTGCGCGCTGATCGGGCCCAACGGCGCGGGCAAGAGTTCGCTGCTGAACGTGCTCAACGGCGTCTATACGCCCGACTCCGGCGAGATCCACTACGAGAACGAACACTTCCGGCGCCTGCATCCGTTCGCTGCGGCGAAGCGCGGCATCGGCCGCACGTTCCAGAACAACGCGCTGTTCAAGAAGATGAGCGTGCGCGACAACGTGCTGGCCGGGCTGTCGCGCCATTCGCACGCCACCTTCCTCGAACAGGCGCTGCGTTTGCCGCGGGCGAGGCGCGAGGCCGCCGATTTTCTCGCACGCAGCGAGGCGGTGCTGGAATTCCTCGAACTGCAGACGTATCGCCATACGCCTGTCGGGAACCTGCCCTACGGCGTGCAGAAGCGCGTGGAGCTGGGGCGGGCGCTCGTGTCGTCGCCGCGGCTGCTGCTGCTGGACGAGCCGATGGCCGGCATGAACGCCGACGAGAAGCAGGAGATGAGCCGGTTCATTGCCGACATCAACCGCGATCTCGGCGTGACCGTGGTGCTGATCGAGCACGACGTCGGCGTGATCATGAGCCTCTCCGATCACGTCGTCGTGCTCGATTACGGCCGCAAGGTCGGCGACGGCACGCCCGCCGAGGTGCAGGACAACCCGGAAGTGATCGCAGCGTACCTCGGTACGGTGCACTGAGCGGAGCGCAAGTCGATGAGTTTTTTCCTCGAAACCCTGATCGGCGGTTTGCTGTCCGGCACGATGTATTCGCTGGTCGCGATCGGGTACGTGCTGATCTACAAGGCGAGCGGCGTGTTCAACTTCGCGCAGGGTTCGATCCTGCTGTTTTCCGCGCTGCTCTTCGTCACGCTGCTGGAGAAGGGCGTGCCGTTCGCGGTCGCGCTGCTGCTCACGATCGTCGCGCTGATCGTGCTGGCAGTCCTGATCGACCGCTTCGTGCTGCGGCCGCTCACCAACCGCAGTCCGATGACGCTGTTCATGGCCACGCTCGGCTTGTCCTACGTGGTGGAGGGCGCGGCGCAGGGCGCGCTGGGCGCCGACGTGCATGCGCTGAACCTCGGCATCGACGACGTGCCGATCTTCGTCGGCGGCGTGATGATCAGCCAGTTCGATCTGGTCGCCGCCGTGACCGCCGGCGTGCTGGTGGTCGTGCTGGCATTGCTGTTCGAGCGCACGCGCATCGGCGTCTCGTTGCGGGCCGTGGCCGACGACACGCGCGCCGCGCTGTCGATCGGCATCAACCTGAACCGCATCTGGCAGATCGTCTGGTCGGTGGCCGGCGTGGTCGGCCTCGTGGCGGGTCTGCTGTGGGGCGCGCGCCAGGGCGTGCAGTTCTCGCTCTCGCTCGTGGTGCTCAAGGCGCTGCCCGTGTTGATCATCGGCGGCTTCACATCGATCGGCGGGGCGATTGTCGGCGGCCTGATCGTCGGCGCCTCGGAGAACCTGGCCGAGACCTATATCGGTCCCTACGTCGGCGGCGGCATCACGGCCTGGTTCGCCTATTTCCTCGCCCTGGCGTTCCTGTTCGTGCGTCCCGCCGGCATCTTCGGCGAGCGGACCATCGAGCGGGTTTGAACGAAGGACTCTCATGACCGATACGACACTTTCCGCCCGCCAGCGGTATGCCGCGACCCGGCTGTTCAAGGACCCGATCTCCGGCCGCGGCGCGCTGGCGTTGCTGCTGGTGCTGGCCTTCGTCATCGTGCCGTGGCTCGGCAACGAATACTGGCTCAATGCCGTCCTCGTGCCGTTCCTCGTGCTGGCGCTGGCGGGCCTCGGCCTGAACCTGCTGACCGGCTACGCCGGGCAGACCTCGCTCGGCTCGGGCGGCTTCATGGCGGTGGGTGCGTTCGTCACGTACGCATTCCTGATCCGCGCCAACCTTGGCTTTCCGCTCGCACTGCTGCTCGGCGGACTGGTGGCGGCGCTGGTGGGCGCCGTCTTCGGCCTGCCGAGCGCGAAGATCAAGGGCTTCTACCTGATGGTCACGAGCCTCGCCGCACAGTTTTTCCTCGAGTGGCTGTTCCTGAAGTTTCCGTGGTTCTACAACTACGGCTCGTCGGGGACGATCTCGGCGCCACGTCTGACCGTGTTCGGATGGAACGTGGTGAGCCCGCTGGACAAGTATTACCTCGTCCTGCTGACGGTGACGCTGCTGACATGGATTGCATGGAACGTGACGCGCAGCCAGACCGGTCGAAACTGGATGGCGATCCGCGACATGGATACCGCGGCGTCGGTCGTCGGCATCCGCGTGAACAGCAACAAGGTGCTGGCGTTCGCGGTCAGCTCGTTTTACCTCGGCATCGCGGGCGCGTTGTGGGTGTTCGTCTATCTGGGCTCGGCCGGCGTTCAGAGCTTCGGGCTGTCGCGCTCGTTCCAGATCCTCTTCATCGTCATCATCGGCGGGCTCGGGAGCCTTACGGGCAGCTTCATTGGCGCGGCTTTCATCAGCCTGTTGCCGCTGGCGCTCGACCTCGCTTCCCATGCCCTGTTCCAGGGGCGGGTGGACGACGGACTGTTACAGAACATCCAGAAAATAATATTCGGGTTACTGATCATTGGTTTCCTGGTCAAGGAACCGGAAGGCATTGCCCGTCTTCTGCATACATTGCGCGCCCGGTTGCTCGTGTGGCCGCTGCGCTTCTGATTCTCCCCACTCTCTACGTTACGAGGATGTCGTTATATGGCGCACCTGTTTTCTAAAACTGTTCTGATGTTGTTCGCGGCCGCGAGCCTTGGCTTCGGCGCGGCGGCGGCCAGCGGCGCCGCCACGCAGTACGTGCCGCTGCCGACCTATCGCGTGGGACCCTATGCATCCAGCGGGACGCTCTGGTGGGCCGGCGAACGCGATTACTTCCGCTATATCAACGACGTCCAGGGCGGCATCGACGGCATCAAGATCGACTACGAGGAGTTCGAAACCGAGTGGAGCCCCGATCGCACCGTGGAGGTCTACGAGCGGGTCAAGAACGGCAAGAACGGCTCGCCGCTCGCGTTCTTCTTCACGCACGGCACGCCGGCCACCTATGCGTTGATCGAGCGCGCCGCGGCCGACAGGATTCCACTGATCGATCCCGCCGGCGGGCGCACTGAGTCGACGGACGGCACCGTGTTCCCGTACGCGTTCCCGCTGCTGTTCAACTACTACAGCCAGGCTTCGGTCGGCATCAACTACATCGCGCAGCGTGAAGGCGGGTTCGACAAGCTGAAGGGCAAGAAGATCGTGACGGTCTATCACGATTCCGCCTACGGTCGCGAAACCCAGCCGGCCATCGCGCTGCTCGCGCAGAAGTACGGTTTCGAGAACATTCAGATTCCGGTGGCCGATCCCGGCAACGAGCAGTCGGCGCAATGGCGCCGCGTGCGCGAAATCAAGCCCGACTGGGTGTTCCTGCGCACCTGGGGCGTCTCCACGCCGGTCGCGCTCAAGACGGCGGCGCGCTTCGGGATTCCCGCCGACCACATCATCGGCGACGTGTGGGCCGGTTCCGAGGCCGACGTGATTCCCGCCGGGGATGCGGCCAGGGGTTATCAGGCGCTGGCGCCGTATCCGGGCGGCGCGGATTTCGAAATCCACAAGCAGCTGCGCAAATACATTCTCGACACCGGCAAGAGCGATCTGCGCGATCCGAAGTTCTTCGGCTCGGTCTACTACAACATCGGTCTCGTCAACGCCGCGCTGGCCGTGGAAGCGCTGCGCACGGGCTACAGGAAGTTCGGCGCCCATCCGCTCAACGGCGAGCAAGGACGCTGGGCCTTCGAGCATCTCGTCATCGACGACGCGCGCCTGAAGCAGATCGGCTTCTATGGCCTGCTGCAGCCGATCCGTATCACGCCGACCGATCACGAGGGCGGCGGCGCGGCGCGTATCGAGCAATGGGACGGCCAGAAGTGGGTCGTGAAAACCGGCTGGATTTCGGCGGACCATGCGCTGCTGCAGCCGCTGATCGAGTCCAAGGCCAATGCGTACGCGAAGGAAAAAGGCATTACGCGCCGCGATCCGTCTAAGGACAACTGAGTTCCGGCTTCGCTGTTCAGAAGACCGGCGCCGCTTCATGAGGAGGCGGCGCCGCACGACACGCGTATCACTTCATCTACACCCATTACAAGATCATGTTCACAACTCGTGCAGTTCTCAAACTGACGCTGACCTCCGTATTGGCGCTCGGCTTTGCCGTCGGCGCGGCGGCGCTGACGACGACGCCCGGCCCCGACTCCGGCAAGCAGTTCCTGCCCATCGCCAGTTACCGCGTGGGCCCGTACGCCGCCGTGGGCGCGCAGATCTGGGCCGGCCGCATCGACTATCTGCGCTACATCAACGAGGTGGAAGGCGGGATCAACGGCGTCAAGATCGTCTGGCAGGAATGCGAGACGGAGTGGACCGCCGAGAAGGGCGTGGAATGCTACGAGCGCTTCAAGCACGGTCTCAACGGGGCGCCGGTGCCGCTCTATTACCCGAACGGCGCGCCGGCTGCCTATGCGCTGGCCGACCGCGCGCTCCAGGACCACATTCCACAGGTCACGCTCGCGTATGGCCGGACCGAGGCCGCCGACGGCAGCGTGTTCCCCTATATCTTCCCGGTGGTCCTGACGTTCTATAGCGAAGCCTCGGCGGTGGTCAACTACATCGCCAGCAAGGAGGGCGGCCTCGACAAGCTCAAGGGCAAGAAGATCGTGACGCTGTATCACGATTCGGCCTATGGCCGCGAGACCATCGAGCCGCTCAAGCTGCTGGCGAAGCAGTACGGTTTCGAGAACATCCAGATTCCGTTCGCCGACCCGGGCAGCGAGCAATCGGCGCAGTGGCGGCAAATCCACCAGATCAAGCCTGACTGGGTTTTCCTGCGCACGTGGGGCGTGTCCTCGCCGGTTGCGATTCGCACCGCCGAGCGCTTCGGCTTCCCGGCGAACCGCATCATCGGCGACGTCTGGGCGAGTTCGGAAGAGGACGTGCGTCCGGCAGGCGACGCGGCGAAAGGCTATCTCGCGCTGACGCCCTATCCGGCGGGCGCCAGCTTCGAGATCCACCGGCGCCTGAAGAAATACATCATCGATACCGGCAAAAGCGATCTACGCGACACGAAGAACTTCGGTAGCGTCTACTACAACTCGGGCCTTGCGGATGCGGTGATCGAGGTGGAGGCCATTCGCACGGCGCAGGCGAAGTTCGGCAAGCGTCCGATCACGGGCGAGGAAGGGCAATGGGGCCTCGAGCATCTCGATCTCGACGACGCGAAGCTCAAGCAGGACGGTGCCTACGGGTTGTTGCAGAACCTCAAGCTCTCCTGCGCCGACCATGAAGGCGGCGGTGCCGTGAAGGTACAGCAATGGGACGGGCAGAAGTGGAACGTGGTGAGTGACTGGGTGCAGGCGGACCGCAAGCTGCTGTGGCCGCTCATCAAGGTGAAGTCGGCCGCCTATGCGAAGGAAAAGGGCATTACCCCCCGCGATTGCAGCAAGGAGTCGTGAGATGAGCGCCGCCGACGAACGGGCCCTGCCCCCAACGGACGATCGCGCCGCAGAGGAACTGCTGCGCGTCGAGAACATCGAGGTCATCTACGACGGCTCGATTCTGGCTGTCAGCGGCGTGTCGCTGGCGGTGCCGCGCGGCGGCGTGATCGCCCTGCTCGGCGCCAACGGCGCGGGCAAGAGCACGACGCTGAAGGCGATTTCCGGTCTCGTGCAGGCCGATCGGGCTCAAGTGAGCCGCGGCGGCATTGTCTTTCAGGGGCAGTCCTGCACGCAGACCGCGCCGAACCTGCGGGTGCGCGATGGCATCGCGCACGTGCTGGAGGGGCGTCATGTGTTTGCGCATCTCACCGTTGAAGAGAATCTGAGCAGCGGCGGATTCCTGCGGCGTCCGGGGCGGCAGCAACTGAAGGCGCGTCTGGAACGCGTTTATGCCTGGTTTCCCCGCCTCAAGACGAAGCGCGCGGTCCAGGCGGGCTACACGTCCGGCGGCGAGCAGCAGATGATCGCCATCGGCCGGGCGTTGATGACGGAACCGTCCCTCGTGTTGCTCGACGAGCCTTCGATGGGGCTGGCTCCGCTGATCGTCGGGGAAATTTTCGACATCGTCAGCCAGCTCAACGAGAAGGAGCACGTGAGCTTTCTGGTGGCGGAGCAGAACATACCGCTGGCATTGAAGCACGCGCACTACGGCTATGTGCTGGAGACCGGCAAGGTGGTACTCGAGGGTGCCGCGCAGGACCTGCTGCGCAACGAGACATTGCGCGACATTTACCTCGGAAAGAAGCTGGCAGCCGCGGCGGGGGCGTGAGGCCGGGCAGGCCGGCGGGTTGTGCAGCAACGGATAGAACGTTTTTTCAATCTTTCAGGATTGCATATCATGAGCGAACATAGTCAGGAACAGAAGAATGCGGCCCGTCCGCGCGTGAATTCGCCCGAGCCGTTCGCGGCCCGTCCGCGCCCCAGTGTGCCCGCGCACGTGATTCGCGACGACGCCGAGGCGATCGCGACGGCCCGGCGTCTCGCCGTCGAATTCGCGCGCGAGGCGTCGCAGCGCGACCGGGAAGGGTGGCTGCCAATCGAAGAAGTCGATGCGTACTCGCAATCCGGCCTGTGGGGTATCACGGTGCCGCGCGCCTACGGCGGCGCAGACGTGTCGTATGCGACCGTCGCTGAGGTCATTCGCCTCATCGCGGCGGCCGATTCGAGCATCGCGCAGATCACGCAGAACCATCTCGCGCTCGTGGCGCACATCACGCTGGATGCGAGCGAGGCGCAGAAGCAGGAACTGTTCGGCTTGGTGCTGCATGGCTACCGCTTCGGCAACGCATTTTCGGAAAAGGACAGCCGCAACGTCGCCGCGTTCGAGACGCGACTGGTCGAGGACGGGAACGACGTGGTCGTCAACGGCAAGAAGTTCTATACGACCGGCGCGCTGCTCGCGCACCTCGTGCCCATCGTCGCGGTCGATGCCCAGGGCAAGGGCTTTCTCGTGTTCGCCGATCGGGACGCGCCGGGGCTCACCGTCACCAACGACTGGTCGAGCTTCGGTCAGCGCATCACGGCGTCGGGCTCAGTGACCATCGACAACGTGCGCGTAGCGAAGAGCCGCGTGGTGCCGGTCGACGCATTCGACCGGCCGACCGCCGCCGGACCGATTTCGCAGATCATCCAGGCCGCGATCGATGCGGGGATCGCCCAGGGTGCGCTCGACGAGACGGTGGCATTCCTGCGCACGAAGAGCCGCGCATGGATCGATAGCGGGAAAGAGCAGGCGACGGAGGATCCGTTTACGGTCGCCGCGATCGGCACGCTCGCATTGCGGCTTCACGCCTCCGAAGCGCTGCTCGAACGAGCCGGTCATCACATCGACGAGGCGCTTCGCAGGCCCGGCGACGAGACCGTGACGGCGGCGGCCCTGGCGACCGCGGAGGCCAAGGTGCTCACGACCGAAGTCGCGATCGAGGCCACCAACCGCCTGTTCGAACTGGCGGGCACGCGCTCCACGCTGCAGGAGCATAACCTCGACCGCTACTGGCGCAATGCGCGTGTGCATACGCTGCACGATCCGGTGCGCTGGAAATATTTTCACATCGGCAACTATGTGCTGAACGGCGTAAACCCGCCGCGCCACCCCTGGAACTGAAGCTCGCCACTCTTCTCGAATTCTTCACACCACGCCTTGAGAGAATTCTTCGTCGGGTAACCCAACTGGCGGATTGTCGCCTTGATGCGCTTCCCGAGTTTCAGGTACAGCTCGACCGCCCGAAGGCGGTCTTCGTATGAATACATGGACTACCTCCAAAGTAGTCCAGGATTTTGTCCGCATCCCCGCCGGGTCAGGTTTCCGTGCATGTATGGACCCGACGCGCTTTGCAAGCTCTTGACGATGATTGGAAATGGTCTGCATGCATGTATCCGGCTTGCTAGTGGGCAGTTGCCGAAGCACGCCCGCAGCCTTGATGAGATCCGCGCACCCTTGTCCTGAGCAAATCAACGGCTTGAACTACGTGGCCGGCACGGAAGACAGGTTTCAGGATGCTGGTTCTACCGATTTCGTCATCACGTACTAGAGCTACGCAAACCTGCGCTGGGTGATGCGGGAACCTAAACCTGTACTGCGTTCATGGTACGGCTGGCCTGTACGATGCTTCAGTACTCAGCAGGACCTGAAGGATACGTGCGCTCTTGTTGGGCAGTGCTACTGCCGCACAGTTGTAGCCGCGTCGGGCGATCAGTTGCTGCAACCATCGGCTGCGCTTGTCGGTCTTGCCAGACGCGTATTGCAAAACGGTCCTTGTACCGTGGATCAGAAGAGTTCGCAAATAGGTATCGCCGCGCTTGCTGATGCCCTGCAACCGGGCCTTGCCCCCCGAGGAATATTGATGGGGCACTAGCCCGAGCCACGCTGCAAGGTGACGCCCGTTGGAAAACTGTTTGGCATCGCCGATAGCGCCAACAACGGCGCTCGCAGTTAACGGACCGATACCCTCGACCGCAGTAATCTTGCGGCACAATGCCGAGTTCTTTACGAAGTCTTTTATCGCCACTTCCAGCCATTGAATCCGAGCTTCCAGCGCCTGCAGGTGCTGCAGCATGTCGGTAAGCAGCGCCTGGCAGAAAGTCGTCAGTTCGGAGCTCCCGTTACTCAATAAGGTCGGGATGGTTCGTTTGAAAGCCTGCACCGAGCGCGCGACGATCAGGCCGCGCTCGGCCAGCAGTCCTCTGATCTGGTTGATGACCGCGGTGCGCTGGCGTACCAGGACGGCACGCATTCGATGCACGGCCTGGATGTCTTCCTGCTCGACCGATTTAACGCTAACGAAGCGCATCGACGGACGTGAGGCTGCTTCGGCGATTGCCTCCGCATCGTTGCGGTCGTTCTTGTTTGTCTTCACGAACGGCGTCACATATTGAGGGCTTAACAGGCGAACCTCGATACCCATGCCGGTAAAGCGACGCGCCCAATGATGGGCTGAACTGCAAGCCTCCATTGCTATGACTCGCGGGCGAAGCTTTTGAACCGTCTCGATCAATGCTCCACGCCCGACCTTGGAGCGATGCACCGCGCGCCCGCTACGTTCAGCACCGTGAAGCTGGAAGACGTGCCTGGCAAGATCAATGCCGAGAATATCGATTTCCATGATGAACCTCCCGATGTGGTCCCGTTAAGAGGACATTCAGCAGTATCGCGCTTCCCCGAAGGGGCGTCGGGTCCATTTCAGTAAATCAACAGTCCAACGGCTTTCGGGCGCGATCGACGCGTCGCATATCGACGCTTTCAATCCCGACGTTCGTTACCAGCCATAGAACCGCGGCCAGGTTTCGATCTGTCCGTCAGCACCTACGGCATGATAGGCGGGATGTTGCGCGCCCGTGGCGCACGCATGGTTGGGCAGGATTCGCAGACGTGTTCCGATGGGGAACCGCTGATCGATTTCGTGATCGGGTGCGCCGCATCGTGAGACGATGCCATGCTCCTGGTTCGCGCCGCTCATCAGGTATCCGTCCAGCACGCTACCGTCTTCATGACAGACGAGTCCGTAGCCGAAATCCCGCTTCTGGCGCTGCGTGCCGCGGTCGCGGCTCATTGCCATCCAGCCCGCGTCGACAACGGCCCAGCCTTTCTCTTTCTGGTGGCCGATCACAGTGGTCAATACGCTCAACGCGATCTCGGATGTCTCGTTCACGCCCACGTTGTGCATGACGAGATCGAACATGACATAAACGCCTGCCCGAACCTCGGTGACACCTTCAAGATGCTCAGCGGTCAGCGCGGTGGGTGTCGAGCCGATGCTGACCACGTCGCATCGCAGTCCGGCGGCCCGCAGACGCTCAGCGGCGCGCACGCAACCCGAACGCTCCTGTTCGGCGATGTGTACGAGGGCATCATGTGCATCGTAGTCGTAGCTGGACCCTGCATGGGCCAGCACGCCACCTAGATGCACGCCGCCGTTGCAGAGTGTTGTTGCTACATCAAGGAGTGTGTCGTCATCGGGCACGATGCCTGAGCGATGGCCGTCCACGTCGATTTCGATCCAGACCTCGAAGGCTTCTTCGTGTTCGCGACCGAAAGCGACGATCGCTTCGGCACAGGCGACGCTATCGGCGACGATCTTCAGGTCGCAGCCTTGCCGGCGTAGCGCCAGTGCTTGCTGGAGTTTCGTCGGGGCGATGCCGACGGCGTAGACGATGTCGCGAATGCCGCTTGCAAAGAACTGTTCGGCTTCCTTGAGTGTGGACACGGTGATACCCCGCGCACCGGCGTTCATTTGCGCCTGGACCACCTGTTCGCATTTGGTTGTCTTGACGTGCGGCCGGAACCTTACGCCGAGCGCATTCATGCGCTGCTGCATCCGCTCGATGTTGTGCTGCATGCGCGCGACATCGATCAATGCGGCCGGGGTGTTCAACGACTCCAGATTCATGTGCGACTCCTGGCTATTCTTCGCGCGATCGACGTCGGATGCAGGTATCGCGCCTAGGCAGAAGCCACTATAGGAGTTTGTCGAGAAGTTGTGCTTAACAACTGATAAACCAGCCATTAAGCATCCGTGAATGTCGATGTGTCGAAGACGATGCTGCGTCAGAGGCGCGAGATTCGAGCATTTCGCTATCGCATGGAGTGGTCGAGGCCCGTTCGGTATGCCGATAGTCGTCGCTTTTCGACCAGGAACAACGATGGGACAGGCGCTGGCTCGGCCTCTCATTAATTAGCGTTTAACCCCCGCTTGTCCGAAAATTAACCACATGAACACGCTTGCGTCGCACAATGGCGCGCAACAACGATGAGCCATGCCGCCGACAGGAGAAAAGGTGACCACAGCATTCGTATTGCACCGTGCCGACGGAGCGCCTTGTTCGACCGTGTTCCGCAGACAGGCATTCGGTGGGAACGACCCATTCGCGCAGTATCGGGAGATCGCATGGGAGGGGCCCGGCTCGATGGTCGCAGGTCGTATCGACTTCGTTGGCGAGGTTGACGTACCGAGCTTTCCGCACATTGAAACCATCGTGGTCGTGGAAGGCGAACTCACGCTGGAAGCGGCCGGAATGGCACCGTTAGTGCTCGGCCCACAGGAGGGCGCCGTTATCGGAGGCGGGACCGCACTTCGGGTGAGTGCCGGGTCCCGAGCACGCTTCGTATTCTGCGCGGCCGATTGCCAGAGCCCTACGCGACGCGGCCTTTTTCCCTTGCGCGCCGACGCCGACTTCAAGCCGTCTTCATCGCTGCCCGCGGAGCTGCTGCTGGGCGCGGCCCCCCAATGCCGCAGCGACAACGTCTTCACCGAGGAGGGCGCAGAGTACCGCGCCGGTACGTGGGATTCGACGCCTTACCATCGAATTGTCCGCCCGCATCCCGTGAACGAATTCATGCAGCTTCTGGCCGGCAGCGTGCGGTTCGCTGCCCCTGATGGCAGTGTGCTGTCGCTCGGCACGGGCGACGCGCTCTTTGTGCCTCGCGGTACGTCGATGGGATGGGAAAGCAGCGATCACGTGGCGAAGTTTTACGTTATCCAAACTGTCCGCGCTTCAATCGAACGAGATTAAATCATGTCGCCTCCGCTGCGCCACATACAGACTTCGCCCACGCTGCCAGCCGCCGCCGACGTGGTGGTGATCGGCGGCGGCGTGATCGGCGTCTTTGCTGCCTACTACCTGGCTCAACGCGGGGTTTCAGTCGCCCTGGTAGAGAAGGGGAGGATTGGAGCCGAGCAGTCAAGCCGCAACTGGGGCTGGTGCCGGCAGCAGAACCGTGACGCTCGCGAATTGCCGATGGCCAGCAAGAGTCTCGATCTGTGGGAGCGATTCGCTCGCGAATCGGGCGAAGATACCGGCTTTCGCCGCTGCGGGCTGCTGTATCTCAGCAATGACGACGCCGAGTTGTCCCGTTGGGCCAGTTGGGGCGACTTTGCAAAGACCGCTGGGGTGACCACCTACATGCTCGATAGCCAGCAGGCCACCCAGCGGGGCGGCGCGACTGGCCGAGTCTGGAAAGGCGGGGTTTTCTCGCCCAGCGACGGCACCGCCGACCCCGGCAAGGCCGCGCCGGCCGTGGCCGCCGCACTCATGAATCTTGGCGGCAGCGTCACCCAACAGTGCGCGGCCCGCGGCATCGAGCTGGAGGGAGGGCGGGTTGCGGGCGTTGTCACCGAAGTCGGCGTCATCAAGACGAAGACGGTTGTGCTCGCGGGTGGCGCGTGGGCGTCGTCGTTCTGTCGCCAGCTTGGCATTCGTTTTCCTCAGGCGTCGATTCGCCAGTCCATCCTCAGTGTGTCGCCTGTAGAAGGTCGCGTGCCGGATGCGCTATTCACCTCAGGCGTATCGATTACTCGCCGCAGCGATGGAGGCTACGCGCTGGCCATCAGCGGGCGGGCACGCGTGGATATGACGCCTCAGTTGCTGCGGTTCGCTCCGCATTTCGTGCCTATGTTTGCGAGGCGCTGGCGCAACCTTCTGCCGGGAGGGCTGGAAGGTATTCGCGGCGGTCATGAAATGCTGAAGCGGTGGCGGCTCGACGCGCCAACACCCATGGAGCGCGTGCGTATTCTGGACCCGAAGCCCGATCGGGCGACGGTGGCCGAAACGCACCGCCGCGCGATCGAGCTTGTGCCTGAGCTTCGCGAGGCCAGAATCGCGCATGCCTGGGCTGGTTTCGTCGACAGCACGCCGGACGGCGTGCCAGGAATCGGCGAGGTGCCAGGCGTACCGGGACTCATCCTGGCAGCGGGTTTTTCAGGGCACGGCTTCGGAATAAGTCCTGGCGCAGGCCATCTGATTGCGGATCTCGCCACGGGTGCCGAGCCGATCGTGGACCCCGTACCGTATCGGCCCAGCAGGTTCGCCCACTCCGCATGGGGCAAGGTGGCGGATTTCTAGTGCGAGAGCCGACGGCCGGCGTTCGGCGCGAACGCCGGCTCAACGGCAGGGAGGCGGATTGAAGGGCAATGTTCCGTGCCAGGTCAATTCCGCCAGGGCACCGGGTGGAACGCCTGCTTCGCGGCCTCCAGAAATACCCGCTGGCGGATGGTCAAGCCTTGACGTGTGGGCGTAAGCGCCATGATCGGTGCGGGTTCAAGGCGCCACGCCGGCAAGACCCGCTTCAGTTTTCCGTCTGCGACCAGCCGTGCGCAGTCCCATTCGGATCGGGCGACAACGCCAAGGCCATCAACGGCCCAGTCGCGAACCACGGTGCCGTCGTTCGACGACAATGCGCCGTTCAACCGGACCGTGACGGCTTTGCTTACGCGCTTGCCCGCTGCATCGTGCTGAGTGAAGCGCAGACGGGTCACGTCTTCGTCGTTCTCCCGCAAGGTCAGATAGGGGTGTCGTGCGAGTTCGGACGGATGCTTGAGTTTCGACAGGCTACGCGCAAGCGCGGGGCTCGCGCAAAGGAAGCGGTCGTTCGGGGCCAGAAAATGGCCTACCCAGGAAGACCCTTTGATGTGGCCGATGGAAACGACTACGTCCGCACCCGCCGCGGCGGAGAGCGGACTTTCGACGAGGATCAGCGAGATCGCCAGATTCGGATGCGAGCGATACAGGTCTCGAACGAGGGGCCCGACATATTCCCTGCCGAACCCGAACGGTGCCACCACGCGCAAATGCCCGCTTACTCCGCCCGATTCTCCCGAAACGCGGGACGGAATGGACTCGATCCGCTCCAGGATTTCGATTGCTTCCTGAACCAGGCGGTGGCCTTCGTCGGTGAGGGAGATGCCTCTGGCCGCGCGCGTCGCGAGGTTCACGCCCACACGCTCTTCGATGCGCTGAAGGCGTACGGTGACCGCGGGCGGCGTCAGGTTCAACAACCTTGCCGCGGCCGCGAGCGATTGCGATACGCCGAGCGCGCGGAGCAACTGCATGTCTTCCAGCTGGAGCATTAAGGGTCCGTTAACGGTCAATTCATTGGAGATTAAACACGACAAAAATATTTTTTTCTATAGTGGGTCGCATTCACGTGGCCATCTCTGTGGGCAGCGTGCTTTCTACGTGGAGCGGTCGTCATGGATCAGCATGAAAACGGTGCGCAGTGGCCCCAGACAATGAATCCCGCTGGGCTCGCAACGCCAGGTGGCCACTACAGTCACGTTTCGATCGCGAATGGTCTGGTTTTTGTGTCGGGGCAACTTCCCATCGACGCGACCGGCCGAAAGCTCACGGATGCGTCTTTTGAAGCCCAGGCCGAGCAGGTTCTGGCAAACCTGGCTTGCGCACTGGCCGGTGCAGGCAGCGATGTCACGAAACTCGCCCAGGTTCGTGTCTACATCGTCGACATCGAGCATTGGGCGCGTTTCAACGAGATCTATGCGCGCTGGGCTGGCGATGCGAGACCCGCTCGCGCCGTGGTGCCGGTTCCCGCATTGCACTTCGGTCTGAAGATCGAAATTGAAGCGGTTGCGGCGATCTAGCGTGGGCGATTCGACTCGTGGCTGAACGAATATATTTGGCAGGGCAGATTAAATGAAACGGGAATCAATTGCGAACTTTCCGTCTTCCACGGCGGGTATTCGGTATCGAACGTTTACCCCGGCCGATGTGCCCGCGGCCCACGCGCTTTCCATGGCGCTTGCCTGGCCATACAGGCAGGAAGACTGGCAATTCTCCGCTGAGACCTCGACGGGATTCGTTGCTGAAGAAAAGGGTGTCGTCATTGGCACAGCGATGTGCTGGAAGTTCGGCGCGGACCGGGCCTCTCTCGGGCACGTGATTGTGTCGTCCCGGCACCAGGGCCGGGGCATCGGCCGCGAACTGATGAAGGCCGTGCTCGACGAGCTGGGATCGCGCGTCACCTTCCTGCATGCGACGCTGGCCGGTCGTCCCCTCTACGAAAAGCTTGGCTTCAGCGAGTGCGGATGGTTGGATCAATGTCATGGGAACGTCAGCAAGGCTCTTCCAGTCGCGTTGCTGGAGGGCGAGCGGCTGTGCGCGGGGACCTCTGCCGACTTCCCTTCCCTCATCGAACTGGCCTCGCGCGCTTGCGGTCTGGAGCGTCGTTCCCTCTTGATGGCGTTGCTCCAGCACGGCGAAAGCGTGTTGCTTGAGCGCGATGGCGAGATCGTCGGATTCTCGGTGCTGCGCCGTTTTGGGCGAGGGCATGTGATCGGACCCGTGGTTGCGCTACGTTCGCACGACGATGCACGCGCGAAGGCGCTGATCGGCTATTGGTTGAGCGGACGCGAGGGCGAGTTCATTCGTATCGACGTCCCTGTTGAAACAGGGTTGACGGACTGGCTAAGCGGGCAGGGATTGAAGCGAGTGGACACCTGTCCGAAGATGGTTCTGAACGCATCAGCCACTGAACATCGTGGAGCGCCCGACCCGGTCTGCCGGTTGTATGCGCTGGTCAGTCAGGCCATGCTTTAGGCTTGCGCTGCGAACGGCGGCTCGGAAATCGCGAATTTGCCGCCGATTTTTAAGCACCGCTTTTGCTGCTCGTGCGCACGGTTCAGGGTTTGAGCACCTGTGCGCCCGCTTGGGAGTGTGTGATGCATCTGGGTTCTTACTGGCTGGATACCTCCGAGCCCTTCGCCGGCAGCACGCCCGAGATCGCCGGTGGAGAATGCGACGTCGTCGTGGTGGGCGGGGGAATCACGGGCTCGGCAGCTGCATTGGCGCTGGCAAAGAAAGGTGCGCGCGTCATTGTGTGTGAAGCAGGAACCGTGGGACAGGCTGCGTCGGGCCGCAATGGCGGCATGTGCAACAACGGCTTTGCGCAGGACTACGCGTCGCTCTCGCAGCGCATTGGCACCGAACTGGCCAACCGGTTGTATCGCGCGTTCGACGCCGGTGTCGATACGGTCGAGCGGCTGGTTCGGGAAGAGTCGATCGATTGCGATTTCGTGCGCAGAGGAAAACTCAAGCTCGCAGCGAAGCCCGAGCATTACGACAAGCTGGTGCGAAGTCAGGCATTGCTCGCGGCGGGCGTCGACCCGGATACGCGCGTTGTGACGAAGGCCGAGCTTCGTAGCGAGATCGGTTCGAACCGGTATCACGGCGGATTGATCCTGGAGAAGAGCGCGGGGATGCACGTCGGGCGCTATGTTCGAGGCCTCGCGAAGGCTGCGCAGGCACGTGGCGCGCACATCCTTGAACATGCGCCGGTTCTCGGTTTGCAGCGCGAGGCTCGCGGCGCATACGTGGCACGAACCCCGCATGGAACGATCCGCGCGTCACAGGTGCTGCTCGCGAGCGGTATCTCGCAGGTGGGACCATTCGGCTGGATTCGCCGCAGGATCGTGCCGGTCGGCGCTTTCATCATTGTCACCGAGCCTTTGTCGCAAGAGCTGCTCGACCGGTTGCTGCCAACTCGCCGGATGGCGACCGATACCAAAAACTTCGTCAACTTTTTTCGTGTCACGCCCGACAACCGGATGCTGTTTGGTGGTCGCGCGCGTTTCGCGACGTCGAACCCTGCGTCCGACGAAAAGAGCGGACTGATTTTGTGCGCTCAAATGGCCACAGTGTTTCCGGAACTCGCAAACGTGCGCATCGACTATTGCTGGGGCGGCATGGTCGATATGACGGCCGACCGCCTGCCGCGCGCGGGGCAGAAAGACGGCATCTACTATTCGATGGGATACAGCGGCCACGGTACGCACATGGCCACGCTGATGGGTACGCTTATGGCGGAAATCATGGACGGGCGCGCCGACCTCAATCCGTGGAACGACTTCGCCTGGCCTGCCATTCCCGGTCATTTCGGCAAGCCATGGTTTTTACCGCTGGTGGGCGCCTGGTACCGGCTCAAGGACACATTGCAATGAATTCACCTGTTCGTCACCTGATGCAAGCTGGAAGGCTGGATCGGTTCTACACCGACGGGGAATGGACGGTTCCCGACGGCACCGACCGAATCGCCGTGGTTTGCCCGTCTACCGAAGACACGGTCTGCGAGCTCACTGCTGGAAACGAACGCGATGTGGACCGGGCAGTACGCGCCACGCGCAGGGCCTTCGCTTCGTGGTCCGTAACGTCGCCGCAACAGCGTGCGGCCTTGCTCGACCGCGTTCATGCCTTGGTACTCGAACGTGCGGAGTTGTTTGCCACGGCACTGGCCACGGAAATGGGCGCGCCGATCAGTTATGCCCGTGGCGCGCACGTGCCGTTTGCGGCCGAACATATTCGGGTCGCGCGCGACAATCTGGCGAGCTATCCGTTCCGAACCCAGCGAGGAACGACCGCGATCGTGCGCGAGCCCATCGGCGTGTGCGCGCTGATTACGCCATGGAACTGGCCCATTTATCAGATCACCGCGAAGGTGGGCCCGGCGCTCGCGGCAGGGTGCACCGTGGTCCTGAAACCCAGCGAACTCTCGCCGCTCAGCGCGCTGCTCTTTGCAGAAGTGATGGCGGACGCTGGCGTTCCCGCAGGCGTATTCAATCTGGTGAACGGAACGGGCGCGGCAGTGGGCACATCGCTTTCGTCGCATCCGCAGGTCGACATGGTTTCGATCACCGGCTCGACACGGGCGGGCGTGCTGGTTGCGCAGGCGGCGGCGCCCACCGTCAAGCGCGTGGCGCAGGAGCTCGGCGGCAAGTCACCCAACGTTGTGCTGCCCGATGCCGATCTGCCGCGCGCCATCGCGCCAGGCGTTGCCGCCGCGTTCCGCAACATGGGCCAGTCGTGCAGCGCACCCACGCGGCTCATCGTGCCGCGCGGCGCGCTGAAGCGCGTCGAGGAACTGGCCCTCGCAGCCACGCAGCAGATGATTGTCGGCGACCCGTTCGCCGAAGCCACCACGCACGGACCACTGGCCAACCGCGCGCAGTTTGACCGCGTGCAGCAGATGATCGACGCGGGTATCGACGAAGGAGCGACGCTTATTACGGGCGGCGCCGGAAGACCCGCGGGACTCAGCCGAGGCTTGTATGCGCGGCCCACGATCTTTTCCGAGGTTCGCACCGACATGACTATCGCCCAGCAGGAGATCTTTGGTCCTGTGCTCGCCATTCTTCCTTACGATACCGTCGAAGAAGCAATCGCTATCGCGAACGATACGGTGTATGGGCTCGGCGCGCATGTGCAGGGCACGGACAAGGCACTCGTGCGTGCGGTGGCTGCGCGCATCCAGTCGGGCCAGGTGCATCTGAACTATCCGGCGTGGGACCCGCAGGCGCCGTTTGGCGGCTACAAGCAGTCGGGGAACGGTCGCGAGTATGGGATCGAAGGTATGGAGGAGTACATGGAGGTGAAGTCGATCCTCGGGTTCTACGATTAAAGCAGCGCCCACGCCTCGCGCGATCACAGTACAGAATTGAAGCCATTTGCCTGCTAAAGGTGCCGAGATTGGAACCCTCCGTGATTCCCGAGACTTCGTTGAAAACGCATCACGCACATTGGGCTAAATTGCGGCGTGACCTGCACGCCCATCCCGAGTTGCGATTCGAAGAGCACCGAACGGCGGACGTGGTTGCCCGCGAGCTTGAAGACCTGGGCTATGCCGTCTCGCGCGGGCTGGGCGGCACGGGTGTGGTCGCGAGTCTGCCCGGCGCGTCTGCCGAGTGGGGTATCGTGCTGCGCGCCGATCTGGACGCGCTGCCGATCCGGGAAGCCAACAATTTCTCGCATGCATCTTGTGCGGATGGCGTCATGCATGCGTGCGGGCACGATGGGCACACAGTGATGCTGCTGGGCGCGGCGCGCATCCTGAAGGAATTGCCGCAGTTGCCAGGCACCGTTCACTTCGTGTTTCAGCCAGGCGAAGAGGGCGGCGCCGGCGCGCGCAAGATGATCGATGACGGGTTGTTCGAACAATGCCCTACGCAAGCGGTATTTGGCATGCACAACTGGCCCGGTTTGCCGGCGGGACAGTTTGGTTTGCGCACCGGCCCCATCATGGCCGCGGGCTCCCGATTCAGGATCACGGTAACGGGCAAGGGGGCGCATGCGGCGCAGCCGCATCTGGGCCTCGATCCCATCCCGCTCGCCTGTTCGATGGTGCTGCAGTGCCAGACCATCGCCGCGCGGCACAAGAACCCAACGGATCCCGCTGTTATTTCCGTCTGCATGTTCCATGCGGGCGATACGGACAACGTCATTCCCGACAGCGCCGAGCTGCGCGGAACGATCCGCACGTTGTCGTCGGGGCTGCAGCAGCAATTGCAGCGGGACATCGAGCGCATGTGCGAGGGGCTGGCTTCGGCCTATGGCGCGCAGGTCGAGGTGACTTTTTTTCAGTACTATCCCGCGACGATCAACACGCCGGACGAGACGGCGTTGTGCGAAGCGGTGATTCGGCAGACGTTTGGAGAGGCCTGTCTTGATAGCGACGTCCCGCCGAACATGACCTCCGAAGACTTCGGTTTCATGCTGGAAGAGCGGCCCGGCGCGTACGTGCTGATCGGTAATGCCGCGACGGGAATGGCTGCGCCCGGCCTGCATCACCCGAAATACGATTTCAACGATGACATCATTCCCGTTGGCGTCCGGTATTGGGTTGCATTGGCGCAGCGTTATTTCGCTATGGCGCAGGAGAAGGGCGCGCAGCGGCGATGACGCTCGCACGCATGTTCGTGCGCGCCACCACAGCGACGCCCGCTCCACCCGCCGCGCTCAGAACCTGTGCCGGATGCCGGTGATGGCAACGAACTGATTGTCCGTTGAGAACGCTGAGAAACCGGTGATATTCGCAACGGGGGCAAATCAACACTGAGCGGCCCCCGGGGAAACAGTGCCATGATGTAAGCGAGTTTTCGGCGGACTTTTCGATGGGAAAGGAGCCGTGCAATGAAACGCAAACGCTTCAGTGTCGAGCAGATTGTGGCGGTGTTGAAGCAGGCCGAAGCGGGCATGCCAGTGGCCGAGCTGATTCGTCACGTGGGTATTTCGGAACAGACCTTCTATCGCTGGAAGAAGGTGTACGCCGGACTGATTCCGCACACCATGCTTTGAGAGAATTCTTCGTGGGGTAACCCAGCTGGCGGATTGTTGCCTTGACGCGCTTCCCGAGCTTCAGGTACAGCTCGACCGCCCGAACGCGGTCTTCGTATGAATACATGGACTACCTCCAAAGTAGTCCAGGATTTTGTCCGCATCCCCACCGGGTCAGGTCTCCGTGCAAATCAACATGGTGAGCGAATTGGACCGTCTGCGCTGTCCGATCGCGATAAGGTCTTCGCCGATTGGACTGCAAACTTTGATGGCCTCCGCTATCCGTTCGAGAAGTACGAGGACGATACAGCGGGGGAATATGAAGAGCGGGGTAGCACATGGCTATCCGAAGGCGGAAGTTTGGAGGATGCGACGTTTCGCTTCCATTCAGAGCAGCTTTTCGGAATGCTGTATGCCTTGCGCATAGAGGCACAAGAGCGACTGCGGAAACTGCCGCAATGACGGGGCGGAAAACGTCGGCCAGGCCGGTACAAGGAAAAGAAGATCACTCTACGTTTGAAAATACAGAAGAAAGACGGAATCAGTTGGCGCGTCTTGCGAGTCGCGTTGGCCACTGTGGCGCTTTCGGGCGGGAGCGCTTTTGCTGCGACGATCTTCGATGATCAGCTCGCGCGCCAAATGAATCTCTCGTATCAGGTAGGGCCGATGAACAACGTAATCGGCACTGTGTCGAATCGCAGTGGTCAAGACGCAGACGTGACCATCGAGTTTAAGGGTTACACGTCTGATGACGTCGTTACTCAAGGTAATCCGCAGGCAACGATAGAACATTTGGGCGCTGGAGAAACTGCTCGGTTTCAATGCGCGGGATTCTTCGGAATGGTTAGCAAGGTCTCCTTGATCCGTGTCCGCGCGGTCGCGCCTCCCTAGGAAAACGCAACCTGAAGTGGGGTAACTATGACGGCGTCCGCGGTCATCGCGGCGAGCGTCGTTGCCGCGAATGCAGGAACAGCGAAAGCAGGCAGCGCCGTGTTGACGGTAATCATCACGGCAGCAGCTTCATTTGCTGGTGCAGCTCTGGCAGCATGGATGTCGCTGCGGATTGCAGGGCAGAGGATGCAGCACGAGCGGCGGCAGGAAGCTGTGAAGCGAGCCTTCGATTCCGCAGGTTCGCACATGGCTGTGGTCGCCATTGACAAGTACGTGCAGTTTTGCGAAGAGTACACCGATCTGTTCCGAGAAACGCTACGCGGAATAATTCAGACAGGCCCGCACGAGAACGCGCTGAGCTATGCAGCGTGTTGATTTGCTGTAGCCGTCCTATCTCCGATCTGGTGCTGGAACTCTGACCAATCGCGCTATCACGGACGAGCAACTTATCGACGCACGTAGCACAAGCTCGAGCAGCACGTCCTGCGAGCCGATCAGCGGTGCGTGCAGCTCACGACCTGCAGCGTCGAAACCGACCGGCTGTGACAGGCTTCGGCAAGACGAGCCGTCGTCTTGCCCGTAAGGCCGGAAGACGTCATGTGAGGCCGCGGTTTCCTGGTGTTTTCCCTGGTCTGTCTTCGTAAGGATTTGCCCTGGGACGGGCCGCTTCCACCGGCTCGTCCCCGCGGCACAAGGCAGCTCGCCTTGCCGGTCCAAATTGCCCGGACAGCCCGCCAGTATCGGCATTCCGGGTCGTTCTTCCCGTCGCCTGACGCCTGACCTGCCGCTGGCGGTTTCCCATGCATTACCAAAGGTATGGGAAAGGGCCCAGAAAATGTAGCTGGAGGAGGCAATTTGGATTGATACCCTCCAATCACTGCATTAACTGCCTGCCGGACGTCAATCTGTTCGAATCTTTATTCGACGCCGGGCAGACATCCGGCAACATCCGGTCGAATGGTGTGACGACTGTGTTCGGCGGGCACGTGCTGGCGAAGATCTCATACAGCTGAGGCAAGCAAGCGTTGAAGCCCACAGGATCGCCACACGAGTTCTATCCGCAAAGCAGTTCGTAATCCTTAATTTCTGAACTAGTCAGTTGGGATACAGCATGAGCCAAAATCTGACGTTTGCGCCGGACAATCTAATGCCGTCAAGTGCAATCGACACGGCCGCTGCGCGTCCGGCGGCTCGGCCCGTCGCCGTATCGGGAACCGATATTCTGACGGTGAACAACCTGTCGAAAATCTTCGGTTCGAAGCCCGAGGTTGCTGCGGCATTGGTCAAGCAGGGGCTGGGGCGAGACGAAATTTTCAAGCGCACCGGCAACATGGTCGCGGTCAATAACGTCAGTCTCAACGTGAAGGCGGGCGAGATCTTCGTCATCATGGGCCTCTCGGGCTCGGGAAAGTCGACGCTCGTTCGGCTGCTCAACCGGTTGATCGAGCCGACTTCCGGACAGGTCATTCTCGAAGGCCGGGACATTGCGCCCATGTCGACGGATGAACTCAGGGACGTGCGCCGCAAGAAGATGGCGATGGTGTTCCAGTCGTTCGCTCTGCTGCCGAATCGAACGGTGCTCGACAACGTTTCGTACGGGCTCGAAGTGGCGGGTATGAAGAAGAGCGAGCGCTATGAAATTGCGCGAGCTGCCCTCACGCGAGTCGGGCTCGACTCGTACGAGAAGCTGCTGCCCGGCGAGCTGTCGGGCGGCATGCAGCAACGCGTCGGCCTTGCCCGAGCGTTGGCGGTGAACCCTTCTGTGCTGTTGATGGACGAGGCGTTTTCCGCACTGGACCCGTTGATCCGATTCGAAATGCAGGGCGAATTGCTGCGGCTCCAGAAAGAGGAGCAGCGAACCATCGTCTTCATTTCGCACGACATCGAAGAGGCCATCAAGATTGGCGGCCGAATCGGCATCATGAAGGACGGCTGCCTGATCCAGGTCGGCACGCCGGCCGAACTCATCCAGTCGCCGGCGGACGACTATGTGCGGGACTTTTTCCGTCATGTCGACGTTTCCCGATTCCTGAAGGCTTCCAGCTTGCTGACCGGCGTGGAGCGGGGGCTGATTGCCTGCGATGTCGCGACGCCGGCAGAGCGTTACCTCAATCACCTTATCGACAGCGGCGCCGAGTGCGGCTACGTATGCGACGAATCGGGCCGCTACCAGGGCGGCGTGACGCCCGCGTCGCTGCACAAGGCCGGCACACGTCCCATTCGCGAAGCGTTGCTCCCTGGTCTGAAGGCGGTTTCGCTGGACGCCGATCTGCAGGAGCTTGCGGCCATTGCCCTCGGCCAGGAGCACGACGTTCCGGTTGTGGACGCAGCCGGGAGACTCGCCGGTGTGGTGTCCTGCAGAACGATACTCAGACACGTTATGGAGCGGAGGGCGGTATGAACTCGTCAATGATCGGCAAGTTTGCGGAAGACGCGGTCAACTTTCTCTTCCATCATTTCCGGGGCGCCTTCGACGCGTTTTCGGCTGCACTGGGCACCGTCGTCAAGCTGCTCGAAGACGGGCTCGCTGCGGTCCCGTTCGTGGTCATGCTGGTTGTTCTCGTGGCGCTCGCGTTGTGGCGTCGCGGCGTCGTGTTCGCCGTCTTCGTCGGCTTTGCACTGCAGGCCATCCATTACATGGGTCTGTGGACGCAGACCGTCTCGACGCTCGCGCTCGTGATTGCCGCCACGTTCTTCAGTCTGATCATCGGTGTGCCGCTCGGCATCTGGGGCGCGCGAAACAGGCGAGTCGAACTGATTCTGCGTTCGTTGCTCGACTTCATGCAAACCATGCCGGCGTTCGTCTATCTGATTCCGGCCGTCATCCTGTTTGGCCTCGGCCGGGTTCCCGCGGTGATCGCCACCGTCGTGTTTGCGATGCCGCCGGTGGTGCGTCTCACGACGCTCGGTATCCGGCAGGTTCGTGAGGAGCTGCTCGAGGCAGGACGGTCCTTCGGTAGCACCGATGCGCAACTGCTCTGGAAAATCCAGCTGCCGAACGCGCTGCCTTCGATCATGGCCGGCGTGAATCAGACCATCATGATGGCGCTCTCCATGGTCGTGATCGCTTCGATGATCGGCGCAGGCGGCCTGGGCGAATACGTGCTGAGCGGCATTCAGCGTCTCGACATCGGGATCGGCTTCGAAGGCGGCCTGGGTGTCGTGCTGCTTGCAATCGTGCTGGATCGTCTGACCGAAACGTTTGGCGTCAAGGCGAAGAAGAAAACCAATGTGGTGACGCGGAAGGCCAAAACGGGCGTGAGCGGCGCGGCGCGTACCTAGTTGGGGGAGTTGGGCGACTGCGTCGATGGTGGTCGGGATTCGGGCATGTCGGGTGAGCGGGAGAAGTCGAAGCGGGTGGGGACCAGATACGCTACATGGTGCATCCGTCAAACATATGGAAGTCTATTCAATAAGGAGTTCTAACATGAAACGCAGTTTCCTGAAGTCGTTTCTCGTGAAACTGGCGATATCGACGGTTGCAGCCACGAGTATGGGCAGTGTGCCGGCGATGGCCGCGGAGCCGGTCAAGATCGCGGTGACGAACTGGGCCGACGTGCTGGCGGTGGCCAACGTCGCGAAGTACGTGCTCGAAACGAATCTCAAGCAGCCGGTGCAATTCGTGCAGGCCGATATCGGCATTCAGTACCAGGGAGTCGCGCGGGGCGATCTCGACATCATGGTGGGCGGCTGGCTGCCGGTCACGCATGCGACTTACTACGCGCGCTACAAGAACGACATGGACGACGTCGGCATCATCTATACCGGCGGCCGGAACGGCTGGGCCGTTCCGGCCTATGTTCCCGAGTCCGATATTTCTTCGATTTCCGATCTGAACAAGCCCGACGTCAAGAGCAAGCTCAACGGAACCATCCAGGGTATCGAGCCGGGCGGCGGCTTGATGCAGGCGTCGGAAAAGACGATTCAGGCCTACAACCTTGCGGGCTACAACCTGCAGTCGTCGAGCGAGGCCGGCATGCTCGCCGGCGTGTCGCGTGCCTACCAGTCGAACCAGTGGATTGTGGCGACGGTGTGGAGCCCGCACTGGCTCTTCCAGAAGTGGAAGATGCGCTACCTCAAGGACCCGAAGGGCACGCTGGGCGGCGAAGAGCAGATTCATGCCTTCGCGTCGAAGCAGTTCGCCGGCAAGTTTCCCCGCGCCGACGTTTTCTTCAAGCATTTCAAGTTGACGCTGGCCGACGTCGAAGCGGTCGAATTCGACGGCAACAACACGAACGACTACGCGGGCGCGGCGAAGAAATTCGTCGATGCGCATCCGGACAAGCTGAAGGCGTGGTTACAGCAATAAGTAGCCGCAGCGCTCGTCGCGGGTCGGCACGTTGCCCTGATTCGCATGCGAGCGCCGGTATTGCGGCGGGCACAAGGACGCCCGCCATTCCAATGATTTTCGCAGTCCTGCGGAGCCCGCTTTACACGACTAATTCCGGGAGTGACAAGTGAACGAAAGCTCGCGTTTTTTCTCTGAAAAGCTTCAGAGCCGCGACCCGGTCATCGCATCGGAGATTGCTCTGGAGTTGCGTCGCCAGCAAACCCAGATTGAACTGATCGCTTCCGAGAACATCGTTTCGTCGGCAGTGATGGAAGCGCAAGGTACGGTATTAACCAACAAGTATGCGGAAGGTTATCCCGGCAAGCGCTATTACGGCGGCTGCGAACACGTCGACCGGATCGAGGCACTGGCCATCGACCGTGTGAAGGCGCTGTTCGAGGCCGGATACGCCAACGTGCAGCCGCATTCCGGCGCGCAGGCGAACGGCGCGGTCATGCTCGCGCTGGTCAAGCCCGGCGATACGGTCATGGGGATGTCGCTCGACGCGGGCGGGCACCTCACGCACGGTGCGCGCCCGGCGCTGTCCGGCAAGTGGTTCAACGCGGTCCAATACGGCGTGAGCCCGCAAACGTACCGCATCGACTACGACCATGTCCGAAGGCTCGCGCAGGAGCATCGGCCGAAACTGATCATCGCGGGCTACTCGGCTTATCCGCGTGAACTGGACTTTGCGGCCTTCCGCGATATTGCGGACAGCGTCGGGGCGATGCTGATGGTCGACATGGCGCACATCGCCGGCATTGTCGCGGCCGGCAAGCACGCGAATCCGGTCGCATTTGCGGACGTGGTGACGTCCACCACGCACAAGACGCTGCGCGGGCCACGCGGCGGCTTCATTCTCACCAACAACGGCGACATCGCCAAAAAGATTAACTCGGCCGTATTCCCCGGATTGCAGGGCGGTCCGCTGATGCATGTCATTGCGGGCAAGGCGGTGGCGTTCGGCGAAGCGCTGCGCCCGGAATTCACGGCCTATATCGAGCAGGTGCTGCGTAACGCTCAGGCGCTCGGCAACGTTCTGAAATCGGGTGGACTCAATCTCGTGACAAGCGGTACCGACAACCACCTGTTGCTCGTGGACCTTCGCACGAAGCGGCTCACGGGGACGCAGGCCGAGAAGGCGCTGGAGCGGGCGGGTATCACGTGCAACAAGAACGGTATTCCGTTCGACACCGAGAACCCGACGGTGACCTCCGGTATCCGGCTCGGTACGCCGGCGGGCACGACGCGCGGCTTCGGCTGTGCGCAGTTCGAGCAGATTGGCGAAATGATTCTGGACGTTCTGTCGGCGCTCGAACGCGAGCCCAACGGAGACGAACACGTGGAGCGCGCGGTGCGCGGCCGTGTGAGAGATCTGTGCAGCCAGTTCCCCATCTACTCCCATACCGAAGCGTTCGTCTGAGCGGCGACGCCTGGGAACGATGGTTTGGATCACTCATTGAAGGTTACTGAGAGGAAATTGAAATGAGCTTCGAGGGCGTACATACCCCGCTCGTGACACCGTTCAAGGCAGATGGCGAAATCGACCATGACCGGCTCGGCAAACATGCCGCTGATCTTGCGGGCCGGGTTTCCGGATTGGGCGTGGGAGGAACCACGGGCGAATACTACGCATTGAGTTTCGACGAACGGGTACGGACCTTCAACACCGTTGCCGGTGCAGCAGGCGGCAAGGCCTATTTGACCGCGGGCATCAACGCCACTACGACGAAGGACGTGATCCGCCTGGGCGAGGAGGCAAAACGCGCGGGCCTGAACGCATTGCTCGTTGCGGCTCCCTACTATGTCCAGCCGACCCAGCAAGAGTTGCTCAACCATCTGCTGAAGGTGGACGACGCGCTCGACATGCCGATCATGCTCTACAACTTCCCGGCCCGCACGGGAACGGAGATCAGCGACGGCGTGCTGGCGACGCTGCTGGAGCGGCCGAACTTCATTGCGATGAAGGAGAGCACGGGCGACGTTTCGCATCTGCATCACCTCGCCACGCACTTCAAGGACCGGCTGGTGCTCAGCTGCGGAATGGACGACCAGGCGCTGGAATTCTTCGCGTGGGGTGCGAAGAGCTGGGTCGGCGGGGCGTCGAATTTCCTGCCCGAAGCGCATACGGCGCTCTTCGATGCATGCGTCAGACAGGGCAACTTCGCGTTGGGCCGCAAGCTCATGACGCAATTGCTGCCCGTGCTCGAACTGCTCGAACGCAGCGGCAAATTCATTCAGTACGTTCGCTATGGCTGCGAGCTGGCCGGCAATCCGGTCGGCGTTGCCCGTGCGCCGCTCGGTGCGCTGTCCGCGGAGGAGCGCAGCGCGTTCGCAAAGCTCGTCAATCCGCTCCTGCATAACGCTCAGTAATTTTCATGGCCTCGAAACTGGAATTCGCGCGGTTTCCCGCGCCGGATGGCGTGAACGGCTGGTGGGAGAGTTTGCCGCCGGCAGCGCAGGCTGAGACGGTATCGTCCGCGTACGAATGCGACTGGGTCGTCATTGGCGGCGGCATTACGGGGCTCTGTGCCGCCCGCCGTCTGGCGGAACTGGCGCCGAACGCGTCGGTTGCGCTGGTGGAGGCGGATCGCATCGGGCGCACTACGGCGGGCCGCAATTCCGGTTTCTTCGTGGACTTGCCGCACGACATCAGCAGCGAAGGCTATTCGCGAAGCGTCGAAGCGGACAAGGCCGACGTGCGGCTGCAACGCCATGGCATCGACTATGTGCGCTCGGTCGTGCGCCAGCACAACATCGAATGCGACTGGCGGGACGACGGCAAATATCACGCGTCGGTGAACAGGCGGGGCCAGGCCGCGCTCGCTCATTTTGCCGAGGGGTTGAGCCGTATCGGCGAGCCCTTCGACTGGCTCGACAAGGCCGCGATCAAAGCTGTGACCGGCACGGACTTCTACCAGGGTGCACTGTTCACGCCGGGGTGCAGCACAGTCCAACCCGCGGCCTTGATGCGTGGTCTCGCGGCGACCTTGCCACCCAACACGAAGGTCTTCGAGATGAGCGCCGTGAAGGCGATCGAAGACTGCGGCAACACGAAAGTGCTGACGTTCGCCCATGGCACGATCACGGCAAAGCGCGTGGTGCTCTGTACCAACGCTTACGCAGCGACGTTCGGCGCGGGACATTCGAACGGCCTGCTGCCCGTTTACACGTTTGCGTCCATGACGCGCGTAATGAACCCGGACGAGGTCGGAAAGCTGGGCGGCGCACGCTCTTGGGCGCTGATCCCGGCCGACCCCATGGGTACCACCGTTCGTCGCCTGATCACCGACCGCATCTGCATACGCAATCACTTCGCGTTCCGGCCCGGTCTCGAAGTGTCCCCGGCCGATCTGGCCAAAGCGAAGAGCCTGCATCAACGTTCTTTCGACCGGCGTTTTCCGATGCTGAAGGACGTCGAGCTCGAATACACCTGGGGCGGGCCATTGTGTCTGTCGGCCAATAGCGGAGCGCTGTTCGGACGTCGCAACGACGGTGTCTTCGAGGCCGTGGGCTGCAATGGTCTGGGTCTGAGCAGGGGGTCGGCGGCGGGCAAGCTTATCGCCGAGTACGCCCTCGGGCAGTCCAGCGCGCTTATTCATCAGCTTCTGAACCAGCCGCATCCGCGTTTGCTGCCCGCGCGTCCCCTGGCGGACGTGGCGGTGTCCGCGGCGATCTGGGTCAAGGAATTCACGGCAGGCGTCGAGCTTTAATTTTCGAGGACAAGACAATGACGACTTATCAGGAATGGAAGCACAAGGCGGAAACGTTGCCGCTGGATGGCCGGGCGTTCATTGCCGGGCAACGGTGCGCCGCGCTTTCGAATGAAACGTTCAGAACGCTGAACCCTTCGACCGGCAAGGTACTGACCAACGTCGCGAAGTGCGATGCAAAAGACGTCGATCGCGCGGTCGTTGCGGCCAGAGCGGCATTCGAAAGCGGCGTCTGGTCGAACGCCACGCCCGCACAGAGAAAATCCGTGCTGCTTCGTCTGGCGCAACTGATCGAGGACAACGCCGAGGAACTGGCCCTGCTCGAAGCGCTCGAGGCCGGCAAGCCGATCAGCGAATGCCTGGGCCTGGACATTCCGGAGTCGGCGGCGTGTATTCGCTGGCACGCGGAAGCCACCGACAAACGGTACGACGCACTGTCGCCCTCCGGCCCGGGCGTGGTCAGCATGATCACCCGTGTGCCGATCGGCGTTGTCGGTGCGGTGTTGCCGTGGAATTTTCCGGCGCTCATGCTGGCCTGGAAGATTGGCCCGGCGCTTTCCGTCGGCAACAGCGTCATCGTGAAACCCGCCGAGCAGACATCGCTCTCGACGCTGCGCATTGCCGAGCTCGCCGCGCAAGCGGGTGTGCCGGCCGGGGTTCTCAGCGTCGTGACGGGCTTCGGCGAAGGGGCGGGGCAGGCTATCGGGTGTCACGCGGATATCGATCTAGTCGCCTTCACCGGTTCCACCGAAACCGGCAAGCGCTTCCTTCACTATTCGGCCGACACGAATCTCAAGCGTGTCGTACTCGAATGCGGGGGCAAGAATCCGCAGGTCATCCTGCCCGATGTCGCGAATCTCGATCCCGTTGCGGAGAATGCGGTTGCCGCCGCGTTCTGGAACATGGGCGAGAACTGCAGCGCGGGCTCGCGCATCCTCGTGCCTGCCAGCAGGAAAGCCGAATTGCTGGAGAAGGTTCAGGCGGTGCTGAAAGGCTGGAAGACCGGCGATCCGCTCGATCCCGAGGTGAAGCTGGGCTCGTTGATCGAACAGCAGCATTATGAAAAAGTGCTGCACCACATCGGGAAAGCGCAGGCGGAAGGGGCGCGTGTGGTGTGCGGTGGCAAGGCAACACTCACCGAAACGGGCGGATGGTTCGTCGAACCCACCATCTTCGATAACGTGACGCCCGAAATGAGCATCGCATGCGAAGAAGTGTTCGGTCCGGTAGCCTGTTTCATCGAATACAGCGACATCGATGACGCGGTCCGGATTGCCAACGACACGTGCTACGGACTCGCCGCATCGCTGTGGACGGACAACGTCAATCATGCGCACAAGGTTGCGGCGCGAATCCGGGCGGGTACGGTCACGGTGAACTGCTTCGGCGAAGGGGATCTGTCGACGCCGTTCGGCGGGTTCAAGCAATCGGGCTTCGGCGGCCGCGACAAATCGATCTACGCCCACGACCAGTATTGCGAACTGAAGACCACCTGGCTCAAGCTCGATTAACGGGCTCGACCAGGCCGGCGGGGCGAAGCGCGAAAGCCGCACGGCTCCCGGGATTCACCTCTCTTGCCAGCCGGCGGGATGGCCAGCAGACTCCCCGGTAGAAGTCATGCGCGATTCGGGGCGCGATCGGAGGCGCGGTTCCTGCATGGCCGCAGGATAATGCGGCTGTGCGCCCTCCACGCGCCCCGGATTCGCGCGTTTGCGCTTGAAAGGTGAACCCATGCAAAAGAAGCCATTATTTGCCGACAGGCTCCTCGCCCAGATGCCGTCGCTACGGGCGCTGAGATGCTTCGTCACCGCAGCGCGATACGAAAGCTTCACACAGGCGGCCGAAGTGCTGTGCGTGACTCAGGCCGCCATCAGCCGGCAGATCAAGGAACTCGAAGACTCGCTCGACGTGGCCCTGTTCGAACGCACTGGCCGACACATTGCGCTGACCGACGCCGGACGCATTCTCTACAACGCGTCGTACCTCTCGATCATGAACATCGCGGAAGCGGCCGAGGCGGTACGGCGCTCCGACAAGCACGCGTTGACCATTTGCGTGTCGCACACGTTCTCCGCGTTGTGGTTGTCGTTCAGACTGCCGTCGTTCCGCAGGCGGTTTCCGGATATTCGGCTGCACGTGATGGTCACCGAGCACTTCATGGAACTCGACGAGCTCATGGAGCCCGACATCATCGTTACGAAAAATCCGCCGCGCGAGGCGGAATACGAAGTGGAGCCGCTCTTCGACGACGTGGTCTACCCGGTCTGCAGTCCCTCGTTTCGCGAGCGACATTTCCACGGCCGGTCCTTGCAGCCGCTCGATCTGCTTGCGCATCCCACCTTGAATCTGTCGCTCCTCGGGCGAGCCCAGATCTGCGAGCATGTCGATTGGCGCGTGTGGAGAAACTGGTTTCAGCAAAGCGACGGCTCCGACCGGTTCGTTGACGACGAGCATCTAGAGAGCAATGACTACCGGTTGCTTGTCGCTCAGGCGGAGGCGGGCGAGGGCACGCTCCTCGGCTGGCATCACCTGGTGCATCGTCAGGTGGAGGAGGGGCGCCTCGTCCGGCCGGTTCAGGAGTCGCTGGTGTTTCACGACCGGCATCACTATCTGATTACGCACAAGAATGCGAAGTTACGGCCCGAGTATCTGCAGTTTCGGGAGTGGCTCCTGGAAGAAGTGGCCGTGATGATGCGCGGGTGGCACGGGGCTGAAGCCGAGATCGTGAAATAGCGGTTAACGGAATCGGAATTCAGACTGTCTCATGTGCACCCGTTCAATTGAATCCGCGGCCGACACCGGCGGAAAAATCCGCTTCGGCATCGTGTTGTTGCCGAACTTCACGCTGACCGCGTTTTCCGGATTCGTCGACCTTCTGAGACTGGCAAGCGATGAAGGCGACATGAGCCGCCCGGTGCGCTGTTCGTGGACTGTCGTGGGGCCATCGCTCGTCCCAGTTAGAGCCAGCTGCGGAATCCAGATTACGCCGTGGACCACCTACGAAGAGGGGGAGTCTTTCGACTATGTCGTGGTGGTGGGCGGCCTGCTGCATTCCGGACCGTCGGCCGGCGAGGCGACGCTGCAATTCATTCGCGCGGCCGCGCGTACTTCCGCGACGCTGGTCGGGATCTGCACCGGGGCATTCGCCTTGATGCGAGCTGGCGTGATGGACGGCTACCGGACCTGTGTGAGCTGGTTCCATTACTGGGACTTTCTCGAACGATTTCCGCGTGCCGAGGAGCGCAATCTTGTCGCCGACCGGCTCTTCGTTATCGACGGCCGGCGCATTACGTGTTCGGGCGGCCGAGCGTCGATCGACGTGGCGGCGGCCATCCTGCTGCGGCATGTCGAAGCCACCATCGTGCAGAAAGCGCTTCGTATCCTGCTCGTGGACGATGCGCAGAAGGGCAATGCGCCGCAACCCTATCCGCCGGGCCTCGAGCCCGCCACGCATCCCAAGGTGAGGCGCGCCATCCTCCTCATGGAGCAACACGTGGGAGGCCCACTCAGTCTCGCGGAACTGGCGCGGAGGCTGGACGTGTCCGCGCGCCAACTCGAGCGCCTCTTTCTCGCTGAAACGGGGAAGTCTCCCAATGCGTATGGCCGACAGATCCGGATACGGACAGCCGCATGGTTGCTGACGAGCTCGGACGGTACGGTCGCAGACATCGCGACGTCCTGCGGTTTTTCGGACGCCTCCCATCTGGGGCGCGAGTTCAGAAAAGAGTTTGGCGAATCGCCGCATGCGTACCGCGTCGCGAGAACGCAGAGCCGTACCGCGGCATCGGTGCAGGTCTAACGCAAGAAGCGTAGCAGCGTCGCCTCGCGGTTGATGCTTCGCAGGTCTGTCTCGCCGTTGAACTAACCACTCGGCAATTCCACGTTCTTGCGTCGATCCTGGTACCGGGCAGCCGGACGGTGGTGACGGGAAGGGCGCGGCATGCTGAGTCGCGGCTACGTCAGCAGGCTCCAGATGGCAAGGAACGGTGTATCGCCGGATCTCATCGCATGTACGTTATGCGGCGCATTGTGAATCCCTCCGCCGATTCCCGGATCGAACCATTCCCCGCCTTGCTGGCGAAATTCCCCGGGCGTGAGCAGTACATACGCCTCCTCCGGCGGATGGCTGTGGTCGGGGTAGCGGGTATTCGGCGCCATGAGCGAGAAACCGAGTTGAACGTCATAGCGGCTTTCGGCGCCACCCGGGCCGCAAATCATCCCGTGGACATGATCCTCGATGTAACGCGGGCTGCCGTGTGAACCGGAGGTGCGGCGCGACCATCCCAGTTGCGGTTCCAGGGCCTTTATGGCACGTGCGACAGGGCCCATTTCGGCGCTTTGCGCCGTCACCGTGGCGAGTGCAGCGTCGAGCCACTCGCATGCGGGGTATCGTGCGCCATGCCGGATCTCGTCGTCTGAAGGAGCGCGCAGTCGCTCGAAGACGCGTGCCGCGACATTTCGCCCGGCGCCTGGCAACGACGTAGAGCGGAAGAGGTGTTGAGCGATCTCGATAAACGTCGATATGTTGTCTGACCGAAGTGCCATGAGGGCTCTCCAAAAAGGTTCGTCCAGGATCACCTGGTAGCGTAGCGCCGATCTCGATGACCACCTTAACGCTCGATCTGCCTGTAGATGCTACGGCGTCGCGATGAGCATTTGCATTGCGGCCGCCAACACCTACGTGAGCAACAACGACGAGATCCGCTTTTCAGCGGTCTCGATACAACTTAGCGCAACGGGTAAGACAGGATTCGCAGACGTGTGGTTATAGAAGAGCTGCACCGTTTCCAGAAAGCAGGTTCCGCCTAACGGAAGGATGACAAGCTTTTCGCGATTCACCGCTTGCCGTGCGACTGCGACTGGCATCAGTGCAAGAAATGGATATGAGGCAATCATCGCTTCGTTCGCTTGCAAAGAGATGGATTGCACGCACCCATCGGGAAACTCGAGTTCGTGCTCATGCATCCACGTTTGCAGTGCAAGGAAGGTCGGTGCTTCGCGGGGCGGAAGTATCCAGGGCAGGCCGGCGAGATCGGCAGCGGCGACCGTGCGGCGCGCGGCGAGCGGATGCTCGCGCCCGCAAACCACGACGATCGGATCATCCAGAACGGCATGCGAGGCAAACGGCGCCGCTTCAGCACGCGGTGGTCCTGTGCGGCTCAGAACAAAGTCGAGTGCGCCCGCGGCAAGCATTGGAAACAGGCGGTCGCTGGTGGCCTCGTAGAAACTCACGTTGACATGCGGCGCGCGCTTCTTCAGTTCGCTCACAATTTCGGGGGCGAACACCGGCATCACCGTCGCGACCGCGCCGACGGAAATCTTGCCCGAGATGCCGCTCGTCATCGCATCGATCTCGAAGCGCGCCTGCTCGAGCTGATGAAACACTTCGCGGGCGCGCTTCATCAGCGTCTCGCCGACGGGCGTAAAGAACAGCCTGTTGCCGACGCGTGACAGCACCGGCACACCCAGGCCCGCTTCCAGCTCCGCTAGCTGCTTCGACACGGCGGGTTGTGTGACATTGAGCTTCTCGGCGACGAGCCGGATCTGCCCGAGACTGTCGAACATCGTGAGGAGGCGCAGGTGACTGAGTTTGAGCCCGGCCTGAAAAAAGCGCTCGATCGCATTCATTGGCGTGTTGGATTGAGGGTAAACGGATAACCAATGGTTATTCGCTTCGAAAAAAATGTCAATTGCACCTCATGCGCACCTGGACCAATATGGGTCGCAGGAGACGCTGCGATGGAAAACATGAGCCGTCCAGACACACGATGAAACCCACAAACGTCCTTTTCATCCTGTCCGACGAACATCAGCACAACCTGATGGGATGCGCCGGGCACCCTCTCATCAAGACCCCTGCGCTCGACGCGCTCGCGCGGCGCGGCACGCGTTTTCGCAATGCCTACACGCCGTCGCCGATCTGCGTGCCGGCGCGCGCGAGTCTTGCCACGGGCCGCTATGTTCATGACAACCGCTGCTGGGACAACGCCATCGCTTACGACGGCAGTTTTCCCGGCTGGGCGCAGCATCTGTCGGCGAGCGGCGTGCTGACAGAGTCGATCGGCAAACTGCACTACAAATCGGAAGTGTCGCCTGTCGGTTTCCGGAAGCAGCATCATGCCGTGCATATTCTCGACGGCATCGGCCAGGTGTGGGGCTCCGTGCGCAATCCGATGCCTGGGACGATGGGCCGCTCGCCGCTCTACGACAAGATCGGCGCGGGCACGTCCGACTACAACCGCTTCGACATGCGCGTTGCCGATACCGCGTGCAGCTGGCTTGGCGAACACGCCGATGACGCCGGGCCCTGGGTACTGTTCGTCGGCCTCGTTGCGCCGCATTTTCCGCTCGTCGTGCCGCAGGAATACCTCGATCTCTACGATCCGCGCGAAATCGACCTGCCGGCGCTGCATCCTTCGACAGGCTATGTGCGGCATCCGTGGGTCGAACGACAGGCGCGGCATATGGATCACGACGCCGCGATCGGCAGCGACGAGCGTCGGCGCCTCGCCGTTGCGTGCTATTACGCGCTCGTATCGTTTCTGGACGCGCAGGTCGGCAAGATACTCGCGGCGTTGCGCGAGAACGGCCTCGACGAATCGACGACGATCCTCTACAGCAGCGACCACGGTGACAATCTCGGCAAGCGCGGCATGTGGAATAAATGCCTGATGTACCGGGAATCGACGGGCGTGCCGATGATCGTCGCCGGTCCCGGCATTCCTGCGGCGAGAGTCAGCGAAACGCCTGTCTCGCTGGTGGATATCCAGAACACGCTGCTGGACCTTACGGGCTGTCATGCTGCGCCGATCGACGGTCCGGGCGAATCGTTGGCGCAACTCGCATGTGCGCCCGACGCGCCCGAGCGGGTCGCCTTCAGCGAATATCACGCGGTGGGGTCGGAAAGTGCCGCCTATATGCTCGCGGATAGCCGCTACAAGTATCACTATTACCTCGGCATGCGGCCGGAACTGTTCGATGTGAAGAACGACCCGGAAGAGCTACGCGATCTCGCGTCGTTACCCGAATACGCCGAAGTACTGGTGCATTTCGAAAGACAGCTTCGCGCGCTGGTCGACCCCGAAGCAGCAGATGCCGCCGCGAAAGCCGACCAGGACAGACTGGTGGAAGCATTCGGCGGGCGTGCCGCTGCGCTGAAAACCGGCACGCCCGCTGCGACACCCGTACCGGTCGAATAGTGCCGGTCGTAGACATACCGATAAAAATGACACGGAGACAACTCGATGGCCTCAGCAGACGTTGCGGCGGTTCCCCACCAGCCGGCGATCAGGCATAAGTGGAAGACGGTAATTTTCGCAAGCCTCGGCGGCTCGCTGGAGATTTACGACTTCATCATCTATGGCGTATTTGCGCGTGAAATCGCGCGGCAGTTCTTTCCCGCAACCGATCCGCTCGCATCGCTGATCAGCACGTTCGGCGTGTTCGCGATCGGCTACGTGTCGCGACCGTTGGGCGGCATCGTGCTGAGCAGTCTCGGCGACCGCTTCGGGCGCCGCGTAATCTTTCTTGTCTCCGTGCTGGCGATGTCGGCGGCGACGATCGGCATCGGGCTGATTCCGGGCTATGCATCGATCGGCGTGATGGCGCCGGTGCTGCTCGTGCTGCTGCGTCTCGCACAAGGCTTTTTCCTCGCGGGCGAGTTGCCCTGCTCGATCACGTACGTCGTCGAAGAGATTCCAGCGCGCGCAAGCCTCGTCAGCGGACTCGTAATCTTCTGCCTGAATTCCGGTGTGCTGACTGCGACGCTGATCAGTCTCGCGCTGCACTCGCTGCTCAATGCCGCGGATGTGCTGACGTACGGCTGGCGCATTGCGTTCATCTTCGGCGGCGTGATCGGACTGATCTCGTACTGGTTGCGTACGTCGCTCGAAGAGTCGAACGAGTATCAGCGTCTCAGAAGCCACAGGGTCAAGCGTCCGTTCAGGAAGGTGCTGACCGATTACCCGAAGCAGATCGCGATCGGTGTCGGGGTGGCAGGAATCGTGAATGCGTCGAACAGCCTGCTTTTCGTGGTGCTCCCGTCGTACCTCACGACGGTCCTGCACTACGCGCCCACGGCAGTCAGCGCCGGGCAGAACCTCGGCATCGCAACGATGTCCGTTTCGCTTCTTTTCTTCGCATGGCTCGGCGATTCGGTACCTTCGCGGTATTGGCATCGCACCGGATCGCTCGTGATGCTGCTCGGCAGCTATCCGTTCTACCGTCTGGTGGTTGCGCATGAGATCGATCCGTTGCTTGCTTTTACGGTGATCGGCATCGTCGGCGGCTTTGTAAACGGCGCGTACGCGTATCTGCTCGCCGATCTCTTCCCGACCAACGTGCGTTTTAGCGGCATTGCGCTGTCGCTCAATCTTGCAACCGTGATCTTTACCGGCGTGACGCCGCTGGTCGTCACGCAACTGCTGCATCACACGGGCGCGTTGACCGCGCCTGGCATCTTCCTCGCGGGCGTCGCGCTCATCGCGTTGATCGCGGGGAGCTTTGCCGGCCGCTTCGGCGGACAGATCGAACACGCGACGGCCTGAGTGGGAGCCCAGAAACATGCATGCACAGGATATGGACGCGCTTCACCTCGCGCTGGTCGAAACACTGGGGGAGGACTGCGTGTCGGTCGATACCTCCGTTGCCGATGCGCACGCAGGCGACTGGAGCGACGCGCCGCGTATGCGGCCGCGGATGACGTTGCTGCCGCGCACGCCAGAAGATGTCGCGCGCGCATTGCGCGTGCTGGCACAGCATCGGCAAGCCGTCGTCGTGCAGGGCGGCTTGACGGGTCTCGCGGGCGGCGCGACGCCGCAAGCGGGTGAGGTGGCCCTGTCGCTTGCGCGCGTCAATGCGATCGAATCGTTCGACAGAATAGGCGGCACGCTGACCGTGCAGGCCGGCCTGCCGCTCGAACAGTTGCAAACGTTCGTCGAAGAGGAAGGCTGGTTTTTTCCGCTCGATCTCGGTGCGCGCGGCACGTGCCAGATCGGCGGCAACGCGGCGACGAATGCGGGCGGCAATCGCGTGATCCGGTTCGGCACGATGCGCGACCTGATTCTCGGACTCGAAGTCGCGCTACCTGACGGCACCGTGCTGTCGATGATGAACCGTGTCACGAAGAACACGACAGGCGTCGATCTCAAGCAGCTCTTTATCGGGTCCGAAGGCACGCTGGGCGTCATTACGCGTCTCGTGCTCAAGCTGGAACCCATGCCTTCGGCGGCGAATACGGCGCTATGCGCGGTCGCATCGTTCGACGATGCAGCGCGGCTTCTCAAGTCCCTGCGCGCGCGCCTCGCAAGTCTTTCTTCGTTCGAACTGATGTGGCAGGACTTCATGAGTGCGGCGATGGATATCGCCCATTTGAAGGCGCCGTTCGGCGACGCGTATCCCGTGTATGTACTCGTCGAAACACTGGGCGAAGCCGACGACGACCGGCTTGCGCTCGAACGGTCGCTCGAACAGATGCTCGAGGAAGGCATCGTTCAGGACGTGATCATTGCGCAAACCATCGAACACGCGAAGCAGTTATGGGCATACCGTGAGGCGGTTGGCGAATTGCTGTCGAAGCTCAAGCCTCACGCGGCGTTCGACATCGGCATACCGATGGAGAGGATGGAGCGCTTCGTGGAAGCGGTGCGAACCTCCCTCGCCGCCCGCTTCCCGCAGCAGACGCATCTGTTCTTCGGTCATCTCGGCGACGGAAACCTGCATGTGCTTTCGGGTCCGTATGCGGCCGCTTCAGACTTGCTGGAAGTCGAAGAGCGGGTCTATGCGACCGTGAAGGAAGCGCAGGGTTGCATTTCCGCCGAACATGGTATCGGCGTGATCAAGGCGCCTTTCCTGCATTACAGCCGCTCAGAGCCAGAAATCGAATTGATGAGGAAACTCAAGACGCTGCTGGACCCCACGGGGATTCTGAATGCGGGCCGTGTGACGAAGTAAGGTCACGCCTGTATACGGCGGCTGTGACGCACGGAAATTTCAACGTCTCTTTTGGTCCGCGTTACTGCTCTACATTGCCTTCGAGTTGGAACACCTGCTACGGTCCGATGCCGGTCGACGGCATCGGACCGTAGCAGGTTGAATCCGCAGTCATTGCCTGCCATTCGCGCGGAGTACTGCACGACAAGGCCACGCCCGGAAACTGGCCGGGTTTCGCGGCGCCGTGCGGAATGACGGCCATGCCCGGTTTATATCGGCGCAGGGAGCACGGCTGCTGTGCGTGGTGTGGCGCGGCTCTACGGCTTCGACGCCTAAGCGTGCCGAAGCTCGGGGGAGCCTCGCACGTATAACGACGGCAGCCGTAAACGTTTCGAAATTTCGGCATCCTAGGCAGGCCGATTAACAAGTTTGGCTTTACAACCACACAGAAAAGATCGTTTGTGGCCGCAATGCTCCGAAGTCAAACTGCATGAACATAAAAAACCTGGAGACATGCCATGACACCCGTCGATCCCCCGTCGGTACCGCTTACGCAGCTAGATGACGAAGAGGTCACCTACGCGCGTGTAACACGACGCATACTTCCCTTTCTGTGTCTATGCTTCGTCATCGCGTTCCTGGATCGCATCAACATCAGCTTTGCGAAGCTTCAGATGGTCTCGGAACTGGGCTGGAGCGAGCAGATATACGGCCTCGGCGCCGGCATGTTCTTCGTCGCGTATTTCATTTGCGAAATTCCCAGCAACCTCATCATGCTGCGCGTCGGCGCGCGCCGATGGATCGCGCGCATCATGGTGACCTGGGCGTTGCTGACCGCCGCGATGAGCGTGGTGCACTCGCCGACGTCGTTCTATGTCATTCGGTTTTTGATCGGCGCCGCCGAAGCCGGCTTCTTTCCGGGCGTCATCCTTTACCTCACGTACTGGTATCCGGCCAAACGGCGTAGCCACATCATTGCGCTCTTCATGACGGCCATTCCGATCGCCGGCGTGCTCGGCGGACTTGTGTCCGGCTGGATCCTCAGCTCGCTCGATCGCTATCACGGTCTGTCTGGATGGCAATGGCTCTTTATCGTCGAATCGATTCCGTCGCTTCTGGTCGGTATTGCAGCGCTGTTATATCTGGACGACGGGATCGAATCGGCGAAATGGTTGACGCCCACGCAGAAGGCGTTGCTGCGCTCGCAGCTGGCACAAGACAATGCCGGGAAAAGTAAGCACTCGATCGGTGCTGCGCTCACGAGCGGCCGAGTCTGGTTGCTGGCACTGGTCTATTTCGGCAGTTCGATGGGGCAGTACGGTTTCGGTTTCTGGCTCCCGACGATCATTCGACAAACCGGCGTTGCGTCTCCGGTGCAGATCAGTCTGCTCTCAGCCATTCCTTATGCTTTCGGCGTGGTAGCGATGTTGTGGGTGGGACGAAGCGCCGACAGGCGGCGCGAGCATCGTTTCCACTTCGCCGTTCCGGCGGCGTTGGGCGCGCTGGGTCTGGTTGGCTGTGGACTCTACGCCGGTAATACGGTCCTCGCGCTGACCGCGCTTACTATCGCGTGTATGGGACTGTCATGTCTCGCGCCCGTTTTTTGGGCCATTCCTACCGCTATGCTCGATGGTGCTGCCGCCGCGGCGGGCATTGCCTTGATCAACTGCCTGGGTAATCTGGCCGGCTTCGTCAGTCCTTCCATGATGGGCTGGATGAAAGATCACACGGGGAGCACCAATCCGGGGATGGCCGTGATCGCAGCATGGCTGTTGCTCGCGGCGGCAATTGTCATTGTCGTGTGCAGGCGAGTCAAAGCTATGGATTCGGGCACCAGTGAAGGAAACAGGCCCGGTGTTTTGACCTCGACCTGAAGTGCCTGGCTCCAACACAGTTGGAGCCCTATCTACAGCCCTCTCTGCGTCTCTCATTTGGCCCAAAGAAGACCGCGCAGATTCGCGGTAGTTCGCCACGGTAGTTCGCCAGTAACCGCTGGCGACTCGTCACGTTGGTTTCGCGCATTCGACGCATCGCTCACTTCGTCACCGGGGCAAGCGGGAGGGAGCGTCGCGGCTGACGCCTCGGCGACGGCAACCTTGACACATCAACTTTCGCAACGATAGAAGCAGCAACGATCGAAAGGCATGACAAAGATGGCGATTGCACGAGTGCAGGTCGAGGAGACCTCAAATCCGGGCACGACACGCTTCCTGCGTGATCTGAAAGCGTGCGGATTCACGGGCGACATCGACGCCAGTCATGCGACGCGCACCGTGCTGGCTACGGACAACTCGATCTATCGTCGCTATCCGGCAGCAGTCGTCTTTCCGCGCGACGCGGAAGATGTCATGCGTATCGCGAAGCTGCTGAGCGACGAACGGTTTCACGGCGTCGCGGTAGCGCCCCGCGGCGGCGGGACGGGAACCAACGGGCAGTCGCTGACCGAAGGCATCGTCGTGGACATGTCGAAGCACATGAACCGCGTCATATCGATCGATCCGGAAGCCCGCACGGCGCGGGTGCAGGCGGGAGTGGTCAAGGACCAGCTCAATCGTGAACTCGAACGACACGGGCTCTTTTTCGCCCCCGAACTGTCGACCTCGAATCGCGCCACCATCGGCGGCATGATCAACACGGACGCGAGCGGACAGGGCAGTTGCACATACGGCAAGACGCGCGATCACGTGCTCGAACTCGATACCGTGCTGCTCGGCGGGGAGCGGCTGACGAGCGTGCCGGTCGACGATGAAACGCTCGATGCGCTGTGCGCGCGCAACGATGCGGTCGGGCGCGTGTATCGCACGGCGCGAGGCATTCACGATCGCGAAGCCGGGCGCATCGCCCGGCACTTCCCGAAGCTGAATCGCTGCCTCACGGGCTACGACCTTGCGCATTTGCGTACGGACCAGGGCGCCTTCGACCTGAACAGCCTGCTCTGCGGCTCGGAAGGCACGCTCGGCTTCGTAGTCGAAGCGACGCTGAACGTATTGCCGATTCCGAAGCACGCGTGTCTCGTCAACGTTCGCTATATCAGCTTCATGGATGCGCTTCGTGACGCGCGCGCGCTGATGACGCACGAGCCGCTCTCGATCGAAACGGTCGACTCCACGGTGCTGCGACTGGCGCGTGAAGATATCGTGTGGCGCAGCGTCGAAGCATTCTTTCCGGACGACGTCGATGTCGAAGGCGGCGCGCAAGGCATCAATCTGATCGAGTTCAGCGGGGACGATGACGCGACACTGCGCGCGCGCGTCGCTGCCTTCATTGATCATCTGGCGGCCGATACGAGCGTTCGAAGGCTCGGCTACACCGTTGCCGAGGGCAAGCAAGATATTCACCGCGTCTATGCCATGCGTAAGCGCGCGGTCGGGCTGCTTGGGAATGTGCAGGGCGAGAGTCGCCCCCAACCGTTTGTCGAAGACACGGCCGTACCTCCCGAACATCTGGCCGATTACATCGCCGAATTTCGCGCGCTGCTGGACGGGTTCGGGCTGCGCTACGGCATGTTTGGACACGTCGACGCGGGCGTGCTGCATGTCCGGCCCGCGCTCGACATGCGCGATCCGAAACAGGCTGCCCTGATCCGGCCCATCTCGGATGGCGTGACGGCGCTCACGATCAAGTACGGCGGGTTGCTGTGGGGCGAGCATGGGAAGGGCATCCGTTCCGAATACGTACCCGAATACTTCGGACCGCTCTATCCGGCTTTGCAGCAGATCAAGGCCGCATTCGATCCGCACAACCAGATGAACCCGGGAAAGATCGCAACGCCCGCCAATACGGCAGCAACGCTCCTGAAGATCGACCGTACACCCCTGCGGGGCGAGGTTGACCGTCGTATCGACGAACGCGTGTGGCAGGCCAACGCCGATGCCGTGCACTGCAACGGCAATGGTGCCTGCTACAACTTCGACCCGGACGATGCCATGTGTCCGTCGTGGAAGGCGACGCGGCAGCGCGTGCATTCGCCCAAGGGTCGCGCGTCGCTGATGCGCGAATGGCTGCGGCTGCAAGGGGACGCGAACGTGGATCTCGGCGCCGCAGCCACGAATGCGGCGTTGCCGGTACGCCTTGTCAACACGCTGCAGAAACGGCGCGGCGACGACGATTTTTCACATCAGGTCTACGAAGCAATGGCGGGGTGTCTGTCGTGCAAGTCGTGCACGGGGCAGTGTCCGGTCAAGGTCAGCGTGCCGGAATTTCGTTCGCGCTTTCTCGCGATGTATCACACACGCTATCTTCGGCCGCTGCGCGATCATCTCATCGGGTCGCTCGAATTCACCGTACCTGGGCTGGTCGCCGTTCCGGGCGCACGGCGCGCCTATAACTGGATCTTGAACACCCGGCCGGTGCGGGCAATGCTGGAAGACAAGATCGGGCTCGTGGACTGCCCTCGGCTCAGCCTCGCATCGTGGAAGCAGGCGGTGCGCAGGGCGGGCGCCGAGGAGGCCACCCCGGAGCGGATCGCGGCGCTGACGCAGGCAGAGCGCGACAACAGCGTCATCGTGGTGCAGGATGCCTTCACCCGTTACTTCGAAACGCCGGTCGCCGCGGCCTTCCTCGAGCTGGCGGCGCGCCTCGGCTATCGCGTGCTGATCGCACCGTATAGCCCCAACGGCAAGCCGCTGCACGTCCAGGGTTTTCTCGCAGCATTCGGACGGGCCGCACGGCGCAACGCCGAACGGCTTTGCGCCCTGGCAGCAACAGGTATTCCCCTCGTCGGCATCGATCCCGCGATGACACTCGTCTATCGGCAGGAATACAGAAAGGTCGATGGCTTGAAGTCCATGCCGGAGGTATTGCTTCCGCAGGAATGGTTACGCGACGCGATGAGCCGGCGCGCATCGTCGGGCCATGCCGTGCACGCGTTCCGTCTACTGCCGCACTGCACGGAGCGCACCAACGCACCGAAGGCGACCGCGTCGTGGACGGAGGTGTTCGAGGCAGCGGGAGCAATACTGACGATGCCGGCCAGCGGTTGTTGCGGCATGTCGGGCACCTACGGACACGAGGCGCGCAACCGCGAGATGTCGGCGGCGATCTTCCACCAGTCCTGGTCGCGGCACGTGAGCGGCGCGCCCGCGCCGTTGGTAACCGAAGCCGAACTGCTTGCGACCGGCTATTCCTGTCGCTGTCAGGTCAAACGTCTTGCGGGACGTCAACTGCGGCATCCGGTTCAGGCCTTGCTCGACATCGTTCGCTGAACCCGCCGGGCGAGATCCGGGCGCGATATCGTTTTATCTGGTGCGCGGGGCGTGGCCGAACTGTCTCGACCACGCTTCCATCCACGGCCCGAGAAACGTCGCAAACCCTTCTACCGCCGGCGAAGCCGCACGCACGGAAGAGCGGTAGAGACAGACCTTTCTCTGCACTTCCGGATCCACCACGCGCTTCATCACGATATCGAAAGCCGACGCGAGCACGCCGACATAGGCCGGTGCAAGCGTCGCGGCCAGCCCTTGCGCGGCGATGCCAAGCGCGGTCGAAATATTGTCGACCACGTCGATGGGCGTTACGCGTTCGCCTTCCGGCGTGCTGAGCCGCATCTGACTAACGCTGTGCTCGTGATCACGCCCGGCGGCGACGAGCGGCGTCGTCATCAGGTCGCGCCAGCGCAGCACCTTCCGGCGCGCCAGCGCGTGATCTTTCGCACACCACAGCACCCATAAACTGTCGAACAGCGCCTCGCGCACGACGCTGGTATCGATGATGCGATCCGGCCCGATCGCGAGATCCACGTCGCCGACCGACACGGCCGATACCAGCGCGTCGACCGGCAAGTCCCGCACTCTCACGACGACTTTCGGACGCTTGTCCCGATACTCGCGGATGGCCGCAGGCAACGCCGTGCTGGCCAGCACCAGCGGCGCGCCGATCCGCACCACGCCCGCGGCGCGATTGCGCACGTCGTCCGCCGCGCTTTCCGCTTCCCTCACATGTCGCAGGATGGTTTCCGCCGATGCCAGAAAGTCTCTGCCGGCTGTGGACAGATTGACCTGCCGCGTCGTACGGTCGAACAGACGAAACGACAGGATATTTTCGAGTTCTGCGATGAGCTGGCTGACTGCCTGCGGCGTCATGCCCAGACGCTGCGCGGCGCCCGCGAAGCTATGAAGCTCGGCGACGCAGACGAAGGTCTCGATCTGGCGGAAGGTGAATTTGGTCAGCGACATGGCCGCATTATCAAGCGCGGCTTGATGAAAGTCGAGGATTCATTGTTTGTCTGCGGGCGGCTCGCGACCCACACTTCAGTCTCAAGAAAACGACGACGCCAGCATCATCTGGTGCGGCCAGGAGACGACATTGCTGGACTCAGACATCCATCGCGAGCTGGCTCGCGAACTCGACGAGGCGCAACGTACCCGCAAGCAGTTGCGCCATTTCACCCGGCGCTATCCGGACATGTCTATCGACGACAGTTACGGAATTCAACGTGAGTGGATTGCGCTGCAGAAGGCGCAGGGGCGCACGGTGATCGGGCACAAGATCGGCCTCACGTCGCGCGCGATGCAACTCGCCTCGCAGATCACCGAACCCGACTACGGTACGTTGCTCGATCACATGCTGCTGCGTGACGGCAGCGAGGTCGATATCGGTCGCTTCATCGTGCCTCGTTTCGAGGTGGAATTCGCGTTCGTGTTGGGCCGCGACCTGAAAGGGCCGAACGTCTCGCTGTTCGACGTGCTGAACGCGACCGACTACGTGGTGCCCGCGCTCGAACTCATCGACGCACGCATCGAGCAGCTCGATCGCGATACGCGTGCTCCGCGTCAGGTACGCGACACCATCGCCGACAACGCGGCGAACGCGGGCATCGTCATAGGCGGCAGGCCGTGCAAGCCGAACGACGTCGACTGGCGCTGGGCAGGCGCATTGCTCTTCAAGAACGGCGTGATCGAAGAAAGCGGTCTCGGCGCGGCCGTGCTCGGGCATCCGGGCAACGGCGTCGCCTGGCTCGCCAACAAGCTCGCACCCCACGGCGAAATGCTGTCGGCGGGCGAGATCGTGCTCGGCGGTTCGTTCACGCGGCCGGTGGCCTGCGCAGCCGGCGACACCTTCCACGCGGACTATGGCCCGCTGGGATCCATCTCGGTCAGGTTCGTGTGATGAATCGAACCGCCAACACGTTTAAGGCAGCGCTGCGCGGCAAGCGCGTTCAGTTCGGCTTGTGGCTCGGCCTCGCCGACCCCTATGCGGCCGAGCTCTGCGCGACAGCGGGCTTCGACTGGCTGCTCATCGACGGAGAGCACGGCCCTAATGATCTGCGCACCATGCTCGGCAGCCTGCAGGCAATCGCAGCTTATCCGTCGCATCCGGTCGTGCGCATCCCGGAGGGCGATACGTCGCTGATCAAGCAGGTGCTCGAAATCGGCGCGACGACCTTGCTCGTGCCGATGGTCGAAACCGCCGAACAGGCTCGCGAGCTGGTGCGTGCAATGCGATATCCGCCCGCCGGCATACGAGGCGTGGGTAGCGGACTCGCACGTTCGTCGCGCTGGGGCCGCGAACGCGATTACCTTCACACGGCAAACGAACAGATGTGCCTGCTGGTGCAGGTGGAAACCGAACGCGGCCTCGCGAACATCGACGAGATCGCTCAGGTGGACGGCGTCGACGGCGTGTTCATCGGACCCGCGGATCTCGCGGCTTCGCTCGGACATCTCGGCAACGCGGGTCATCCTGACGTCCGGAAAGCGATCGCGTATGCGTTCGAGCGCATCGCCGCTGCACAGAAGGCATCGGGCATCCTGGCGACCGAAGAGTCGCTCGCCGACTCATACGTGTCGATGGGCGCGCGCTTCGTCGCGGTTGGCGTGGACGCAACGATGCTCGCAAAAGCCGCCCGCGCCCTGATTGCGCGCTTCAAACCCGACGACGAGCCTGCGTCGGAGCACGCGGGATATTGAATTCACCGAAGGATTGAACATGAGCACTTCACAGATCGAAGTAGCGGGGGTATTGATTTCGCCCGATCACTATATCGATGGTCGGCGCGTCGGGTCGCCGGAAACGTTCGAATTGCGCAGTCCCATCGATCAGCGCGTGCTGGGCGTCGTTAGCGAAGGACTCGAAGATCATGTCGAAGCGGCCATCGAGAGCGCGCGCGCCGCGTTTCCCGCATGGTCGTTGCTGAGCGCAGCCGAGCGCAAGGTTTATCTCGACCGGTTCGCCGACGAGATCGGCAAGCGCGCGGACGACTTCTGCCGCGTGGAAAGCACCGACGCGGGTCTTCTGCTTTCGCGCATGCGCCATGGCGTCGTGCCGCGCGCCATGCTCAACATCCGCTGGTTCGCCAACCATGCGCTTGATCTGCAAAATCGGCCCATCGATACGGAGCAGGCGCATCATCGCGTTCGCCACGATCCGGCGGGCGTCGTGGTCATCATCACGCCGTGGAATTCGCCGCTGCTGCTGTCCACGTGGAAGCTCGGTCCCGCGCTCGCGGCAGGGAACACCTGCATTCTCAAACCGCCTGAATGGGCGCCGCTCACCTGTTCGCTGCTGGCCGACGCCGCGCAGGCCGCAGGCCTTCCACCGGGCGTGCTCAACATCGTGCAGGGCACGGGAAGCCGCGCGGGCGCGAAGCTCGTCGGTGATCCGCGCATCGCACGCGTGTCGTTCACCGGGAGCGTGCCGACCGCCCGGCGGATCGCGCAAGCGGCAGGAGCCAATCTCGTGCCGTGCAGTCTTGAGCTCGGCGGCAAGAGTCCCTTTATCGTGCTCGAAGATGCCGACCTCGACGGCGCGGCGGCCACGGGCGCGCTGATGTATCGCAACGCCGGGCAGGTCTGCCTCGCCGGGACGCGCTTTCTCGTGCATGAACGCGTCGCGGATGCATTCGTCGAGAAGATGCGTGCCCATGTCGAACGCCTCGTCATCGGCGATCCGCGCGAGGAGGCGACCGAGATCGGTCCCATCATCCATCCGCGACAACTGGAACGGGTCGAAGGCTTCGTGCAGCGTGCCGTCGAGACAGGCGCGCGCGTCTTGTGGGGCGGCGACCGCCATGCGTTCGGCGCGCAGTACTTCCAGCCCACGATGCTGACCAACGTCGGCCAGCACGACGAGATTGTGCAGAACGAGGTGTTCGGTCCTGTGCTGACGCTTCAGACCTTCAGTGACGACGACAGCGTGGTCGCGCTCGCGAACGGCACGGACTATGGGCTCGGCGGCGTGTGTTACGGCGAGACCGATCATGCGATCGCCGTCGCGGACCGCGTGCGCACCGGTTTCATCTGGATCAATAGCTTCGGCGTGCGAGATCTCGAAGCGCCTTTCGGGGGCATCAAACGGAGCGGCATCGGCCGCGAAGGCGGGGACTGGAGCTTTGAATTCTTTTGCGACGTCAAGGATGTCGTCATACCCAGGAAGCCGTTTCGCGCGAGCTTCAGCCACCGTTAAGGAGACAACATGGGGCGTATCGTCGGGGCCGCTATCGTTTCGCATCATCCCGGTCTGATGCAGTGTGAAGAGTTTCGCCGCGCGATGGGCGCAGGTGAAGATTCCGACCTCATCGCAGGTTACGCGCGTCTGCGCAAAAAGATCGAGGCGGTCAAACCGCATGCCATCATCGTTTTGGACAGCCACTGGTTCACGACGGGCTACCACCTCGTGGACGGCGCCGCGCGCTACAAGGGCATCTATGTGTCCGACGAGATGCCGTGGTATCTCAATGGCGTGCATTTCGACTATCGGGGCCACCCGCAACTCGCGCAAGCCATCGAAGCGGTCTCGCGGGAGCAGGGCGGCTATAACCGGGTAATCAATCATCCGCTGCTCGAGCGCCAATACGCGACCGTCAACCTGGTCAAGCACCTGAATCTCGAACACAACGACACGCCGGTGGTATCGGTGAGTTCGTGTCAAAACTGCGAGTGGCCGCATTTTCTGAAATCCGGCGAAGCGATTGGCGAAGCGATTCGCCGTAGCGATCTCGACGTGGTGCTGCTGGCGTCAGGTGCTCTGAGCCACAAGTTCAACGGCATCGACTGGCAGCCGAATCATCCGCGGCTATTTCACGAGAGCAACGTGTCGTCGCGTGAAAACATCGAAAGCGACAAGGGTGCGCTCGAATTCATGGCTAGCGGGCGTCACGATCAGATTCTCGACCGATGGCAGGACGAGTATCGCCTCAAGCCGTGGGAAGCCTACGGCGCGCACTATCTCCAGATGCTGGGTGCGATGGGCGGCCGCGAATGCCGGTGGAAAGGCGAAGCACTGTCCGCTTACGAGAACGCGCGCGGCACGGGAAACATCCACGTGTGGTTCCAACCCTGATCGGCGATAAGGAAGCAACGACATGCAGTTCGAATTTCCGTTCGACACCTTACCTGCCGTGCTCAGCGGACCGCGCGTCGAACGTCGAAGAGTGCTCGTCGGCGGCAGCGCTTTTTGGGGCACGGTCGTCGAAGATGGGCCGCAACGTGGCTACCTGAAACTGGACGACGGCCGCGTGCTGGACGACGTGGATGCGCGCGCTTATCTGCCGCCGGTCGACCCGGCGAAGATCGTCGCGGTTCACATCAGTTATAGCTCGCGCAGCTTTGAGACACGCAACAAAGCGCGGCCGACCGAGACGCCGACGTACTTCACCAAGCCCGGCACATCGCTTAATGGCCACAATGGCGACATCCTGAAGCCCGCGGACTGCAAGTACCTGAACTACGAAGGCGAGTACGCGGTCGTGATCGGCCGCACGTGCCGCAACGTGACGCCGGACGAAGCATGGGATTACATCGAAGGCTTCTGTCCTGCGCTCGACATGGGCCTGCAGGACTTTCGCGACACCGATCAGGGCAGCATGCTGCGCGTCAAGGGCGCGGATACGCTGCTTCCCATCGGGCCGGGCATCGTGCGCGGCGTGAATATCTTCGAGCAGACCTTGCGGACCTATGTGAATGGCCGCGTTGTGCAGGAAGCGCATATCGGCGACGAGACGATCTGGGGCCCGCACTACGTGATTGCCGATCTCGCGCGGCACATCACGCTGTTGCAGGGCGACGTGATCCTCATGGGAACGCCTTGTCACTCGCGCAGCATCGATCCGGGACAGGTGGTCGAGTGCGAGATAACGGGCCTCGGCAAGGTGCGCGGCACGGTCGTAGCGATTGATGCGCCGCGCGCGTCGGCACTCGGTGTCGGCCATGCGCCGACCGACTCGCCCGAAGTGCGTCGCGTGGCGCTGGGCTTCGACGAACGCGTTCCGGAGCACCTGAAACGCAATCTGAGCGACAGCAAAGAGCGGACATCATGAAACGTGTGTGTGTCGTCGGAGCCGGGGCGATCGGCGGTTTCATCGGCGCGAGGCTCGCGGCAGCCGAACAATGTACGGTCTCGGCACTCGCGCGCGGCAAGACGCTGGATGCGCTGCGCGAACACGGCTGGAGACTTCGTTCCGACACCGGCGATATCCAGGCGCCGGTCACGGTCAGCGACGACGCCGACGCGCTCGGGCCGCAGGACGTCGTCATCGTCGCGGTCAAGGGGCCGGCACTGGCCGCTGTTGCTCAAGGTATCGCGCCGCTGCTCGACGTGCATACCGTGGTCGTGCCCGCCATGAACGGCGTGCCGTGGTGGTTCGCGGACGGCGTTGCCGCACTGAAGGGTGCTCGGCTCGAGTCGGTCGATCCTGACGGCATCGTCGCGCGGGAGATCGCGACGCAGCGCGTCGTCGGCGCAGTCGTGCATGCAAGCGCGGCCACGGTCGAACCCGGTGTCGTTCAGCACCGGATGGGGCGCGGCCTGGTCGTCGGCGAGCCGCATGGCGGACCGAGCGCACGCGTGCAGGCGCTCGCCGATCTGCTGGCGGGAGCGGGCTTCGATGTGAAGCGGTCGGACGATATCCGCCAGGACATCTGGTACAAGCTCTGGGGCAATCTGACCTTGAACCCGGTCTCGGCGATCACCGGCGCAACGGCCGACAAGGTCCTCGGCGATCCGCTCTTGCGGGCGTTCTGCTCGCGGGCGATGACCGAAGCGTCGCGCATCGGCGGCGCCATCGGCTGCGCAATCGATCAAGGCCCCGAAGACCGCCACGAGATGACCGCGAGGCTCGGTGCGTTCAAGACGTCCATGCTGCAGGACGTCGAGGACGGGCGACCGATCGAACTCGACTCGATCGTCGCGGCCGTGCATGAACTCGGTGCGCGGCTCGACATCCCCACACCGAACATCGATGCATTGCTCGGTCTCACACGCGTATTCGCGCGAGTGCGCGGCCTTTATCCTGAGAACGCATAAGCATGCCGACCAACCATACGATTCACCAGAATTTCATCGCGGGCGAGTGGATGGCCGGCGACGCTATTGCCGAGAACATCAATCCGTCCAACCTGCACGATACGGTCGGCCTATACACGCGCGCCAATGCGATGCAGGTCGACATGGCGATTGCCGCCGCCGCGGAGGCGCAGCCGAAATGGGCCTTAACTACGCCGCAGCGGCGGTTCGACGTGCTGGATGCGATCGGTAGCGAAATTCTTGCGCGGCAGGCCGAGCTAGGCGATCTGCTGGCACGCGAGGAAGGCAAGATCCTGCGCGAAGCGGTCGGGGAAGTGGTGCGTGCGGGGCAGATTTTCAAATTCTTCGCCGGGGAAGCGCTGCGCTCGCGCGGGGAACTGGTCGCCTCGACACGCCCCGGCATCGACGTCGAGATCACCCGGGAACCGGTCGGTGTGGTCGCTTTGATCACACCGTGGAACTTTCCGATCGCTATTCCTGCGTGGAAGATCGCGCCGGCACTCGCGTACGGCAACGCCGTCGTGTTCAAGCCGGCCGATGTCGTCTCCGGCAGCGCGTGGGCGCTGGCTGAAATCATCAGCCGCGCAGGCCTGCCACACGGCACGTTCAATCTGGTGATGGCGAAAGGGCGCGACATCGGCGACGCGCTGACGAGTGACGCCCGCATCGCGGCGGTATCCTTCACGGGCTCCGAAGCGACGGGACGCAGTGTGGCGGCCTCGTGCGTCATACGTGCAGGCACGATGGCCAGGTTCCAGCTGGAGATGGGCGGGAAGAATCCGCTGGTCGTGTTGGAGGATGCCGATCTCGAGGTTGCCGTCGAATGTGCGATCAACGGCTCGTTCTACTCGACCGGCCAGCGCTGCACGGCGTCGTCGCGCCTCATCGTGGCCGAGCGTATCCATGACCGGTTCGTCGAAGCGTTGGTGCGCCGCCTGTCCGCTCTGACAATCGGCGATGCGCGTGATCCCGCTACGCTGATGGGGCCCGTGGTCGATGCTACCCAACTGCAGCAGGATCTCGATTACATCGCCATTGGGAAGAGCGAAGGGGCGACCGTCGCGTTTGGCGGCGAAGCGGTGGAGAGGATCGGCGGCCAGCGTGGCCATTTCCTGCAGCCCACGCTGTTGACCGAGACGCATAACCGGATGCGCGTCAATCGCGAGGAGATTTTCGGACCGGTCGCGAGCGTCATTCGAGTGTCCGGTTTGGACGAGGCGATCGCGGTCGCCAACGACACGCGATTCGGGCTGTCGGCGGGAATCGTCACGACTTCGCTTGCAAACGCGCGCCGCTTCAGGCGCGCTGCGCAGGCAGGGATGGTGATGGTGAATGCGCCGACCGCAGGTGTCGATCCGCACGTTCCGTTCGGGGGACGCAAAGCGTCGAGCTATGGCCCCAGAGAACAGGGACGTTATGCCGTCGAATTCTTCACTGCGGTCAAGACGGCTTACGTGCAGGCCTGAGCGGGCCGCCCGGACACGCGGTACGAAACATTTAGATCGGTGTGTCGTCCACGTCGCGATCTTTGTGGCAGAGCCCGTCCTCGTTATGAAGCAGGTACGCCGTGGGGAGAAACCACGGCGCGTTTTGATGCGCGTACGAACCGCTCAGTCACGATACGACGGATCGATGCGATCGAGCTTGCGCAGCAGCGCGGGCCATTCCATCACGCCGTAGGGACGGCGCGTCTGCGGCTGATAGTTCATGTAGGTTCGCTCGAGCACCTGCGGCGGCACTTCGTTCAGTTCCGTGTTGCAGGCCATCGCCGCGAGCTGCGTGCGACACGATAGCTCCAGCCGATGCATTGCGTTGAACGCTTCAGGAATCGTGAAGCCAACTGTCAGCAGGCCGTGATTGCGCAGGATCAGCGCGTTGTTGTCGCCGAGATCGCGCACCAGTGATTCGCGCTCCGACAGGTCCAGCACGACGCCGCGGTAATCGTGATAACCGATCTTGTAGAAGCGCATCGCGGTCTGCGTGAGCGGCAACAGCCCGCATTTCAGCGATGACACCGCCATGCCCGGCCAGCTATGCGTGTGGATCACGCAGACGAGATCGTGCTTCGCTTCGTGGATCGCGCCGTGAATCACGTAGCCCGCGCGATTGATCCCGTAGTCGTTGCCAATGAAGGTAGGCTTGCTGAGGATGTTGCCCTCGTTGTCGATTTTGATGAGGCTCGACGCGGTGATTTCCTCGTACATCATCCCGTAGGCATTGATGAGGAACGCGTTGTCCTCGCCGGGCACGCGCGCCGAGATGTGATTGGCGGCCATGTCGGACATGCCATATAGCGCGATCAGCCGGTAGCATGCGGCGAGATCGACGCGCATTTGCCACTCGGCCTCAGAGCATTGCTCGCGCGCGGAGAGAATGCGGAACTCGGGTAGTTTGGTCATCAAGGCTCCTGCTGGTGAAGAGGGATTCAAGCGGATTCAGGACGGCATCTTCACGTCGCTGCGCCGCAGGCTCAGCGTCGCGATGAGCGTGCAGCCGATGCACGCCGACGCATAGAGATAAAAGCCGTTTTCGTGGCCGATGCTCTTGAACCACAGTCCGGCGTAACCGGCGGTGCCGCCGAAGATCGCGGTCGCGATTGCGTACGGCACGCCCACGCCAAGCGCGCGCAGCTTCGCAGGGAACAGTTCGGCCTTCATCACCGAGCACACCGACGTGTAGCCCGAGACGATCAGAAGCGCCAGCGCGAGCAGGAGAAACGCGGTGGTCGCGTCATGCGTATGGGCAAGCGCGCTCAACAGCGGGTAGGTGCCGAAGGTTCCGCCGATGCCGAACCACAGCAACAGCGGGCGCCGTCCGATGCGGTCCGACAGTGCGCCGAATAACGGCTGCACGATCATGAACAGCGTCAGCGTGGAGAGCGACAGCCACGCGCTTTGCTGCGCGCTTAGGCCCACGGTGTTGACGAGATAGTTGTGCATGTAGACGGTGTAGGTGAAGAACGCGAGCGTGCCGCCGGTGGTCAGGCCGAACACGAGCAGCGAAGGCCGCCACTGCTCGCGCAATGCAGTCAGACCACCGCCGCGTTTTTCCTTGTCTTCCAACGCACGGAAATCCGGCGTTTCGTCGATGTTGCGACGCACCCACCACGCCACCAGCGCGAGCGCCGCGCCGGCGAGAAACGGCACGCGCCAGCCCCACGCGACCAGTTCGGCGCGCGTGAACACGCTGCCTTGCAGCACGACCTGCACCAGCGTGGCGAGCAATTGGCCGAGGATCAGCGTGACGTAATGAAAGCTGCTGTAGAAGCCGCGTCGCCCGGGCCGGGCGATCTCGCTGAGATAAACCGAACTCGCGCCATACTCGCCGCCGAGCGAGAAGCCCTGCACAAGCCGCGCGAACAACAACACGAGCGGCGCCGCGAAGCCAATCTGCGGATAGGTCGGACACAGACCGATGGCAAGCGAGCCGAAGCACATCAGCACGACCGACAGGGTGAGGCCGGCGCGGCGTCCGCGGCGGTCCGCATACAGCCCGATGAGCCAACTGCCCACCGGGCGCAGGAAGAAGCCGAACGCGAATATCGCTGCGGCGGAAAGCAATTGGATCGTGCGGTTTTCGCGCGGGAAGAACGACGCGGCGAAGTAGATCGAGAAGGTCGTATAGATGTGGAAGTCATACCACTCGATGAGATTGCCGATCGATCCGCCCGCGATTGATTTGAGCGCGCTGCGGCGAAGCGCGGGTTGTCCGCTCGCGACAATCTTGCTCGCGGCCACAGTGGGCGAAGACTCGCTCATGTTTGTCTCCTGTACGCCGGTTAAAGCCGGCGAAGTTTGTAGATGGCGTTATGTGTTGAAGGCGTGGCCAGCCACGGTGCCCGCGAGTCAGGCGCATGTACCGATGATGGTGCAGACGACGTCCAGGTGCGGTACGCGTGGACCGGGTATCGAGGCGCGAACTAAAATGTCTCGGCCCGACTGCTGCCAGCCTTCGTGATGTTTTGTGAGCCGTGGACGGTGCTGCTGTGCGCGATGCACATGCTCCTCAGGCGCGCGCTTCGTTGACGAGCGGATCGCCGCGTTGCCAGCGCGCGAGGTTGTCGAGCCAGATGCGGCCGACGGCTTCGTAATGGCTATCTACGTGACCGGCAGTATGCGGCGTGACGATCACGTTCGGCAGGTCCCATAGCGGCGAAGCGTATGGGAGCGGCTCATGTTCGAACACGTCGAGGAACGCGCCGGCCACATGTCGTTCGTTCAGTGCCGCGATCAAATCGTATTCGACGACCACTTCGCCGCGCGCCACGTTGATGACATGAGCGCCGCGCGGCAGCATCGCGAGTCGGCGGGCATCGATCAGTCCGCGGGTGAGTGACGTGAGCGGGCAGGCAAGAACGAGCCAGTCCGCTTCGGACAAGACGCGGTCAAAAGATGCGAAGCTGACGAACCGTGGCGACGCGTGCGCATCGCTCGAGGTTTCGGCGCTATCGTTCACTTCGCGGCGTACCACGATCACCTGCATGTCGAGCGCACCGAGCAACGTGGCGATGCGTTGGCCGATCGCGCCGTAGCCTACGATCACGGCGGTCTGTCCTGCGATGTCGTGCGGCAGGGCATCGCCGAGCAGCGGACGCCACTCATGTTCTCGCTGCGCCTGCATCAACTGCGGCAGACGACGCGCCAGCGTGAGCAGTCCGGCGAGCGCCATCTGCGCGACAGGCCGTGCGTTCGCACCCGATGACGTCGTGACCCGCACGCCGCGCTGCAGCAGCTCGTTGAAGATCGGCCGGTCGACGCCCGCTGAATGCGTATGCACCCAGCGCAGTTTGCGGGCCGCACGCATGGAGTCGTAGAAGCGCAGTGTGTCGTCGGTCAATTCGTGCTTGGTCGAACTGCCCGTTACGTCGCGCGTGACGACGGCGATGTCGGCATCGACATGCGCGGCGGCGTCGTTCGTCAGGAGCCGATAAGGCTGGTCACCGAGCACTGCGGCGATATCGTTTTGAAAGCGCTCGGCGGCTGCGCTGGATAGCAGGATGTTCAAGCGAGTGTCGTCTCCATTGTTTCGACTGTCCCCACCGTCGATGCAAGGCGTCGTTTGGCTATTTCGTTGCGGGAAAACCCGCAGTGTCGTTTCACCATTGTCTCCAATGGCCACGGCTTTGGTGCGCTTTTTGGTGAAAGCAGCGTTTCCATCTGGATAACACTCGCGCGCTGCACACGTGCCAGTGATGCTTGTATCGAGGCGGCGAACGGGGCGCACGAGGTGACCCCACCTTGACTCGGAGTGATGCTGGTGTGTGCCGTGCTGCCGCTTCAGATGTTCGGTGACGACGGCGAACGGCACGAACTATGGCTCGGCGGCGTGTGCTACGGCGAGACCGATCATGCGATCGCCGTCGCGGACCACGTGCGCACAGGTTTCATCTGGGGCAATAGCGCCGGCATGCGAAATCTCGAAGCGCCTTTTGGGCGCATCAAGCGAAGCGGCATCAGTCTGCACGGTTGATGCGCCGGCCGATTTGCTTGAAGGGCGCCGTGCAGCGCCCGGTTTTGACGAATGGGCGCCCGGGCATTTGAAACGGAATTTGAAAAAAGCGAGGAATGGCCAGCAGAATTAAATCTTCAGGAGATTGCAGCGGGCGAGAACAGGAATTTTGGTTTGCCGGTATTGTTGCGTCGGGCTGGATTATGGGGATTTATTCGAGCTTCGAAAGCAGGCATTCGAGAAAACGCTTGATCTCGGGATAATCAGACAGGTCTCGATGATTTGATGTGCAGACGTAAAGTTGGCGTTCTGACCATTCGTCCAGTAGTTTTATTGACTTGAGATTATAAGGCGTTAAGTAAGGGGCAGCGTTGGGTTCCGGGATTACACCAATTCCGATTCCTTCCTGAATAAGTCGACATCTAGCTTCGTAATTCCCCACTTCAATTCTGACATCTAGAGGTCGTGACAGGCTCCGTCCAGCAAACGATGAAAACGCCTCATAGGTATGCCGCGGAAAATAACCTACGAACGGGTATGAGGTAGCTGCATCGAGATGAATCTCGTCAAACCGTGCGAGCGCATGGTCTCTCCGGGTAACGAGTACAATACGATCCCGCTGAAATGGAAAAGATGACACGCCCGTTGCCGGCGCTAACGCGTGATAGATTCCGACATCGGCTTCGTTTTCGGCCACCAGGCGCGGAATGTCGTAGCTGTAACGCTCCTGGAGATCGACACGAGCGGCAGGCGAACTCAAAAAATACTTCCGCATCATTTGTGGCAGGTACGCAATAATTGACGATGGATTTGCCACCAATCTGATTTTTGGATGTCCAGCCTTTCCGAATTCGGTTACAACGTCTTGAGCTATTTCGACGCGGCGCAAAATCGCTTTGGCATGGTGATAGAGCGACATGCCCGCAGGGGTGCCTTGGACGCCACGCGCATGGCGTATCAGAAGATCAACTCCGAGCCGCCCTTCAAGCTCAGCAATGCGCTTACTCGCGCCCGATGTAACAAGGTCGTTCTCTTCTGCCGCTTTAGTCAAACTCTTTGACTCAATGGCCGAAACAAAAATCCGAAGACTTTGAAGGTCAAGTTTCATTGAATTGCGTAGTAACCCTGTCAATTGGAAATGACGCTATTTCTATCGGTCGAAATTACCTGGTTTTCGTCACGTCGAACATGATACGTGATCGAGCCGCGAACTGGGCCGACATGCAATATCGCAACGCGAACAACATGACAGATCGGTCGGCGTCCCCCGGAGCGTTGTTGAATGTGTCGGCCGGAACGGGGATCGATTTCGGCAAACACGCACTCGATGACTTCTACGAGCGTTTCAAGGACGACCCGCTGGTCGTCGACAAATGGTTTGCCCTCCAGGCAGTGCAACGGGGTACGCTCCAACGGCCGGCCGTCGAGATTGTGCGCACTTGAGGCTGGCCCAATTTCCGTCCCGGTCTTAGTTGGAAAATTCCGGCTCTTGAGGCTGGCCCAATTTTGCGGACTGGCGCCGCGGGATGCCGGAGTGGAAAGCGAACAGCAGGTGGCTGCCGGCCGGCACACTGGCGGCATTTTTCTTGGAGGTCGAACCACGACCGTGCGACTTATCCAGAATGGCCGGGAGTATGGCAAAGCCCGACCGGCGCTCCTCGAGCTGGTCGGCCCCGACTGACGCCCGGCACGCCGGAGGACGGCCAGTTGTTTGCGCTGGCGAGCGTCGTCAAACACTATGAGGCGAAGCATGTTGTGGATCTACCGGAAGGCGAGGGACGATGGTCGCGAAGCACCACTGGAGCGCTGACGATTTGATTTCGGTCCGCAGCGGTTTCTGCGGTCGAAATTTCGATTAAGCGCTCCTGGAACTGGCTCGATTAGCGCCGACGGGCGTGCGATGGTGAGCATCGGTCCGGCAAGGTGTAAGCCACCCGATAGACGGCCGGGTACGGGTGCCGAGATGCCGTTCTCCGGAAAGCAGCAAGCGTCATTGGCCACAGATGCTTTGACGCGAAGTATGGGTAGGATGATGGGTACGTGTTGACCGTAACGGTGGGAGTCAAACCTGGCGCAGCTGCCCGCACGGTAGTTGGCGTTTGCTGCCTTCCGCCAAGCGGGTGTCCCGGGCATCCCGATATCACGCTTCCCACCGCTTAAGCAGCGCTCATGGTGTTGTATCGACCGGTTGAATTCGCCACCGGTTACGCTCAATCGCGATGATCTAGACTGCGCCATGCCGCGCGTGGTCCATCGCTGAGACGGCCTCTTTCAGCAGCGCGCGCAACCATGTGAGACCGGGGTCCGACGTGCGATGCTTGTGCCATTGAACGGACTGTTCCATCGTCGGCACAGCGACCGGCACGTCGCGCAGCACGATGGGCAGGCTGCGCGCCGCCGCTTCGGCAAGCCGCCGGTGCATGGTGGCGATGCGGTTCGTGCCGATGAGCAGATGCGGGGGCGAGAAGAAGCTGTACGTGCTCGCCTCCACGCGTCTCTCGACGCCAAGCCGCTGCATGAACCACGCTTCGATCGCTGTCTGCCCCTCGCCCACCTGCACGACGATGTGGCCCGCCGCCATGTAGCGCTCGTTCGTCATTTCGCCCTTCGCGAGCGGGCTGTGCTCCCATACGACACAGCAGAACGTTTCCTCCAGCAGCACTTCGGCCGGGTGCTCGGTCGAGCAGTATTCCTTGGGGATGATGAGCAGGTCCGCTTCGCCGCGTTCAAGCACGCGGTGCGGATAGGCGACCTGCGGGCGCAGATCGAAGCGGATGCCGGGCGCCCGCTCGTAGGCGAGCCTGAACAGGTGCGGAATCAGCGTCGTCATCGTGTAGTCGGACACGAACAGCCTGAACAGTCGATTGGCCTGCGCGGGCACGAATTCGGGCTGCGCCGCCACCGTCGCATCCACCCGCACGAGGATGTCGCGCACGGCGTCCTTCAGTGCCTCGGCACGCGGCGTGGGTTCCATCTTGCGACCCACCTGCACGAGCAGTTCGTCGTCGAAGTACTCGCGCAATCGCGCAAGCGCGTTGCTCGTCGCGGACTGGCTCAGGTGGATTTTCTCGGCGGCGCGGCTGATGTTCTGTTCGGTCAGGAGCGCGTCGAGCGCGACAAGCAGGTTGAGGTCGAGCTTGTTGAACCGCATGCGTGGTGTCTCCGTGCTTCCATTCTTGTTGCGGTGTGAGAGCGGTTCTTAGGGTTTTGCCTGAGTGTATTCACACCATCGATATCGCGCATGGATTGAATCCATTTCTGCAATACGTCCGGCTATCTTAACCTACGTCACATCTCGACGCGATTACGCATGCATCGCATCGGGAGGCCAGCGTCAAGGCACTTTGGGCATGCACGTACCGCGCGTACGTGCACCCTGCACGCCACGCTTTCCACTACTAAAGAGACGCCGCGCGGCACGAGCGCCGCGCAGGTTGAGGAGACAGCATGTTGAAGAATCCGGTTGCAATGGCCATCGGCTGTGCCGTGTTGGCCGCCGTTTCGGTGAACGAAGCACAGGCATTCGAAGGCGGCGTTTCGCCGTACCCCGCTGGCGCGGTAGGCACCAATTTCGCGAATCTGCCGCCCATTCCGGGCCTCTTCGCGCTCGAGCAGTTCAACTACAGCTTTGCGAACGGGCTCTATGGCAACGACGGCAAGAAGCTGCCCATCCCGTTTCACTCGTCCGTGTTCTCCGAGACCACGCGTCTGCTCGTGGCGTATCCGTTTCATCTGCTCGGCGCGAACGTCTACACGCAGCTCGTCATCCCGGTCGTCTCGCTGCATACGACCGTGGCGGGGCAGTCGGGCACGCAGAACGGTCTTTCCAACATCACGCTTACGCCAGTCTTGGTGCAATGGCACCTGTCGCAGAACCTCTCGATTGCGTCGGGCATCGACGTCGCGTTCGAGAACGGCTCCTACAGCCCCGTGAAGGCGAGCGTCGCGGTGGGCTACACGTCGGTGCAGCCGGTGTTCTCGATTCGCTACAACGCGCCCAACGGCCTCGACATCGGCATCGCCAACCGTCTGCTGCTGAACGCGAAGAACGGCACGACGAACTATCGCTCCGGCGACGGCTATGTCGGCGAGTTCGAAGCGGGCTGGAACTTCGGCCCGTGGAAGCTCGGCGTGGTGGGCGCGTATCTGAACCAGTTCAGCGACGACAAGGCAAACGGCGTGAACGTGGGCAACCGCATGCGCACGTTCGGCATCGGTCCCTCGCTCGTGTACGACGCGCGAAGCTGGAACATCAACCTCAACTATCAGCAGGGCGTGTATGCCGCGAATACGTCGAAGAGCAACAACGTGTGGCTGAACATCGCCATTCCGCTGTGGCCCGGCTTCGGGCGCAAGGGCTAGCAAGGGCCAGGCGCGCTCACACGCGCCATCGCAGGCAATACGTCATTTCAACGAAGGCAACCCGTATGTTTCGCTACTTTCCTACCAACTACGTCTGGAATCTGTCCGTAGATCTCGCCATCGAAATGGGCGCGCGCATGGGCGAAATCGAGGACATGTGTGCGCCGCTGCAGGAAGCGTCGCGCCAGCCCGATGCGGAAGGCACACGCGCGTTTCGCGAAGCCTGGGTCAAGACGGCCGACCGCCTGTGCGACCTCGCGGGTGAAGACGAAGCGCGAGGCCGGCTGCTCTCGGCCGGCGAGAAATACCGGCGTGCCGCGATGTATCTCATCACGGCCGAGCGCATGCTCGCGCACGATGCACCCGATCGCATCGACCTGTACCGCCGTTCGCTCGATACGTTCGATCGGGCCATCGCACTGACGGGCGAAAACTGCGAGCGCGTCGCGATTCCCTACGGCAACGGCCACCTGTCCGGTCTGCTCGTGAAGGCGGAGCAGGCGGACGGAGCGCCAAGCCCGCTGCTCGTGCAGGTGAACGGCCTCGATTCCACGAAGGAAATGAAGTACTTCGTCGGCTTGCCGGCATGGCTCGCGCGGCGCGGTGTGTCGTCGCTGATCGTGGATCAGCCCGGCACCGGCGAAGCGCTGCGGCTTCACGGCATGCATGCGGTCTACAACACCGAAGTCTGGGCGAGCCCCATCGTGGACTGGCTCGAAACGCGCGCCGACGTGGACGCGAAACGGATCGGCATGGAAGGCGTCTCGCTCGGCGGCTACTACTGTCCGCGCGCGGTTGCCTTCGAACCGCGCTTCGCGTGCGGCGTGGTGTGGGGTGCGAATCACGACTGGCGCGACGTGCAGAAAAAACGCTTGCAGCGCGAGGGCAATTTCCCGGTGCCGCATTACTGGAAGCACGTGTGCTGGGTGTGGGGCGCCAAAGACATCGACGACTTCATGCGCATTGCGGAAAACGTGCATCTGGACGGCGTGGTCGAGCGCATCAAGGTGCCGTTCCTCGTCACGCACGGGTCGAAGGACTCGCAGATTCCCGTGGCCTGGGCGCACCGCACCTACGAGCAGCTCGTGAACAGCCCGAAGCGCGAACTGAAAATCTTCACGGAGCGCGAAGGCGGCGTGCAGCACTCGAGCTTCGACAACTCCATCAACGCGGGGCACTTCATTGCCGACTGGGTTGCCGAAACGCTGGGCGGACGCACCGCGCGCTGATCCCTCCACCTCTTTAGAACGCCTATCTCATGAACATCATCGGACCCGATACGCTGGTCTTCGGCGTGGACGACGTCGCCGCCTGTAGCCAGTATCTGATCGACTACGGCCTGCTGCCGGTGCGCCACGACGCAACGGGCGGCCGTTTCGAAGCGCTCGACGGCACGGGCATCGAAATCGCGCATCGCGACGATGCGCGCCTCGCACCTGCGCTCGGCACGGCGAGCATGCTGCGCAAGACCATCTACGGTGTCGCCGATGCCGCGACGGTCGATGCCATCGCGCAGGAACTGCATCGCGACCGCGAAGTGCGCAGGCTTGCCGACGGCTCGATCGAATCAGTCGACGACATGGGCTTCGTCATCGGCTTTCAGGTGACGACGCGCCGCGCGCTTGCGCTGCCCGCCGAGACCGTGAACGCACCGGGCGCGCCTGCCCAGCGCGCGCCCAACGTAGTCGGCGCGCGCGACGACGCCGCGCTCACGCCGCGCACGCTGTCGCATGTCGTCTACTTCGTGCCGGATGCCGCACGCGCCGAAGCGTTCTACGTGGAGCGTCTCGGCTTTCGCTGCACGGACCGCTTCTCGGGCGTCGGCCCGTTCCTGCAACCGGCCGGCACGCTCGACCATCACACGCTGTTCATGATCGAGACGCCGCCGTTCATGAAGGGCTGCGAACACTTCACCTTCCATATGGGCGGCCCGACCGAGGTGCTCCAGGCCGGCACGCGTTTCGTCGCGAAGGGATACCAGTCGTTCTGGGGTCCGGGGCGTCACCGCTTCGGCTCCAACTGGTTCTGGTACTTCAACAGCCCGTTCGGTTGCCACGTGGAGTACGACGCCGACATGGATCTGCACGACGAGGCATGGAACGCGCGCGAGGCGCCTCTGGGCGCTGACTCGTCGCAGTTGTTCCTGTTCCAGCATCGCGAGAACTGGGCGCCGGGCGCTCCGCCGCCGGCCGCCGGCAAGGCGGATTGAGCGGGCACCGCCATGTCCGGCCCATTGCTTCCCATTCGGCTTGCGAGCGTCGCCGATCTGCCCGATCCCGGCGCGCGCGGCTTCGATCCCGACGGCACGGGGCGCGACACGCTGTTCGTCGTGCGCCGCGGCGGCGAGCTTCACGCGTGGCGCGACGCATGCCCGCATTTCGGCGACACGCCGATGGCCTGGCGCAAGGACGCCTATCTGAACGGCGACGCCACGCGCATCGTCTGCCACGCGCACGGCGCGCAGTTCGACATGGCGAGCGGCGTGTGCCTGCTCGGCCCGTGCCTTGGCCAGCGGTTGATTCCTGTGCCGATCGAAGTGACGGACGACGGCGGCATCATGCTGATCCCGCAAGACACATGACCCATCACACAAAACTCAAGGAGACACCCAGATGACCACCCCTATCCAGCGCGTCCTCGTCATCGGCGGAGGCTTCTCCGGCATGACCACGGCGGTTCAGTGCGCGAAGCTCGGCATGGCCGTCGATCTCGTGGAAATCGACGAAGGCTGGCGCTCGTATGGCGCGGGCATCAGCATCGGCGGCCCGACGTTGCGTGCGTTGCGCACCGTGGGCGTGCTCGATGCCTTCTTCGAACGCGGCTACGGCGGCGACGGCGTGAACCTGTTCACCGCCGCGGGCCAGCCCATCGGCACGTTGCCCACGCCGCGCGTGGCCGGCGACGACGTGCCCGGCGGCGGCGCCATCATGCGTCCCGCGCTGGCGGAGATTCTCGCCAACGCGACGCGTGCGGCGGGCGTGCACGTGCGGCTCGGCTGCACGTTCTCGCAGGTCGCGCAGCGCACAGACGGCGTGGACGGCGGCGTGGACGTGACCTTCACAGACGGCACGCGCGGCAGCTACGACCTCGTCGTGGGCGCCGACGGCCTCTACTCGAAGGTGCGGGCCGCCGTGTTCCCGAATGCGCCCAAGCCGCGTTACACGGGCCAGGGCGTGTGGCGCGCGGTCGTGCCGCGTCCGGCGGAAGTCGTCTGCGCGACGATGTGGCTCGGGCAGAAGGTGAAGGTCGGCGTCAATCCCGTTTCGCAGGAAGAGATGTACGTGTTCGTCACGGAAGACCGGCCGACCAACGAGCACATCGATCCCGCCGACTGGCCGCGCCTGCTCTCGGACCTGCTCGCGCCGTTCAGCGCGCCGCTCGTTCAGTCCATCCGCGCGCAGATCGGGCCGCACTCGCGTTGCAACTACCGTCCGCTGGAAAGCCTGCTGCTGCCGCAGCCGTGGTTCAACGCACGCGTGGTGCTGGTGGGCGACGCGGTACACGCCACCACGCCGCATATGGCCGCGGGCGCGGGCATCGGCATAGAAGACGGCATCGTGCTGGCCGAGGAACTCGGGCGCGCCGCAACGTTGCAGGCCGCGTTGCAGGCATTCCAGACGCGGCGCTGGGAGCGCTGCCGCATGGTGGTGGAAAACTCGGGGCGCCTCGGCGAGATCGAGATTGCCAACGGCGACCGGGCCGAACACACCCGCATCATGCGCGAGACGCACCAGAGTCTCGCGCAGCCTATCTGACGACGGGAGGCACGATGGAAACGGATCTTTCCGCGGCACACGCCGCACATGTCGATTCACCGACCGGCACCGACGCGGACGCGGCTGGCCGACTGCGCGTGTCGGCCATCGTCGTCCTGATGATCGCGCACTGCGCCGGCATGGTCGACCTGGTGGCCTTGCCGGTGTGGGTCGGCACGTTGATCGGCGCGTACCGGCTCGATGCGCAGCAGGCCGGCCTGCTCGCCACGCTGTTTCTGGCGGGCGCCGTGGTGAGCAGCCTGTTCTTCTCGCCGCGCCTGAACCGTCTGCCGGCCCGCGCGATGGCGACGCTCGGCTTCGGCACGGCGACGCTCGCCTTTGTCGGCATCGTTGCGATAGACGGCTATGCGGCGATGGCGGTCCTGCACGCGGTGGCCGGCATCGCCTCAGGCTGCGGCTTGAGCTTCACGCACGGCACGATTGGACGCAGCCGCCGTCCGCATCGCCTGTTCGCCATCGCGGGGCTGGCGCTGGGCGTCTTCGCCATCGCGTTTCTGGGCGCGACGCCTGCGTTGATCGCGCAACACGGCGGCGCCACGCTGTTTCGCGTTTTCGCGGGCGTGATGGGCGTGGCGACGGTGGCCTGCGCGCTGGCGTTTCCGTCCCTTCGCACGCAGCGCAGCGCGGCCACGGCCGCCGAGCCGCGCTTCGAGCGCGCGGTCTGGTTCGGCATGGTGGGCGTGGGCTGCATGGCGCTCACGCAATCGATGATGTTCAGCTTCGTGCAGCGCATCGGGCTCGACCACGGCTTCGGCTTCGGCGCGGTAACGGCAACGCTGATTGCGCTCGGCCTCGTCGATCTGTTTCCGGCGCCTGTGGCGGCGCTGCTCGAAGGGCGCATTGCGGGGCGCAGGGTGGTGCAGGCCGGCCCCATCGTGCAGGCCGTGCTCGTCCTCGTCATTACGCAAAGCGCGACCTTCGCGCCGTATGCGGTGGCCACCTCGGTCTTTGCCGCCGTGATGATCTTCACCCACACCTTCGCCTTCGGCATGCTCGCGCGAATCGACCGCACGGGACGTGCCGTTGCCGCGACGCCCGCCATGCTCATGACGGGCGCCGCCATCGGGCCGCTGTTGGGCGGCACGCTCGTCAAGCATTCGGGCTACGGCAGCCTGGGCGTAGCGGCGGTGGTCATTACCGTGGCGGCGGTGTTCTGCCTTTCGCGACTCGAGGGTCGCCGTGATTCGCAAGGAGCCAGGGCATGAAGCCTGTTCGCCGGTTTGTCGATCTCTCCATCTATCTGGAAAACGACGTGCTTTCCGATCCGCCGCCGCTCGCGCCGAAGATCACGTATCAGAAGCACAGCGACACGTTGCCCGAATTCATGGCCATGCTGCCGGGCACGAAGCCCGAGGACTATCCGGACGGCGAGGCCGCCGCCGCCGAATGGGTCACGCTGACCACGCACAGCGGCACGCATCTGGACGCGCCCTGGCATTTCCATTCGACCATGGACGCGAAGCTGGGCGAAGCGCGGCCTTCCATCACCATCGACGAGGTGCCGCTGGAGTGGTGTTTCCAGTCCGGCGTGAAGCTCGATTTCCGCCATTTCCCCGACGGCTACGTCGCGAGCGCCGCCGACGTCGAGGCCGAGCTGGCGCGTATCGGCCACACGTTGCAGCCGCTCGATATCGTCGTCGTCAACACGCGGGCCGGTTCGCGCTATGGGCACGGCGACTATGTGAACGCAGGCTGCGGCATGGGCTACGAGGCTACGCTGTATCTGCTCGAACGCGGTGTGCGTCTGACCGGCACCGACGCGTGGAGCTGGGACGCGCCGTTCTCCTATACCGCGAAGAAGATTGCGCAGACGGGCGACACGTCGCTGATCTGGGAAGGGCACAAGGCCGGGCGCGACATCGGCTATTGCCATCTGGAGAAGCTGCACAACCTCGAAGCGCTGCCGGCCACGGGGTTCACGATCAGTTGCTTCCCGCACAAGATTCGCGGCGCGTCGGCGGGTTGGACGCGCGCCGTCGCGATTTTCGATGACGTTACTTCGGAGCCCGCAGTATGAGTTTCCCCCCCATTCGCCGTGTCGTGACCGGTCACGACGCCGACGGCCGGGCGGTCGTCGTTTCCGATGGCCCGTTGTCCAACATCGCGGAAATCGCCGCGATTCCGGGCACGGTGTTTCACGAAGTCTGGAGTACGTCGGAAAGTCCGGCGCGGGTCGACAACGGTCCCGATCCTACGGTGGGCGCGCTCATGTTGCCGCCGCCCAGTCACGGCACGCGCATGCGCTTCGTCGACATTCCGCCCGACACGCCGGAATTTCTCGCGCACGGCGCGGCGAACATGCATGCCGCGTTCAGCCAGATCGGCGACGCCGATGCGTCCACCGTCAAGGCCGACTCGCCGCATCCGCTCATGCACCGCACCGAATCCATCGACTATGGCGTCGTGATCGAAGGCGAGATGACGTTGATACTCGACGACGCCGAGGTCGCCTTGAAGCCCGGCAGCGTGGTGATTCAGCGCGGCACCAACCATGCCTGGGCGAACCGTTCGGGGCGCATGTGCCGGATGCTGTTCGTGTTGATCGACGGTGTGTACGACCCGGCCATTGCCGCCGCGCTCGCGGGCCACGCGCAAGAGGAGGCGCGATGAAATTCAGTTCGTTAGCCGATGGCCTGGATGGCCGCCTGCTGCTCGTATCGCGCGATCTTCGTCATGCCGTGGAGGCCACACCGATTGCGCCGACGTTGCTCGATGCGCTGCAACGTTGGGACGAAGTCGCGCCGCTTCTGAAGGCGCGTTACGACGCGCTCAATGCCGGCGCGCTGCCCGAGGCACGTCCGTTCGATCCGCGAGCATGCGCCGCGCCGTTGCCGCGCAGCCCGCAATGGTGCGACGGCTCGGCGTTCCTGAACCATGGCCGCCTCATGGAGCAGGCGTTCAATACGCCGCCCATTCCCGAGTTCGACACCGTGCCGGTCATGTACCAGGGCGCGAGCGACGACTTTCTCGGCCCGCATCAGGACGTGCCCTTGCCGGACGAAGACCACGGCATCGACTTCGAAGGCGAGTTCGGCGTGGTGGTGGCGAACGTGCCGATGGGCGTGTCGCCTCGCGATGCGCTTGGGCACATCCGCCTCGTCGTGCAGCTCAACGACTGGAGCCTGCGCGCATTCGGCCCGCGCGAAATGAAAACGGGCTTCGGCTTTCTGCAAGCCAAACCCTCCACGAGCTTCGCGCCCGTCGCGGTCACGCCCGACGAAATCGGCGAGCATTGGCACGATGGCCGCGTGCATCTGCGGCTTCATGTGGAGTGGAACGAACGCTGGTTCGGGCATCCGCATGGCGGCGAAATGAACTTCGGTTTCGGCGATCTCATTGCACATGCCGCGCGAACGCGCCGGCTGTCGGCGGGGACCATCGTGGGCTCCGGCACGGTGTCGAACGTGGACCGCCACGCCGGGTCGGCATGCATTGCCGAGCGGCGCGTGATCGAAATGATCGATGAAGGAAAGGCGCGCACACCGTTCATGCAGTTCGGCGACCGCGTTCGCATGACGGCGCGCGACGAAGCGGGCGGCGCGCCGTTTGGCTCGATCGAGCAGCAGGTGGTGCGTGCACCTCGCGGCGTAGAAGAGATCGCAAACGAGGCTGCAAACGAGGCTGCAAGCGAGGCTGCAAGCGAGGCGCCGCGATCATGAGAGTGCTCGTCACGGGAGCCGGCGGGTTCGTCGGGCGAGCGCTCGTCGACCGGCTGCTGCGCGAAGGCATGGCGCAGCCCGGTGATGTGTCGGAACTCGTGCTGATCGACCGGCACATGGAGGCGACGCAAGCGCCAGACGACGCACGCGTCACGGCGGTTGCCGGCGATTTCGGCAGCCCGGCGGTTCTCGAACCGCTACTCGCGAAACCGGTGGACGTCGTCTTTCATCTGGCAAGCGTGCCGGGCGCGCAGGCCGAAGCCGAGCCGGCCGCGGGCGACAGCGTGAATCTGTGGGGCATGCTCGCGCTGTTCGAACGCCTCGCGAAGCAGGCGGGGCAGCACGAAGGCCGTACGGTGCGTGTCGTCTACGCGAGCAGCGTGGCGGTGCTGGGCGAACCGTTGCCTCGCTCTGTGGATGAGCACACGGCGCCGCACCCGACCATCAGCTACGGCACACACAAGTTCGTCGGAGAGCTGATCCTCGCGGACTGGACGCGTCGCGGCATGCTCGACGCGCGCTCGCTGCGTCTGCCGGGCATCGTGGCGCGGCCGGAGTTGTCGTCGGGGCATGGGTCGGCGTTCATGAGCCAACTCTTTCGCATGGCGCAGCGCGGCGAGGCCTATACATGCCCCGTCTCGTCCGCGGCCACCGCATGGTGGATGTCGCGAAGATGCTGCGTCGACAACCTGCTGCACGCCGCGCGCATGCCCGCGGCGTCTTTGCACACGGGCCGCGTGTGGACGCCGCCCGTCTTGCATCTTTCGGTGGGCGAGGTCGTGGATGCCTTGCGCCGGCGCTTCGGCGCGTTCGCCATCGACTACGCGCCCGTGGAACCGATCGAGCAGCGCTTTGGACGACAGCCGCCGCTTGCGGATCGCCGCGCCGTCGAGGCCGGTTTCCGGCACGACGGCTCCATCGACGCGCTCGTGGACGCTGCGCTTGAACGGGTGCACGGCGAAGCCCCGACCTGACGGTGCGAGCCGTTTCGCGCGGCGCGAGTGCGGGCGCCTCTATGCCCGCTAAATCCAGCGCTTCGACGCTATGCCTTGCCTCGCTCGGACATGCCGCGCATGACGAACGCCATGCGAGCATGGTCTCGATCCACTGTTTATCCGTGCAGGCGCAGTGTGCGACGTGCCGCTCACGGACTCTTCGCTGCCACGGGTTCTTCCATTGCCTCACACCCCGGCCGGTCGAACAGTGCCGCCATGCCGCACGTCGACGCGTACATCCGCACGCTGCTGTGCGCCACGCCCGGCACTTCCACGACACGTTGGCTGAAGCGCCCACCGTTCTCCGAGCGCAGCCACGCGGCGTAGTTGAGCCCGCGCGCAAGGCGGGTGGGCCCCTGCATTTCGGCGCTGCATGAACGGTCCAGTTCCTTGTGGTTCGGATCGTTATCCGCGGTGCCGAGCAGGTACACGATGTCTTCCGACAGATAGTGCTGCTCGATTGCAGACGCCGAGACGGGCTGTTCCACATAAGGCGGCAGCGCGCCGCTCAGCCCATATTCCCAGCGGTCGAAGTGCGCGCACGTTCCGCCTGCCGCCGCCACCGGGCGTTGCGCATTGAAATACAGATACGACGACGGATTGGCCACGACGTAGCGCATCGCGACGCCGTGGGCGAGCAGCGGCGCCTGTCCCCGTCCCACTGCCGCGTAGCGCTGCACATACTGGCCGCCCGCCGAGTGGCCCGCCAGCACGACCTGATTGAGCGACGGGAAGAGCCGCCGGTCGGCGAGGCGCGCGAAGATGGCATCGATCACGCTGAACGAACTGATGGGTGCCGGGCCGTGTGCGTCGTAGCCGTTCTTCCAGCCCTCCCGGCCCCAGCGCAGCATGTCGTCGGGCAGACGGTGCGCTTCGATGTCCGCGGCAATGAGGAACTGCGGCGTGATGACGATGGTGTGCGCGGCCGCCGCGCCGGCCTTGCTCGCGGCGTTATCTGCCGACGTCAGGTCGCGCCGCGGCCAGCCGTGAACGACCACCACCGCGCGCGTCACGTCGGGCTGCGGCACCGACCAGTCGCGCGACGCGTGGATGGGCACGACGCCGCGGCCGGCCGGTGTCACCACCTCCAGCCGGCCGTCCAGGACGATCGGCACGGGCGTGAGCACCAGCGGATCGATCGTGGTGGCGCGAGATGCGGCGGCTGTGGTCGAAGGCGGGCGCTCTGCGCATCCCGAGGCGATCTGCAGGAACAGTCCAACGGCGACGGCAGCCAGCACGCGCGTGGAGGAAGCACAGAGCATGTCGATCCTTTTCGTTGTCCGGGGTGAATCTCTTTAACGGACACGCGCGTGGAATCCGTCGCGCCGCTCGACGAGCGTGTAGTCCGGCTGTCCGCATGCAGATGAAAGCACAGCCCGCCTTGCAGAAACGCCGCCGGCCGCGGCCCGAATCATCGTTCGACAGCCACCTTGTGTTGCCCTATATTGCGACCACGCATGGCAGAGGGCAGGCTTTCGGTTATCGATCCATCTATCAGGAGCGAATCATGGCGGCAGAAAAAGTGGCGATGGTGACAGCGGCAGGCAAGGGCATGGGCGCGGCGATTGCGAAGGAACTCGCGGCCACCGGTTATCGGGTTGCGCTGATGTCGCCGTCGGGCAGCGCGGTCCAGCTGGCAGCGGAGCTGGGCGGCTTCGGGCTGTCGGGGTCGGTGACCGAGGTGGCCGACATCGATCGCCTCGTGCGCGAAACGCTCGACAAGTATGGCCGTATCGATGCCGTCGTGAACAACACGGGCCACCCACCCAAGGGCGATTTGCTGTCGATCGAAGACGAACAGTGGCACGCGGGCCTCGATCTCATCGTGCTCAGCGTGGCGCGTGTGCTGCGTCGTGTGACGCCTGTGTTCCAGGCACAGGGCGGCGGCGCGGTCGTCAATATTTCGAGCTTTGCGGCCGATGCGCCGGAGCAGGCCATGCCGGTGTCGTCTGCGCTGCGTGCGGCGCTCAGTTCGTTGACGCGCCTGTACGCCGATCGTTACGCCAAAGAAAACATCCGCATCAATTCCGTCTTGCCGGGCTTCATCGACAGCTGGCCGGAGACGCCCGAAATCGTTGCGCGCATCCCGATGGGCCGCTTCGGCAAGACCCAGGAAATCGCGAAGACGGTGGCCTTCCTGCTGTCCGATGGCGCAGGCTACATCACCGGCCAGAACATTCGCGTGGATGGCGCAATCGTGCGCGCGTTGTGATGCTTGATGCCGCTTTCCGCCGTTGAAATTCATTCGATGGCGAAACGCCTCGGCCTGTGGACGGACCGCAACGGGTTCCCGCCGTTGGTACGTCATGTTCGACGGCCGAGTCCAGAGGCCCGCGCCTGCCACCCACTACCCGCTACCCTTTACCTCTTTCCCCGCCCGATAAACAGCCCCGTTTTCAGAGAGCACCTTTCCGTCGCAGCGTACTAAACGCGGAAAATCGGCTCATTACACTGCGCCCGTTGCATCGCAGGGAAACCTCGACGCGGCACACAGATGCAGCGCACCCGCGTTGCAACCGGATAACGAAAGGGTTAGGGGAAAAATCGCCATGAACAAGCGTTGGGGGATCGTCGTGCCCGCCGCCATGCTTGCTGCCGTCGCGCATGCTCAAAGCAGCGTGACGTTGTACGGCAAGATCGAGGACGGCATCAACTACACGAGCAATGCACGCGGTCACGGAACCGTGCAGCTGCAAAGCGGCTACGACTACGGCAGCCGCTGGGGTATCAAAGGCACCGAAGACCTGGGCGGCGGGTATCAGGCGATTTTCGACCTCGAGAGCGGCTTCGACGTGAACACCGGCAAGATGAGCCAGGGCGGCCGGGAGTTCGGCCGCCAGGCGTTCGTCGGCATCGCGTCGGATCGCTACGGTACGTTGACGGTGGGCCGCCAGTACGATCCGAGCGTCGACATCTTTTCTCCGCTCACCGCAAACGGGAACTGGACCGGCTACCTGTTCGCGCATCCGTACGACAACGACAACACCGACTACTCGTTCCGCGTGAACAACTCGGTGAAGTACGTGTCGCCTGTATGGCACGGCGTGACGGCAGAGGCCATGTACGCGTTCAGCAACCAGGCGGGCGGCTTCGCGAACAACCGTCTGTATAGCGCCGCCTTGCAGTACCAGCAGGGCGGGCTGACCGTAGGCGCGTCGTATGTGAAGATGAACAACGCGCGCAATGCCGATTCCACGGGCGCCGTCACCGGCGACAACACGTTCGACGCGTCGTCGCAGCAGAACATCGGCATCGGCGTGAATTACGCGTTCTCGAATGCCCTCATCGGCTTCGCGTATTCGCATGTCGACGTCTACGATCCCACGGCGAACGCGTACTTCACCGGAACCACGCAACCGGCGGGCGGCACGTGGAAGTCGTGGAAGTTCGACAACTTCGAAGTGAACGGGCTCTATCACCTCACGCCTGCGTTCTACATCGGCGCCGCGTACACGTACACGCAGGCTCGTGTCGCGTCGACGGTGGGCGCGTTCAATCCGAAGTGGCACCAGTTGAGCACGAAGTTCAATTACGACATGTCGAAGCGCACGTCGGTGTTCCTGGAAGGCGTGTACCAGCGCGCGATCAACGCGCACACGGGAACCGACTTCGACTACGCATACGTGCCGGGCGGCGCGGACATTTCGTCGGGCCCGAACCAGTACGTGGTGCGTGTCGCGCTGCTGCATCACTTCTGAGTGCTGCGCCGTGCACCCGAACGGCTGAGGCACGGGTGCACGCGCGAGGCGCGGCCTACCTTCGAATCAGCACGCAGCCGCCGATCAGGAGCGCGGTTCCCATGACGCGGGAAAGGCTGGAAGCGAACGGAACGCTGCGTTCAGCAGCGAACGCCGTGCCTTGCCCGGCGTTCACGTCCACCCCTCGAGCCGCAGCGTCGCCCGCACGAGGCGCTGCTCTTCGTTCTCGATCTCGCGAAGATAGTCGACCACGTTGCGGATGTGCTCGCTCGCCGCGCGGCGCGCCTGCTCGGGCAGCCGGCCGGTTACGGCGTTATAGAAGCGCGCGTGCTGACGGTCGATCTGCTTCTTCAGCGGTTCGCGGTGGTAGAGGTTGTTGACCGATGCGAACACCGAACTCAACAGCAGGTCGGTGAGCGACTGCAACGTATTGACGAGGATAGGGTTGTGCGACGCCTCGTAGATCGCGCGATGGAACGCGTGATCGAGCCGTGCCCGTTCGGCGGGCGGCAGATCCTGCGCTTCGGGCGCGTTCATTTCCTCGTAGCGCCGCGTGATCAGGATGAAATCGGCTTCGGTGCCGCGCAGCGCCGCCAGCCGGGCTGCTTCCGCCTCCAGCATGCCGCGCACCTCGAACAGGTCGTAGAGCGTGCGCGGCTGCGACGCGAGCAGATGCATCATCGGCGTGATCTGCTCCTGCGGCGTGAGGTTCGCGACGAACGACCCCTTGCCGTGCTGCGTTTCGATGATGCCGCGTGCGCGCAGCACCTTCATGCCTTCGCGCAATGCGGTGCGCGAGACCCCCAGCTTTTCCGTGAGGCGGCGCTCCGAGGGCAGCGCCTGGCCCACCTTGAGCACGCCGTCGACAATCAGTTTCTCGATGCGCTCGGCCACTACGTCGGCAACGCGCCGGGCGCCGGCTGTCTGTTCCTTGCTGTCCATGCTGGTATGACCGCTTTCTACGGGATCACGTGAGTATCTCATAAGTGCATGAATTAATTGAAATAGACAGGTGAAAAAGAGCCCCGAGAAGGGTGCCTGTAAAAGAACTGGTGTGACCAGTGCCGAAGGGGCTGGACAGCGCGCCGCCCAGCCACAAGAATCGCGGGCATTCGAGACGATGGGGTACGGCTGGGGACGCACCCGCGATGGAGACGACGTAATGAGCTTTACCTACGACGAGACGATCGACGGCCCGCTGCCGACGGTGGATCGCGCCGAACTCGCCGCGGCGCTTCGCGCCCGCGCGCCCGCGCTGGAAATCCTGACTGACCGCGAAGATCTGCGACCCTTCGAGTGCGACGGCCTTGCCGCCTATCGGACAGTGCCGCTGCTCGTCGCGCTGCCGTCCACCATCGAGGAAGTGCGCGCGGTGCTCATGGAGGCCACGGCCCGCGGCGTGCCCGTGGTGGCGCGCGGCGCGGGCACCGGGCTGTCGGGCGGCGCCATGCCGCTCGAAAAGGGCATCCTGCTCGTCATGGCGAAGTTCAACCGCATTCTGGATATCGACGCCGACGCGGGCACCGCGCGCGTGCAGCCGGGCGTGCGCAACCTCGCCATCTCGCAGGCCGCCGCGCCGCATGGGCTTTACTACGCGCCCGATCCGTCGTCGCAGATCGCGTGCTCGATCGGCGGCAACGTCGCCGAGAACGCCGGCGGCGTGCACTGTCTCAAGTACGGCCTCACGGTGCACAACATCCTGAAGGTCGACGTGCTGACCATCGATGGCGAACTGGTCACGCTCGGTTCCGAGGCGCTCGACAGCCCCGGCTTCGACCTGCTGGCGCTCTTCACCGGCTCGGAGGGCATGCTCGGCGTGGTGGTGGAAGTCACCGTGAAGCTGCTGCCGAAGCCGCAGAGCGTGAAGGTGCTGATGGCGAGCTTCGACGACGTGGAGCGCGCGGGCGGCGCGGTGGCGAAGATCATCGGCGCGGGCGTGATTCCCGGCGGCCTCGAGATGATGGACAACCTCGCCATTCGCGCGGCCGAAGACTTCATTCATGCGGACTATCCCGTGGACGCCGAAGCGATTCTGCTGTGCGAACTCGACGGCGCGCGCGACGACGTGGAGGAAGAGGCCGAACTCGTGGGTGCCCTGCTGCGTGAGGCCGGCGCGAGCGACCTGCGCGTGGCGCGCGACGAGGCCGAGCGGCAGCGCTTCTGGGCCGGCCGCAAGAACGCGTTTCCGGCGGTGGGGCGCATCTCGCCGGACTACTACTGCATGGACGGCACCATCCCGCGGCGCGAACTGCCGCGCGTGTTGAAGGGCATCGCCGCCTTGTCCGAACACTACGGGCTCAAGGTCGCGAACGTGTTTCATGCCGGCGACGGCAACATGCATCCGCTGATCCTGTTCGATGCGAACCAGCCCGGCGAAATGGACCGCGCCGAGGCGCTGGGCGGCCGCATTCTGGAGCTGTGCGTTGAAGTGGGCGGCAGCATCACGGGCGAGCACGGCGTGGGCCGCGAGAAGATCAACCAGATGTGCGTGCAGTTCAAGCGCGACGAGATCGAATATTTCCACGCCGTGAAGGCGGCGTTCGACCCGTCAGGCCTGCTCAATCCCGGCAAGAACATTCCCACGCTGCACCGCTGTGCCGAATTCGGCGCCATGCACGTGCACCGCGGCGGCCTGCCCTTTCCCGAACTGGAGCGGTTCTGATGCGACGCGAACTGGATTCGATGGACAACAGCGCCGCGCTGATCGCCCAGGTGGAAGCGGCGCTGGCCGCCCGCACGCCGGTGCGCATACGCGGCGGCGACAGCAAGGCATGGCTCGGGCGCACGCTCGGCGCGCCGCACGTGCGCGAGGTGCGTGAAGTGCGTGAGATCGATACGCGCGGCCATCGCGGCATCGTCCACTACGACCCGACCGAACTCGTCATGACCGTGCGCACGGGCACGCCGCTCGCCGACGTGGAGGCCGTGCTGAACGAAGCAGGGCAGATGCTGCCGTTCGAAGCGCCGCGCTTCGGCGGTGCGGCCACCGTGGGCGGCATGTTCGCCGCGGGGCTCTCGGGCCCACGGCGCCCGTGGGTGGGCGCGGTGCGCGACTACGTGCTGGGCTGCCGCGTAATTACGGGACACGCGCGGCACCTGCGCTTTGGCGGCGAGGTGATGAAGAACGTTGCGGGCTACGACGTGTCGCGGCTCATGGCGGGCAGCTTCGGTTGCCTCGGGCTCGTCACCGAAGTGTCGTTCAAGGTGCTGCCGCAGCCGCGCGCCACGCGCCACCTCGCGCTGGAACTCACGGCGCAGCAGGCGCGCGAGCGGCTCTTCGGCTGGCGCCGCGAGGCATTGCCCATCACGGGCGCCTGCTACGCCCAGGGCGTGCTGCAACTGCGGCTGGAGGGCGGCACGGGCTCCGTGCGCGCCGCGCGCGAAGCGATCGGCGGAGCCGACGCCGACGCCGCCTTCTGGACCCAACTGCGCGACTTCACGCGGCCGTTCTTCGCGGACGAACGGCCGCTCTGGCGCCTGTCGCTGCCCGCCGCGGCGCCGCTTGCGCCGCTCGCTGCGCTGCCGGGCGATGCGCTGCTCGACTGGGGCGGCGCGCAGCGCTGGCTCAAGACCACCGCCGGCGCCGACGCCATCCGCAACCTCGCGCGCGAGCTTGGCGGCCACGCGACGGCGTTCACGCAAGGCGTGACGGACTCGCCGTTCCAGCCGCTGCCCGACGCCCTGATGCAACTGCACCGGCGCCTGAAGGCACAGCTCGACCCGCAGGGAATCTTCAATCCGGGCCGCCTGTACGCGGACCTTTGACGCTGGGTGCCTCACGATGCAAACCAATCTGAGCGAAGCCGCGCAGGCGCTTGAGCGCGCCGAAGAGGCCGAATCGATCCTGCGCGCCTGCGTGCACTGCGGCTTCTGCAACGCCACCTGTCCGACTTACCAGTTGCTGGGTAACGAACTCGACGGGCCGCGCGGGCGCATCTATCTGATCAAGCAGGTGCTGGAAGGGCAGCCCGTGACGGAAAAGACGCGCTTGCACCTCGACCGCTGTTTGAGCTGCCGGAACTGCGAGACGACGTGCCCCTCGGGTGTGCGCTATCACGCGCTGCTGGACATCGGCCGCGCCGAAGTGGAGCGGCGCACGGCACGACCGGCGCGCGAGCGCTGGCTGCGCGCGGGGCTGCGGCACGGCGTGTCGCGGCCGGCCGTGTTCGCCGGGCTGGTCGGTGCGGGTCGCGCCGCCCGCGCGCTGCTGCCCGAAGCGCTGCGCGAGAAGATTCCCGCGCACGCGCCCACGGCGCGCCCCAGCCCACGGCCGCCCGCGCGCCACGCGCGCCGCGTGCTGATGCTGGAAGGCTGCGTGCAGCCCACGCTTACGCCCGGCACGAACGCGGCTGCGGCCCGCGTGCTCGACCGCCTCGGCATCAGCGTGACGCCCGCGCCGCGCGCCGGTTGCTGCGGCGCCAACGAATACCACCTGAACGCGCAGCAGGCCGGGCTCGCACGCGCGCGACGCAATATCGACGCGTGGTGGCCCGCCATCGAAGCCGGCGCCGAGGCGATCGTCATGTCGGCGAGCGGCTGCGGCGCCTTCGTGAAGGAGTACGGCCACCTGCTTCGCTTCGATGCGGCCTATGCCGACAAGGCCCGGCGCGTGAGCGCGCTGGCCCGCGACCTGGTCGAGGTGATCGCCGCCGAACCGCTCGACGCGTTCGCGCCCGTCGCGGGCAAGCGCATCGCGTTCCATTGCCCGTGCACGCTGCAGCACGCACAGCGCCTCGGCGGCGCGGTGGAAGGCGTGCTCACGCGGCTGGGCTTCGACCTGACGAGCGTGGCGAACGGTCATCTGTGCTGCGGCTCGGCGGGAACGTACTCGCTCACGCAGCCCGAGATTGCGAAGCGACTGCGCGAGAACAAGCTCGACGCGCTCGAAGCCGGCCAGCCGGAGGCCATCGTGACGGCCAACGTCGGCTGCCAGACGCACCTGAACGGTGCGGGCCGCACGCCCGTCAGCCACTGGATCGAACTCGTGGATTCCCTGCTTTCCCCCAACCCTCAACCGAACCTCTGACATGCAGACCAAACCCGTGCTCGGCGCCGCCGAGGCACACCGTATTCTCGAAGCCGCCCGTACTGAAGCCGAGCGCAACGGCTGGGCCGTGGCCATTGCCGTGGTGGACGACGGCGGGCACCCGCTCGCGTTCGCACGTCTGGACGGCGCGGCGCCCATCAGCGCCTACATCGCCCAGGAGAAGGCGCGCACCGCGGCACTCGGCCGCCGCGAGACGAAAGCCTACGAAGAGATGATCAATGGCGGTCGCACCGCCTTTCTTAGCGCGCCACTCTGCGCGACACTGGAGGGCGGCGTGCCGGTGGTCGTCGACGCAGTGGTCGTGGGCGCCGTCGGCGTGTCGGGCGTGAAGTCCGACCAGGACGCACAGGTCGCCAGTGCGGGCGCGAAGAGCGTGGCCGCCTGAGCGCGTATCACCGTTAAAGAGTTAGCCGACGAAGGAAGCGAAATGATCGAACACCACGGACTTCAGGTCGACGAAGGGCTTGCCCGCTTCATCGAAACAGAAGCGCTGCCCGGCACGGGCGTTGCGCCCGATGCGTTCTGGCAAGGTTTTGCCGCGCTCGTGCATGACCTCACGCCGCAGAACCGCGCGTTGCTCGCCGAGCGCGAGCGCCTGCAGGGCGAACTGGACAACTGGCACCGCGCGCATCCGGGCCCGGTGCGCGATCTCGCGGCCTATCGCGCGTTCCTTACGCAAATCGGCTATCTCGTGCCCGCGCCCGCGCAGGTTGCGGCGACCACGGCGAACGTGGACAGCGAGATCGCCACGCAGGCGGGGCCGCAGCTCGTCGTGCCGCTCTCGAACGCGCGCTATGCGCTCAATGCCGCCAACGCGCGCTGGGGCAGTCTCTACGACGCGCTCTACGGCACCGACGCGCTGCCCGAAGACGGCGGCGCCACGCGCGAGGGCGCGTACAACCCGGTGCGCGGTGCCCGCGTGGTGGCGTTCGCGCGCGACTTCCTCGACCGCGCTGCGCCGCTCGCGGGCGGCTCGCATCGCGATGCGACCGGCTACGCCGTGCAGGCTGGCGCGCTCGCGGTGAAGACCGCGCAGGGCACGCTGGCGCTCGCCGACGCGTCGCAACTGGTCGGCTACCAGGGCGACGCCGCCGCGCCCACGGCCATTCTTTTGAAGCATCACGGCCTGCACATCGAGATCCAGATCGACGCTTCGGCGCCCGTCGGCGCGACCGATCCGGCGCACGTGAAGGACGTGGTGCTGGAGGCGGCCGTCTCCACGATCATCGACTGCGAAGATTCGGTGGCGGCCGTGGACGCCGAAGACAAGGTTGCGCTCTACCGCAACTGGCTGGGCCTGATGCAGGTCACGCTGACGGAGACGGTCGCGAAGGGCGGCCGCACCTTTACGCGCGCCCTGAACGCCGACCGCGCGTACCGCGCGCCGGACGGCTCGGCGCTCACGCTGCACGGCCGCTCGCTGCTGTTCGTGCGCAACGTCGGCCACCTGATGACGACGGGCGCCGTGCTGGACCGCGACGGCAACGAGATTCCGGAAGGCATTCTGGACGGCGTGGTGACGACGCTGTGCGCCATGCACGACCTGAAGTCGAAGCGCAACTCGCGCACGGGCTCCATCTACATCGTGAAGCCGAAGATGCACGGCCCGAGCGAAGTGGCCTTCGCGGACACGCTGTTCGCCCGCGTGGAAGACCTGCTTGGCCTGCCGCGCGCCACGATCAAGATGGGCATCATGGACGAAGAGCGCCGCACCAGCGTGAACCTCTCCGCGTGCATTGCGGCCGCGGCTTCGCGCGTGGCGTTCATCAACACGGGCTTTCTCGACCGCACCGGCGACGAAATGCATACGGCCATGGAGGCCGGCCCGATGCTGCGCAAGGGCGACATGAAGTCCACGGCGTGGATCACCGCCTATGAGCGCAACAACGTGCTCGCGGGTCTGGCCGCAGGGCTGCGCGGCCGCGCGCAGATCGGCAAGGGCATGTGGGCGATGCCCGACCTGATGCACGCCATGCTGGAGCAGAAGATCGCGCATCCGCGCGCGGGCGCCAACACGGCCTGGGTGCCGTCGCCCACGGCCGCCACGCTGCACGCGCTGCACTATCACGACGTGGACGTGCAGGCGGTCCAGCAGGACATGGAGCGCATCGACTACCGCAGCGAGCGCGACGCGCTGCTCGACGGGCTGCTCACGGTGCCCGTGGTGGAGCGTGCGCAGTGGAGCGACGAGGAGATTCGCCGCGAAGTCGAGAACAACGCGCAGGGCATTCTCGGTTACGTCGTGCGCTGGGTGGAGCAAGGCGTGGGCTGCTCGAAGGTGCCCGACATCAACAACGTGGGCCTGATGGAAGACCGCGCCACGCTGCGCATCTCCAGCCAGCACATTGCGAACTGGCTGCGGCATGGCGTCGTGTCGCGCGACTTCGTGCTCGACGTGTTCCGCCGCATGGCCGCGGTGGTCGACACGCAGAACGCGGGCGACGCCAACTATCGCCCGATGGCGCCCGACTTCGACACGTCGTATGCGTTCAAGGCCGCGTGCGCGCTCGCGCTGCAAGGCAAAGACCAGCCGGCCGGCTACACCGAGCCGCTGCTGCATCGGTATCGCCTTGCGTTCAAGCGTCAGGAGCGGGTGGACTGAGCAACGAGAGCGGGCGCTTCGGCGCCCGCTTTTTTTTCGTCTGCTTCGGGCCGCGCCGCACCCGAAGCAGCGCTTCATTGGGACTGCGGCGGCATATCGATAAAAGTTCCATCCACGGGACATAGGAGACATAGTGAACCCCGCTTTGGCCGCTTCGGCATTACCCGTAGGCACCCTCTTCGCGCAACCGCTGACACCTGTCGGCAATTCGCTTGCGCTCTCGTTTCTCGTTGCCCTCGTTCCAATCGCGGTCGCGCTCGCGATGCTGGGCATTCTGCGCCGGCCCGCCTGGCAGGCCTCGCTCGCCGGGCTGATCGCGGGCCTCGTAATCGCGATCGGCGTGTGGGGCATGCCCGCCGGGCTCGCGCTCGACGCCGTGGGCGCCGGCATGACGCTCGCGCTGATACCTGTGATGTGGATCGTGGTCAACGCGCTGCTGCTCTACAACATCGCGGTGAAGTCGGGACGCTTCGACCAGTTCCGTCAGTGGATGCTCGACCATCTTCCCGACGACCGGCGCCTCGTGCTGCTCGTCGTGGCGTTCTCGTTCGGCTGTCTGCTGGAAGGCATTTCGGGCTTCGGCACGCCGGTGGCGATCACGAGTGCGCTGCTGGTCGGACTCGGCTTTCCCGCCATCGAAGCGCTCACGTTCACGCTGATCTTCAACACGGCGCCGGTCGCGTTCGGCGCGCTTGGCGTGCCGATCACGGTGCTGGGCGCGGTGACGTCGCTGCATCCGCAGACGCTCGGCGCGATGGTGGGCCGCCAGTTGCCGTTCTTCGCGTTCCTGCTGCCGTTCTACGTGGTGGGCATGTACGGCGGCGTGCGCTCCATCGGCAAGCTGTGGCCGGCGCTCGTGGTGTCGGGCGGCAGCTTCGCGCTCGCGCAGTTCGTCACCTCGAACTTCCTCGGCTATGAACTGACGGACGTGCTCTCGTCGCTCACCTCGCTCATCGTCACGATCAGCTTCCTCAAGGTCTGGAAGCCCGAGCCCGATCCCGCGTTCGCCATCGCACGCGACGCAGCGAGCCGTTCGACGCGCGCGAAGAGCCACGCGGAGCGCATCGGCTACGGCGGCTGGCTGCCGTGGATCGTCGTGTCGGTGGTGGTGATCTTCTGGGTGCATGCGGGCATCGCGTCGATCGGCCAGGCGAACGTGAAGTGGCCGGGCCTGCACAACGCCGTCTACATGACGCTCTATCACAAGTCCTATGCCGCGGTCTGGTCGTTCCAGCCGCTCGGCACCGGCACGGCGATTCTGCTGGCGGCGGTGATTACGGCGCTGTGGACGCGCGTGGGTTTCGGCGACTTCGTGGCCTGCGTCGCGCAGACCTGGAAGCAGACGCGCATCGCCATCGCGACGGTGATGATGATCGTGGCGCTGGCGTACCTGCTCAACTACTCGGGCATGAGCTACACGCTCGGCATGGGCGTGGCGTCCACGGGGGCGCTGTTCCCGCTCGTCTCGGCCACGCTCGGCTGGGTAGCCGTGTTCCTGTCGGGTAGCGACACGTCGGGCAATGCGCTGTTCGGCAATCTGCAGGTGGTGGCCGCGAAGCAGCTCGGCCTCGACCCGGTGCTGATGGCCGCCACCAACTCGTCGGGCGGCGTGATGGGCAAGATGATCTCGCCGCAAAACATCGCGACCGGCGTGGCCACGACGGACCTCAAAGGCAAGGAAGGCGAAGTGTTCGTGCGGACTTTCTGGCACAGCGTGTTCCTCACGCTGGTGCTCGGCGTGCTCGTGTTCCTGCAGCAGCACGTGCTGAGCTGGATGATTCCGGCGTTGCCGCATTGAGCGGAGGCTTCAAGCGAGTCCTGCGTCCCGGCTGGCGGCACCTACTGTACCAGCCGGGACGGTCAGCGTCAGCGCGCTGCTTTCCCACCCCAGCTTGCCGCGTGATCCGTTACGAACTGCTCGAAGGTGCGCGGGGGCTGCGCGAGCAGCGTCTCGACATCGGGGCTCACTGCCGCCGCGTGGCCGGCCGCGATAGCGCGATTCAAGCTCATGACGGTTTCGATCGACCACGCGTCCAGCTGCGCTTCCCGCATGGAGGCGATCGCGGCTTCATCCGGCACGGCCACGTAGCCGATGCTGCGTCCCAGCGCTGCACCAATGCGCTCAACGACGTCGGCGTTGGACAACGCCTCACGGCCGGTCAGCGTGTACGTCTTGCCGGCGTGCGCGGCAGGTTGCCGGAGAATCGAAGCGTTGACGGCCGCTATGTCGCGCACGTCGACGAACGAGACCTTTCCCTCGCCCTGTGGCAGATAAAGCGTCCCTGCGCGGATCGCATCGCCGTAGAACGTCAGATAGTTCTGCATGAAGCAATTTGGCAGCGTCAGCGTGTACGCCATACCGGACTGCTTCACCAACTCGTCGATCTGCCTCTGGACGAGACCCACCGCAGAAGGGTTTGCGGACACGGCTTCGGCCCCCGACGAGCGAACGATGTGCTTGACGCCGGCCATTCTGGCCGCGTCGAGGGCATTGCGGGCCAGCTCGACCATGTCGGCCTGCAGCGGAAGCAGCAGGAACAGGGTGTGGATGCCGCGCAACGCGGGCACGAGGCTCGCGGGGTTCGCGAGATCGGCATGGCGGGTTTCGATGCCCTCAACGGCTTTGCCGGTGGACGACATGGCCACGAGGTTCGCTCCGGCCGCTTTAAGCGCGTTGACGAGTTCGCGGCCTACGGTGCCGGTGGCACCGGTAACAAGAATGGTGTTCGACATGCGGTGTGGGTCCTTGATAGAACGTGAGTTTGAGTACGCTGCCAGCCGTTGGAGCGCGCAGCGTGTGCCTAGGGGGGCAGGCCATCCAGGAGCATTTCAGACGGCGGGGCAGAGGGTTGATTGGGTGTCCAGAACGAAGCGGGCAAAGTCGTCCGGCTTGTCGAGCGAAACGATGTGACCGGCGTCATTCAGAACGATCGTCTTTGCATTCCTGATCAGCTTCACGTTCGCTTCGCGTTCGACCGGACGCGACCAATCGCGATCGCCGTAGACCAGCGTGACGGGGGCGTCGATCCTTGTGTAGCCCTGTCTTGCCGAAACGTAGCTCGGCAAGGCTCTGTACATGGCGCGCGCGAGCTGTGAGTAGCCCGGGCGTTTTCCGCTTTTCAGCAATTCGTCGATGAAGTCCGGCGGCAGGTTGCGCGGGTCGTGAAGGCCGCCTTTGAGGATGCCGGCGAGTGTGGACCGGCTTTCCATGGCCGCGAAAGCCGGCCCGATAACGGGCGCGCGCACGCTCTTGACGACGAGGGACGCGAGCAGATTTGCCCGCTCCACACCCGGAAGATAGTCGTACGGGTTGAAGGCAACGACTTGTTTCACGCGATCGCGGAGTACGGCTGCCGCGGTCAATGCCAACGTGGCGCCTAGCGACTCGCCCACCAGGGTGACGTCGCGCAGATCGAGCCGTTCGATGAAGTTCACGACATGTGTGCGCATTGCCGGCTCTTGATAGTCGGCGCCAGGCACGATTTCCGACCACCCAAAGCCGGGGTAATCGAACGCATACACGGTGAAGCGACCGACGAGCTTCGGGATGACGCGCTGAAACAGGTCCAGCTGGGTACGAAGGGAGTGCAGCAAAACCAGCGCCGGACCGTGGCCCGCGCGCAGATAGCGGACCTGAGGGCCGCCGTTCGTCAACGACATGAAAGCCGGTTTGTGACTGGGCCACCAGTGTTGCGTATAGTCGACTGCGTCTTGAGTAACCATGATTTCCTGATTCATAGGGAATGCGAAGTAAAGCGCGTATTGCTGGCGATTCTGCAGGCGTTAATGTGGTCAGGCGCGAGCGGTAGCGGTTTGTGCGGCCGGTTGCCCGGAGCGAGAGTCACCGCCCGCGCATCGTGACCGCTCGACTGCCGCAGCGTCGAGCACTGCGGCAAACATGCGGGCAAAGGTGTGGACGTCTCCCGGCCAGCGCGCGGACACGTAGTTGCGGTCGCGCACCACCCAGGCGGGACGATTGTCCGTCGCGGTATCGCGGGCTGTACCGCTCGTCTTGCGTCGGAAATCGGGGTCGCCTGCGGGAACGTCGACGAAGTCCCCGGCGCTGGCGAGGGCGCGCGTGACTTCTTGCTGTACGGACATGTACCCGGCCGGTTGTCCCGCGGCCTCCGTATAGGTGCGGTAATAGTTGCGATCCCAGAAGCGCCCGACATGGGCCAGCACACTTGCCTTGCGTTCGAGCGCCCAGGTGAGCGCCGTGGTCTTTCTTCCGTATAGCACGGAGAGGCCATCGGCCCGCGTGCTGCGGGCGGCCAGCAGCACGCCATGACAGATCGCGGCCACCGGTTTTTCCTCGGCGAAGAAGTCGGTGGTGACGCGCTGAAGGTGAGAACTTTCGAGGTACTCGCGCATGCCGCGCGCCCAGTGTCCGCCGCCCAACAGCAGGCCGTCGAAGTCCTTGTGTCCGGTCTGGTCCCAGCGGATGGGGTTCGCAAAGTTCGCGTCACGCTGCATTTCGGCATAGGCGCGCCGGGCGTCCGCGTTGGCACCCAACAGGTGGCCCAGGACGCGGACATTGCGAAGCACCGGAATGCCGCTCCAGGGGTCTAGCCCGATACCAGAGAGCATGATCGGGTCGCAGGCGCCCGGTTTGCCGTCCGGCGTTGCGAAGACGACCTGATGGCCGCACTGGGTCAGGATTTTCCAGCTCACTGAGACTTCGGAGGGATCGAAATCGCGGCTGGGAAGCGGCAGCAGAATTTGGCTCATGGCGAGAGTCCTTTCGATGGAGACGGTTGGCTCGATTGCCTCGGTTACATCGAAGTCTGGGCTCAGGCGTCGATGTGATGACATATAACATAACGGCGGCTTGACCGGTCGTCAAGCAAAATGTTATAGATAATCACATGACCAAAAATTCAAACGGAAAAACCTCCGCGCGGGCCGGCTACCATCACGGCGACCTTCGGCGGACGCTGGTGCGAATCGCACGGGAAGAGATTGCGCAGAGCGGTGCCCATGCGGTGTCGCTGGCCTCGCTTGCGCGGCTTGCCGGCGTTAGCCAGCCGGCCCCTTATCGGCATTTTGCGGACCGCGACGCATTGCTCGAGGCGGTCACGACGGAAGGGTTCGACGAGTTCTCGGCGACGCTGGCCGCCGCCGCATCGGCTGGAGAGGCAGGCGGCGCGCTGAAAGCCATGGCGCTTGCCTATGTCGCATTCGGCGAAGCGAATGTCGAACTCTATCGGCTGATGTTCGCGTCGCACGTCGTGCCCAAGGCGGGCTCGGGAAGCGCGCTGGAAGCCGCCGCCGTGGGCGCCTTCAACCGCTTGCGTGAAGCCTTGTCCGCTACGACTCCCGCAGATCGCGTCGACGACGAAGCCCATCTGGTCTGGGCTCAACTGCATGGGCTTGTCATGCTGAAGGCGGACGGCCACATCAAGCGTCCGTTGTCGCAACTGGTGGAGGTATCGAGCCTCTTCAACCGGGGCTGATCATGCCGGGCGTGCCATGCCAATAAGGTATCCCGCAGATACCAAACCTGTATTTTTCGTATGGCAGCGTGCGCTCTACATTGCATTCATCCGATGCCTTTGAAGAGGGACACTGCGATGAACGCGAAAACGTATGGCGCATTGCCGACGCACCGTCGGCAAGGATGGGCGGAAAGAGTGCGGCAATTCACGCCGAACTGGTTTGCCATGACGATGGGCAACGGCGTCGTGTATCTCGTGCTGGCGGGACTGCCGTGGCATTTCGCCGGGCAGACGGCGTTGGCCCAGATGCTCTGGGCCGTCAGCATCGCGCTTTATGCCGTCTTCACGGCGATGCTGATCGGGCGCTGGGTCTTCTATCCCGAGACGATCCGGCCGATGCTGCATCACCCGCTGCAGTCCATGTTCCTCGGCGCGGTGCCCATGGGGCTGGCGCCGATCATCAACGGCATCGTGCTCTTTGCTGGTCCGCATCTGGGCGACGGCGCCTATCAGCTCGCCTATAAGCTGTGGTGCCTCGACGCGCTGCTCGCGATCGCCGTGGCCATCGGCGTGCCGTACATGATGTTCACGGCCCAAAGCCACGCGTTCGAGCGCATCACGGCGGTGCTGTTGCTGCCCATCGTCGCGCCCGAAGTGGCTGCGGCCAGCGCCGCCGTGCTGGCGCCGCATGTCGATGCGCAAACGGCCCGCTTCCTCGTGGCCGCGGGCTACGTGCTCTGGGCGCTTTCGGTGCCGCTCGCGTTCAGCGTGCTCACCGTCGTTTTCTTCCGGCTCGTCATTCACAAGCTTCCGCATCGCGACCTGGGCCCGTCGAGCTGGCTCACGCTGGGTCCGATCGGCACCGGCGCACTCGGTCTGCTGACCCTCGGTCTCGCCGCGCCCGCTGCGTATGCCGGCACGCCGCTCGCTGCCACGGCGCTGGTCGCGCGTGACATCGGTTTGATCGGAAGCTTGCTGCTGTGGGGCGTGGGCCTCTGGTGGCTGGCTACGGCCATGCTCTTCACGGTGCGCTACTCCCGCGAGGGCTTGCCCTTCAATCTTGGATGGTGGGGCTTCACGTTCCCGCTCGGCGTCTACACCGTCGCGACCTTCGGGCTGTATCGCGCGACAGGCTTCGCTGCGTTTGCCGTGTTCGGCGGCGTGCTCGCGACGATGCTGGGCGCCTTCTGGGTGGTCGTGCTGTCGCGTACGTTGCGCGGTCTTGCGCGTGGCGAACTGTTCCATGCTCCGTGCCTCGTTGCTCTGTCGCGAGCCGCGCTGGGCTGATCCGATCGCTCCCGCGCCGCGTCGGTCCGCGAAGTGTGCGAGACCCGTGGCGCATCGAATGGGCGTGTGAATCCGCTCGATCCCTGCGCCCTTACGTTCCCTTCTCCATGAGAAATCTCATGATGTCCAAACCCGCACAGCGTGTGGCCGTCACCGGCGCGGCCGGCCAGATCGCGTATTCGCTGTTGTTCCGCATTGCCCGCGGCGACCTGCTGGGCGAAGATCAGCCCGTCATCCTCCAGTTGCTCGAACTGCCGCAAGCGCTGGAGGCGCTGCGTGGTGTGGTGATGGAACTCGAAGACTGCGCCTTCCCGCTGCTGCGTTCCATCGAAATCAGCGACAACCCGCGCGTCGCGTTTCGCGACGCCGACTACGCGATGCTCGTGGGTTCGCGTCCGCGCGGCAAAGGCATGGAGCGGCGCGATCTGCTGGCAGCCAACGGCGCGATCTTCCGCACGCAGGGCGAGGCGCTCAACGAAGTGGCGAGTCGCGAGATCAAGGTGCTCGTGGTCGGCAATCCCGCCAATACCAATGCGTGGGTGGCCCGCCGCTATGCGCCGGACCTGCCGGCCGACGCCATTTCGGCCATGATCCGCCTCGACCACAATCGCGCGGTCTCGAAGCTTGCCGCGCGCTGTGGCGTCGCAGTAGACGCGGTCAGCCGCATGATCGTCTGGGGCAATCATTCGCCCACGATGTACCCCGACTATCGCTTCGCGTTGATCGACGGACAGCCGGCGGCGGTGCGCGTGGCCGACGAGCGCTGGAATCGCGAAGTCTTCATTCCGGAGGTGGCGCGTCGCGGCACCGCGATCATCGAAGCGCGCGGGGCATCTTCCGCGGCCTCGGCCGCGAATGCCGCCATCGACCAGATGCGCGACTGGATTCACGGCAGCGCCGACGGCTGGGTGTCGATGAGCGTGCCGTCCGATGGCTCTTACGGTGTGCCCGAAGGGCTCATGTTCGGCGTGCCCGTGATCTGTCGCGACGGCACGTTCGAGCGGGTTGCGGGGCTCGAGATCGACGCGTTTGCGCGCGAGAAGATCGGCGCTTCGGTACAGGAGCTGGTGGAAGAATCGCTCGCCGTCGAGGCCATGCTCTTCGCGCACGGCGCATGACGGTGGCAGGCGCACGGGAACGGGCACGCCCGTGTCCGTTCCCGCGCATATGCGTTGTGCGGCTCAGCACATGCCGCCGTTCGCGCGCACGACCTGGCCGTTGATCCAGCCGCCTTGCGGACCCACGAGGAAGGCGACCACGCTCGCGATGTCTTCGGTCTGCCCGAGCCGTTCCAGCGGATTCATTTTCGCCATGCGGTCGATGAGTTCGGGGCTCTTGCCCGCGAGGAACAGATCGGTGGCAACGGGCCCGGGCGCCACGGCGTTCACGGTGATGCCGCGCCCGCGCATTTCCTGCGCGAGAACCTGTGTGAGACCTTCCACGGCGCATTTCGTGGCGATATAGACCGCATACGTGGGCAGACGCATACCGGTCACGCTCGTCGTCAGGTTCACGATGCGTCCGCCGTCACGCACGCGGCGTGCGGCTTCGCGCGACACGTTGAACGCACCCTTGAAATTGATGGCGACGGTTCGATCGAACGTGGCGTCGTCGAAATCCACGATCTTTGCCTGATTCATGACACCGGCGCTGTTGACGACCACGTCGATGCCGCCGTACGCCCTTTGGGCCGCATCGAACAGGGCGATGGCGGCTGCCGGATCGGCAATGTCTGCTTTGACGAGCAAGGCGTCGCCACCCGCCTCGCGAATCTTCGCGGCGACTTCTTCTGCGGGACCTGCATGGCTCGCGTAGTTGACGACGACGCGAAAGCCGTCTTGCGCGAGGCGAATGGCGATCTCGGCGCCAATGCCGCGCGACGAACCGGTGACGATGGCAACCTTGCCGGACGATGAGGACATACCGCGCTCCTTGAGATAAATGCCCGGTCGCGGTCGGCGGGCATCGCACGACCGGCGCCGGACGGTTGAGTGGATGGCTTGTATCGAGACGGCATCGCGCTGCGCCGGCGGCGCTGGCACGCGCGCCGACGCAGCGTGCCCCCTCAGGCGGCGGTGTGGACCTGCGGCACGAGCAACTCGCCTAGCCCTACTCGATGCAGCATCTCGGCCCGCAGCCGGTCCAGAACGGTGAAGCCCACATTCGCGCCGTCTTCGGTGGGGTCGATGTGCACGCGAAACGGCCGCTTGCCGAACGGCGCGTCCACCACCTTCACGATGGCGTCGGCGACGAGGCTCGCATCGGCGTCCGGCGGCACGATGGCGGCGAACGCTTCCTGAACCTCCTTGCCGAAGCCGGCGTACGGTCCTGTTTCGTACTCGGCGGCGCGAGCCTGATCGGCGGGCAGGCCGGCGTGCGGGAAGTGGTTGGTGCCGCGCGTGAAAGCGCCCGGCACGATGATCGACGTTTCGATGCCCCAGCGCGACAGCTCGCGCGCGTAGAGCACGGCGATGGCGTCCATGGCGGCCTTCGCGCCGAAGTAGGGCGCAAGGTACGGCGGCGTGCCGCCGGCCGCGCTGCTGCTCGATACCCACACCACGAGCCCTTGCTTCTGGCCGCGCAGGTGCGGCAGCACCGCGCGGTTCACGCGCTGCGTGCTCACCACATTGACGTCGTAGAGTTGCGTGTACTGTTCCGGCGTGAACGCTTCGGCCGGGCCGAATGCCATATGGCCGGCGTTGTGAATCAGCACGTCGATGCGTCCGGCGTCGGCGATCACCTTCGCGACCGCCGCCTCCACCGACGCTTCCGACGACACATCGAGTTCCACCGTGCGCAGGTCCGTACCGGCCTCGCGCGCGCGGGCCGTCATCTCTTCTGCGACCGGCGCATTGTGGCCGCGCGTGTCGCGCATCGAGGCATAGACGGTGTAGCCGGCTTTCGCCAGTGCTTCGGCAGTCAGGCGCCCGAAGCCGCTGGAGGCGCCGGTGATGAGAACGACTTGGCTCATGATCGAATCTCCCTGAACGGTTGGATGGCGTGAAACGCGGGTCAATGGGATAACCCATGAAGTCATGCGTCGTGCGCGTCGCGCACGGCGTGTTCGGGGACGACGGACCATCGCTCTTCGATGCGTCCGAACTTCCATATCGCAGCGGAAACGGCCCACGTCGCGACGAAGAGTCCGACGATGGCGTAGCCTGCCTGGTTGAGATTCACGCTCGAGGTCCATGCCGCAAGGACGCCGTGCTTGCCCGCTGCGCCGAGCGCGGCATCGAGCAGGCCCAGCACTTCGATGGTGGCAATGCCCACCGCGACGCTGGTGGAAAGACCCGTCACGACGAGGTTGTAGTAGATCTTGCGCACGGGCTTGTCGAGCGCCCACCCGTAGGCATAGCTCATGAACGAGCCGTCGATCGTGTCGAACAGCAGCATGCCCGCCGCGAACAGCACGGGCAGGCAGAGAACGGCGTACCACGGCAGCCCCGATGCCGCGCCCGAACCCGTCAGCACGAGCAACGCGATTTCCGTGGCGGTATCGAAGCCGAGGCCGAAGAGCAGGCCGACGAAATACATCTGTGCGGGCTTGCGCACGATGCGCATGAGCGGCGCGAGCACGTGCGTCACGAGGCCGCGCGCTTCGAGGCGCTGCGTCAGATACGCGTCGTCGTAGCGGCCGGTCTTCATGTGCCGGAAGACCTGATAGATGTCACGGAACGCAGCCACGTTCAGCAACGCGATCACGAAGAGAAAGCCGCTCGAAATGACGGCACCCAGCACGCCCGTCAGCGTGCGAAACGTGGAGCCGCTGTCGACCAGATGGCTCGACACCGAACGCATGCCCACCGCGATCAGCAGCGAGAGGCCGAACACGATGCTCGAATGGCCGAACGAAAACCAGAAGCCCACCGACAACGAAGGCTTGCCTTCGCCCACCAGCTTGCGTGTGGTGTTGTCGATGGCGGCGATATGGTCGGCGTCGAACGCGTGGCGCATGCCGAGCGCGTATGCGGCGATGCCCGCGCCGATGCCCAATGCCGCGGAGCCCCCGCCGCGATGCAGCGGCGCGACGAGCGCGAGCAGCGTGCCCCAACCGGCAAGGTGGAGGAGCGCGATGAAACCGCCCATCGCGGCGACAGGACGTGTAGACATGGCGGCTTGGTCAATAGAGAGAAGGCGGGGTTGGCGCGCCTCGCCGCGCACGGCTTGCGCGGCGGAGCGCACCCGCGTTATGCGACGGCCTTGGGCACGTACGGAAACGTGGAAGAAGGCTTCGACGTGACCGACTCCTTGCCGATGCCGAGACTGATCGGCGTGTTCGCGGCCATCGTGAACATCACGTCGGGCGCGTTGTCGGTCATGCTCCGGCCGTTCCAGAGTGCGACGCCGAACACGGCCGGCGTGCCCACCGTGTACGGCAGCATGTTGGGCAGAAAGCGATGTGCGAGAGCGGTGGCATAGCCTTCGGGGTCTTCGGTCGTGCCGTTGGCCCGCACGGCGCCGGCAATGGAGCGGATGAGCTGCGCGCCGTACGTCTCGAAGTCGTCGGCGGGGCGGCCTGCATTCAGACGGTCGCCCAGGTCTTCGTTGTACTGCGTGAAGAGCGGGTGAATCATGGGCAGGCCCACGCGGTTGATGGAGCGCCAGCCGCCTGCGTCCGTGGCGAGTGTCGCGACCGCCCATACGCCGATGTTGCGGCTGGCGCCGGCTGTGGCGAGCAGGTCGGCGTCGGGCACTTCCAGCACGATCGAGTACACCGTGTGGCCCGCGAAGAGGTTGCGTGCGTCGGCGGGTTGCCAGCTGCCGAGGTCGAGCGGCGTGCCGTCCTGGAATGCGTGGCCCACCGCATGCAGAACGTCGGGTTCGATCCAGAACGGGTCGCCCGCGCGGCCCGCCCATACACGCAGGCCGGAAGGCGCCGTCACGGTTTCGTCCGTGCCGCCGCGCGCCACCACTTCGCCCTGTGCGTGCGGGTCCGTTGCGTCGGCGCCGGCAATGCGGCGCACGACGAAGCGCTGTTTGCCTTGCGCGTCGCGTTCGTCGAACGTGATGCGATAAGTCAGGTCCTCGACGGCGTCGTGATCCAGATCGATCTTGAATTCATAGAAGCCTTCGGGATGGTAGCCGGGCGTGCGTCCTTCGCCCGCTATCGAGTGGCACACGTTGATCACGAACGCAGTGCCCGTTTCGCCGCGAAAGCAGTACAGATCCGTGATATCGAGGCGCACGTCCTGACGGGCGAGCGGGGAGTCGAGATGGTGAGACATGGTTCGATCCTTTCCGTAGGGTCAACGACGATGGGGCGGCGCCGCATCGCGCGCGCCGGTTGCCGCGCATTGCGCTGGACGACGGAAAGGAGTGTGGCGCGCGAGCGGGGCACGCGCTGTCGGCAAACGTGAGGGCATTGCCGATTCGCACGGCGACGATGCCGTGCTCGCGCGACTAACCCGCGACTAACGCGCCGCGCTACGCGCTGGCGGCGGGGCCTTGCGCGCCCGCGGTGTTCGAAGCGCGCAACAGGAGCAGGGCGATCAACGTGACGGCGGCGGACACGAACACGTACCACCCGGCGGCCGCGTGCGAGCCGCTCCATGCGGCGACGGAGGCAACGACGAACGGCGTCGTGCCGCCGAACAGCGCGACGCCCGTGGCATAGACGAACGACATGGCGAGGGCGCGCCCGCGTACCGGAAACATTTCGAGGATCACGACGATGGTCGGCCCACCCGCGAGTGCGGAGAGCCCCGCAAACAGCGCGACGACGCAAAAGAGCGCGATGGGTTGCGGATGCGTAGCCGCGTAGTGAAACGCGGGCACTACGGCGAACATCGTCAGCGCGCGGGCGAGCGCGATGGTGCGCACGCGGCCGATGCCGTCCGCGAGCCGGCCCCCTGCCACCGAGAGCGCCAGCGTGACCATGCCCACTGCCGCCGTCGTCATGAACGAGGCGTAGGCGGACGGCGACGCGCCCGCCACGCCGAACGTGGTCGCGTAAGTGGCTACATAGGTGGGCACGGTGCCGCCGAAGATCAGCACGACGGCGAGCAGCCATTGCCCGCGCAAGCGGGCCAGCATGCCGCGAAACGGCTGCGCCTCGTGCGGCGGCTGCCACGTCTCGGCAATATGACGGCGCAGGTAGATCTGCACGGGAATGAGCGCGGCGGCGAGCGCGAACGGCACGCGCCAACCCCATCGCCCGATCTGCTCCGCGGTGAGCAGACCGTACAGCGCGATGCCGCAAACGCCTGCCGCGACGAGCGCGAGCCCTTGCCCCGCCATCAGCCAGCCGGCGTACAGACTCTTTCGTCCGGCCGGGCAATGCTCGATCAGCAAGGCCCCCGACGAGCCCATTTCCCCGCCCACGGCCACGCCTTGCAGGATCCGGCAGAGCAATACCGCTATCGGTGCGAATCCGCCGAGCGTCGTATAGCCCGGCGTGAGCGCCACGCCGAGCGAGCCCGCGGTGACGAGTGCCCCCGTCAGCAACAGCGCCGGCTTGCGCCCGGCCGTGTCCGCCTGCGTACCGATGACGAGCGCACCGACAGGCCGCGACAGGAATCCGGCCGCGAACGTGCCGAGCGAGAGCAGCGGTCCGTATGCGCCCACGGCATGCGGAAAGAACGCACGCGCAATGAAGGCGGCGAAGACCGTGTAGCAGAAGTAGTCGAAGAATTCGATCGCATTCGCGAGCACGATGGTGGCCAACGTTGCCGGCGCTAGACGGTGCGAAGCCGTTGCGTCGGCGTGGCTGTAGTCCGGGGAACGGTGCATGGGCATTGCGCTGCTTCAGCGCGAACCGTCGTTGCCGTTCAAGGCCGCACGCGTGGCGTGCGCGACGAGTCTGCCGGTGCCGTGCGCGCGAGCCGAACGGGGCAGCGTGAAGCAGAACCGCGTGCCCGCGTCGCCCGTGTCCGCCACCCATATCGCGCCGCCGTGCGCTTCGACAATCGACTTCGAGATAGGCAGGCCCATGCCCATGCCGTCGCTCTTGGTGCTGGAAAGCGGTTGAAAGATCGCGTCGGGCTGCAAGGCCTGGATGCCGCCGCCCGTGTCCACCACTTCGAAAAGCGTCTGCGAGTCGTTATAGCGGCGTGCCCGCACGGTCAGCAGCGGCGCGCGGCCGGCGGCGCTCGCGGCGGCAATCGCGTGGATGCCGTTGATCAGGAGATTGGTCAGCACCTGCTGCAGCTGGATGCGGTCCGCGTAGGCGGTGACTGCGGGCTCGATCTCCTTTGCCAGCGTGATCGCGTGTGCGTTCGCTTCCGATGCGATCAGCAGCATCGCGGAATCCACGATCTCGGCGCAGTCGAGTTCGACCGCCTCCACCGGCGCGCCCGCGAGAAAGCCGCGCAGACGCCGGCAGATGCCCGCGATGTCGTCGGTCCACTGCGACGCATGGCGGAACGCGGCGAGCGCTTCGGTCACGTTGGGTTCGGGCCGATCCAGCCAGCGCACGGCGGCGTCGAGCCCCGTGCGGACCGCGCCGAGCGGCTGGCCGATCTCGTGCGTGATGGACGCCACGAGCTGCCCGACCATCGACACGCGCGCCGTGCGCGCCATCTGCGCGCGCAGCGCCTGCAGCCGGTCGGCGTTTTCCTTGTGCTCGGTGACGTCGAACGCGTAGAAATGCAGGCGCCTATATTGAGCGATGTCCTTCGGCAGCGAACAGCGCCAGACGATGGGCACTTTTCGGCCCGTGAGCGTGGTGAGAACGCGTTCGCCCTGGCACGATGCGTGGCCTTCGAACATCGCGCGCAGCACCTGCGAGTTGCTGAACCGGTTCGCCGGCAGCAACTCGCGCGACCATTCGAAAAAAACTTCCTTCGACGCGGCATCGAAGAGTGCGAGCGTCGCGTCGTTGGCATCGACGAACGTGTGCAGTTCACGCAGCTTGTCGATCACCTCGGGGTGCTGATCGATGTAGGACTCGAGATCGTCGATGCCGTTCGTTCTGAGCGAGTCGACCCACGCTTTGATACCCGACCAGTCCTCGATCAGAATCGGAATGGGCGCATCGCGGAACAGCCCGTCTGTTTCGACAAGCGCTTCGTTCGCAACGTGCGCGGACGCATTCAACGGTTTCTGTGTCGGCGCGGCTATCGCCTCGGCATTTGGCTCGTTCATGCGGCAGGTCCCGATACGGGCGTGTGGACAACTTTCCCTGAACTGCGGCGGCGGGAAGTCGCGACAAGAAAGTTGCGGCGATTATACAAAACCAAAATGCTGCGAAAACCGTCTTGAAATGCTTTTCGCAGCGCCTTTGCGGGCACATCGCATTCATGCGTTACGCCGATTTTCGCAGTGTCTGCGTTTGTCTGCTTTCAGAGCGTGCAAATCGAAAAACATCGTGTCGGTGCGGCGCGCATAGTGGGACACGCACCGGGCAGGCCGGTGCCTCACCACACTGAAAAAGGAGCAGAAATGTCGAATGCGTCGAAAGTCGCCCTCGTCACGGGCGCCTCGGGCGGCATTGGCAAGGCCGTGGCTTTGCGTCTGGCAGCGGACGGATTCGCTGTGGTCGGCCACTATGCGGGCAATCCCGCCGGAGCCGATGCACTCGTCACGGAAATCGTCGGGCGCGGCGGCGAGGCCGTCGCCGTCAAAGGCGACGTGAGCGAAGCCGCGGACGTCGATGCGCTCTACCGCCGCACGATGGACACGTTCGGTCGCCTCCATGCCGTCGTCCATTGCGCCGGCATCATGCCGCTCTCGCCCATCGTGCCGGAAGGACTCGACGTGTTCGACCGCACCATTCGCGTGAACCTGAGAGGCAGCTATCTGATCATGGCTCATGCACTGTCGCATCTGGGCGAAGGTGGGCGCATCGTCGCGTTTTCCAGTAGTGTCATCGCCAAGTCGTTTCCGGGCTATGGCGCCTATATCGCCTCGAAGGCGGGCGTCGACGGCATGGTGCGTGTGCTTGCCAATGAACTGCGCGGCAAGCGCATTACCGTGAACGCCGTGGCACCCGGCCCCGTGGCGACGGAACTCTTCCTGAAGGGCAAGACCCAGGAACAGATCGAGCACCTCGCGCATCTCGCGCCGCTCGAGCGGCTCGGTCAGCCGAACGACATTGCGGGAACCGTGGCGTTTCTGGTGGGCGACGACGGCGAATGGGTGAACGGCCAGATCGTCTACGTCAACGGCGGCTTTGCCTGAGGCTGCGGGCGCTTTCGGGGCCAACGGCTTCGGAAGCGCCGACTGCGTCTGCTTCGGCCGCCGTTGCATCGAGCGTGCCGCTTGCCACGAGGTCGAACAGCGCCTGGCTGCTGGGCGACAGCGACCGTCCCTTGGCCCATACCATGTGCAGCGGCCGCACGATGTGCAGGTCCTCCACCTCGATGATGGTCAGCTCGCCGCGCCGCAATTCTTCCGTCACGCTGAGCGTCGAGATATAGGCGAGTGCGTGCTGCGAAAGCAGCATGCGCTTGATCGCCTCCGTATCGCTCACCGACATGAGCGGTTCGATGTCGAGCCCCGCGCGCCGATACGATTCTTCGATGATGGCGCGCGTACCCGAGCCGGGTTCGCGCATGATGACGGCCTGATCCACGAGTTCGCGCGCGCGCAGCTTCTTGCCCGCGCAGGGATGCCCCGGCGCCGCGATTACCGCGATCTCGTCGGAGCCGATGCGGCGCGCGTGAAGAATGGAGTCGTCGAACGGCCCTTCGATGAAGCCGATGGTGAACGTGAGATCGCGCAGCCCGGCTTCCACGCGTTCGGTGTTCGTGACGGTGAGGTCGATGGCGACGTGGGGATGACGCACGTTGAACCGCGCGATCGCATCGGGAACGAAGTACACCCCGAGCGTGCCGCTCGCGCCGATCTTCATGTGCCCGGAGCCGAGGCCGGCGAGTTCCGCCAGCTCTTTCCCGGCGGCGTCCGCGAGCGTGAAGATGCGGCTCGCGTATTCGTAGAGCAGCTTGCCGCCTTCGGTCAGCGCGACGCCGCGCGGCAGGCGGTCGAAGAGCATCATGCCGAGACGGTCTTCCAGTTCGCGAATCTCGCGCGTCACGGCCGGCTGGCTGACGTGCAGCCGCTCCGCGCCGGCGCTGATGCTGCCCGCGCGGGCCACTTCGTAAAAGGCGAGCAGGTGAGTGAAGTTCATGTGATCTCGAAGAAGGACCGCGCGTGCCCAGCGGAGCCGGCCGTCGGCCGGGCCCGGCTGGGCAGCGGGGACAGTGCGCGCAGCATGAGCGCTCAGCTGCCGAAGTACAGGTTGCAGAAGCTCACGGGGCCGACGCAAGAGGCCGGTGCGCGCGTTGCCGCGTGGACACGCATGCCGCTTGCCGCGGTGCCGTTCATCGGTGCGCCGCCTACGTCGTCTGCGGCCTGTTGCTGTTGGGCAGCCACCTTTGCTTCGGCTGCCTGAATGTCGGCGGGGTACTGCGGGTCGTTGCCGATCGCCGGATTGTAGCCGGCCTGCTCCACGCGAATCAGGTCGGCGCGCACTTGCGCACGCGTGATGGGCGTCGTGCTTTGAGCGAAGCTCAGCGCGGGCGCGGCAAGGGTACCGATAACGAGGGCGAGGCTGGCAAGTGTTTTCATGATGAGACTCCTTCAGTTGAGTTGAGCGCGAAACATTTTTCGCGGTTGATCGATCGTTGATGGCCGATCGCTGTTGACCCGTACCGCAGGGCCTACCGAAGCCTGAGCGGCTCTTTCGTGCTTGCCTCTGCGGCGTGTCATTCCTGTTTACACCGGCGGGTCCGACTTATTCCCGCTGCGGCGATGACTTGTGAGTCGATGGTGGCCAGTCCTCGCATCACGTTGCGAAGCCCACCTATACGGATGTATAGAACGTCCCATCCGATTGCCGACGCAGCGTTCGCCTGCGCCTGGGTTCGTGCGCGAGCCGCGTGCCGCTTTGCAACCACGCGGCCGCAAGAAGCGGCGCGTTTCCACTGTGTCGGGCTCTGGGCCGTCTACACGCCGTGCTCTATGCACGCCGCAGCAGTGCCCGACTAAACCTTCATATGACGCGATCAAACCATCGGCGGGCCTGAGCCACCCTTTCATGGCTTCGGACAACGCCTTTGTACGGCTGGTTGGGCGCAGCGGGTTTCGATACCTTGTGTTCACCGCGCCGCAGTGCCCCGCGCGCAATGCTTCACGATCCCAGGTAGCCAGTCATGATTCTCTTGTCACCGAAACTTTCCGAATCCGCCGCCTCGGCCTCCGATGCCGTGGCGCTTGCCGGCTCGCGGCCGGTGTCCAGTCCGATCAGTGCCGAGCATGCGTGGCGCGATCCCGGCGCCGCCGCCTGTGATGCCGACATCGCGCTCTCGCGCTGGACCCGCAACGCGGCGCAACCGCTCGAAGTGGTCAACAACGGTAGCCCGCGCTGGCATTGCATCGGCATCAACCTGAAGTGCACCACGCTGACGTTCTCGCATGCCGGGCGCACGCTCGTGCAAGGGCGCGTGACGGCCGGAGCCGCGCAGATCACGGCGCCCGGCGTGGCGTGCCGCGCGGCGTTCGAAGCGCCGAGCGACGTGCTGCATCTGTTCGCGTCGCAAGCGGTGTTCGCGGAATGCTACGAGGACCTGTTCGGCCATCCGTATGCGGGCGATATCGTGATAGACGACCCGCGCCTCGTGCGCGACCCCGCGCTCGAACGGCTGGGCCAGGCGCTTGCCGTCTCGCATACGCAGGACGCCACGCTCGGCAAGGTCTTCGCCGACAGCGTGAGCCTTGCGATCGTGTCGCGCATCGTCGCGCGGCACTTCGCGGTCGACGGGCGCGACGCACGCAACACGCGCGGCGCAGCCGCGCTGCCGCCGTGGCGCATGCGCCGCACCGTCGAATACATCGACGCGCATCTTGCCGATTCCATCGGTCTTGCCGACATGGCGCAGAGCGCCGGCCTCACGCGCATGCATTTCGCGGCGCAGTTTCGCCGCGCAACCGGCTTGCGGCCGCACGAATACCTGATGCGGCGGCGTATCGAGCACGCGCAGCAGTTGCTGCTCGAAACGCGCCACGGCGTACTCGACGTTGCGCTCAGCTGCGGCTTTCGCTCGCAGGCGCATTTCACGACGGTGTTCAAACGCTTTGTCGGCGAAACCCCTTACTGCTGGAGGATGAAGGCCCATGTCGATCGATGAGCAGATTCCCGCGTTCCTCGCGATCAGCGAGGCCTTTCTTCGTGCAGCCGACAGCGCTTTGCCGGCGAAGCACGCGTGGCTGACGGCCGGGCCCTTTCCCGAGGTGCGGATGCCGTGCTGCGGCTTGCGTGTAGACGACGCCAGCCGGCCGACGCGCACCGGGAGCGACGATACGTTCGCCGCGCAGCGCGCCTGAACGATCCAATCTATCGACACAACGAGGACAGCAATGGACTTCGCGACGAACATGACCCCGGTGGACCCGTGGACGCAGACACTCGGCCTGCTTTCCCAACTGTGCGGCGGCGATGCGCGGCCTGCGGCGCGTGGACGCGAGACGCAACTTTTGCGCATGGCGGGTTCCGCAGGGGTGTCATCCGCTCGTGCGGAACCGGGCAGTGCGATGCGCCGCTCGGTCTCGCTGAGCGTGATCGAGCGTCCCACGTCGACCACCGTGACTATCGCATGGCGCGATGCGACGCACTGCTCGTACGGCGACCAGCTGTGGCACGTGGCACGCGCACGCAGAAGCGGCATCTGCGCCATGAGCGGGCGCGCGATCCGGCGTGGCGACCTCGTCTACCATCCGCGGCGCAGCCGCCCCAAGCCGCTCAACGACGGCGCAATGATTCTTGCCTCGGTGCTGTGCGACGTGGACGCCGGCTGAAGGGTCATCGCGCGAGAGCCGGGCGGGTCACTCGCCCGCTCGCGCTGCACCCATTACCTTGCCGCGGAAGACCGAGTACTGATAGAGGTTGTAGCCGATCATCACCGGAAACACGAAGCCGATGCCGATCAGCATGAACACGAGCGTGGCCGTGTCGGATGAGGCTTGAAGGATGCCCAGCTTGCCCGGCACGAAGTCGGGATAGAGGCTGACGGCAAGACCGGTGAACGAGGCGACGAACAGCACGATGGCGGCGCGAAACGGTCCGCGCACGCTGCCCAGATAGAGCGACCCGACGAGCCACGCGAACGAAAGCGCCGCGCACGCGGCCAGCACGGCAAGCAGCGGAAACACGCCGGGCTCGAGCCACCGTTCGCGTCCTGCTGCGTTGCCTGCCCACGTGGCCGCCGTCAGTAGGGCCGCGGCGGCAACGGTCAGCACGGCGCTCAGCAACGCGATGCGCCGCGCCCACTGTTCGAGTGCGCCCACTGTTTTCTTCGCGAGGTAAGTTGCACCGAGCAACGTATAGCCCGTCACCACGCCGATTGCCGCGACGACGGAAAACGCCACGCCGAACGCGCCGGGCGCGAGCCCCGTGACGATGCGGCCCAGCACGATGCCCTGCGAGAGCGCGGCCACCAGGCTGCCCACGCCGAACACCGCATCCCACGCCGGCCCATGCCGGCCGCCGTGGCGAAACTCGATGGCCGCGCCGCGCATGATGAGTCCGGCGATCATCGTCATCACGGGTACGTAGAGGGTCTGCATCAGCAGCGCGTAGGCGGCCGGAAAAGCGCCGAACAGGGCGCCTCCCACCACGACGAGCCAGGTCTCGTTCGCGTCCCACACATGGCCGATCGACTCGACCATCACGTCGCGCTCGGCGCGGCCGCTTTTGAGCAACGTGAGCATGCCCACGCCCAGATCGAAGCCGTCGGTCACCACATAGAAAACGAGCATGAGGCCGATCAGGGCGAACCACGTGAAGGCCAGCATGGAATGAGCGGAAGTGTTCATCGGCATTTCGCCGCAGAGGGCGCGCAAAGAGGTCAATAGTCCGCGGTCGTGGCCTGCTCGCGGATGGCGAAGGGACGGGGCAGCGGAGCGGCGAGGTCCGGGCCGCTCTTCAGCCAGCGACGCGCGAGCGCGAAGAACGTGACGAGCAGCACCGCGTAGAACGCGGCGAACATCGCGAGGCTTCCCGTCACCGAGGCAGGCGGCACGGCCGATGCGGCGTCGCTCGTGCGCAGCAGCCCGTAGATCACCCACGGTTGCCGCCCCACCTCGCGCACGATCCAGCCGGCTTCCACGGCGACGTAGGGCAGCGGAATGCAGAGCACCCATGCCGTCAACAGCCTGCGCCGCGCGAGCAGCCGGGCCAGGTCGCCTCGCGCGTGGTACAGGGCGTACATCGTCCACACCGCGAGCAGCGCCAGCACGAAGCCGATGCCGGCCATGGCGCGGAACGCGTAATAGATGAGCGGGATCATCGGCGGCTGGTCGGCGCGCGGGAAGTCGGCGAGACCTTTCACCTGCCCGTGCAGCGAATGCGTGCCGATGACGCTCAACAGCCCCGGGATCTCGATCGACCAGTCGTTGCGCTGTTGCGGTTGATCGGGCCACGCCAGCAGCGACCACGGGGCGCCGGTGCCGGGCGCGTTGGTGGTCCAGTGGCCTTCGATGGCGGCGCCTTTCGCGGGCTGCGTCGCGAATACGCTGACGCCGCTGGAGTCGCCCAGCCAGATCTGCAGCGGCGCGACCACAACGAGCACCGCGAGAGCAAGCTTGAACGAACGCGCAAAAAACGCGGGCTGCCGGCGGCGCAGCAACTGCCAGGCAGAGATACCGGCAATCACCACCATGCCCGTTTCGATGGCGGCTGCCCACATGTGCGAAACGCCCCACACCATGTCCGGATTGAAGATGGCGGCCACGTAGTCCGTCACCACCAGTTTGCCGTTCACCACCGTCACGCCGGCCGGGGTTTGCATCCACGAGTTGGCCACCATGATCCAGAACGCGGAGAGCGTGGAGCCCAGCGCGACCATCGACGTGGCGAACAGATGAACCCTGGGCGACACGCGGTTCCAGCCGAGCATCATCACGCCGACGAATCCCGCTTCGAGCATGAACGCCATCGCGCCTTCGAAGCCCAGGATGTTGCCGAAGAACGAGCCGCTGAACTGCGCGAACCCGGCCCAGTTAGTGCCGAACTGGAACTCCATGGGAATGCCGCTCACCACGCCCACGGCGAAGTTGAGCACGAGCAGCCGGCTCCAGAAGCGCGCATGGCGGTAGTAGAGCGCGTCGCCGGTGCGAACCCACAGCGCTTCGACCAGCAGCAGAAACGCGGAGAGGCTGATGGTCAGGATGGGCCACAGAATGTGGAAGATCGCGGTCAGAGCGAACTGCGCACGCGAGAGGCTGACGACGTCACCGAGCATGATCGTGCTCCCCGGCGTTGAACGCCACGGCGAACGCAGCGGAGTCCGGCCCCACCGCGGCGGTGCGAACCACTTTGACCGGCACCGACTTGTACGAGGGCGTGCGGCTTTGCGGATCGAAGGCGTCGAGCGGCACGAGCGGGTTCGCTTCCGGATAGTAGGCGCCGCAGCAGCCGTCGGGCAGCGAGTATTCGATCACCTTGAAGCCGCGCACGATGCGCTCGATGCCGTCGTTCGAGAGCGCGACGATGTCCACCCGTTCGCCCGGATGCAGGTTGCGCCGGCTGAGTTCGCGCGGATTCATGAACACCACGTCGCGCTGCCCGAACACGCCGCGATAGCGGTCCGAGTGCGAGTACAGCGTCGTGTTGTACTGATCGTGGCTGCGCATGGTCGTGAGGCGCAACGCGTCGGGGTCGTCGTGATGCAGGTCTTCGTCCAGACCGCTGAATACGAGGAAATTCGCGCGACCGCTCGGCGTGGCCCACACGCGCTCGCGCGCCGTCGACGCCAGATGAAAACCGCCGGGCACGCGAATGCGTTCGTTGTAGGCCTGAAAAATCGGGAACACCGTTTCGATGGCGTCGCGAATGCGGTCGTAGTTCGCCACCAGCTGTTCCCAGGGCACACGCGACGCGTGGCCCAGCGTTGCGCGCGCGATGCCGGCAACAATGGCCGGTTCGCTGCGAAGGTGGTCCGAGGCCGGCGCGTTGCGTCCCGCCGACGCGTGGACCATCGACATCGAATCTTCCACGGTGACGGATTGCGGCCCTTCGGCCTGAACGTCGATTTCGGTGCGGCCAAGACACGGCAGGATGAGCGCTTCCTTGCCGTGCACGAGATGGCTGCGGTTGAGCTTGGTCGCCACATGCACGGTGAGGTCGAGCCGGCGCATCGCGGCCTGCACGCGAACCCAGTCGGGCACGGCCGCCGCGAAGTTGCCGCCCAGCGCGATGAAGACGCGCGCGTCGCCGCGCATCATCGAATCGATGGCTGCGAGCACGTCGTGGCCGTGCGCGGCAGGCGGACGAAAACCGAAGGCGCGTTCGATGCCGTCCATGAGTGCCGGCGAGGGCTTTTCGGTGATGCCCACCGTGCGGTTGCCCTGCACGTTGGAATGTCCGCGAACGGGGCAGATGCCCGCGCCGGGGCGGCCGATATTGCCGCGCAGCAGCGCGAGATTCGCGATCTGCTGGACGTTCTCCGTGCCGCGTCGATGCTGCGTGAGCCCCATGCCGTAGACGAGGATCACGTTCTGCGCCTTCATGTAGACCTGCGCGGCGTTCGTGATGTCGGCCTGCGAGAGCCCGGCGTGGCGTTCTATCGCGTCCCACGGCGTGGCGCGCAGGTCGGCCAGCAACGCGTCGATGCCGACGGTGTGGCCGGCGATGAACGTGGTGTCGAGAATGCGCGGCGCGCCGGCGGCGAGCGCCGCGTCGTCCGCTTCCACAATCGCCTTCATCATGCCCTTGAGCACGGCCACGTCGCCGCCCACGCGCACCTGATACAGGAACGTGCTGATGGGCGTGGAGCCTAGCGTCGCCATTTCGAGCGGATCTTGCGGTGCGGCGAAGCGTTCGAGCGCGCGCTCGCGAAACGGATTGAACGAGACGATCTTCGCGCCGCGGCGCGACGCCGCGTGCAGATCGCTCATCATGCGCGGGCTGTTCGTGCCGGGGTTTTGTCCGAAGATGAAGATGGCGTCCGCGTGCTCGAAGTCTTCGAGCAGCACGGTGCCCTTGCCGACGCCGATGGACTGCGGCAGCCCGACGCTCGTGGCTTCGTGGCACATGTTCGAACAGTCGGGAAAATTGTTCGTGCCGAACTCGCGCACGAAGAGCTGATAGAGGAATGCCGCTTCGTTGGAGGCGCGGCCCGAGGTGTAGAAGTCGGCCTGATCGGGATGGTCGAGCGCATTCAGATGCTTGCCGATCAGCGCGAAGGCGGCGTCCCACTCGATGGGCACGTAGCGGTCCGACGCGCTGTCGTAGACCATGGGATGCGTGAGGCGCCCGGCCATTTCGAGGTCGTAGTCGTCCCAGGTTTCGAGTTCCGCCACGCTGTGCGCGGCGAAAAATGCCGGCGTGCACCGCTTCGCCGTGGCTTCCCAGGCCACGGCCTTGGCGCCGTTCTCGCAAAACTCGAACGACGACGTGTGCTTCGGGTCGGGCCATGCGCAGCCGGGGCAGTCGAACCCTTCGGGCTGGTTCATGTGCAGCAGCGTCTTCGCGCCGGACACGGCGATGCCTTGTACCGCGAGCGCCTCGCCGGTTGCCTTGAGCGCGCCCCATCCGCCGGCGGGTTCGCTGTAGATGCGTACGACTTTCTTGCGGGCCATGTCGGATTCCTTGTTCCGTTCGCTTCGATGCTCGTCGATCCGCGTTCGGCGCGATTGAGCCGTTGCCGCACGCGTTTCGGATTCGCACGGTGCGGTGAGCGCGCGCGTCGTTACGACGGGTGGCTTGGCCTGGCGTGCAGCCGCGCGTTCCCTCAGGTCCAGTATTTCGAGTCGGTAATCGACTGGCGGTAGCCAGGTGCCGAACCCGGTGCGCGATGTGCCGCGCGCGGGCGCAGCACCTCTCTCGAACCGGTCAGTTGCGCCGTGCTCGTCGGGGGCGCGGGCGTTTCATGGCGACGCACGGCTTGTCGTGCCGGTTCGGGTGCGTCCGGCGCATCGCTTGCCATGCGCTCCAGCGGCAACTGCATGTCGGTGCCGACGGAGAGAACTGCGTCGGTGAATGTCGGCAGCCCGACCACGTGCGTCACGGCCGCGGCCACGGCGGCCAGCGCCACGAGGCGCAAAGGCTTGATGGATCCCATGGCGATGGGTTTCATGGAAACACTCCGTGCGAAACGGGCCGCCCGCCGAACAGCCGCCAACGCAAGCCGGCGTGGAATGACGGCCCGGAAGTTGAGCGCCTGCGTCAGCGGCACGCTTCGGCGAGAAACCAGGCGCGCCGCTGCGCTTCGTCGATCCAGTTTTCGAGCAGGCTTGCCGTGGCCACGTCCCGATGGCTCTCGCACACTTCGTGTGCTTCCAGCATGAAGGCGGCCAGTTGCAGATTGTCGCGGCGCAGCTCGTTCAGCATCACCTCGGCACGCAGTCCGGTTGCATCGTTGTCCGCGATGCGCTGACGTCGCGCCACGTCGCCGATGGAGCGCAGCGTCGTGCCGCCAATCTTGCGCACGCGCTCGGCTATGTCGTCGGCAATGGCGAAGATTTGCACGCCTTGCTCGTCGAGCATCAGGTGGTAGTCGCGGAAATGCGCGCCCAGCATGTGCCAGTGAAAGTTCTTCGTTTTCAGGTAGAGCGCGAACACGTCGGCCAGCAGCGGGTTGAGCGCGTCGGAGATTGCGCGGATGGCGCGCTCGTCGAAGCCGGACGTGAGGCGTGCGGCGGTGGCGTGAATGGTGTGATTAGCGTTGGACATGGTGAGACTCCTTTTCGATGAACGTGAATGACGGCGTAGATCGCGCTGGCCTCGCAAACGGCGCGGGAACAATCAGGTCAGCTCATAGCCGTCGCGGGTGGGAATGGGCGGCGGCAGAGGCGCCCCGCACATCTCGAGCAGGGTTCGTTCGATGTGCCGGACGATGGAATCCAGCGCGAGGCTGTTCTGTGTCGTGCCGAACGGCTGCGCCATCTCTGCCGCGATGGCTTCCAGCGCCAGCAGCGTGTACGAAAGAAAGACGGAAATGAGCGGCGTAAAGATGCCGACGGAATTCACGAGCCCGAACGGCAGCAGCAGGCAGTAGGTGTAGACGGTGCGGTGAACGAGCACCGCATACGGAAACGGCATGGGCGTCGACGCGATGCGTTCGCAGCCGCCCGCTACGGCATGAAGCTCGTCGATGTGCTGGTTCCAGACGTATAGCGACGTATCGCGCACGTCGCCCGCCGTCGTGAGCGCGGCAATGCGTTGCCGCATTTCGTGGAGTATCGCCGCGGCGGGGTAGGCCTTCGCTGTGGCGATGGGGTCGCTGGCGGCAGCGTGCGTCGAATCTGCGCGTGGCGCGCCGTCGAGCATGGACACGGGCCGCAATTGCGACTTCAGCGCATGCGCGAACGCGATGATGCGCTTCACCAGTTCGGCTCTGTCCTCGTGAGAGACAGCGGGCGCGAAGCACAACAGGTGCGACGCGAAGGCGCGCGAGACGACGAGCGCCTCGCCCCACAGCGCCCGCGCCTCGACGTAGCACTGGTAGCTCGCGTTGTTGCGAAACGCGAGAAAGATGGCGAGCGTCAGCCCGATCAGCGTAAAGGGCGTGGTATCGGGCAGGATCTTTTCGCCGAAGATCGCGCCGTCGGTGAAGAGCGCGAACAACGCAACGAGCAGCAGCAGCGCGAGTTGCGGAATGATCGTGCGAAGCACCGAGCCCTTCCAGACGAAGAGCATGCGAAGCCAGTTCTCGTGGTTTCTGATGATCATTCTCGTGGGGCGGAGATCGCGACGTGGCAAGGGCCGGGTGGCCGATTCATGAGCCGATGTTGAGCGTTCGCGTGCCTCGCGGCTTTCGAATTCGCCCGCCGTGCAGCCGATTTGCACGACGGCGGGTGAGCCCATGCCGCGAAGCAACGAAGCCGGCGCGCGCGCCGACCGTGCAAATCGGAAAACGCCGGTTCGCACCGAAAAGGCTCGGGCCCGTGCGCTTCGATACTGATGCCGGTGCGCGACCAGGCCGCCTGCAAGAGGCAGGCGAGCGGAGCGTCGCGCGAACCGCCGTATGCGGCCTGCCTCGCGCAGCGCCGCGAAAGCGGCATCGACCGGGAGCATGAACGATGGCAACGCTCGTATTGAAAGACGGCACGGAACTCTTCTACAAAGACTGGGGCGAAGGCCGGCCCGTCGTGTTCTCGCACGGCTGGCCGCTGAATGCCGACGCGTGGGATGCGCAGATGATGTATCTCGCCGCGCGCGGTTATCGCGTCATCGCGCACGACCGGCGCGGCCACGGGCGGTCCAGCCAGCCGTGGGCGGGCAACGACATGAACCGTTACGCAGACGACCTGGCGGAACTGATCGACTTTCTCGATCTGAAAGATGCGGTGCTGGTGGGGCACTCCACGGGCGGTGGCGAGGTGGCGCGCTACATCGGCCGGCACGGCACGGGCCGCGTGGCGAAGGCTGTGCTGATCGCCGCGGTGCCGCCGCTCATGCTGAAAACGCCTGCGAATCCCGGCGGCTTGCCCCTTTCCGTGTTCGACGACATTCGCAAGAACGTCATCGAAAACCGCTCGCAGTTTTTCAAGGACCTGGCCACGCCGTTCTACGGTTTCAACCGGGCGGGCGCAAGCCCGTCGCAGGGCACCGTGGATGCGTTCTGGTACGCGGGCATGCAGTGCTCCATCAAGGGCGCGTACGACTGCATCAAGGCGTTTTCGGAAACCGACTTCACCGGCGACCTGAAGAAGATGACCGTGCCCACGCTCGTGTTGCAGGGCGACGACGACCAGATCGTGCCGCTCGACGATTCGGGCCGGCTTTCCGCCGAGATCGTTCCCGACGGCCGCCTGAAGGTCTATCCGGGCGCGCCGCACGGCATGTGCACGACGCACGCGGACAAGGTGAACGCCGACCTGCTCGCGTTCATCGAGGCTTGACGGGCCGGCAAGCCGTCTTTCGCGATGCAGCCGCCCCTATACCTACATATGATTTTCGCGGCGGGGCGTTTTCATTAAGATCGGTTCGACGTAGCGGGCAGTCCCGCCCGCTGTCAGCGTCATTTCGGCCGAGGACCCGTCGTTTGCACATGAATCCGATCGTTTCGATTATCGACGACGACGAGTCCGTGCGCGTCGCAACGTCGAGCCTCGTCCGTTCGCTTGGCTGGGGGGCAAGGCTCTACGCATCCGCGGAGCAGTTCCTTGCAAGCGACGAAGTAGACGGCGTGACCTGCATCATCTCCGACGTGCAGATGCCCGGCATTTCCGGGCTGGAGATGTACCGGCGTCTTCTGGACAGCGGTGTCAGGCTGCCTGTCATTTTCATTTCGGCCTTCGCGTCGGACCTCGTGCGCCGCCAGGCGCTCGAGATCGGCGCGCTCTGTGTGCTGAGCAAGCCTGTGGACGCCGCCGAGGTCTCGCGTCATCTGGAAACCGTGAAGACCGGTGGCGCGGATGCGGCGCGTTGAACACGCGCGCATGCCGCTTTTCTTTTTCTTGGGGCGGCATGCCGCGGGATGGCGATGGTGTTGAATCCGGGATCGACGAGGCTCTGGCGTGAGAACGCGGGCCTGCCGTATGCGGTGGCGGGCGCCGTCGCGCTGGTCGTGTTCGCCATCGACGCGTTCACGCCGCTCGATATCGCCATCGCCGTTCTGTACGTCGTCGTGGTGCTGCTGGTGGCGTCCACGGGGTCGCGCCGCACGACCACGGCTGTCGCTTACGGGTGTGTGGCGCTGACGCTGCTCGCTTTCGCGCTCTCGCACGACGAGCACTATTCGGGCGGCGCGGTGGCGCGTTGCGCGGTGAGCCTGCTCGCCATCGTGACCACGGCCATGCTCGCACTGCGCGATCAGGCCAATACGGCGATCCTGCGCGAGCGGCTCGAGTTGCTCGACCTCACGCACGATGCCATCGTCGCGCACGACATGAACGACAGGATCACGTTCTGGAATCAGGGCGCGGAAAAGCTTTACGGCTGGACCGCCGCGCAGGCCATCGGCCAGCCCATTCACGAACTGACGCGGACGCACGCCGCCATCTCGCTCGAAGACATTCGCCGCGAAGTGCTGCGCTCCGGCGGATGGCAAGGCGAGTTGCAGCGCGTGCGCAAAGACGGCGAGACCGTGATGATCTCGAGCCGCTGGGCGCTGTGGCGGGACCTGCGCGGCCAGCCCGTCGCCATTCTCGCCACCAACAACGACATCACGGACCGCAAGCAGGTGGAGCACGCGTTGCGACGCAGCGAAGCCTTTCTCTCGGACGCGCAGCGTCTCAGCCACACGGGCAGCATCGCCACGCGGCTGGCCGACGGGGCCATGTGGTGGTCGGAAGAGACGTACCGTATTTTCGAAGTGTCCACGGATGTGGCGCCCGGCATCGAGCAGATCGTGGCGCGCGTTCATCCCGAGGACGCCGCCGCCGTGGGCGAAGCGCAGCACCGCGTGTTGACGGGCGAGCCGTACGTCGACATCCAGTTTCGTCTTCTGATGCCCGACGCCCGCGTGAAGCACGTCCACTATGTCGCGCACCTGGTGGCGCAGCAGGCCGACGCCGAGTATGTCGGCGCGCTCATGGACATTACAGAGCGAGTCGTCGCGCAGGACGCGCTCGACCGCTCCACGGCCGAACTTGCGCATGCCACGCGCGTGACGATGCTGGGTGAACTGGCCGCATCGATTGCGCACGAAGTGACGCAGCCGCTCGCGGCCATCGTAACGGCGGGCGACGCCGCTTTGCGCTGGCTCGACCGGCCCACGCCCGACGTGGCGGAAGCGCGGCAATCCATCGAACAGATGACTCGCGACGCGAAGCGCTCCACCGACGTGATCCGCCGCATTCGCGGCATGGCGCGCAAACGCGCGCCGGACGAGGCCGTGCTCGATCTGAATATGGTTGTGAGAGAATCGCTCGACCTCGTTCGGCGCGAGCTGGAGAGTCAAAAGGTCGACGTCGAAACCGACTATTCGGCGGCGCCGCAGCGCGTGCGCGGCGACCGCGTGCAGTTGCAGCAGGTGGTGGTCAACCTCATGCTGAATGCGGTGCAGGCCATGTCGGGCATCAAGCCCGGGGCGCGGCGCCTCGTGGTTCGCACACGCGCATTCGACAGGCGCCATGCGCAGGTGGTGGTGGAAGACACCGGCACGGGAATTTGCGAGGCAGACTTCGATCGTCTCTTCAGCGCGTTCTTCACGACAAAAGAGGATGGCATGGGCATGGGACTGTCGATCTGCCGGTCCATCGTGGAAGCGCACGGCGGCCGTATCTGGGCCGAGTCCCGCGAGCATCCGGGTGCGGTCATGCAGTTCGTGTTGCCACTCCATGAGGAAATGTGTCATGAGCACTGACGCGGAAGATCCGGCCGGGCAATCCATCGTCTACGTCGTCGACGACGACGAGTCGATGCGAACGGCCGTGGACATGCTGCTTCGCTCAGTGGGACTGCGCGTGGAGGCGTTTGCCTCGGCGGCGGAATTTCTCGCGTTCGACAAGCCGGACGTGCCCAGCTGCCTCATTCTCGACGTGCGCCTGAAAGGCCAGAGCGGTCTCGCGGTTCAGGAGCAGATCGCGGCTGCGGACCTGCATCTGCCTGTCATCTTCATGACCGCGTATGGCGACATTGCGATGTCGGTGAAGGCGATGAAGGCGGGCGCCATGGACTTTCTCGCCAAGCCGTTCCGCGAGCAGGACATGCTGGATGCGGTGACGGCGGCGCTTGCACGCGACGAGCAGTGGAGAAGCGAGCACCGCTCGCTTGCCGATCTTCGCCGGCGGTACGCGACCTTATCGGCGCGCGAGCGCGAAGTGATGGCCTTCGTGGCGAGCGGGCTCATGAACAAGCAGATTGCGGCCGAGCTGAACCTGAGCGAAATCACCGTGAAGATTCATCGCGGGCAGGCCATGAAGAAGATGGAATCGCGTTCGCTCGCCGACTTCGTACGCAAGGCGGAAGCGCTCGGCATCAACCAGCCGGGCGAAGCCGCCGCCGTGGCGAAGGTGCGCAACAGTTGAGTCTTCGGGTTGCCCGCACCGTTGCGTATTCAGTCGCGCAATCAGTCATTGCCCGCCAACCGGTTCTCGCGATCGACGAGGCCCAACGCGTCGGCCTTCAGCACGAAATCCGCGAGCGACGGCGACTGCATTTTTTTCATCGCCTGGCCGCGATACAGTTTCACCGTGATCTCGCTCAGGTTCAGCTCGGTCGCGATCTGCCTGTTCAGCAATCCGTTCGCCACCATCGTCATGATGGTGCGCTCTCGCGGCGTCAGCAGTTCATAGCAGGTGCGCAACACGGCTGCGGAGCGTTCGGCTGCGCGCCGCTTGCGGTCGGCCTCCAGCCCGCGCGTCACCGCGTCGATCATGTCTTGAGCCCGGAAGGGCTTCGACAGGAAATCGACGGCGCCGGCCTTCATGGCGTCGACAGACATGGCAATGTCGGCGTGCGCCGTCATCAGGATGACGGGAAGGCGCAGCGTGTGCGCAATGTGCTTCTGCACCGCGAGCCCGCTTTGTCCCTTGAGCCTGACGTCGAGCACGACGCAACTGGGTACGTCGGGCAGATCGAGCGCGAGGAACGCCTGTGCGGCGGCGAACAGCTTCACGTTCAAACCCACCGAGTCGAGCAACGATTGCACGGCCTCGCGCATCGCGCTGTCGTCGTCTATCACGAAGACGGTCGGCTCGTTTGCGCCGCCTGTCGTCCCCGTCATAACGCGCTCCGCTGCCCGAATCCGCAGGGCACGGCGCTTGCCGTGGGCACGCTGAATTCCACGGTGGCACCCGGCCCGTCATTGTTTCGCATCGATATTTCGCCGCCCAGCGACTGAATGATCGCGCGGCAGATCGACAACCCGAGGCCCAGACCGTCGGGCTTCGTCGTAAAGAACGGCTCGAACAGCCGCTGCGCCTGTTCCGTACAGATGCCCACGCCCGAATCGCGCACGGCGACGATGACGTGGCCGCGACAGTCGCCGCGCGATTCGATGACGAGCTCGCGTTCAGGGCCGGCGGCCCGCTCCATGGCCTGAATGCCGTTCATCACGAGATTCACGATCACCTGGGCAAGCTGAACGCGGTCGCCCAGCGCGGGGCGCAGGTCGGGATCGAGCCGTGTCGTGAGCGTCACGTCGTGGTGCAGCAGTTCGCGCCGCACGAGCGGCAGAACCTCTTCCACCACGTCGTTGATGAAGAGCGGCGCAACGTGCGGCGGCGTGCGCATGGTCAGCGCGCGCAGGTGCCGGATGATCTCCGCGGCGCGCTGGCATTCCGTCGTGATACGCCGCAGACACGACAACGTGTTGTCGATGTCGGGCGAATCCCTGCCCAGCCAGTTCAGCGCCGCGGCGCTTTCCGCACCGATGGCCGCGAGCGGCTGTCCCAGTTCGTGCGCGACCATGGCGGCCATCTCGCCGCAGGTGGCGACGCGCGCCGCCTTGCACGGCGACACGCTGTTGCGTCTGCGGCTGACGATGCCGGCAATCGTCACCGGGAGCAGGGCGAGCAGGCACTTCATGGCTGGGCAGACCGGATCAAGGCGCGAGATGCGCCTTGATCTCGGCCGAAATCTGGCGGATCGCGGCCTGCGGCTCGGGATCGCTCTGAATGCCGTTCAACAACACGAAGTCGTGGATCATCCCGTTATAACGCGTGGCGATGACCGAAACGCCGGCCTCCTTGAGCTTGCGGGCGTAGGCTTCGCCTTCGTCGCGCAAGGGGTCGTTTTCCGCGGTGACGACGAGCGCGGGCGGAAGTCCGTGCAACTGTTGCAGGCTCGCGCGCAGCGGCGAGACGTAGGGGTTGTTGCGCTCGGCGGCAGTGGGCGCGTACAGGTCCCAGCCGTACTTCATGAATGCGCGGGCAAGGAACCGGCCGGTGCCGTACTCGTGATAGGACGCGGTGTCCACGCTCGCGTCCGTCGCCGGAATCATGAGCACCTGATAGCTGATCTTCGGGCCGCCGCGGTCTTTCGCCATGAGCGTGAGCGCCGCAGTCATGTTGCCGCCTACCGAATTGCCCGCCACGGCGATGCGGCCGCCGTCCGCGCCGAACTCGCCGGCGTGGGCCGCCACCCATTTCAGTGCGGCATAGGACTGATCGAGCTGGGTAGGAAAGCGCGCCGCGGGCAGCGACGTGTACTCCACGAATACGCCGATCTGTCCGGAGTCCACCACCAGGTCCCGCAACAGACGCTGATGGTTCTGGAAATTGCCCACGATCCACACGCCGCCGTGAATGAACAGCAGCACGCCCGGCTTACCGGCCACCTGATCCGGCTTCATGATGTAGATCTTCACGGTCTGACCATCCTGCGTGATGGTCTGCTCGGTCGTGCTCGCCCCGGACATGTCCACCGGCGTCTTGTTCTGCAGCGCGGTCAGGATCTCTTGCGGTTTCGGTTGGGGGAGTTCCCAGAACGGGCTCGTGTCCTTGTTGATCTCTCGCAGAAAGGCGCGAACCTGTGGGTCGATTCGAGGGTCGGTGGCCGCGTCCGGCGCCGCCGAGGCGGTTTGCGTCATGAGGGCTGCTCCGAGGGTCAGTGTTGCGAGTGAGAACACGTGCTTCATGGTCATAGTCTCCGGGGTGGGAGCGACCTAGTGTGCTCAATGCAGCCGGCGCGCGCTTCTGTCAAATGACCAGTCTGACGACCGGCGTGCGATCAGCCGGCCGGGTTCTCGACTTTGGCGACAACGGCGCCCAGCGAAGCGCGCGAGGTGATGCCGGTCTTCGCAAAAATCTGCCGCAGGTGATAGCCCACGGTGCGGTGAGAGAGGTACAGCCTGACGCCGATCTCCTTGTTCGACAGCCCTTCGGCCGCGAGTTGCGCGATGTGAAGCTCTTGTGGCGTGAGCGTTTCCCACGCGCGCTCGGTGCGCCGTCGGCTGGTTTCGCCCGAAGCACGCAGTTCCTCGCGCGCGCGGTTGCCCCAAGGTGAAGCCCCGAGCGCATCGAAGATGTCGCGCGCCTCCCGCAAGGGCGCTCTCGCCTTCGCCGACCTGCGCTGCCGGCGCAGCCATTCGCCGTAGGCGAGCAGCAGTCGCCCGCGCAGGAACGGCCAGTTCTTTGCGCACGGCCCAAGGCCTTGCAGGAAGAATGGCTCGGCGTCGGTCGGCGCCGCGAGCAGCGCCTTGGCGTAATTCAGCATGGTCTCCACCCACGGCACGGGCGTGGGCGCCGCGACACGTTCCACTTCTTCGATCACGCCACGCACGGCGTCCGCGTTGCCGGAAAAGACGCCGGCTTCCACGAAATCCGCGAGGCCGAAAAACTGAAGGCCGGCGTTGAAGGCCGGATCCGAAGGCGTAAAAAGGCGCCGCAGATGTTCGTATGCCTCCCAATGCCGGCCCGCGCCGATAGCCGATATGCCGCGCGCTACCTGCAACATGGCGAGCAAAAAGCTGGCGCCGATAGAGAGCGCGAGGCGTTCGGCCTGCGCGGCGAAAGCCTCGGACTGCTCGATGTCGCCCTGCATTCCTGCCAGCCGCGCTTTGACGATGGTGGCCGCGGCGATCCACGGCGTGCCGCCCGTCTCTTCGGCGAAGCGGACCGCTTCTTCGGCTTCCCTCATGGCGCTTGTCCAGTGGCCGACTTCCATCTCGGCCCACGCCTGCGCGAACAGCACGCGCGCGAGGTCGCTGAGCCGCCCCTGTTCCCGTAGCGCGGCGCTCGACTCCGAGAGAAAGCCGACGCCCAGGTCGAAGGCGCCGATGACGTCGGCCGTGCTGCCCAGAATGCGCGCGACGGCAGGGTCGCCGTGGCGTGTTTCCGAAAGTTGCCGCAGCGTGGCGTGCAAGGCGCCGCCGAGGCGAAGCGGCTCGACGTAGGCACAGATGGCGATCAGGCGCGGGTCGGTGGGCGGCAGTTCGAGGCGGTTTGCCGCCGCCAGAACCCGCGCGCCCAATGCTTCGCCGGCGCTGCTCCACCAGTAGCGCTGCGCCGCGCGCCACACGAGATTGCCCGCCAGATCTTTCGCACCGGCGGCTTCGGCCTGAGCCGCAAAGTCGATCAGGGCTGGAATCTTCGCGGGGTCGCTGAGGGCGGGCGGCTGGATGACCTCGCGGCACCAGCCCACCCGCGCCGACGCAAGCTGATCGCAGGCGTCCACGTCGGCCTGGCGCAGCAGACGCTCCAGCAGTTCAGGCTGGCCCAGGTCGGCCGCCAGTTCGGCTGCGCGCAAGAGCCGGTCGGTCCGCGCGCTTGCCGTGCTGCTCAAACGCGCCGCGTTTTCCAGCACCTCGATGGCCATGGCGACGGCGCCGCGACGCAGGGCGCGCGCCGCCATGCGGTCGTAGTCGTCGGCGAGTGCGTCGTCGGTGCCGAGGGTGGCCGCCGCGCGATGCCACAGCCGGCGGTCCAGCTGGTCCTGAATGATGGCCGCGAGCGCCGCGTGAATCTTCTGGCGCGTGGCCGGGTCTGCGGCCTGATGCATGGCGGACCGAACGAGCGGATGCCGAAAGCGCACCTCCGTTCCGTCGATCTGGATCAGCCCGGCCGCGATGGCGGGCGACAGGGCGTCGAGGCCGGACCGTTGGCCCAGCACCGCTTCGCCGGCCGAGAGAATTTCATGCAGCGACGTGCCGTCGTTTTCAGCGGCCACGAACAGCAGCGTTCGAGTCGCGACCGGAAGGTCGGACAGGCGGCTCGAAAAGGCAAGCTCGAGGCGCTCTGTCAGCGGAAGCCACGGCGTGTCCGAAGCCTGCGCGGCGCGCTCGCCGCGCGGCAGTTCCAGCAGCGCCAGCGGATTGCCCGACGCCTCCTCGAGAAAACGGCTGCGCAGGTCGGCGGGCAGGTTCGGGGCGTGGCTGTCCAGCAGGCGTTCGGCATCGGCATGGCCCAGCCCGGAAAGCCGCATCCGCAGGGTGGACGCGTCCCCGAAAGAACGGTTGAAGTCGTCGCGCATGGCCACGAGCAGTACGACGGAGTCCGCACTCAACCTGCGCGAGATGAAGGCCAGCACGTCGTAGGTTTCCTGATCGAGCCATTGCGCGTCGTCGGCAACGAGCAGTACCGGCTGGCTGCCGGCGGTCAGCAGCGTCAGCGTGGCGAGCGCGACCAGAAAGATGTCCGGCGGCCCTGCGTCGTCGCAGACACCGAACGCCGTGAGCAACGCAGACCGCTGGCGCGGCACGAGGCTCGCCGCGCGCTTCATGAGCGGGCGCAGCGCAAGTTCGAGCGCCGCGAACGGCAAATGAACTTCGGCGCGCACGCCGGTCATCGTCAGGACAGCGATGCTTCGTTCCGCCGCCCGATGTCTGGCGACTTCGAGCAGCGCGGATTTGCCGATGCCGGGCTCGCCCGTGATAACGAGCGTCGAGCCGCGGCGGTCGATCTGGTCGATCAGGTGATTGATCAGCGCGATGTCGTCGGCCCGGCCTTCCAGCGGGAGGGGCGCCATGTGGTTCGTCAAGTGCGGGGGTGTACGGGGTGAATAGCGTGCGCCGCCCAGCATGGTGAACGGCTCGCATTGGAAACGGCGATAGTCTACCCCGCCCACCGAACGACCGATTTCAGGACTGCACGATTGTCCGGATTCCGTCCGTCCGACCTCCGCAACGGCGATTCCCGCCTTCCGTCGAACCCGATCGATCTCCGCCCAAAGCCTTGCCGTAAGCGGCTCCGCAGGCCCAGCAGCGCACGATGGCATGCCTGTTGCACAAGGCGGCCCGGCGTCGCAGATGCGGCGTAGTCGTGTCGCGGTGAGCACCGCGACGCCATGACACCAATCTTTGGAGACGAAAACATGGAAGGGCTTTCGCAAGTCCAGGTGTTGGGCATCGATGCCGGCGGCACGATGACCGATACCTTTTTCGTGCGTGCGGACGGGCGGTTTGTCGTCGGCAAGGCGCAGAGCAATCCCGAAGACGAGTCGCTCGCCATCTTCAATTCGTCGCAGGACGCACTGGCCCACTGGCAGCGCGACGTCGATCAGGTCTACCCCGAACTCGTGACGTGCGTGTATTCCGGCACGGCCATGCTCAACCGCGTGGTGCAGCGCAAGGGGCTCGACGTGGGCCTGCTCGTGAACAAGGGCTTCGAGCACGTGCATCTGATGGGCCGCGCGATTCAGAGCTACCTGGGTTATGCGCTGGAGGAGCGCATCCACCTGAACACGCATCGCTACGACGAACCGCTCGTGCCGCTCGCGCGCACGCGCGGCGTGACGGAACGCACCGACGTGCAGGGCGACGTGGTGATTCCGCTGCGCGAAGCCGAAGTCCGGCAGGCCGCGCGCGAACTGGTGGCCGCGGGGGCGAAGGCGATCGTGATCTGCTTCCTGCAGTCGCACAAGAACGCGACGAGCGAGCGGCAGGCGCGCGACATCGTGCGCGACGAGTTGAAGTCGATTCGTGCGGACGTGCCGGTGTTCGCGTCCGTGGACTACTACCCGCAGCGCAAGGAAAGCCACCGCATGAACACGACGGTGCTCGAAGCCTACGCAGCGGAGCCTTCGCGGCAGACGCTCAAGAAGGTCAGCGACCGTTTCCAGAAGCACGGTGCGAAGTTCGACCTGCGCGTGATGGCCACGCACGGCGGCACGATCAGCTGGAAGGCGAAGGAGCTTGCGCGCACGATCGTTTCGGGGCCTATCGGCGGCGTGATCGGATCGAAGCTGCTGGGCGAGGCGCTGGGCTACGACAACATCGCGTGCTCGGACATCGGCGGCACGTCGTTCGACATGGCGCTCATTACGAAGGGCAACTTCGCGATTGCCTCGGACCCGGACATGGCGCGCCTCGTTCTCTCGCTCCCGCTCGTCACGATGGACTCGGTGGGCGCGGGGGCGGGCAGCTTCGTGCGGCTCGACCCGTACAGCGGCTCCATCAAGCTGGGCCCGGACAGCGCCGGCTATCGCGTGGGCACGTGCTGGCCCGACAGTGGCCTCACCACGGTTTCGGTATCCGACTGCCACGTCGTGCTGGGCTATCTGAACCCCGCGAATTTCCTCGGCGGTCAGATCAAGCTCGACGTCGACCGCGCACGCGAACACATCAAGGCGCAGATCGCCGATCCGCTCCACCTCACGGTCGAAGATGCCGCGGCCGGCGTGATCGAACTGCTCGACCTGCAGCTTCGCGAGTACCTGCGCTCCAACGTCAGCGCGAAAGGCTACAACCCCACCGAGTTCGTCTGCTTCTCGTACGGCGGGGCCGGCCCGGTGCACACCTATGGCTACACGGAAGGGCTCGGGTTCAAGGACGTCGTCGTGCCGGCCTGGGCCGCGGGCTTCTCGGCGTTCGGCTGCGCGTGTGCGGATTTCGAATATCGCTACGACAAAAGCGTGGACCTTGCACTGCCCCAGGCCGCGTCCGATGCCGACAAGGCCGAGGCCGCGCAAACCATCCAGAAGGCGTGGGCCGAACTCACGGCGAAGGTGATCGAGGAGTTCCGCATCAACGGCTTCAGCGAGAAAGACGTGATTCTGCGGCCCGGCTTTCGCATGCAGTACATGGGCCAGCTCAACGACCTGGAGATCGAGTCGCCTATCGCGAGTGCGGCCACCGCGCAGGACTGGGACCGTATCGTGACCGCGTTCGAAGACACCTATGGGCGCGTCTACGCCAGCTCGGCGCGTTCTCCCGAACTGGGTTTTTCGGTGACGGGCGCGATCATGCGCGGCATGGTGCTCACGCAGAAACCGGTGCTGCCAGAGGACGCCTCGGGCGGCCGCACGCCGCCGCAGGCCGCGCGCGTGGGCACGCGCAAGCTCTATCGCCACAAGCAGTGGCACGACGCGGTGGTGTGGCGCATGGAGGCGCTCAAGCCGGACAACGAGATCGTGGGCCCCGCGATCATCGAATCGGACGCCACCACCTTCGTGGTTCCGAAGGGTTTCGCGACCACGCTCGACAAGCATCGCCTCTTCCATCTCAGAGAAGTCCGGTAAGGAGACACACCATGAACATGATGTCCAGCCAGGAAGTCGGCTTTGCCGATCTTCTCAAGAACGGTCAGACGCTCAAGCAATTCCGCGACGGCATTCTGGAGCGCACCGCGCAAACGGGCCACTACAATGGCCTCGCCCGGCTCGAACTCAGAGAGAGCGACCCCATCCGCTACGAGAAGATGTTTTCGAAGCTGCGCGGCGGCCTCGTGCACGCGCGCGAGACGGCGAAGAAGATCGCGGCGAGCCCCATCGTCGAGCAGGAAGGCGAGCTGTGCTTCACGCTCTACAACGCGGCGGGCGACTGCGTGCTCACGTCCACGGGGATCATCATCCACGTCGGCACGATGGGTGCCGCGATCAAGTACATGATCGAGAACAACTGGGAGGCCAACCCCGGCATTCATCCCGGCGACATGTTCACGAACAACGACTGTTCCATCGGCAACGTGCACCCGTGCGACATCGCCACCATCGTGCCGATCTTCGCGCACGGCAAACTCGTGGGTTGGGTGGGCGGCGTCACGCACGTGATCGACACGGGCGCGGTGACGCCGGGTTCCATGTCGACGGGGCAGGTGCAGCGCTTCGGCGACGGCTACATGATCACGTGCCGCAAGACGGGCGTGAACGACACGCCGCTGCGCGACTGGCTGCACGAGAGCCAGCGTTCCGTACGCACGCCGAAATACTGGATTCTCGACGAGCGCACGCGCATTGCAGGTTGCCACATGATTCGCGACCTGATCGAAGAGGTGATTGAAGACGAAGGTATCGAGGCCTACGAGAAATTCGCTTACGAGGTGATCGAAGAAGGGCGCCGCGGTTTGCAGACCCGCATCAAGGCGATGACGTTGCCCGGCAAGTACCGCAAGGTCGCGTTCGTGGACGTGCCGTACAACCATCCCGACGTACAGACGTCTTCGGCATTCGCGAAGCTCGACTCCATCATGCATTCGCCGGTGGAAATGGAGATCCGGCGCGACGCCACCTGGCGCCTCGACTTCGAAGGCGCGAGCCGCTGGGGCTGGCACTCGTACAACGCGCATCAGGTGGCGTTCACGAGCGGCATCTGGGTGATGATGACGCAAACGCTCGTGCCGACGCAGCGCATCAACGACGGCGCGTACTTCGGCACCGAATTCCATTTGCCGAAGGGCGCCTGGATGAATCCCGACGACCGCCGCACGGGCCACGCGTACGCCTGGCACTTCCTGGTCTCGGGCTGGAGTGCGTTATGGCGCGGTCTTTCGCAAGCCTATTTCAGCCGCGGCTATCTCGAAGAAGTCAACGCGGGCAACGCCAACACCTCGAACTGGCTGCAAGGCGGCGGCATCAATCAGGACGGCGACATTCACGCGGTGAACAGTTTCGAGGCGTCGTCGTGCGGCACCGGCGCGTGCGCGATCAAGGACGGGCTCAACCATGCGGCCGCGATCTGGAATCCCGAAGGCGACATGGGGGACATCGAGATCTGGGAAATGGCGGAGCCACTGCTCTACCTGGGCCGCAACGTGAAGGCCAATTCGGGCGGCTATGGGAAATACCGCGGCGGCTGCGGTTTCGAGACGCTGCGCATGGTGTGGAAAGCCCAGGACTGGACGATGTTCTTCATGGGCAACGGCTACATGAACAGCGACTGGGGCCTCATGGGCGGATACCCGGCGGCCACGGGCTACCGCTTCGAGGCCCATCACACGGGCCTCGACCAGCGCATTGCGCAGGGCGAGAGTCTGCCGCTGGGTGGCGACACCAATCCGGACGTGCCCGACTACGAGAACCATCTGAACGCGGGCGCACGCATCAAGCGCGACCAGCAGTGCATGACGACGGAAGACTGCTACGACAACTACGACCTCTATCTGAACTACCTGCGCGGCGGCCCGGGCTTCGGCGATCCGCTCGACCGCGGCATCGAGGCGATCGAGCGCGATCTGAACAACGCGGTGCTGTTGCCCGAGTACGCGCAGAAGGTCTACGGTGCGGTCGCGACGAAAGACGCACACGGCATCTGGCATGTCGATGCGAAGCAGACGGCGCTGCTGCGCATCGAGATTCGCAACCAGCGGCTCGCGCGTTCGCAGTCCACGCGCGAGTGGATGAAGAGCGAGCGCGAGCGGATTCTCGTCAAGCACGCCTCGACGCAGGTGAAGCACATGTTCGCCACGAGCTTTGGTCTCTCGGCGAAGTTCGAAGCGCAGTTCCGCGCGTTCTGGGATTTGCCCGAATCGTGGACGCTCACCGAAGACGAACTCGACGTGCCCACCTACGGCTCGAAGTTCCGCATGGATCTTTCGAAGATGCCCGACGTGAACACGGTCGTGCTGGTCGAAGAGTGACGCGCGGCGTTGCCCTGCAAACTGTCTACGGAGAAAGTGAAGATGTCTACTTACACGAAGGAACAGATCGCGAACCTGGTCGACGGCACGCTCGACTGGGAGACGACGTTGCGCATGCTCTCCATGCCCAAGGACGGCGAGCGCTTCGAGATGTACCTCGACGCGCTGCAACGCAAGCTGGGCTGGAAAGATCGCATCGTTCTGCCGCTGGGCCCGCACCTCTATATCGTCCAGCAGCAGGCGTCGAAGAAGTGGGTCACGCAATGCGATTGCGGACACGTGTTCTGCGACTATCGCGAGAACTGGAAGCTGCACGCGAGCATTTTCGTGCGGGATTCCGAGGAGGCCATGGAAGAGGTATACCCGCGGCTCATGGCGCCGGACACCCAATGGCAGGTGTATCGCGAGTACTACTGTCCCACCTGTGGGGCCATGCACGATGTCGAGGCGCCCACGCCGTGGTATCCGGTGGTTCACGACTTCGAGCCCGATATCGAGGGTTTCTACGCAGAATGGCTGAAGCTGCCGGTGCCTGAACGCGTCGATTGATAAGACGTTTGATCCGGACGACGTTTGACCCGCCCCGCTCTCGCGCATGCGAAGCGGGGCGTTCGTTTTCCGGACGTTCGATTTTCGAACGGTTCCGCTGTTTCCCTACACTTTTTGCGGAGCCGTGACGGCTCGCGCGGGCACGGGTGTGGAAACGAAGCATGCGTCCACGCGGGCGCATGCATTGGCGTACACATTGCTTGTCGGAGCCGCGCATCATACGATGCAGGCGTGGTGGTCGCGCCATTGCCGCGACGCACCGCCGGATAAGGGCCGAAACATACGGCCAGGCCATTCGCGCCATGCGCGAATGGCGAGGAGACACGCATGCAACATACAGGAACGCCCATGGACTGGTTTTCCAGTCCGGAGCACGACGGCAGCATCATGTCCGCATGGGAGCATCTCGTAGGAGGGGGCGAGTGGCGTTCGTCCGAGGTGCGCGGCGTGGTGGACGATTCCTGGCAACGCTGCCTTGTGGGCCGCGTCGACCCCGCGGTGGATCGTGCGCCGCCGCCCATCGGCGAAAATCAACTGAGACATTGGCTGGCCGGGAATGCGCAGCTCGTCAACGCGAGCTTGCCGCTGATGCAGCAAACGCGCGAACTGCTTGCGCAGACCGGCACCGTCATGCTGCTCGCCGACCCCGAAGGCATGATCCTTCAGCACGAAGGCGACATGCGCATCATCGACCCGGCGCGTGAAGTGGGTCTGGTGCCGGGGTGCAACTGGACCGAGCTCAATTGCGGCACCAACGCGATCGGCACCGCGCTCGCGCTGCGGCAGCCCGTGCAGATTCATGGCGCCGAACATTTCTGCGCGGGCATCAAGCGTTGGACCTGCTCGGCAACCGTCATTCGCGATCCGCTGGACGGGCAGGTACTGGGCGTGATCGACGTATCGGGGCTCGCGGATACCTACAATCGCTATAGCCTCGCGCTCACCGTATCGCTTGCGGGCCGCATTGAAAGCCGCATCGCGAAAGACGCGATGGAGCGCCGCCTGCGCATGCTGGACCGGTGCGCCTCGCGCTTCGGTTCACTTGCTTCGGATGCCATATTGATTGTCGACGAACGCGGGCGCCTCGTTAAGGCGAACGCGCAGGTCGTGCCGGCGCTGCGGCGCTTCGGCTTCGACGTGCAGATCGACGCGGGCTTCACGGTGCCGGGCCTGACCTGTCTGTCCGACGCGGGGCCTTCGGCGAATGCTCCTGTGTGGCTGCATCACGCGCACGTAGAAACCTTGCGAGAAGGGGACGCGATACTCGGATTCATGATCGTGATACCGCGAAGCGAAGTCGTGCGCGGGCCGGTTCAGATGCCGCGCGGACGTGATGCGCAGCCCGATTCGACCGGCGCGTTCAAGCGCCTCGTGGGCGACAGCCGTGTGTTGCGCGACGCCGTGGACAAGGCACGTCAGCTTGCACGATCGCGCGTTCCCGTGCTGCTGCTCGGCGAAACCGGCGTGGGCAAGGAGCTTTTTGCACAAGGCATACACCAGGCAAGCGAGCGAGCAGATGGGCCGTTCATCGCGCTCAACTGCGGCGGACTTTCGAGAGATCTGCTCGCGAGCGAACTGTTCGGCTACGCCGAGGGGGCCTTCACGGGCGCGCGCAAATCGGGGGCGGCAGGCAAGATCGAGGCGGCCAACGGCGGCACGCTGTTTCTCGACGAAATCGGCGAAATGCCGGTCGACATACAACCGCATCTGCTGCGCGTGCTTGAAGAAAACGAAATCTACCGGCTTGGAGAAAACACGCCGCGCAAGGTGAATTTCCGCCTGGTGGCGGCGACCCATCGCAACCTCAAGGACGCGATTGCCGGCGGAACGTTCCGGATGGACCTGTTCTACCGGATTGCCGTAACGACCATTTCGATCCCGAGTCTGCGCGAGCGCACCGAGGATTTGCCGGCCCTCATTGCATACTGGCTGGAGCGCCTGTGCCAGTCATACGGCGTGCCGCAGCGCTCGTTCGACGACGAAGCTTATGCGCGTCTGCTGGCGTATCCGTGGCCCGGCAACGTGCGCGAGCTGCGCAATGCGATAGAGGGCTCGCTGTTGCTGGCGAGCGGCAGCGTGATTACCGTGGACAAACTGCCGGCCGAGATTCGCGCGACGGACGGTTTCTCCCGCTATGCCGCGAAATCGGCGGCGGCTGCGGAGCTGGGAAGCGCCGAAGATTCGCTCAAACTGGCGGAGGCCGAGACCATCCGCCGTGCGCTGGATCGCAATGCCGGCAATCTCACGCAAACCGCGAATCAACTCGGCATCGCGAAAAGCACGTTGTACGAGAAACTGCGTCGCTATGACCTGATTGCGCGGGTAAGCGACGTGCGCAGACGCGCGGCGAATTGATCAAGGCCGATGCGTATTACAAGGAGCAGCGCTGAGAAGATTCAATGCGCGGTTCGCGTCGAGGGTGGCCGTCGAGCGCAACGGGATTTCATCGAACGGGCCAACGATCGTCACGATTGCGCAAGCAACGCCTCTACCACGCCGAACCCGATACGATCCGCCGGGTCGAGCGCGCGCAGTTTGACGACGAGCGCGAGCGCGGCGGCCCGTTCGCCGCGCCGTACGTTGATGAACGCCAGCGCTTTCAGCGTGAACAGCCAGAAGCGCGCAGGCCCGGGCGTCGAAAAATCGGCGTCGCCGGGCTGCACCGCGCGCCAGTCCGCGGCGAGGTGCGCCTGCAACGCCGCCGCCGCGAGCGCCTTGCGCGCCACTTCGTGCGCGGCGTCCATCTCGCCGCGGCTCGCGTGAAACTTGTAGAGCAGGTAATACGGCGGCAGGCAACGCGGGAACGTAAGCACGGCCGTCCACAGCGCGGCGCCGGCCTCGTCGGGCGTCCCGCTGCGCGCGCTATCGATCAGACGCTGCACGGGCGGCGGCACCTGGCCGCCGAATAGTTCGGATGACTCAACGCCCGTGAAGATGTTCACCACACCGCCTCGGGTGCGAGCAGCCGCGCCACCGGCTCGCCGCCTTCCAGATGCGACGTGAAGATCTCCCCGACGTCGTCGGGCGTCACGCCGCGATACAGCACGCCTTCCGGATAGACCACCACGTTCGCGCCCTGGTCGCACGGGCCGAGGCAGCCGGAGTACGTGATGGCCACCGTCTCGTAAGCATTGCGTCTCTGCTGCTCGGCCCAGAACGCCTGAATAAGCGCGGCCGAACCCTTGGCGCCGCCGCACGAACCACGCGGATGCTGCGGCGGCCGGTTTTGCGTGCACACGAAAACATGCCGTTGCGGTTTGCTCATTGCGAGAGTCCTCAGCCGAACTTGAACAGGATGCCGTGCCCGCCGCGCGGGTACTCCCATTCCACGTTGTTGTGCTCCGTGCACAGGATGCGGCAGCTGCCGCATTCGAGGCACCCGTCTGTGATCAGCGTGACCGAGCCGTTGCCCTCGGCCTTGTAGCACGACGCGGGGCACACGAAGGTGCAGCTTTTCGACCCGCACTCGTTGGTGCACACGTCCGCGTTCTTGATGCGGATGTGAGGCCGCCCCGCGTCTACGCGGTAGCGGTTCTGGAACAGCTTTTCCTCGACGTTGACGGTTACGGTGTTCACCGGAATGCCCTCCAGAGTTTGTATGCGTCCCCTACGAGCCCGGTCAGCGACCGGCTCTTGCGGAAGCTCGACATGACTTCGCGTTCCTTGCTTCTTTTGTCGACACCGTCGACGGTGATCATGGTGCGTGCGGCGCGCGCCACGAGATCGGGCCACGTCGTGAAGAACTGCGGGTTGTTGTGCAGCACGGCGGGCATGTCGCGGTACTTGCGCAGGTCTTTCATCACGAAGCTTTCGTCCAGTGCGGCCTTGTATGCCTTCAGCGTACCGGCGCGATAGCCGTTGCCCGCAGCCTTCGCAGCAATCACCGTTTCGGCGGCCAGCCGGCCCGTCGTCATGGCGAGGTTCGAGCCTTCGCGATGCGCGGCATTCACGAAGCCGCCGGAGTCGCCCACGATCATCCAGCCGTTGCCGTACACCTGCGGCACGGCGTGAAAGCCGCCTTCGGGAATCAGATGCGCGCAATACTCCTTCATTTCGCCGCCTTCGATCAGCGGCGCAATGGACGGGTGGCGTTTCATCTGTTCGAGCAGCACGTAAGGGCTCGTGCGATTGGGGTTCTGCTTGAAGTCGCTCAGCATGCAGCCCACGCCGATGGTCAGCGACTCCTTGTTGGTATAGAGAAAGCCCGTGCCCATCATGCCGTCGGTAATGCGGCCCACCATTTCGATGACCACACCCTCTTCCTCGCCCACGTTGAAGCGCTGGCGAATGGTCTCCTCGGGCATGAAGAGGATTTCCTTCACGGCGAGCGCCACGTTGCGGGCTTCTATTTCGCCGTGAAAGCCGGCCTTGCGCGCCAGCGTGGAATTCACGCCGTCCGCGAGAATCACCACGTCGGCATACACGTCGCCCTGTTCGCGGTCGCACTGCACGCCCACGACCTGGTCGCCGTCCATGATGAGGTGGTTCACCGTCGTTTCGCAGATCAGCAGTGCGCCGGCCTCGCGTACCTTCGACGAAAACCATTTGTCGAACTGCGCGCGGATGATCGTGTAGCGGTTGTACGGCGGTTTGTTGTAGTCGTCGCTGCGCATGTGGGTGCCGACGAACGACGTGTCGTCGAGCATCCACATGCGCTGTTCGATGATGTGCCGCTCGAGCGGCGCATCGTCGCGAAAGTCGGGGATGATCTCTTCGAGCGCCTTCGCGTACAGAATGGCGCCCTGCACGTTCTTGCTGCCCGGATACTCGCCGCGCTCGATCTGCAGCACCTTGAGGCCGGCCTTCGCCATGACGTAGGCGGCGGCGTTGCCGGAAGGGCCGGCGCCCACGACGATGGCGTCGAATTGCGAGGGTTTTTTCATCGGCGTCTCCTTAGGACGTCAGCTCGTGCAGCCCACTCATGCAGCCTGCTTCCCGCGCAGCGCGAGATGCTCCGCGAAGGCCTGCGTCAGCGCCGGCAGCACCTGCAATGCGTTGCCCACGATTCCGTAGTGCGCGAAGTCGAAGATAGGCGCGTTCGGGTCCGTATTGATGGCGACGATCACGTCGGCGCTTTCCATCCCCACGCGGTGCTGGATGGCGCCCGAAATGCCGGCCGCGATGTAGAGCCGCGGCCGCACCGTCTTGCCGGTTTGGCCCACCTGGCGGTCGGCCTCCACCCAGCCCGCCTGCACGCACGGCCGCGTCGCGCCCACTTCGCCGCCCAGCACGCGCGCCAGTTCGAACACGAGCCGGAAGTTGTCGGGATGCTTGAGCCCCTTGCCGCCGCTCACGATCACGTCGGCATACGGCAGGTTGATCTTGTTGCTGTTCGCGTCCGCAATGAAGTCGAGCAGCTTCGTCACGATCTGCGTTTCCACCATGCCCAGCGTTTCCTGCACGATCTCGCCTGCGCGTTCGGGCTGCGACTGCGGCATCGCCATCACGCGAGGGCGCACGGTTGCCATCTGCGGACGATAGGCGAGCGTCATGATCGTGCAGAGCAATGACCCGCCAAACGTGGGCCGCGTGGCCGCGAGCGCGCGCGACGTGGGGTCGATGTTGAGCGCCGTGCAGTCCGCGGTGAGGCCGGTGGCGAGGGTGGTCGCTACAGACCCCGCGAGGTCGCGGCCCATCGACGTGGCGCCCAGCAGCAGAATTTCGGGCTGGTAGCGATTCACGAGATCGGTGAGGCCCTTCGTGAACGGCTCGTTGCGGTAGCCGAGCAACACAGGGTCGTGCATCACGTAGGCCTTGTCCGCGCCATAGGCGAACGCCTCGGCGGCGAACCGTTCGAGCGGTTCGTCGGGCCCGCCGAGTATTGCGACCGACACGTTGCTGCCCAGCGTATCCGCCAGCTTGCGTGCCTCGCCCAGCAGTTCCCACGACACGCTGTGCACGTGGCCGCGGTCGTGTTCGAGGAACACCCACACGCCCTTGTACGCCTTCAGATGTTCGGGCAGTTCGAGGTTGCGTCCCGCGGCTTTCTTCGCGGGCGCGGCGGGGGTTGCAGCGACTTTGCCGGCGGGCTTTCCGGCATCGGTGGCGGGCGTGTTCATGGCGCTTCCTTCGTGAGCAGGTCGGCCTCCAGCGTCGGATGGCGCGTGAAGATCTTCTGCAACAGATTCATGGAGACGTCGCGCAGGTTCGACACGTCGAGCACGAGCATTTCCGCTTTCTCGCTGCGCGGCGTCGGGCCGAACACCTTGCTCACCACCGTGGGCGAACCCTTCAGGCCGATCTTGCTCACGTCTTCTATGCCGGCCTGTTCGCGGTTCCACTTGCGCACCGGAAAACCGGCGGCGTGAATCATGGCGGGCAGCGTCGCGAAGCGCAGCTCGTTGGTGTTTTCGAGCATCGTCACGAGGCACGGCAAGGCGGTTTCCAACACCTGCACGCCGCCTTCTGCGCGGCGTTCCACGCGAATGGTGCGGGTATCCGGATTCACGTCGACGATGCGCGATACGTAGGTCAGCAATTGCAGCCCGAGGCGTTTCGCGATGCCGGGGCCGACCTGCGCCGTATCGCCGTCGATGGTCTGCTTGCCCGTGAACACGACGTCTACGGCCTGCTCTTTCGCGATCTGCCGGATGCCGGCCGCGAGCGCGTACGAGGTGGCGAGCGTGTCCGCGCCGGCGAAGGCGCGGTCGGTGACGAGCACCGCGTCGTCGGCGCCGTAGCTGATGCATTTGCGCAGCGCCTCTTCGGCCTGCGGCGGACCCATGCAGAGCGCCGTGACCTTGCCGCCGAACTGGTCCTTCAGACGCAGCGCCTCTTCCAGCGAAAAGAGGTCGTACGGATTCACGATGGCGGGCACGCCCTGCCGCATGATGGTGTTGGTGACCGGATGCACGCGAATCTGCGCCGAATCCGGAACCTGTTTTATGCAGACGACGATATGCATGGCGGCTCTCCTCGCTCAGGCGGCGTCGCGCGCGGGCATCGAGGCGCGCAGACTCTCGATCGAAACGTGCTGGCGGCCGTCCACGTCCTGGAACACCTTGAACACCTTCTGCTCGGCGGGCGTGGAGACCACGAAGTCGCCATAAGCCTTCGCGAGCAGGCTGTGATAGGCCGTGTACATCGCGGCTTCGTTGCCCTGGGCCATCGCGTCCTGCTGGCGGATGTACTGGAAAAAGCGCTTCAGAATGTGCAGCCGGCTCACGTCCACCACTTTCTGGTCGAACGGAATGCCGAAGAAGCGCAGGAAGTCTTCGGCCGACGAGAGCGTTTTCAGTTGTTCGATGAAGCCTTGCATCGCAGTGACTCCTTCATGGCGTTCCATACGTCGCTCAAGACACTTCTTCCAGCGTGCCGCGCGCTTCCACGAGAAACCGGTAGAGATCGCTCGTGCTCGGTGCCTGCTTGTAGCGAACCGCGAAATGGCGAATGCGCGTGAGCAGCAGCGGCACGAGCTGTTCAGCGATATTGAGACCCAGCGCGTCGTATGCCTGCCGCACGCTTTGCGATCCTGAATGTTTGCCGAGCACCACGGAGCGCTCGCGGCCCAGTTCGGCCGGATCGAAGCCTTCGTAGGTGGTGGGGTGCTTGGCGATGCCGTCTGCGTGTATGCCCGATTCGTGCGTGAACACGCCGCCGCCCACAATGCTCTTGTTGAGCGACACGTTGCGGCCCGACGCCTGTTCGACAAGGCGCGAAATGCCGAGCAGCGACGTGGTGTCCACGCCCGTGTCGCGCCCCAGAAGATGGCGCGTGCCCATCACGACTTCTTCCAGCGCCGCATTGCCCGCGCGCTCGCCCAGACCATTGACGGTCGTGTTCGCATGCGTGGCCCCGGCGCGCAGTGCGGCGAGCGTATTGGCCGTGGCGAGGCCCAGGTCGTCGTGCGCATGAATTTCGATTTCGATATCCACGGCTGCGCGCAAACGGGCAATGGCCTCGTAGGTGGCGAACGGGTCCAGCACGCCGAGCGTGTCGGCAAAGCGCACGCGCTGCGCGCCGCACTGCTGCGCACGCCGCGCGACGTCGGCAATGAACGCCGGGTCCGCGCGCGACGCATCTTCGAGACCCAGCGAAACCTTGCGTCCGCTCTTCGCCGCTTCGGTAATCACGCGCGTGACCTGCGTGAGCGCCCAGCTGCGCGGTTGCCGCAGCTTGTGCTGAAGATGGATGTCCGACACGGGAATCGAAAGATGCACGATGTCGGGATTGCAGCGTAGCGCTGCGGCAAGGTCGGCTTCGGTGAGTCGCCCCCAGACCATCATGCCGGCGTCCAGATTCAGGTCCACGATGGCCTTGATGCACGCAATCTCTTCTTCGCCCATCGCCGGGATGCCGATTTCGAGTTCGGGCACGCCGGCGCGCGAAAGCGCCGTGGCAATCGCGCACTTCTCGTCGACCGTGAACGCGACACCCGCTGTCTGCTCGCCGTCGCGCAGCGTAGTGTCGTTGATGATCGGGTTGGACATCGGTGACCTCTCTGGTGGTTGCGACATGAATTGCAAGGGCTATGCCAGCGAGGCCAGCAACGCGGAAAGGGCTTGAGGCAAGCGCTTTTCGCGCAATCTGTCGCGATCCGGACCGTCTGCGCCCGCGTTGTCCGTGTCGCGAATGTTCTGTTTCAGACAGCCGGGGGAGGGAGTCGTACGTGTGTGGCTCAGCGCGCGTGCAGCAATGCGCTCAGCGTTCGCGCGCGAGGTTGCGCGTGTGGCGCGGCAGTTCGACGACGAGATCCGCGTCGCGCAGCTTCACGCAGCAGGCAAGGCGCGATTGCGCGTCGAGACCCCAGGCGTGATCGAGCTGATCGCTTTCGTCGTCTTCGGGCGGCGCGAGCGATGCGCCGCCTTCGCGAACGTAGACGTGGCACGTCGCGCACGCCGCGACCATTTCGCAGGCATGTTCCAGCGCAATGCCGGATCGCACGAGGCCCTCGCACAGCGACGCGCCGCGTTTGATGTCGAGCGTCTGCCCTTCGGGGCATATCTCGGGATGGGGAAGCACCTGAACGCGCGGCATGGTCGCTTACCGATGCGATCAGGCGAGGCTGTCGAGCTCGCGGCCGGTCAGCGCGGCGCGAATCGATGCGTTCATGCGGCGCGCGGCGAATTCCTCCGTGGCCTCGGACAGCACGGCGGCCATCGCCTTGAGCGTATCGATCGGCGCGCTGGTTTCGAGTGCGTCGGCCACGCGAAAGCCCGCTTGCCGGATGGCGGCGAGTTCGGCTTCCGAGAGCAAGCCGGCGTCGTCGGCCAGCGCGGCTTCGGTGGCATCCAGCAGGCGTCGCGCGTCGATCTGTGCTTCGCGCAGCATGCGCAGTTGCATGTCGTCGGTCGAGGTTTCAATGGCCTCTTTCAGCATGGCCGCCACCTGGGCGTCGCTCAGGCCGTACGACGGCTTCACTTCGACGTGCGCTTCGGTGCCCGTGCTCTGTTCGCGCGCGGTGACGGCGAGCAGGCCGTCGGCGTCGATCTGGAACGTCACGCGAATGCGTGCGGCGCCCGCCACCGCGGGCGGAATGCCGCGCAACTCGAAGCGCGCGAGCGAGCGGCAGTCCGTCACGCCTTCACGTTCGCCTTGCACGACGTGAATCGACATCGCGGTCTGCCCGTCCTTGAACGTCGTGAACTCCTGCGCACGCGCGAGCGGCAGCGTGGAATTGCGCGGAATGATCTTCTCGACCAGGCCGCCCATCGTTTCGATGCCGAGCGACAGCGGGCACACGTCGAGCAGCAACCAGCCGTCGCCGTTGCCATTGCCGGCCAGCACGTCGGCCTGCTTCGCGGCGCCGAGCGCGACCACCTGATCGGGATCGATGTCCGCAAGCGGCTCGCGGCCGAAGAATGTGCGCACCGCGTCGCGGGCCAGCGGCATGCGCGTCGAGCCGCCCACCAGCACCACGCCGGCGATATCGGTTATGTGCAGCTTTGCGTCGCGCAGCGCACGACGCGTGGCGGCGAGCGTGCGTTCGATCAGCGGCGTGCCTAGCGCGGCGAACGCCGTGCGGGAGAGGGTGCTTTGCCAAACCGTGCCGTCGGCCATTTTCGCCACGGCCTCAACGGCGTCCATTTGCGAAAGCGCTTCTTTCGCCGCACGCGCCGCAACGAGCACCGCACGCTGATCGCGCGGCCCGAGCGACGCGACACCGCCCACGCCGTGCGCTTCGCAGAGCCACTGCGCGATGGCGTGGTCGAAGTCGTCGCCGCCCAGCGCGGAGTCGCCGCCGGTCGCAAGCACTTCGAATACGCCTTGCGACAGCCGCAGAATCGAAATGTCGAACGTGCCGCCGCCCAGGTCGTAGACGGCGAAGGTGCCTTCGGCCGCGCGGTCGAGCCCATACGCGACGGCCGCCGCAGTGGGCTCGTTCATCAGCCGCAGCACCGTGAGGCCCGCGAGCTTCGCGGCGTCTTTCGTGGCCTGGCGCTGCGCGTCGTCGAAGTACGCGGGCACGGTGATGACCACGCCCGTCAGGGCGCCGCCCAGCGACGCTTCGGCCTGCTCGCGCAACGCACGCAGAATCTCGGCCGACACTTCGACGGGCGAGCGCTCGCCCGCCACGGTGGCCACGTTCACCATGCCGGGCCGGTCGACGAAGCGATAGGGCAGCGCGCCCGCATCGGGCAGGTCGGCGAGGCGCCGCCCCATGAAGCGCTTGGCCGAGACGATGGTGTTGGCCGGATCGTCCGTGACGTGCGCCTGCGCTTCACGTCCCACTTCGATTGCGCCCGAAGGCAGATAGCGCACGATGGAAGGCATCAGCAGCGCGCCTTCGGCATCGGGCAGCACGCGCGCAAGCGCGCTTTGCACCGTGGCGACGAGCGAGTTCGTCGTGCCGAGGTCGATGCCGGCTGCGAGCCGGTGCTGATGCGGGGCGGCCGCGCGGCCGGGCTCGGCGATCTGCAGCAGGGCCATGAGCGTGTCCTTCGAAACGGTTCGGATAACGAAGCGTCAGACCGCGAAGCTTTCTCCGCATCCGCAGCTGGCTTTCGCGTTCGGGTTGTGGAACTTGAACCCTTCGTTCAGCCCTTCGCGAACGAAATCGAGTTCGGTGCCGTCGAGCATCGGCAGGCTCCGCGGGTCCACTACGATGGTCACGCCGTACGCCTCGAAACACTGGTCTTCGGCATTCGGCGTGTCGACGAATTCGAGCGCGTAAGCGAAGCCCGAGCAGCCGCTCGTTTTCACGGCCACGCGCAGCCCCACGCCGCTGCCGCGTTTTTGCAGCGACCGTTCGACGTGCCGCGCCGCGGCCGGGGTCAGGGAAATGGACATGGCGACCTCACTCACACGGAGAACGAACTGCCGCAGCCGCAGGTGCTCTGCGCATTCGGGTTCTGGATCACGAAGCGCGAACCTTCCAGCCCGTCTTCGTAGTCCACGCGCGCGCCGAGCAGATATTGCTGGCTCATGGCGTCGATCAGCAGCGTGACGCCGTCTGTCACGACCTGCATGTCGTCTTCGGCCACCTGGTCGTCGAACGAGAAGCCGTACTGAAAGCCCGAGCAGCCGCCGCCCGACACATACAGCCGCAGCTTCAGTTGCGGGTTGCCTTCCTCTTCGATCAGCGAGGCGACCTTCGCGGCGGCGCGCGTGGTGAAGTCGAGAAATGCGGGCGCGGATTGCGGCGCGTCGGCCACGGGTTGCAGCGTTTCCATGATGCGGTGTCCTCGTTCAGATGAGCGCGTTCACTGGGCGCCGGACGCGCAGACCGGCTGTTCGGTGGTGAGGCCGTCGCCTTCATCCGCTTGCGTGTGCTGGCGCGCGCGGAAATCGGCGACGGCGGCCTTGATGGCGTCCTCGGCGAGGATCGAGCAGTGAATCTTCACGGGCGGCAGCGCGAGCGCCTCCGCGATCTGCGTATTGCGAATGGTCATGGCCTCGTCGAGCGTCTTGCCCTTCACCCATTCGGTCACGAGCGAACTCGACGCGATGGCCGAGCCGCAGCCGTACGTCTTGAAGCGCGCGTCTTCGATCACGCCGTCGCGGTTCACGCGAATCTGCAGCCGCATCACGTCGCCGCAGGCCGGCGCGCCCACCATGCCGGTGCCCACGGCGCTGTCGTCTTTGGCGAAGGACCCGACGTTGCGCGGGTTTTCGTAGTGGTCCAGAACCTCGTTGCTGTAAGCCATCGCATGCTCCTCGTGGAGAACTGCGGAATGCGGAATGGGTGGAACGCGCTCGGTGCCTCAATGCACTGAGAGCCTCAATGCGCCGCCCACTGAATAGAAGCCAGGTCCACGCCCGCGCGCGCCATGTCCCACAGCGGGCTCATCTCGCGCAGGCGGCCCACCACCTGAGTCACCTGGGCAATGGCGAAATCGATTTCTTCTTCCGTCGTGAAGCGGCCCAGCGAAAAGCGGATGGAACTGTGCGCGAGTTCGTCTTCGCGCCCCATCGCGCGCAGCACGTAGCTGGGTTCCAGGCTCGCCGACGTGCACGCGGAGCCCGACGACACCGCGATGTCCTTGATGCCCATCAGCAGCGATTCGCCCTCCACGTAGCGAAAGCTCACGTTCAGGTAATGCGGCGCGCAGTGCGCGAGGTCGCCGTTGAGGCACACGGCGTCGATGGCGCAGAGACCGGCCCAGAGCCGGTCGCGCAGCGCGCGGATGCGTTCGGTGTCGGCCTGCATGCTCTCGCGCGCAAGCCAGAACGCTTCGCCCATGCCCACGATCTGGTGCGTGGGCAGCGTGCCGGAGCGCATGCCGCGTTCGTGGCCGCCGCCGTGCATCTGCGCTTGGAGGCGCACGCGCGGCTTGCGGCGCACATAGAGCGCGCCGATGCCTTTCGGGCCGTACATCTTGTGCGCGGAAAGCGACATGAGGTCCACCGGCAGCGTGTCGAGGTCGATGGGCACCTTGCCCGCGGCCTGCGCCGCGTCGACGTGGAACAGCACGCCGCGGCTGCGGCACAGGGCGCCGAGCGCGGCGACGTCGTGCATGGCGCCCGTTTCGTTGTTGACCAGCATGGCCGACGCCAGCACGGTGCCCGGTTTCAGTGCGGCCTCGAACGCGGCCGGGTCCACGCGGCCGTCGGGCTGCACGGGCAGCACCGTGACCTCGAACCCTTCGCGTTCCAGTTCGCGCAGCGTGTCGAGCACGGCCTTGTGCTCCGTGGCGACCGTCACCAGGTGGTTGCCGCGCGAGCGGTAGAAGTGCGCGGCGCCCTTCAGCGCGAGGTTGTTCGATTCCGTCGCGCCCGAGGTCCAGACGATCTCGCGCGGGTCCGCGTTCACGAGGCTCGCCACCTGTTCGCGCGCCAGTTCCACGGCTTCGTCGGCGGCCCAGCCGTAGGCGTGCGAGCGGCTCGCCGGGTTGCCGAACAGCTGCGTCATATAGGGCAGCATGCGGCGCGCGACGCGCGGGTCCACGGGCGTGGTGGCCGCGTAGTCCAGATAGACGGGCTGGGCGCGGCGTTCAGGGTCACGGGCAAGGTCCGGCATGGCGAACTCCCTTGTTGGGGACATCGGGCGCATCGGGGCGGGTCGATCCGGCGGCGCGGATCACATCAGGCCGCCAAAATTTGCAACATCCATGCCACGGTTTTTTTTGACGGGTATTGTTATTTCCTCGGCACGCAATGTTTTTTTTGTACGTTGCCCGGGCCAAATCGCGGTGCAGGCTTGTCCGGTTTGTCGGCTCCATGTCGGCTTTGTCGGGCTGCTTCGCGAGGCGGCCTGGCGTCGGCGCTGGTCCGTCTTGGGCTGAATCTTGCTTTGATGGCGGATCGTGCTGTTGTTGCGCCGTGGCGCCTCGACCGGGCCACAGCACGAGCGGAGGCATTCATGCAGAACGCAGGTGCAGGCGAGGCCCGTCGCGAGCTTGACGCGGTCTATGAAGTCAGCAAGACGCTGGTGTCGTCTCTCGACGTGGCGCAGACGTTCCGCACGTCGCTGCAGTACCTCCTTCACGCGCTGGAGTGGCGGCGTGCGTTCGTCGTGGTTGCGGAACCCGGCGGGCAGCTGCGCGGGCTGTGCAGTGCGGGGCTTTCCAGCGACGAGCATCAGCGCATTCGCTTTCATCCGGGCGAAGGCATTGTGGGGCGCGTCTACAAGAGCGGGCTGCCCGCGGTGGTGCCGGACGTGCGCGACGAACCCGTGTTTCTCGATCGCACCGGCAGCGCGGGCGTGCCCGGCGAGTTCGGCGACGCGCGCATCGCGCTGCTCGCTACGCCTTTGCGCCAGGAGCACCGCACGCTGGGCGTGCTCGCCGTGTTCTGCATGAACCCGGGCGGCACGCGCATGTTCGCGGGCGACCTGCATCTCATGAAGATCGTCTCCACGCTGATGGGCCAGGCGCTGCTGCTTCATCGCAGCGTGAGCGCCGCGCACGACCGCATGCAGGAAGAAGTGCGCCGCATGCAGAAGGCCATTCGCCCGTTTCAGCCGCTCGATCAGGTGGTGGGCGTTTCGGAGCCCATGCGCCGCATCTTCGAGCAGGTTCACCAGGTCGCGCCTGCGCGCACCACGGTGCTGCTGCGTGGCGAGAGCGGCACCGGCAAGGAAGTGATCGCGCGCGCCATTCATCGGCTCTCGCCGCGCGGCGAGCAGGCGTTCGTTTCAGTGAACTGCGCGGCGCTCACGGAATCGCTGCTCGAAAGCGAACTGTTCGGCCACGAGAAGGGCGCCTTCACGGGCGCGCAGGGGCAGCGCAAAGGGCGCTTCGAACTGGCGCACGGCGGCACGCTGTTTCTCGACGAGATCGGCGACATCTCGCCCTCGTTCCAGGCGAAGCTGCTGCGCGTGCTGCAGGAACGCGAGTTCGAGCGCGTGGGCGGGTCGGCGCCCGTGAAGGTGGACGTGCGCCTCATTCTCGCGACGAACCGCAATCTGGAGCGCATGGTGAAGGAGGGCGAGTTCCGCGCCGACCTCTATTACCGCATTAACGTGGTGAGCATCCAGTTGCCGCCGCTGCGCGAACGCCGCGAAGACATTCCGGAAATGGCGCAGTACTTTCTGGACCGCTTCAATCGCGACAACGGCCGCGAGCTGCGTTTCAGTCCCGACGCCATGCGCGTGCTGACGAGCTGCTACTGGCCTGGCAACGTGCGCGAACTGGAGAACTGCGTGGAGCGCACGGCGACCATGACGCATAGCGACGTGATCGACCGTCTCGCGTTTCTCTGCCAGGAAGACCAGTGCCTCACGCGCGTGCTGCATCACATCGAGCGCGAAGACGCGGTACGGCCCGCGCGTCTTGCGGACATTCCGATTCGCGAGATTCCCGGCACGCCCACGCGCGATGCGGGAACAGGCGCCCCCGAAAGCGATGTGCCGTATGCGTTGCCCGACGATTTCGCCGACGACGTCGCGGCGGACGCCGGCGCGTGCCGCCCCGCAGACAGCGACGAAGGCAAACCCGAAGGCGAACGCGAGCGGCTCATCTGGGCCATGGAGCGTTGCGGCTGGGTGCAGGCGAAGGCCGCACGTCTGCTCAGAATCACGCCGCGGCAGATCGGCTACGCGCTGCACAAGTACGGCATCGAAGTGCGGCGGTTCTAGCACTGCGCCGAGCACGACGCGTCGTTGTGCGCTTTGTCGCAACAGCGACAGAAACGCGGGGCCTTGTTGGTTTGCGTGACGTCGAGGCCCGACAAACCCATCACAAAACACACGACAAAACGCACGCATGTAAGCCACATCCGCGATTTCGCGGGCCCTGCGTGAATGGCATGGATCTGGCTTTTATCTCCTCGCGTAGCCACCCACGGTTGCGAGGAGATATCCATGCAAGATCGCGCGAATGCCAGCACGCTGCCCGCTGCCGCCTATATCGGCATCGGGCAGATCAAGCCGCTCGGCTCGACCATCGATGTGCCCGCTGCCGGCGGCGGTTGCGGTTCGCAGGGCGGCGAGGGCAAGGCGAGCTGCGGTTCGTCGGGCGGCCCCGACGACATGCCCGCCGAAATATGGGAGAAGGTGAAGAACCATCCCTGCTATTCCGAAGAAGCGCATCACCACTACGCACGCATGCATGTGGCCGTCGCGCCCGCGTGCAACATCCAGTGCAACTACTGCAACCGTAAATACGACTGCTCGAACGAATCGCGGCCCGGCGTCGTGTCGCAGAAGCTCACGCCCGAGCAGGCCGTGAAGAAGGTGGTTGCCGTCGCCAGCGAAATTCCGCAGATGACCGTGCTCGGCATTGCGGGCCCCGGCGATTCGCTGGCGAATCCGAAGAAGACCTTCGACACGTTCCGCATGCTCCAGGAGCAGGCGCCGGACATCAAGCTTTGCCTTTCCACGAACGGCCTCGCCCTGCCGGACCTCGTGGACGAGATCTGCCAGTACAACATCGACCACGTCACCATCACCATCAACATGGTGGACCCGGCCGTGGGCGCGAAGATCTACCCGTGGATCTTCTGGGACCACCGGCGCGTGACCGGTTACGAAGCCGCGCAGATTCTGCACGAGCGGCAGATGAAGGGACTCGAGATGCTCACCGCGCGCGGCGTGCTCACGAAGATCAACTCCGTGCTGATTCCCGGCATCAACGACACGCATCTGATCGACGTGAACCGCGAAGTGAAAAAGCGCGGCGCGTTCCTGCACAACATCATGCCGCTCATTTCCGAAGCGGAGCACGGCACGCACTTCGGCCTCACAGGCCAGCGCGGCCCGACGGCGCAGGAACTGAAAGCCGTGCAGGACGCCTGCATGGGCGGCGCGAATCTCATGCGCCACTGCCGCCAGTGCCGCGCGGACGCGGTGGGCCTGCTCGGCGAAGACCGCAGCGAAGAGTTCACGCTCGACAAGATCGAACAGATGGAAGTGGTGTACGACCTCGACCGTCGCCGTGAATACCAGAGCCGCGTGGAAGCGGAGCGCGAGGCGCAGCACGCGGCGAAGCAGGAAGCGCTGGCCGCCGCGCAGGCCATCGACGTAGCCGACGACCTCAAGGTGCTGGTCGCCGTGGCCACCAAAGGCGGCGGACGCGTGAACGAGCACTTCGGCCACGTGACCGAATTCCAGATCTTCGAGGTGAGCGCAACGGAGGCGCTGTTCGTGGGTCATCGCCGCGTGGACCTGTACTGCCAGGGCGGCTACGGCGACGACGAACAACTGCCCTCCGTGGTGCGCGCCATCAACGACTGCCATGCGGTGCTGGTCGCGAAGATCGGTGCTTGCCCGCGCGACGAACTTGCTCAGGCGGGCATCGAACCCGTGGACGAGTACGTGGGCGAGTTCATCGAAAAAGCCGCGCTCGCGTGGTTCAACGGCTACCGCGAACGCATCGCGAGCGGCGCGATTGTGCACGAAGACCGCGGCGACGCGGCCATCCGGCAGGGCGCTTTCACGGGCTCGGCCGCGGGGGCGGCGGCGTAGCGGCAAGCATTCACAAGCGCATAAGCGGACCACACGAGCGGGCCGTATGACACGCGGCCCGTTCGGCATCAGTCACACAGATCACCATTCAAAGGAGTGTCCCCATGGCCCTGAAGATCATCGGCTCCACCTGCACCGGCTGCTCGGCATGCGAGCCGGAGTGCCCCAACGTCGCAATCAGCGAGAAAGGCGGCGTGTTCACCATCGACCCGAAGAAGTGCACGGAGTGCGACGGCCATTTCGACAGCCCGCAGTGCGTCGCCGTGTGCCCCGTGGACGGCTGCATCGTCCAGGCGTGAGCGCCGGCACGCGCCGCGCAACTGCCTGACCGCTCGACTGCCTCAACTGGAGACCCCCCGCACCATGCTGCCCCACGTTACCGTCACTCCCGCCGCGGAGAAGTTCATGCGCCGCATCGTGCGCTTTTCGGGCTTGCCCGCAGGCGCCGGCTTTCGCCTGCTCGTGAGCCCCGGCGGCTGCTCCGGCTATCAGGCCGAGTTCAGCGCCGAGGCGGCGCTCAAAGAGGGCGAGGAGGCGCTGGAGGTGGGCGGCCTGCTGCTCTTCCTGCCCGCGGAAAGCCGCCTGCTGCTGGACGGCGTAACCATCGACTTCGTCGATACGCCGACGCAGTCGGGCCTCACGTTCGTGAGCCGGAACCAGGCGCCGTGTGCGTGCAGCAGCACGGGCGCGAGCGAGCCCGGTGTCGCGCGCATCGACGTGGGCGCCATCGGGCGCGGACGCCCGCCGTTGCCGCCGCAGGCGTCCTGAAGCGGGCCCACGCCATGACGCAGCCTCTCACGTTCGAAGGCCACGCTCTGGACGACGCGATGGCAAGCTTCGCGCAGTCCGCGCTGGGCGGCGGGCTCGCGCCCGAAGCCGAGCAGCTCGTGGCCGAAGCGGGCCGGCTGCGCGACCGTCCCGACGAGGCGTTGGCGCGGCTCGAACGTGCTCGCGCGATGGCGCCCGGTCATCCGGTGCCGCTCATTGCGCTGTATCGCTTCCACTTCTATGGGCATCGGCTGGCCGAGGCACGCAACGTGGGAGAGGCGGCGCTCGCCGTTGCGCGCGCGGCGCTCGGCACGCGGTTCGATGCCGAACCGCCGTCGCACGACGCTGTGCGCTACGACGCCGCCGTGCGCTTCTATCTGTTCACGTTGAAGGGGCTCGCGTATCTGCACATGCGGCTTGGCGAACTGGATGCGGCACGTGCGCGGCTTGCCGAACTGCGACGCCTCGACCCCGACGATCAGGTGGGCAGCGCGCTGCTGCTGCACGTGCTGACGCGCCACGAAGAAGAGGCAGACGCTGATGCGCAGCCCGACGGCTTCGCGGCGTTGCGCGCGTATCCCGCACGCGGCTGGGCGGCACAACCATGAACACGCGACGCGCCCCCTCCGCAGACATTCCGCCGCGCCACTGGCAGGGCGGGCCGGTGAACTGCGCCGCCTGCCCGCACCAGGCATTGCGTGCGCTCTCCGGCGAAGCCGGTTGCGAGCCCGGCCATGCCTGCATGCAGGACGCCTACGCGCGCCGCATCGACCGCTTCTTTCGTTGGCATTCCGAACTAGGCAACGCGCATCTCGAACATCCCTATTTCGAAGTGCGCGCCATCGCGGCGCGCCACGCGGACGTGTTCCGTCTGCCCGCCTTGATCGACGATCCCGACGAAACCGTGCGCCTGCAAATTGCAGTGCGTTTGCCGCAGGCGCAACTTGCGCGCATGGCGGGCGACCCGCATCGCGAAGTTCGCATTCGCGTCGCGCAGCGGCTCGCGCCCGAGGCGCTCGCGCATCTGCGCACGGACCCGGACTACGGCGTGCGCGAGTGGGTCGCACGGCGCTTGCCTCACGCGCTGCTGCCGCTGATGGCGAACGACCCCGACCGCGTAGTGAGAATGCGCGTGGCCGAACGTATCGAGATGCCCGCGCTGCTGCGCATGGCCGACGACACCGAACCCGAGGTGCGCCGCATCGTGGCTGCGCGCTTGCCTGCCGCGCTCGTCACGCGACTCTTCGACGACGCGGACTGGCGCGTGCGCTGGGAAGCCGCGCAACGCGCGCAGCCGCATACCTTGACGCCGCTCTTGGCCGACCCCGACGAGGAGGTGCGCGCGGTTGCGCGGCAGCGTATCGAAACGCTCTCTGTCGCGGTGGCCGGCAAGGACGACGAACGGCTTCACCCGCGAGCATGGCAAGGAGCCCACCATGGCTGACATCAACCGCGACGACGACGCCATCGAGATTGCCTTTCCGCCGCGCTTCACGTTCGGCGAGCGCGTGATCGCGCGAACGGTGGTCCGCAACGACGGCACCTACACGGGCAAGGACATCGGCGACGTGCTGGTGAACAAGGGCGATATCGGCTACGTCACGCGCATCAACACGTTCCTGCAGCAGTTCTACATCTACGCGGTGGACTTCGTGGAAAGCGGTCACCGCGTCGGCATGCGCGCGAAAGAACTGTGCACGCTCGACAACCTGCCCGACGACGTGCTCGAACGACTCGGCGCGCGCGCAGGAGCGCTTGCCGATCTGGGCCGTGGCGCGGCCGCCGGTGAGCACGCGGCAACACACGAAACAGACGAAGCGGAGGGCTGCGCGCGATGAGCACCGTACTGACCGAGCCCGCCTACGCGTGGGGCATGCGCGTGGTCGCACTGGACGACCTCTGCAACGACGGCAGCTACCCCGACCGCGCGCAGGACGAGTGCCTCGTGGCAGCGGGCACGCTAGGCGAGATCGTCAACGTGGGGCGCGTGGTGGAGAGCGGCGAACCGGTGTACCTGGTCGAATTCGGCAGGCAGGTAGTGGGCTGCACGGAAGACGAGATCGCGCCCGCGCCCGCAGGACTGCAACCCGAAGACGAGGTGAGCCCATGATCGCGCGTACGACGCGAAGCGGCCGAGGCACGCAGGCGCCGCATCGCCTATGGCCCGAGAGCGGCCCGGTGGCCGACTTCACGCAACACCAGATCGAGCGTGCGTTGCGCCACCGCGCGCGGTATCGGTATGTGCGTCCGCGTGTGGCACACGAGGCGGGCGGCTATCGCATCGAGAGCCCGTGCTGTTCGCGCAACGTGGACCGCGACGGCGGCGTGATCGACATCGCGTGGCTCACGCACGACGCGAACGGCATGTGGCATCTGCACGCGCGCGATCACGTGCTGCACGAATGGACCGAGCAATGCGCGAGCCTCGACCTCACGGCACTGCTCGACATCCTCTGCGTGGATGCCGCGCGCGTGTTCTGGCCATGAAGCGCGGCCTTGCACCCGGACGTTTCATCTAACGCAGCCGCGCGACCGACGGAGCCCGCCATGATCTACCTCGACCACAACGCGACCACGCCGCCCACGCCGGGCGTCGTGCAGGCCATGCTGGCCACGATGACGGACGTGTGGGGCAACGCGTCGTCGCAGCATCGGCAGGGGCAGCAGGCGAAGCGCGCGCTCGGCGCGGCGCGCTCGCGCGTGGCGGGCGCGCTGGGCTGCAAGCCCGCCGAAGTGATCTTCACGAGCGGCGCGACCGAGGCGAATCATCTTGCGGTGCTGGGCCTTCACGCGGCGGCGCAGGGCACGGGCCGCCGCCGCATCGTGTTCAGCGCCGTCGAGCATGCGGGGCACCTGGCGCTTGCGCGAGCGCTGATGGCGCAGGGCGTGCCCGTGGACTTCATCGGCGTGCAGGCGGACGGCACGCTCGACGTGGACCACGCAGCGCGTTTGCTCGGCCCCGACGTGGCGCTCGTTTCGCTGATGGCCGCGAACAACGAGACCGGCGTGCTGATGCCCGTGCAGAAGGTGTACGCGCTCGCGCGGGCCGCGGGCGCCCGCATGCACGTGGACGCGACGCAGTTCGTCGGCAAGGTGCCGTTCGATTTCGCCACCTTCGGCGCCGATGCCGTTTCGCTGTCGGCGCACAAGATCGGCGGGCCCAAGGGCATCGGCGCATTGCTGTTGCGCGAGCGCGTGACGTTGCTGCCGCAGATGCAGGGCAGCCAGGAGCGTCGCCGCCGCGGCGGCACCGAAAATCTGCCGGCCATTGCCGGTTTCGCGGCCGCGCTCGACGCATTGGGCGACGTCGAGGCGAAGGCCGCCCGCGTGGCGCAATTGCGCGATGCGTTCGAACGTGGGCTACAGGAAGCCTTGCCCGGCGTGCACGTGTTTTCTGCCGCTGCGCCGCGCGTCGCGTCGACCAGTTATCTGCGTTTCGGCGCGTTATCTGCCGATGTCGTGCTTCAGCGGCTCGATCAGCTGGGTGTGTGCGCATCGTCGGGTGCCGCGTGTTCGTCGGGCGGCAGCGAGCCGTCGCACGTGCTGACCGCGATGGGCGTGTCGCGCGACGAGGCGTTGGCCGCCGTGCGCCTCTCGCTCGGCGACACCACGACCGCGCGCGATATCGAATACGTGCTGGCGGCGTTGCCGCCGCTGCTTGCGCCGTCGCTTCAAGGCACCACGGCGCACGCCGCATGAACTTCCCCCGAACCCAGGAGCTTCCGTCGTGAAAGTCATGATCCGCAAGGACAGCAAGGGCGCGTTGACCGCCTACGTGCCCAAGAAGGACCTCGAGGAGCCCATCGTTTCGATGGCAAGCCCGCAGATGTGGGGCGGCCTCGTCACGCTCGCAAACGGCTGGCGGCTCGAATTGCCCGAGATGGCCGCCGACACCACGCTGCCCATTACGGTGGAAGCGCGGCGCCTCGCCGACGTAGAGGACTGAGATGGCGCTCGACACGAACCAGGTGCAGGCGATTGCCGACGTGTTGCGCACCGCGCCCACACTGTTCGATGCGGCCGCGAGCTGGCGCGAGCGCTACCCCGCGGTGCGCACGCTGCGCGTGGCCGCCGCGGACATGCGCGACGAAACGCCGGCACTGGAATGCGGCACACGCCGCGCGTATTTCGCGATGTCGAACGGCATGTGCGTCTCCGTTACGCGCGAGGCCGCCGAAGCCAACATGGTGATCTTTGCCGAAGATGGAGCAGCGCATGGAACTCGATGAAATTGCGCTCAGCGAGCCCGAGTGCGGCGCGCGCGAGATCGAACTCGTCAACGCGGTGTTGCAGTCGTCGCGCTGGAGCGACGGCCCGCTGCTCGAATCGTTCGAAACCGCGTTTGCCGGCTGGTGCGGCCGCGCGCATGCAGTCGGCGTAGCGAGCGGCACGCTGGGCACCTGGATCGCGTTGCGCGCGCTGGGCCTGGGCCAGGGCGACGAGGTGATCTGCGCGTCGCACACGTGGCACCAGGTGGCGCAGGCCATCACGCTTGCGGGCGCCACACCCGTGTTCGCGGAGATCGACTACTGGAGCGGCTGCCTGAGCGCGGCGAAGGCGCAGCAGAAGATTGGCCCGCGCACGCGCGCCATTCTGGCCGGCAACACGAACGGGCATCCCGCGGCGTGGGGACCGTTGCGCGAACTCGCCGGCACGCATGGCCTGACGCTGATCGAAGACAGCACCGAGGCACTCGGGTCGCGCTACATGGGCCGCAACGTCGGCACGTTCGGCGACGTATCGGTGTTCGATTTCTCCTCACCGTCGGCGCTGTGCACCGGCGAAGGCGGCATGCTCGTCACCGACGACGAACGCCTCGCGCACGAACTGCGCTACCTGCGCCAACGGCGCGTGGCGGACCGCGGGTCGGTCTCGGTGGGGTCGCGTGTGCCGTTGCAGGCCGGCATGAGCGAACTGACGGCTGCACTCGGCCTCGCGCAACTCGCGGGGCTCGACGAACGGCTCGCGCGGCGCAAGCAGGTGGAAGCCTGGTATCACGAAGCGATGCAGAGCTTCGAAGGCATCAAGCCGCCGTATCTCGCGGAAGACGTGGAGGAAGTGCACTGGATGCTCTACGTCGTGCACCTCGGCAAGCGCTTCACGCAGAGTGCGCGTGCACAGATGATCGACGACATGAAAGCGTGCGGCATCGAAACGGCGGCATACAGCCATCCGCTGCACGAGCAGTTCCACTACATGAATTCGGGCGACGCGATTGGCCGCAAGCGCGGCACGTTGCCCGACACCGAACGCATCGGCGACCGCGCGCTCGCCCTGCCGCTGCACACGCAGCTCGACGCCGACCAGGTGCGCTACATCGTGAAGACGTTGAAGGACACCGCGACGAACGTGGGCGCGGGTGCCGCCATTTACCTCTGAGGGACCGCATTCATGAGTCTTCCCGTTTCAATCGACCACATTGCCCGCCAGATCGAAGACGGCAACGTGGTGCCGTATCTGGGGCCCGGCATGCTCGCGCTGTGCGACGACGTGCGCGTGCCCACGACGTCCGGGGCGCTCGCGCAGATCATGACCGCGCGCGTTGCCGTGCCCCACAAGATCCGCAACCGGCTCACGCAGGCCGCGCAGTTCATCGAGAACTTCAAGCATCGCAAGACGGTGGTGAGTCTCATGAACGAGGCGTTCGGCGCCACGCCGGTGCCTTCGGCGCTGCACCGCGCGCTCGCCGCGAGCGGCGCGGGGCTGTACGTGGACTGCTGGTACGACGACACGTTCGCCACCGCGCTGGCCGATGCGCGGCCTGCTGGCCAGTGGGCGCAGGTGCAGGGGCTTTCGCAGGCGGAACACTTCGGCCAGTGGTTCGGTGCCTACGATGCAGCGGGCGCACCGCTCGAAGACGTGCCGGCGGCCGGCGCGCTGCTCTACAAGCCCATCGGCTCGCACGCGCCCGCGGGTAACTATCTTGTGTCGGACAGCGACTATGTCGAGGTGTTGACCGAGATCGACATTCAGACGCCCATTCCGCCCGCGGTGCAGACATGGCGCAGCGGACGCAGCTTCCTGTTTCTGGGCTGCCGCTTCGACGACCAGCTGGCGCGCAGTTTCGCGCGGCAGATCATGAAGCGGTCCTCCGCCACGCACTGGGCCGTGTTGCCCGACGAGCCCACGCGTATGGAGGCGCGGTTTCTCGCCGAGCAGCAGATCACGCGCATCGCGATGCCGCTCGCCACGTTCGCCGGCGAACTGGTGAGCGCGCTGCAACCCGCGCTGGCGGCCTGAGCCGGCGCGTTTTATTACCTTCCACTTCTCCACGTTCACACATCACATCATGACGACTCTGACCGTACTGCCTTCGGGCAAGACCTACGACGTGACGGCCGGCACCACGCTGCTGCAGGCACTGCGCGATGCAGGCGAAAACATCGCGCACAAATGCGACGGCAAAGCCGAATGCGGATCGTGCCACCTGTTCGTGCAGGAAGGGCGCAAGAGCCTGTCGAAAATTCAGCGCACGGAGAACGAGAAGCTCGACACGATTGTGGGCGTGGGCTCGAAGTCGCGCCTCGCCTGTCAGGCCGTGCTGGGCGACGAAGCCGTGACGGTCGAACTGCTCAGCTTTGTTTGAGCGTTGCGGCGCCATGAACGGAGCGCGCGCAATCGAAGACAGCGCCCGGCTCTCCATCGTCGAGCAGGCGGGCGTCGTGGTGCTGACGCTTGCCGAAGGGCTCGGGCGCGACGAGCTGATGCGCTCGCGGCTCACGCGCACGGAGGTGCACCGTCAGTTGCTGCGTCTCGCGGATGGTGCGCTGGGGCTCAGCGAACCGGTCTGTGAGGCGATGCCCGAGATCGACTGGATCGGCTGGCAGCGCATGCGTGCGCGCCTCGCGTTGCCGCCCGGCGCGGAGCACGAGGACGCGCTGTGGTTCGCGTGCGAGTCGCTCGTGCCCGCCACGCTGCTGTGGCTACGCGTGCATCGTCAGCGCCAGGGCGCATTGTTTCGGATGACGATCTAAGCGATTTAAGCGAGCTAAGGTGAGACCTAGTTCTGACGCAACACCTTGTTGCGTTCGGCGGCCGAGTAGTGGCTCATATGCCCTTCGCGTGCAGCCTGGCGGCGGGCCGACGCGATGATCGCCTTGCTCTTGCCCGGCGGCACCGGCGCGCTGACCTGCTTGTCGAGCGCGGCGCTGCCGCAACGCGGGCAGACGGGCGCACTGCCGGCGCGCACCAACGTTTCGAACTGCAACTGGCAGTCGCGGCAGCAATAGTCGTAAAGCGGCATTTCAAGACTCCTGTTCAATGAGATGCGGCATCGCATCCGCTCGTCGCGGCGGCGCAGCCTTCCAGAGACAGCGGCTTGCCGGCGATGGCGGCTTCGTTTCCAAGTCCTATCCATGCATGCACGCGCGCCGTGTCGAACCCCACCATGCGCGTGTCGCCCACCTCCATCAGCGGCCGGCGAATCAGCAGCGGATGCGCCAGCAGCAACGCGAGGGCGTTGCCGGCGTTGAGCGACTCGGGGACGATGCGGCCCGCCTTGATGTCCGGTGCCGCGCGGTTGAACCACTCGGGCACCGGCAGCGGTTCGAGAAACGCGAGCAGCGTGCGGGGCGTCCACGGCCAGCGCAGCAGATTGCGGACCTCCAGCGTGTGACCGGCGGCCGCGAGCAGCGCCTGCTGCTTCGCATTGCCGCCGCAGCCGGGCTTCTCGTAGAACGTGACGTGCGCCATGTGCGTCGCTCCTCGTGTGGCGGCGGTGATGTGCGGCTCAGGCGGCCTTGTCTGAAACGAACCGCAACCGATCCGCCCCGATAGCGGGCCGCAACCCGCCGTGCTTCTCTTCGCCCAGACGGCGTGCCGTGCGCAGCAGTTCGAAGCCGCGGTCGGCGGCCATGTCGAATGCGTTGCGGCCGTCCGGCGCATAGAGCCCTTCGCTTGCGCCGAGCGAGAGCAGCAGTTGCATCACTTCGACGCGGCCGCTCGCCGCCGCCTGCATGAGGCAGGTGATGTCGCTGTCGTTCGCGTGGTCGATCTCGATGCCCGCTTCCACGAGCCGCAGGATCGTCGCGGGTGCGCCCGCGAGGCACGCGTACCAGAGCGCGTGGTTGCCCTCGTCGTCGAGCGCATCGACGGGCACGCCCGCTTCGAGCAGCGCGGCCACCACGTCGTCTTCGCCATGCAGCGACGCCAGCATCAACGGCGTAACGCCTTCGTGGCTGCGTGAACGGAGGTCGGGGAAGTCGTGGTGGGCAAGCCACGTCGCAAGCGCTGCGGGCACGCTGTGTTGCGTGCCCGCGTCGACGGCGGACGCAACGCGGCGGCTGGCGCTTTCGCGCACGACGGGAACGGTGTCGGTGTGCAGTGACATGAGCGCGCTCCGGCTCGGGGTTCTGTCGGGTTGGGGACGTCAGACGGGACGGTTTTCGCTGGGGTCGCGCACGGGGCCCATCAATTCGAGGCCTTCGGCGTAGGTGATCGTGTCGAACGTCACGTCGAAGCGAAGCGCCGCATCGGCAATGGCGTCGAGCTTGCCGGCCGTGTCCTTCTTCTTCAGGTCGTTCTTCTCGAGGTAGAGCAGTTCGAGCATCTCGTTGTAGACCGTGGATTCGAGAATGGGCAGCACATAGAACATCGCGCCCTTGTACGGCACCTGGTAGCGTTTGCTGAGGTCGATGTTGTCGCAGAACAGAAAGTACTTGCCGCCTGCGGACAATGCGTCGCCCAGCACTTCCGCCACGTCTTTCAGATGCTCGAAGCTCAGCAGCCAGCCGGCGAAGAAGGGCAGTTGCGGCTCGCCGGTTCTCGCGACGGCCATGACCTGCTCGCACGAAAGCTCGGGCGGGCGAGCCTCGTCCGCGAGCTTCGGTGCGAACCGCAGTGCGAGTTCGCCGCGAAAGCCGACGCGGCCGAACGTGTTCGTGAGCCCCTTGAAGACCGGGTTCAGCAGGCGGCCTTCCTGTTCCAGACGGGCGAGGGCGGTGTTGTCGAGTTCCTTGCGGATGAGCGTGTCGGTCATGACAGGTTCCTTGGCTACAGGGCTATGGAGCTACAGGGGGCGACTGCATGGCAGAACGCCGCTTGGTTTTGTTTCGTACTTCGTCGGCACCACGTTCGAATTCAGTTGCCGTTGTTGCGCATCCAGTCCGCGATCTTGAAGAACGCGAGCATCAGCTTGTCGCGCAGCGCGGCGTCCGTGCCGGTTTCGTCGAGCGCGGCGCGCATGCACGCAAGCCATGCATCGCGTTCGGCCGCGCCGATGGGAAACGCGGCGTGACGCATGCGAAGCCGCGGGTGGCCGCGTTCTTCCGAATAGCGCTTCGGCCCGCCCAACCATTCGCAGAGATACCGCACGAGCACGGCCTTCACAGGCGCGAGGTCGGGGCCGTGCATCGCGCGAATGCCGCGCGCGTCGGGCCGCGTGTCCATCTGCCGGTAGAACGCATCCACGATGCGCGTGACCGCGGCTTCGCCGCCTATCGCTTCGAAAGGCGGCGAAGCGTGGCTGGCTGAAGCGTGGCTGGCATCCACAACAGGAACGGTGAGCGGGTTCATGGCCGGCTGCGGTGCAACAACCGTACCAGCGACAAAACACACCGCTCACGCATGAACGCATGCACGAGAGCCTTCGCACACGGTGTTGTTTGCGACGAAACGCCCACGCTTTTGTCGGGAAGCCGACAGCGCCGCTGTCGCCTCGCACGCACGGCGACCGCACCGCGCGAATGCGCAGACCGGACGCGAAGCCCCGCTATTGCGGGGGTTCCGGCGTTTTTCGACCGCTCGCGCGAAAGATGGCACGGAAGCTGCACTGGAGCCGTCCGCGGACACACTCCGGCCCATGCGTGAATCGAGAGAAGAAGACCATACGGACACCACCGGCTGAGGACCTGGTCGCGGCTTTGCAGTCTGCTTTGCAGCTCTGCTTTTCGCTTTGGTACGCACCCCTCGTTTCAACCTATTCCTGAACTGGAGAACGTGAATGTCTCAACTTCGGCAAATCGCCTTTTATGGCAAAGGTGGCATCGGCAAATCCACCACGTCGCAGAACACGCTCGCGGCGCTCACCGACCTCGGCCAGAAGATCCTCATCGTCGGCTGCGACCCGAAGGCCGACTCGACGCGTCTGATCCTGCACGCGAAGGCGCAGGACACCATCCTGTCGCTCGCCGCGGAAGCGGGTTCGGTGGAAGACCTCGAACTCGATGACGTGATGAAGATCGGCTACAAGGACATTCGCTGCGTGGAATCGGGCGGTCCGGAGCCGGGCGTGGGCTGCGCAGGTCGCGGCGTGATTACGTCGATCAACTTCCTCGAAGAGAACGGCGCGTACGACGGCGTGGACTACGTCTCGTACGACGTGCTGGGCGACGTGGTGTGCGGCGGCTTCGCCATGCCCATTCGCGAGAACAAGGCGCAGGAAATCTACATCGTGATGTCGGGCGAGATGATGGCCATGTATGCGGCCAACAACATCTCGAAGGGCATTCTCAAGTATGCGAACAGCGGCGGCGTGCGCCTGGGCGGCCTCGTCTGCAACGAGCGCCAGACCGACAAGGAACTGGAACTGGCCGAAGCGCTCGCGGGCATGCTGGGTTCGCGGCTCATTCACTTCGTGCCGCGCGACAACATCGTGCAGCACGCGGAACTGCGCCGCATGACGGTGATCGAGTTCGCGCCGGATTCGAACCAGGCGAACGAGTATCGCCAGCTCGCGAGCAAGATTCACAACAACGCCGGCAACGGCACGATCCCGACGCCCATCACGATGGATCAGCTCGAAGATCTGCTGATGGAGCACGGCATCATGAAGGCGATCGACGAATCGCAGGTCGGCAAGACAGCCGACGAACTGGTCGCCTGAACGGGAAGCGGTGGCCGCCCGCGCGTTGCATGCGGCGCGCGGGCCGTCACGCAGCGACGCACAATCCTCACATCTGGAGCATTCCATGACCGCCACGGTTGAAGAGCGCAAGGCCGCGAACAAGGCCCTGATCGACGAAGTGCTAAAGGCCTATCCCGAGAAAATGGCCAAGCGGCGCGCCAAGCATTTGGGAACCTTCGAAGAGGGCAAGCCCGACTGTGGCGTGAAGTCCAACATCAAGTCGCTGCCCGGCGTGATGACGATTCGCGGCTGCGCCTATGCGGGGTCGAAGGGCGTGGTGTGGGGGCCGATCAAGGACATGATCCACATCAGCCACGGCCCCGTGGGCTGCGGGCAGTACTCGTGGGCCGCGCGCCGCAACTACTACATCGGCACCACGGGCATCGATACGTTTGTCACCATGCAGTTCACGTCCGACTTCCAGGAGAAGGACATCGTGTTCGGCGGCGACAAGAAGCTCGACAAGATCATCGACGAAATTCAGGAGCTGTTCCCGCTCAACAAGGGCATCTCGATCCAGAGCGAATGTCCGATCGGGCTCATCGGCGACGACATCGAGGCCGTGTCAAAGAAGAAGAGCAAGCAGTACGAGGGCCACACCATCGTGCCCGTGCGCTGCGAAGGTTTTCGCGGCGTGAGCCAGTCGCTCGGCCACCATCTGGCGAACGACGCCATTCGCGACTGGGTGTTCGACAAGACCGACGGCGCGAAGCGCCCCGAGTTCGAATCCACGCCGTACGACGTGGCGATCATCGGCGACTACAACATTGGCGGCGATGCGTGGTCGAGCCGCATCCTGCTGGAAGAAATCGGCCTGCGCGTGATCGCGCAGTGGTCGGGCGACGGCTCCATCGCGGAACTGGAGAACACGCCGAAGGCCAAGCTCAACGTGCTGCACTGCTACCGGTCGATGAACTACATCAGCCGGCACATGGAAGAGAAGTACGGCATTCCCTGGGTGGAATACAACTTCTTCGGGCCTTCGATGATCGAGAAGAGCCTGCGCGAGATTGCGAGCCACTTCGACGACACCATCAAGGCCAACGCGGAACGCGTGATCGCGAAGTACCGCCCGCTCGTGGACGCCGTGATCGCGAAGTTCAAGCCGCGCCTGCAGGGCAAGAAGGTGATGCTGTTCGTGGGCGGGCTGCGTCCGCGCCACGTGATCGGCGCGTATGAAGACCTCGGCATGGACGTGGTGGGCACCGGTTATGAGTTCGGCCACAACGACGACTATCAGCGCACCACGCACTACGTGAAAGACGGCACGCTGATTTACGACGACGTGACGGGCTACGAGTTCGAGAAGTTCGTCGAGCAGGTGCAGCCGGACCTGGTGGGCTCGGGCATCAAGGAAAAGTACGTGTTCCAGAAGATGGGCGTGCCGTTCCGCCAGATGCACAGCTGGGACTACTCGGGCCCGTACCACGGCTACGACGGTTTCGCGATCTTCGCGCGCGACATGGACATGGCGATTTCGAGCCCCGTATGGGGTCTTGCGAAGGCGCCCTGGAAAAACGCGGCATAAAACAGCAGTTTTCAGGCGCAAGCGGTCGGCGGCCGGCGAGGCCGCCGCTTCGGTCGCCGACCTCATCGATACCGATTCAGGAGTGACGTCATGCCCCAATCCGCCGACAGGATTCTCGATCACGAGCTGCTGTTCCGCGAGCCGGAGTATCAGGAAATCTTCCGGACCAAGAAAGAGAACTTCGAGTTCAACCATCCCGACGAGACGGTCAAGCAGATCGTCGAATGGACCAAGACCGAAGACTACAAACAGAAGAACTTCGCCCGCGATTCGCTCACGGTGAACCCCGCCAAGGCGTGCCAGCCGCTCGGCGCCGTGTACGTGGCGAACGGCTTTCACAAGACGCTGTCGTTCGTGCACGGCTCGCAGGGCTGCGTGGCGTACTACCGCTCGCACTTCTCGCGTCACTTCAAGGAACCCACGTCGTGCGTGAGTTCTTCGATGACCGAAGACGCGGCGGTGTTCGGCGGCCTCAACAACATGATCGACGGCCTCGCGAACGCGTACAACCTCTACAAGCCCGAGATGATCGCCGTGTCGACCACGTGCATGGCGGAGGTGATCGGCGACGACCTCGACGCGTTCATCAAGAACAGCAAGCAGAAGGGCAGCGTGCCGGAAGACTACGACGTGCCGTTCGCGCACACGCCGGCCTTCGTGGGCAGCCACGTGACGGGCTACGACAACGCGCTGCTCGGCATCCTCAAGCACTTCTGGGACGGCAAGGCAGGGACCACCGCGCCGCTCGTGCGCGTGCCCGACGAGAGCGTGAACTTCATCGGCGGCTTCGACGGCTTCGTCGTGGGCAACATGAAGGAAATTCGCCGCATCTTCGATCTGTTCGGTGTGACGGTGAACGTGATCTGCGACCCGTCCGACACGTGGAATACGCCCACCGACGGCGAGTTCCGCATGTACGAAGGCGGCACCACGAAGGAAGAAGTGGAGCGCGCGCTGCACGCGAAGGCTACCTTCGTGTTCCAGGAATACTGCTGCGAGAAGACCACGAAGTTCATCGCGGAACACGGCCAGGAAGTCGTGGTGCTGAACGCGCCTGTTGGCGTGGCGGGCACGGACCGCTTCCTGATGGAAATTTCGCGCGTGACGGGCAAGCCCATTCCCGCACAGCTCGAAAAGGAGCGCGGCCAACTGGTGGATGCGATGGCCGACAGCCAGGCGCACCTGCACGGCAAGCGTTTCGCGCTGTACGGCGACCCGGACCAGATGCTCGGCTACACGCAGTTCCTGCTGGAACTGGGCGCCGAACCGGCGCACGTGCTGGCGACCAACGGCAACGACGACTGGGCCGCGAAAGTGCAGGCGCTCTTCGATGCCTCGCCTTACGGCGCAGGCTGCAAGGTGTACCCGAAGCGCGACCTGTGGCACATGCGTTCGCTGCTGTACACGGAACCGGTGGACTTCCTGATCGGCAACACCTACGGCAAGTATCTGGAGCGCGATACGAAGACGCCGCTCATCCGCATGGTGTTTCCGATCTTCGATCGCCATCACTACCACCGCTATCCGACGTGGGGCTACGACGGCGCGCTGCGCGTGCTCGTGATGCTGCTGGACGAGTTCTTCGAGACGCTCGATGCGAACACCATCGTGCCCGCGAAGACCGACTACAGCTACGACATCATTCGCTGAAGGGGGCGGCCATGGCAGACCCGGTACTCGTCAAGGTCACGCTGGACGGCCGCAAGGTCGAGGTGGTCGACGGCTGGGTCTGCCTCGCGGGCGTGCGCGAAGCCGACCATCTGGTGCCCGTTCTCGAGCATCCGAACCGGCAGGCGATTGCGCGCAACGTGCCGGACGCTACGCACGTGGCGGGACGGTTGCCGTTGAACCATGCCGAAGCGGCCATTGCGCAGGGCGCGATGGCCGCCTCGCAACGCGAGTTCGACGCGAGCCCGGCCGGCATTACGCAGCGCATTCGCGTCGCGGTGTGGGCGAAGAGCGCGGCAGAGGGGGCGGAGTAGTCGCCTCATGTCGCAATTCCTTCAATCCCGCCAATCCGCGTTTCGATGACGACAATCGGCGCGCACTTCGCGCGCCGCAAGCACGGCCGTAGCGCGCGTTGCTGGCAGTCAACCCGTGGTACGGAACTTGCCAGTTTCGATCGACCCCACATCGTCAGGAGCCCGTCATGTCCGCTTCGCTCAAGGCCAAGATCGCCGAAGTCTTCGACGAGCCCGGTTGCGACAAGAACCAGGGCAAAAGCGAAAAGGAGCGCAAGAAGGGCTGCACGAAGCAACTTTCGCCTGGCGCGGCCGCGGGCGGTTGCGCGTTCGACGGCGCGAAGATCGCATTGCAGCCCGTGGTGGACGTCGCGCATCTCGTGCATGGCCCCATCGCCTGCGAAGGCAATTCGTGGGACAACCGCCATGCGGCATCGTCGGGGTCCACGCTCTATCGCACGGGCTTCACGACAGACATCAACGAACTCGACGTGGTCTACGGCGGCGAGAAGCGGCTCTTCAGAAGCGTGCGCGAGATCATCGAGAAATACGATCCGCCTGCCGTGTTCGTCTATCAGACCTGCGTGACGGCGCTGATTGGCGACGACATCGAAGCGGTGTGCAAGCGGGCGTCCGAGAAGTTCGGCAAGCCCGTCATTCCCGTCAATTCACCGGGCTTCGCGGGGCCGAAGAACCTGGGCAACAAGCTGGGGGGCGAGGCGCTGCTGGATTACGTGATCGGCACACGCGAGCCGGAATACACGACGCCGTACGACATCAACATCATCGGCGAATACAACCTCTCGGGCGAACTGTGGCAGACCAGGCCGCTGCTCGACGCGCTGGGCATTCGCATTCTCTCGTGCATCTCGGGCGACGGGCGCTACAACGAGATTGCCGGCTCGCATCGCGCGAAGGTCAACATGATGGTCTGCTCGAAGTCGATGATCAACATCGCGACGAAGATGCAGCAGCGCTACGGCATACCGTATTTCGAGGGCTCGTTTTACGGCATCGGCGACATGAGCGATACGTTGCGGCAGATCGCGAAGCTGCTGGTGCAGCAGGGCGCGCCGGAAGACCTGCTCGAACGCACGGAACGCCTGATCGCAGCGGAAGAGGCGCGGGCCTGGGCACGTATTGCGCGTTATCGCGAGCGGTTGCAGGGCAAACGCGTGCTGCTCATTACCGGCGGCGTGAAGTCGTGGTCGGTGGTCGCCGCGTTGCAGGAAGCGGGACTGGAGATTGTGGGCACGAGCATCAAGAAGAGCACGAAAGAGGACAAGGAGAAGATCAAGCAGATCATGGGCGACGACGCCCACATGATCGACGACATGACGCCGCGCGAGATGTACACCATGCTGCGCGATGCGAAGGCCGACATCATGCTGTCGGGCGGGCGCTCGCAGTTCGTCGCGCTGAAGGCGCGCATGCCGTGGCTCGACATCAACCAGGAGCGGCATCACCCGTACGGCGCATATGAGGGGATGGTGGAACTCGTGCACGAGATCGACCGGGCGATTCACAACCCCGTGTGGCAGCAGGTGCGCATTCCGGCGCCGTGGGGCGACGACGGCGAGACGCTGGACGCGGTGCGCGCGCCTGTTGCGGCCGTGGAGCCGGCAGTCTTTCCCGGCGTGCGTGCATGGGCGATGGGTCTCGAGCCCGGCGTGCCGGCCTGAATGCAAGCGAGCGCAAGGGAGCGTAGATCATGGCCGTCGTAGTCGAATCGAAAAAAGCCTGCGCTGTGAATCCGCTCAAGATGAGCCAGCCGCTCGGCGCGAGCTATGCGTTCATGGGGCTCGACGCGTGCATGCCCGTAATGCACGGCTCGCAGGGCTGCACGTCGTTCGGTCTGGTGCTGCTGGTGCGGCACTTCAAGGAAGCCATTCCGCTACAGACCACGGCAATGAACGAAGTCACCACGATTCTGGGCGGCTACGAAAACGTGGAGACGGCGCTGCTCAACATCCGCAAGCGCGCGGCCCCGAAGATCATCGCCATCTGCTCGACGGGTCTCACCGAAACGAAGGGCGACGACGTGGAGGGCTATCTCACGACGGTGCGCAAGCGCAAGCCCGAACTGGACGACACGGAACTCGTCTACGTCTCCACGCCGGACTATGTGGGCGGCTTCGAAGACGGCTACCGTCACGCCGTGGCCGCCATCGTGAAGGCGCTGGTCAAGCCGCTGCCTGCCGTGGCGAGGCAAGTCACGTTGTTGCCCGGCAGTCATCTTTCACCGGCCGATATCGACGAAGTGCGCGAGATCGTCCATGCATTCGGGCTCGACGTCATCGTGCTGCCCGATCTCTCGGGCTCGCTCGATGGCCACATTGCGCCCGACTGGCGCGGCACCACGCTGGGCGGCACGACGCTGGAACAGATTCGTGCGGCGGGCGCGTCGGCGTTCACGATCGGCGTGGGCGAGCAAACGCGCGACGGTGCGCAGGCATTGCACGACATAGCCGGCACGCCGTTCGAAATATTCGAGCGGCTGACCGGGCTCGAACCCAACGATCGCCTGCTTCAGCGCCTCGCGCAACTTTCGGGGCGGCCCGTGCCCGCGAAATACCGCAGGCAGCGCAGCCAGTTGCTCGACGCGATGCTCGATGGTCACTTCTATACCGGCGGCATCAAAGTCGCGATCGGCGCGGAGCCGGACTTGCTGCTCGCGCTCGGCGCGCTGCTGCACGAGATGGGCGCGGAGCTTGCCGTCTGCATCAGCACCACGGCGTCGCCTGCGCACGAACGGTTGCCTGCAAACGAAGTGGTGCTGGGCGATCTGGAAGACATGGAGCGTGCATCGAGCGATTGCGATCTGCTCATCACGCACTCGCATGGGCGGCAAATGGCGGAGCGGCTCGGCAAACCGCTCATGCGCGTGGGCTTTCCGGTGTTCGACCGCGTGGGCAACGCGCACCGCTGCCAGGTGGGCTATCGCGGCACGATGAACCTGATTTTCGAAGTCGCGAATCTCATGATCGAACAGATTGCGCATCACCACCCCGGCGACTGGCCGTTGCCGCAGGCGTCGGTGGACCTGGCCGCGCGCGACCCCGCGCGTGAAGTGAAGATTCCGGTCGTTGCGGCCGGCGCGTGAACCCAACGTCACGAGGAGCCTACCCATGAAAATCGCATTCGCGACCCAGGACAAGGTGCATGTCGATGCGCACTTCGGCTGGGCCAAAAGCATCGTTACCTACGACGTGACGGCGGAGGGCCACACGTTCGTCGAAACGTTCGACTTCGGCGGCAAGCTGGAAGAAGACGGCGACGAAGACAAACTCGCGCCCAAGCTGGAAGCGGTCAAGGACTGCGCGATTCTGTATGTCGCCGCGATTGGCGGGTCCGGTGCGGCGCGTGTGGTCGCGCTGAAGATTCATCCCATCAAGGTGCCGCAGCCGGAGCCCATCGAAGGCATCCTGGTGAAGCTGCGCGACGTACTGAAAGGCACGCCGCCGCCATGGCTGCGCAAGGCGCTCGCGAAAGACGGGGCACGTTCATACGATTTCGAAGAGGACGACGAGGTATCTCATGGCTGAAGCCGTCACCGACAACACGCACGCGGACACGGAAGGCGACGCGTCGCTGCTCGCCACGCCGTTCGTGCAGCAGCTTATCCGCCAGTTGCGCGCGCAGGACACGCACGGCACGTGGGAAGGCAAGAGCGATCTGCAATTGCTGAAGCCGTACATCCTGACGCCCGAAGAGCGCCGTGCCATTCCGATCATGGGCGACCCCGACCCGGAAACGCTCTGGCATCTGGAGCTGTTCTACAACGCGATTGCAGTGGCCATCGAACGCGAAACCGGGCAAATGGTGTCGCCCATGATGAAGATGAGCCACGAAGGATTCGGCCGCATGGTGCTGATTGCGGGGCGGCTCGTGGTGGTCAACAAGCAGCTGCGCGACGTGCATCGCTTCGGCTTTCCGTCGCTCGCGAAGCTGGCCGAGGCGGGCGGCAAGTTTCTCGGCGAGGCCGTCGAGATGATCCGCACGTATCCGGCAGTCGCGCAATACGGCGCGTGAAAGGGGAGAGCACGATGAGCGATGCCGACGAACTGAAGGCGCGTCTGAAGAAACTCAACGCGCAGGCCACGCAGGCCAAGATGGATCTGCACGATCTGTCCGAGGAATTGCCGACGAACTGGGAACAGATTCTCGTCGTCGCGCAGCGTTGCCACGATGCGCACGCGGCGCTCATGGACGCACGCAAGGCCGCAGCCGCGGCTTCGGCGTGAGCCTGCCAGAACCACGGCCAGACCACCCTTAGAGGCGATCATGAGCGACACCTTCAGCGTGACATTGCCGAGCGGCGAGACCTGGACGCCGACCTTCGTGTCGACGCTCGACGAGGAAAAATGCATCGGCTGCGGCCGGTGCTTTCGCGTGTGCCCGCGTGGCGTGCTCGAACTCGTGGGGCTCGACGACGAAGGCGCGCACATTCGTCTGGACGGCGACGACGAAGACGACGAGTACGAAAAGAAGGTGATGACCATCGCGCATCGCGAGCTGTGCATCGGTTGCACGGCGTGCGCGAAGATCTGCCCGAAGAAGTGCTATACGCACGTGGCCGCGCAGATCTGAATACATTGCGTCATGGACTTCCACGCCACCCTGATGCGTCACGCGGTGAGCACCGACAATCCGACGGTGCTCGCGCTGGCCGGTGTGCTCGCGTCCGCATTCGAACAGGACGGCGTGCACGTGCTGCCCATTCGCGGGCTCGACGTGCAGCAGACGCAATGGCTGCTCGACCGCTGGTTTCCCGGTGTAGAGGCCGCGCTTGCGCCTGCGTGGACCTCGGCGTCCGCTTCAACGGCGCAACACGGCTCGCGCTACGACGAAGTGGAAGACCTCGTCATGCTGTTCGCCGATCACGTCGATGCGCGCGCGGGCACATGCGAAGAAGCCACCTGTGTGGGACATGCGCTGGCGTGCGCGTGCCTGGGCGCGAATCATCTCTGGCAGGACCTGCGATTGCCGTCGCGGCGCGAGCTTTCGGCGCTGCTCGGGTACTGGTATCCGCGGCTCGCCGCAAAAAACGTCCACGACATGAAGTGGAAGAAGTTCTTCTACAAGCAGCTGTGCGAACGCGAGGGGCTCTTCGTCTGCAAGGCGCCCAGTTGCGGCGTGTGCACGGACTACGCGCACTGCTTCGGGCCCGAGTAGCGCACATGCGATTCCGGCGTAGTACTTGCTTTGGCATGGGCATCGTTATGTATCGCGATATATAGCCGACAAACTGGACAAGACCTCCGACACACGCTCATGGAACCCACTTCTGCGGCCACGCCGCGTGCGCGCTGGACACCGTGTACGCGCGCCTGCTACCGGACCTTGCGCTGGCCGGTTGCGCAATCGTCGCGCGATCCCGTATTGCACGGCGGGCATGCCATCTGTCCGCCGATGCCGGCGCCGCCGCATCGTCTGCTCGCCATCTGCGAGGAAGCGGGTTTGCGCGAACTCGTGCGGCAGCACATGCACCGCCTCAGAACGACTCCGCTCTTCATTCACGCGGGCGACTGCTTCGACTGCGTGACGGAGCGCGTGGCCGACTACGTCGTGGAGGCGTGCGGCGGGCCGCTCTACTACAGCCAGCGTCATGCGCACCTGCAGGCGGGCGCGGGCTTGCCGCTATTGCTCGACGAAGAGGGACGCGAGTTGTGGCTCGTGCAGTTGTGGCACGCGTTCGACGACGTGGACTTTCCCGCTGCGCTGCGTGCCGACTTCTGGGGCTGGGCCGAACCGCTTTCCGTTCATCTGCTCGCGCCGCGCGCGCGTCACGATGGGCTCACGCGCTACGCCTACGACACCGTGCGCAGCTGGTTTGCGGCACCCGCTCGCGATCTGAATCGCTAGACCTGAACCATGTCCGATCTCGTACAACGCTACGGCGTGTTTCTCAACGTCGAAAATCCTCACGACGATGCGCGCGACGCCCTTCGGCAAACCGTTCGCACCGGCATGGCCGCGGAACAGATGGGCTTTCGCGACGTGTGGGTGGCCGAGCATCACTACAGCCCGTTCGCCATCGGCAGCGCGCTCACGGTGCTGCTTTCGCACATTGCGGCGGGCACGTCGACCATCCGGCTCGGCACCGGCGCATCGCTGCTCGCGTTGAACGACCCGCTGCGCGTGGCGGAAGACGTCGCCTCGCTCGATCTGCTGAGCGGCGGGCGTATCGAATTCGGGGTGGCGCGGGGCGGTCCGTTTCCCGCGCAGTATCGTCCGTCGGGCATTGCGTCTGCGGAGGTGGCGCGCGAGCGCATGCACGAAGCGCTCGCGTTGATCGAGCGGCTGTGGACCGAACGCGACACGTGCTTCGAGGGGCGCTTCTTTCGCTACGAAAGCGTGGCCGTTTATCCGCGTCCGTTACAGCGGCCGGTGCCGGTGTGGCTCGCGAGTCTGAGCGGGCAGTCGCCGCAGATCGCCGCGCAACACGGCTACGGTCTGATGGCCGCGCCTTCCGCGGATCTCGATCAGGTCGCGGAACGGGTAGCGGCGCAGCGCGCGCAACGCGGCGCCTTTCCCTTCGCGATCGCGCGTTTCTTCCACTGCGATGAAGACGGGCGGCGTGCGATGGAGCACGGCATCGAAGCCGTGCGCGCGTACCCGCGGCTGATGGGCGTGCACTTCCCGCCCGGCAAGCTGCCGCCGATGTTCGCGCCCGATGCGTCCAACGACGTGATTCTCGCCAACGCGATCATCGGCGACCCCGAGCAGTGCATGGCGCGCGCGAAGGCGTTGAGCGCGCGGCTCGGTGCGCATCGATTGCTGCTGAAGCCGGCGACGCACGATGCAGAGAAAGCGCGCGCCTCGCTCGCGTTGTTCGCGCGTGCAGCGGGGCTCGGTTGAACGTGATCGCGCTATACGACGATGGCCGGCGTGCATGGCTTGCATCTTGCACTACCTGCTGCATCGCCCGATTCATCACACGGATTGTCGGAAATGTCGGATTCCCTACATTCGATGGACTGGTCGCCATTCTGGCTTTCGCTGCGCGTAGCCGGCATTGCGACGGCGCTGGCGCTCGTCGCGGGCATTGCGCTGGGCTGGCTCTTTGCGCGCCGGCGCTTTCCGGGCAGCGCGATGCTGGAGGCGGTCTTCATGCTGCCGCTCGTGTTGCCGCCCACGGTGATCGGCTACGGGCTGCTGGTTGCGGCCGGCCGGCGCAGCGTGGTGGGCGGCTGGCTGTATCGGCAGGTGGGTTACACGGTCGTCTTCAACTGGCACGGTGCCGTGCTCGCGTCGGCCATCGTCGCGTTGCCGCTCGTGCTGAAGTCCGCGAATGCCGCCTTTGCGGGCGTGGACGGCTCGCTCGAAGCTGCGGCGCGCACGCTGCGCCAGTCGCCGTGGTCGGTGTTCGTGCGCGTCACGCTGCCGCTCGCGTGGCCGGGCATTCTGGCCGGCACGTTGCTGGCCTTCGCGCGCGCCATGGGCGAGTTCGGCGCCACGCTCATGGTGGCGGGCGACATACCGCACCAGACGCAGACACTTTCCATGGCCATCTACGACGCCATGCAGGACGGCCGCGATCAGGCCGCGTTGCTGCTGGTGTTCGTCACGTCGGCACTCTCTATCGCGGTGCTGGTGCTGTCGGGCCGCTTTCTTTCTCTTCGCTGACTTCGTGAGGTGATTCGTGATACGTCTTCGCGCCGTTTTGTTCGCCATCCTGATTGCAGTGCTACCTTGTGCCGTGTTCGCCCAGCAACTCACCGTTTCGGCCGCGGCCAGTCTGACCGAGGCATTCAACGAGGTGGGCGCGAAGTTCCAGGCGTTGCATCCGGACGTGACCGTGCGCTTCAATTTCGCGGCCTCCGGCGTATTGCTTCAGCAGATTCGCGAGGGCGCGCCTGTCGATGTATTCGCGAGCGCGGACGAGCAGACGGTGACGCGCGGCGTGCAGGCAGGGCTGTTCGATGCCGCGACGCGGCGCGACTTCGCGGCGAACGAACTGGTGCTGATCGTGCCCGCGGCGCAGGGTTCGCCCGTGAAGAGCGTGGCGGATCTTTCGAATCCGGCCGTGCGGCGAATCGCGATCGGCAAGACATCGACGGTGCCCGTGGGTCGTTACACGCAACAGGCCCTTGAAAAAGCGCTGCTCTGGAATGCGCTTACGCTGAAATTCGTGCAGGCCGACAGCGTGCGCCAGGTGCTCGATTACGTGTCGCGAGGCGAGGCCGAAGCGGGCTTCGTCTATCGCACCGACGCCGTGCTGATGCCCGGCAAGGTGGAGATCGTGCAGACGGTGGGCGGCCACGACCCGGTGACCTACCCCGTCGTCGCGGTCAGCGCGAGCCACGAGCAGGCGCTTGCGAAGGCGTTCATCGACTACCTGCTGAGTCCTGCCGCGCAAGGCGTTCTGAAGCGCCACGGCTTCTCGCAGCCGTGAGCCGTGACGTAGCCGCACGATGATCGATATCGACCTTGACGCCACCGTCTGCGACGGCGCACGGCGTTTCACGCTTGCCACGCGTTTTATGTCCGATGCGCAGGTAGTGGCGCTTTATGGACCCTCGGGCGGTGGCAAGTCGATGACGCTCAGGGCCATGGCGGGGCTGCTGACGCCGCAGCACGGGCATGTGCGGATCGGCGCGCGCGTGCTGTTCGATTCGCGCGAGGGCATCGACCTGCCGCCGGAGCAACGCAGCGTCGGCTATCTGTTTCAGCACTACGCGCTGTTTCCGCATCTGAACGTGCGCGACAACATTGCGTTCGGGCTGACGAACTGGCGACGCCGCCGGCTTTCACGCGACGACGCGCGACATGTGGAGGAACTGCTGGAGACGTTCGGACTAGCCGCGCTGGCGTCGAGTCGTCCCGCGACGCTTTCGGGCGGGCAGCAGCAGCGCGTGGCGCTGGCACGCGCGCTGGCGTGCCGACCGCGCCTGCTGTTGCTCGACGAACCGTTCGCTGCGCTGAACCCGCTGCTGCGCGACGATTTGCGTGCGCAGCTGGCGGACGTGTTCGCGCGTTGGCAGATGCCTGTCGTGATGATCACGCACGACATCGACGACGTGTTGGCATTGGCGGATGTTGCGTTCGTGGTGGAGAGCGGCCGCGTTGTTCGCGAGGTGGATGTGCGAAGCGGCGAGTCGCGGGCTATGACTGCTCGCGCGCTGTCGCCGGAGCGTGGCACGGCACCGCTCGATGCGCGCGCGCACCGCGTGCGGGAACTGCTGCACGTGCATGCGGCGCGGTGACAGGCGTGGGAACGTGACGGACGCTGGCGGCCTGCCTTGATGCGATGGCGCGCTAGTCGCGTTTGCGCAGCGGATCGAGCAAACCGCGCAGGCCGTTATGGTCCATCTCGTGCATGAGGGCGAGCAGCCGTCCGATCTCGCCGCGCGGAAAGCCTTCGCGGGCGAGCCAGTTGAGGTAGTGGCCCGGCAGGTCGGCAATGAGCCGGCCTTTGTATTTGCCGAAGGGCATGGCGAGCGTGACGAGGCGTTCGAGGTCTGGGGCGGACATGGGCGATATTGTGCACGGCTTTGCGCTCGTGCAGGGTGGAGCGCGGCCGGATGTTCGATGCGTGTCGCCGTACGCTCCTTCAATCGCGGCTTTACGAGGCGTCTTCGCCGTACAGTTCGAACACGCTGTCGATTTCGACCGGAATGCCCATCGGCAGCGTGTGCACGCCAATTGCGCTGCGGGCAGGCAAATGGTCCGCGCCGAACAGGTCCAGCAGCACGTCGCTCGCGCCATTGGCCACCTTGGGATGCTGCGTGAAAGACGCCGACGCGCGCACGTACACGGTGAGCCGCGTGCAGCGCCTGACGCGATCCAGTCCGCACTGTTCGTGCAGACAGGCCAGGATCATCAGCATCGTCAGCTTTGCGCAGTGCTGCGCGCGTTCGATCGTCATGTCGTCGCCGACCACGCCTGCAACCGGCGCGCCGTTTTCGAAGGGTCCGAGGCCTGAAACGTGCGCCTGGTTGCCTACGATGGATACGGTCCGATACGAACCGAGCGGCGCAATGGGTGGGGGCAGAACCAGTCCGAGTGTTGCGAGACGCGCTGTTGTCGTTTCAGGCATGGCGTTTTCCTCAAGCAAAAAATTGCAGTGCGTTCGACGATGTCCGGCATCGCGGTGGGTGAGACGTTACCAGTAACTTCGCAAGTGCGTGCGCGAGGCGGCTAGCGGGTATCGCGCAGCAGCCCGAGCCGCACGAGGCTTTCCGCGGTGGCCACGATGGCCTCTTCGCGCGGACGAGGCGACCAGCCGAGCAGGCGCATGGCCTTTTCGCCGGTGGCATTCAGATTCAGGCCCAACAGCGGCAGGGACCCTCTCAGCGCCGGGTCCCTGAACGCACCGAGGCGCACCACCCAGTTGGGCAGCACGCGTGTGGAGACACGCCGCGCGGCCGGACCCATACGCGCTTTCAGCACGCGGGCCACGTCGGCCAGCCACATGCTTTCACCCGCGATGGCGAGAAAGCGTTGGCCCCTCGCGGCTTCATGGGTCATGGCCCGCAGATGCAGATCGGCCACGTCCCGCACGTCGACGAAACCGCAGTTGATCTTCGGGTTGCCCGGCTGGCCGTCCAGCATGTTTTTGATGAGGCGGATGGAGTGGGAATAGTCGGCGCCCAGCACGGGCCCGAGCACCGCGACGGGGTTGATCGCGCACAGTTCCAGCCCTTGGCCTTCGCGCGCGACGAAGTCCCAGGCCGCGCGTTCCGAGAGCGTCTTCGACTTCTGATACGGCCACACATTCGTGCTCGTGAGGTCGCTCCAGTCGGTTTCGTCGAAGGGCCGCGTCATGGGCCCATGTCCCGCGCAGATCGCGCCGAAAGCGGACGTCAGCACCACGCGCCGCACGCCGGCGTCGCGCGCGGCGCGCAGCACGCGCAGATTGCCCTCCACCGCGGGCCTGATCCAGTCGTCTTCGTTTGCCTGCTCGCCTGTGGGCGTGGGCGACGCCCCATGCATGACGTACGTGCAGCCGGCAGCGGCCGCTGGCCAGCCTTCATCCGAACCGAGATCGGCGAAGACGAACGACAGGCGGTCGCCGGCATCGACTCCGCCTGTCTTGAGGTGCTCGCGCACTTCGGCCTCGCGCGCGAGCGAGCGGACCGTGGTGCGCACACGATAGCCGTGGTTCAGCAGCGCCAGAATGCAGTGCTGCGCAATGAATCCGGTTCCTCCGGTGACGAGAACCGATACGTCGTTGTTGTTGCCGTTCATGATCATGTCGATAAGGACCCTCGGCGTCCCGTCCGCCGCGCAGATTGCCGACCGCGCTGCGTGCAGCGACCGGGACGAAGAACCGCGAGATTAAGGTCCAACCGCGGGATTGTTAATGCTCTATAGTCCGGTTTACTTGCGCAACCGTACGATCATGAGCGCCGATCCCTTCTCTGACATCCTCAAATTCACGAACGCGGAATCGCTCGCGACAGGCGGCTTCACGGCCGGCGGCACCTGGGCCGTCCGTTTTCCGGTGCCGGAGAAGATCAAGTTCTTCGCGGTGGTGAAGGGCTCCTGCTGGGTTGCTATCGACGGCGAAGCGGAGCCGATCCGTTTTGAAAGCGGAGACGTGGGCCTCCTCACGGCGAGGCGCGCTTTCGTCCTGGCGAGCGATCCGGGTGTTCCGCCCGTCGACGCGATGACGGTGTTTTCCGGCGCGGGACGATCGGCCGTCCGGTTGGGCGAGGGCGACGACTTCGCCCAGATCGGGGGACATGTTCTGCTCGATCCGGCAAGCGGGCGGTTGCTGTCGGACGTGCTGCCGCCGTGGATTCACGTGCCGGCCGCCTCGCCGCAAGCGACGACGTTCCGGTGGCTTCTCGACCAGCTCGTGGAAGAGCGTGCGGGCGATCTGCCTGGGGCACAGCTCGTGTCGGCACAACTCTCGCAACTGCTCTTCATTCAGATTCTGCGGGCGCACCTGAAGACGTCCGGGCCCATGTCGGGGTGGCTGCGGGCGCTGGGCAACCCGCGCATTGCGCCCGCGCTACGGTTGATGCACGACGATCCCGCACGCGCCTGGCGTCTGGAGGAGCTTGCCAGCGCATGCGCGATGTCGCGCACCACGTTCGCTTTCCACTTCAGGACGAGCGCGGGCGTTGCGCCGCTGACCTATCTGGCCGAATGGCGCATGCGCCTCGCCGAGCGCCGTCTGCGCGAGGAGAACACGCCGGTCGCCGTGGTCGCCCAGGCGCTCGGCTATTCCTCCGAGAGCGCATTCAGTCATGCCTTCAAGCGCATGACCGGCCGTTCGCCGAAGGCGTATCGCCATGCCGCAGGGGCCGCGGCATCGCCTGCCGTGGTGAAAGACGTTGCCGACGCCTTCGTCGCGGACCACAGCGCCGATTGATCGGACCGTCTGACGTCGGGCAGGCAATGCATTTATGGCTCGCTGTTATGGCCTCGTCTCAATTGGCATCGGCGAAAAGAATTTCCGTTTACTTGCCGCATTGACGCAGCTCTCCTTTTGCATGGCAGATACATTTTTACTGATTAAGGGGCGGCCTTAGCATAATGCGAGGTAAAAACAGGATCGCATTTCCATATAGTGGGATGAAATAAAAGAGGTGAGGGGCGCGCCATTCATTCCTCGCCACTTAATGCAATGAGCCAGTTCCGACACTAAAAGCACGGCGCGCCTGCGGGTGCTTTTTAATCCAATACGCCACTTCGCTGATTCGCCGCCCGCCCGAATAATCCCGAATCCCTACGACCGTGAGATAACGCGGCTTGCCGTCGCGGCCGACGCATCTGCTAGCGCCCGCAGTGGCTTTCAGACAGGCTCTCAGAAAGATCCCGCCGCGGGCGCGGACCCGCCTGCAGCGGGCTTCCGAGCCCGTCCGGCGAGCCATTTGAGGTTTGTTGAGCATCTCCTGCGCGGCTTTGCCTGGGATATTGCTGCGCAATAAAAAGATAATCGCAAACGTTTGCCTATTTGCAGTATCGCGCGCCAATCGTTTGCGCCATGGTAATTCGTTGCTGCCCTTTAACGATTGAAAGAGGTGTAAGCGCCATTTCCCTCTATTTGAGAAAATCATTTAACGATCCTTTGCATTTGATTTTTTGAAATTTCCTTATATTCCGCACTCGTGCAGGGACGTGGATTTTTACGGATAAAAGTCCCCTTCCGTCGAATCCTTCAGCCGCCGTTCGAAGCCCCGGCGTCCCGTGCTTCGAACATAGACGTAAAACAATCCCAAAAAGGCATACGCGGAAAATGAAAAAAGAGCGCTTACCCCACGAGGCGTCGCACTGTGGCGCCAATTTGCGCAGGAGCCGGCATCAAATTTCCTGCATCACGCTGAATCCCCGTCCGAAGGCGACAACGCTCGCGGTGCTCGGCTATATCGCCCTGATTCCCGCGCTCGCTCACGCGAACTGCACGACGTCGGGCACGACGACCACTTGCGACACGACCACGCCGTCGCCATGGACGACGATGATCGGCACGGGCCCGACGGAAGCATCCGGTTCCCAGGTGACGGTAGGCCCCAATGCACAGATCGTCGTCGGCAACAGCAGCGCCATCGCGCTGTCGGACAACGCGAACATCGTCGTGCAGTCGGGCGCGCTGGTGCAGAACAGTGCGACGAACACCACCGGCACGTACGGCACGGGCGGCAATACGATCGATTTCCGGAACAACAGCACGTTGACGGTCGAGCAGGGCGCGACGGTGCTCGCCAACGGCACGGAGAGCGACGCGGAGGCCGTCAATCCGGAGGGCACCGGCAATACGATCATCAACAACGGGACCATTCGCGGCGTCAATTCGGCGGCCATCTGGTTTCAGAACACGTCGGGCACCAATACGGTCATCAACAACGCCACAGGCGTCATTCAGGCGCCGGGCAACGTGATGGGGGCGTCGGGCAACGGCGCTGTCGTGTTCACCAACCTCGGCAAGGTGGTGGGCAACCTGGTCTTCGCAGGCGGCAACGACACGCTGAACATGTACACCGGATCAAGCGTGTCGGGCACCATCAACGGCGGCGGCGGCAGCAATCTGCTGACGCTCAACGGCACGGGCACCGACACGCTGCCCACCACGATCACCAACTTCCAGACGCTGCAAAAGAAGGACAGCGGGACCTGGACGATCACGAATCCGATCGGCGGCATGGGCGTCACCTCCGCCGAGGTCCAGCAAGGCACGCTGGTTCTGACCGGCAACAACGCGAGCTATACCGGCTCGATGCTCGTGGACGAGGCGGGCACGTTGCGCGCGAGTGCGCAGAGTCTGCCGGGCGCGGTGACGGACAACGGCCTCGTGCAGTTTCAGCAAGACACGGCGGGCACCTACACCGGCCTCGTGAGCGGTTCGGGCGCGGTGGAAAAAGACGGCACGGGCACGCTGACGCTGGCGCCCGCCGCCGCGGGCGGCAACACCTATACCGGCGGCACGGTGCTGAGGCAGGGCGTGCTCGCGGTCGCGGCGGACAGCGCGCTCGGCGGTACGTCGGGCGGCGTGACCTTCGACGGCGGTACGCTGCAGTTCGGCGGCGCGTTCGATCTTGCCGGCACGCGCGCGCTCTCGGTTACTTCGAACGGCGGCACGATCGACACCCAGGCCTTCGACTCGACGATCAACCAGAGCATCAGCGGTTCGGGCGCGCTCGACAAAACCGGCTCGGGAACGCTGACGTTGAACGGCGCACTGGTCGGTCCGATCGCTGCCGAGGTTCAGCAGGGCACGCTCGTGCTGAACGGCGACGGGTCGTCTTTCACGGGAAGCGTGACGGTGGACCAGCCTGGCGTGCTGCAGGCCAGCGCGCAAAGCCTGCCGCCCACCGTAACCAACAACGGTCTCGTGCAGTTCGAGCAAGGCGTGGACGGCGTCTACACAGGCGCCATCGGCGGCTCGGGCGTGGTCGAGAAAGACGGTGCGGGCACGCTGACGCTTGCGCCCGCCGCGGCCGGCGGCAATACGTACACGGGCGGCACCGTGCTGAAAGCGGGCACGGTCTCCGTGGCGGCGGACAGCGCGCTCGGCGGTACGTCGGGCGGCGTGACGTTCGACGGCGGCGCGCTGCAACTGGGCAGCAGCTTCGATCTGGCCGGCACGCGCCCGGTATCGATCACGTCGAACGGCGGCACGATCGATACGCAGGGCTTCCAGTCGACCATCGCGCAAAACATCACGGGCGCCGGCGCCCTCGCGAAGATCGGCACAGGCACGCTCGTGCTCGACGGCGTCAACACGTATTCGGGCGGGACGTCGGTGGCGGCCGGCACGCTCGTGGTGGGTGATGCGTCGAGCGCGGGGGCGTCGGTTGCGGGGCCGGTCACGGTGGCAACGGGCGCCGTGCTCGGCGGCTACGGCACCGTCAATGGCGAGGTCACGAACAACGGGACCATCGCGGTGGCCAATGCGTTGCCGTCGGCAACGGCAACGGCGGGCGCGCCGGGCAGCTTCACGATCAACGGCCAATTGACGAACGCGGGCCTCGTGCAACTCGGCGGCGGCGCGCAGGCCGGCAACACGCTGAACGTCAACAGCTATGTCGGGCAAAACGGCGTCATCGCGCTCAACACCGTTCTCGCCGCGGACAATTCGGCTTCGGACAAGCTCGTCATCAACGGGGGCACGGCGACGGGGGCCACCACGCTAAAAGTGACGAACGTGGGCGGCCAGGGCGCGCCGATCGTATCGAACGGCATCGAGGTCGTGGCGGCCACGAACGGCGCGACCACCGATACGAGCGCGTTTACGCTCGCGGGCGGCACGGTGAAGGGCGGGGCGTACGAATACTACCTGGCGAAGGGCGGCGTGAGTGCGGACACGTCGCAGAACTGGTACTTGCGCAACACGGTGCCCGCCGCGAGCAGCGCAGCGGCGACAAACGCGAACGGTAGCGGCGCGTCCACCGTGAGCGCAGCAGCGGGCACGCCGGCATTGCCGGAGGCGAATGCCCATGCGGTCACGCTTTATCGCCCCGAGGTCGCGCTTTACGCACAGGTTCCGGGCGTCATGCGTCAGCTCGACTGGATGCAGATCGACGAGTTTCATTTGCGTCAGGGCGACCAGATGCTGCTGAACGAAAAGGGCAGCCTGCCGGCAGGATGGGGTCGTGTCTGGGGCGCGCATAGCGTGCTGTCGGAAGGGGGCGATGTGAGTCCGCAATTCGACGGCTCGATGGGCGGCGTGCAGGTGGGACACGACATCTGTGCGGACGGCACCCCGGGCGGCCATCGCAACCACTATGGCTTCTATCTCGGCATGGCGCGCGCGACGGGCGATGTCAGCGGATTTGCGGTGGGCGTGCCGGGCGCCGGCGTCGGACATCTCGCGGTCAACGCATACAGCCTCGCCGGCTATTGGACACACATCGGGCCGAGCGGCTGGTATACGGATGCGGTCATTTCCGGCAGCGCACTCGCGGCGGATACGACATCGAGCGACAACATCCGTTCGGGCACGCACGGTACGGCCGTCACGGCATCGATCGAAGGCGGCTTGCCGCTGCCGATCGGGCATGGACTCACGGTGGAGCCGCAGGCGCAACTGGTCTACCAGCATCTGTCGATCCGCGATCTGAACGACGGCGCCTCCAGCGTAGGGTTCAGCAGCGGCAATAGCGTGCTGGCAAGATTCGGCGTTCGGTTCGAGGGCACGTGGGACGCGCTCGGCGCCGCATGGCAGCCCTATGTGGGGTTCAACGTGTTGCACGCGTTCGCGAGCGGCGACCACCAGACCTATGACGGCGGAACGTCGATCGGCACGCCGGTCAATCAGACAACGGCCCGCATCGACGTCGGCGTGGTCACGAAGTTCTCGAAGCACGGCAGTGCGTATGCGGCTGTCAACTGGGGCACGAATCTGGACGGCGAGCACGTGCGGACCGTTGGCGGCAATGTCGGCGCGCGTTGGTCGTGGTGATTCGGCGGCGGCGATGAACACCGCCGCCTTCTCGCGCTATCTGCGTGGGGCGGCGGTGTTGCCGAACGGGTAGCAGCCGGTGCGTAGCCGCGTTCAGAACCCGAGGCTGGCAAGCAGGTCGTCGACCTCGGAGTCGTCCAGTTTCTCCAATGCAGGGCGTGCGGGTGATTGAACGGGTTCGCCTTCCGTCGTGATCTGGGCCGCCTGCGACGCAGCGAGGTGCTCGAGCTTTTCAGGCGCGACACTTTCCAGCAGCACGGCAAGCAGTTCCCTTTCGATCACGAGAATGATGTCGAGGACTCGGCGGATCACTTGTCCGCCCAGATCCTGGAAGTCCTGCGCCATGAGCACCGTGAGCAATTGGGTGTTGGTCGTACTCGCGGTGTCCGACGCCTTCGAGAGGAATGCCTTCGTGTCGTTCAGGAGATGACGCGTCTTCTCGCGTTCACCCGGCGCCGCGTACCACTGCGTCCACCGGGCGTCCAGATCGCACGCCAGTTTTTCGAGTTCATCCTGAAGCAGTCGGGCCGAGTCGGTCGCATTCAGCGTGCAATCGGCACGCTGCTCGAAAACAGATGCCACATATCGAAGACCGTCACGGGCTTCGGGCACCACTTCCGCGGCCAGCAGGAGGCGTTTGTCGAGACCGAGTTCGCGCAGGGAATCGTGCAGTACCCGGGTCAGCTGTCCCACGCGGGAAAGCGTTCGTTCGGTCGCTTGAGCGTCCGTAGTACCTTGCATATGAATCTCTATTGACGGGTTCATGTTCACATCGCGCTTACGGCGCGCGCGGCCTGGGTGTTCTCCAGCATCGGCGGCTCCGTGACGTCGGGTTCCAGCGCGTTACGCGCAGCGCGCCTGATGCTCGCCGCGTTACCGGCGTCACGTTGACGGACACAGGGCCACGGTATCAATAACGGCCAGGGAGGACGTTACTGTAGGGCGAGTTCTACCAGGGATAACGATGAACCGTGCTGGAGGGTCGTGCGCTTCCCTTGGAGGCGTGGCTGATTTTCAGGCGCTCATTTGAAAACAATTTGACGTATATCAATTGAGAAAAAATGGCGTATGAATCGCCTTTAGCAAATCAAGCGACGGCAGGGCGCGATCACCTCGAAAAAAGCGCGACACTTCTTTAGCAATGAAATACCGGCATGTTGAATCGCTATGATGCGGACTGCATTTTCAGTGAAATAAAGCGCATCGCGGCGATCGCGCTCGATGCGGGCACTGGATGATTTTTCAAAAAAATCGCGACATGCGCCGTTCGCCTCGCACGTTACAAACAATTTTATGGAAGAGGGATTAAGACGTAGTCGTCGCCAACCGATATCCACGTCTATAAGCAGGGCTCGCACCGACGCGGATGGCGGCGGTGCCCGCGATTTAATCCGTCCCCGTAGTAGCGATTGAACACAAGCCCTGTTGAATCCCTTTTTCAAGGACACTTTCACTATGCTCGGTAATATCAAGATAGGCATCCGCCTCATCGCCGCATTTCTCGTCGTCGCATCGGCCAGCGGTATCGTGGGCATGGTCGGCATCAGCAACGCCAGCAAGCTCAACGAACTGGCCGACCACCTGTACAGCAACGAAGTGCTCGGCGTGTCTTACATCAAGGAAGCCAATATCGACCTGATTTATATCGGGCGCGCTCGCTCCAATGCGCTGTTGGCCACCACGGCGGAAGAGCGTGCGAAGTTCCTCGACATGATGAACAAGTCTTTCGATTTGTTGAAAAACAACATGGAAAAGGCGCGCCCGCTCATGACCTCGGAAAAGGGCAAACAGTTGCTGGACGACTTTTCGCGAACCTGGGAAGCGTACCTCCGCGATCAGGCAACGCTCGCTCCGCTCATCAGTGCGAGCAAACTCGCCGACCACGATCCCGCGCTGACGGCCGCGCTGGCGGCGGTACGCGAAAAGGCCAACGTGCTCGACGACACGATGACCCAGCTCGCGCAGGTGAAAGAGGCCGCCGCGAAGCAGGCATCCGAGGAGACCTTCACGTTGTACGAGCAAAGCCGCTCGCTGATGATCGGCACCATTGTGGCTGCTTTGGCTCTGGGCGCGCTGCTCGGCTTCGTCATTAGTCGCGGTGTAAGCAAGCCGCTAGGGCAGGCGCTGGACGCCGCCAACCGGCTCGCCGACGGCGACCTTACGGTTCGCATCGAATCGAAGAACCGGGACGAGGTGGGGCAACTGCTGCGCGCGATGCAAAACATGATTACGAAGCTCTCCAGCGTGGTGGGTGAAGTCAATAGCGGCGCCGAAGCGCTTGCGGGTGCGGCCGAGGAAGTCAGCGCGACTGCGCAATCGTTGAGCCAGGCGTCCAGCGAACAGGCGGCCGGCGTCGAAGAGACCAGTGCGTCCATCGAGCAGATGACGGCGTCGATCTCGCAGAACACCGAGAACGCGAAAGTGACCGACGGCATGGCGCAGCAGGCCGCGAAAGAAGCCACTCACAGCGGCGAAGCGGTTAAAGCCACCGTCACGGCCATGAAACAGATTGCGCAGAAGATCGGCATCATCGACGACATCGCTTACCAGACCAATCTACTGGCGCTGAATGCGGCCATCGAGGCGGCACGCGCGGGCGAACACGGCAAGGGCTTCGCCGTGGTGGCCGCCGAGGTGCGCAAGCTCGCCGAGCGCAGCCAGGTGGCGGCGCAGGAAATCGGCACCGTGGCGGGCTCCAGCGTCGAGCTGGCCGAGAAGGCCGGCGCGCTGCTCGATTCGATGGTGCCCAACATCAAGAAGACGTCGGAACTGGTGCAGGAAATTACGGCCGCGTCCGAAGAGCAGTCGTCGGGCGTCGGGCAGATCAACGTGGCGGTCAGTCAGTTGAGCCAGACGACGCAACAGAATGCCTCCAGCTCCGAGGAACTGGCGGCAACCGCCGAAGAGATGAGCAGCCAGTCCGAGCAACTGCGGCAAGCCATGACCTTCTTCCGCCTTGCAGCGGGCGGCAACACGGCGCGCGCGGGCGACGCCGGCAGCACGCGTACCTCGGCTGCACATACGCGCGCGCATCGTGCGGTGAAGCCGGCCGGCGGCCTGGCATTGGCGCCGGCGCTCGCATTCGCCAGCACCGAGATGCCCGACGAATCGCAATTCGCGAAATTCTGATGCGGGGGCTCGAATCATGAACCAGACTCTCGCTTCCGGCGCATTGCGTGCGCACATCAACGCGCCCGAAACGGCGGACATCGCCGAGCCCGCCCAGGTGCTGACTTTCATGCTGGCCGGCGAAGCCTTCGGAATCGGCATTCTGTCGATCAAGGAAATCATCAGCTACACGGCGATGACGACGGTGCCGATGATGCCGGCGTTCGCGCGCGGCGTCATCAATCTGCGCGGCGCGGTGGTGCCGGTAATGGATCTGCTCGCGCGCTTCGGCAAGCCCTCGTCCGAAGTAACGAAGCGCACGTGCATCGTGATTGTCGAAGTACAACTGGAAGGCGAGCGGCAAGATATCGGCATCGTGGTGGATGCCGTGAACGAAGTGCTCGACATTCCGGCTTCGGAGATCGAGCCGCCGCCGTCGTTCGGCTCGTCCATTCGTACCGAGTTCATTCAGGGCATGGGCAAGGTACGCGGCAAATTTGTGATCCTGCTCGCGTTGCAGAACATGATGTCGGCAACCGACATGGCGGCGCTCCAGGCCGTTGCCGAAACCGCACATTGACGTACGCTGACGCACGTTGACGCATATTGAAATAAGCAGCGCCATCGAGCCGCAACGGTCTACACCGTTGCGGCTCGATGCGTTTACGCGTGTGGATGGGGTTCGAAGCGTCGCGCGGCACTCAGGACCGATGAGCCTGAACCAGCGCGATTTCCTGACTGATGGCGGACAGCGGTACGACCTTGTCGACGCCGCCGCGTTTGATCGCCTCGCGAGGCATGCCGAACACGACGCAGCTCTCCTCGTCCTGCGCAAGCGTACGCGCGCCGGCGGCGTGCATCTCGGCAAGCCCGGCCGCGCCGTCGTCGCCCATGCCCGTCATGATGATGCCGAGCGCATTGCGGCCCGCGCTACGCGCGACCGAGCGAAACAGCACGTCGACCGACGGGCGATGACGATTGACGAGCGGCCCGTCGATAACGTCGACGAAATGCTGTGCGCCGCTGCGCCGCACGGCCAGATGCTTGCCGCCGGGCGCGATCAGCGCGCGCCCCTGCGCCACGCGATCGTTGGGCTCGGCTTCCTTGACCTCGATCTCGCAAAGGCGATTGAGCCGCTCGGCAAACGCGGCCGTAAATTTTTCGGGCATGTGCTGCACGACCACGATGCCAGGAGAGACGCGCGGTAGCGCCGTCAATACGACTTCGAGCGCCTGCGTGCCGCCCGTCGACGTGCCGATTGCCACGATGCGTTCGGTCATCTGCGAGAGTGCCCCGGGCATGCCCGGCGGCAGCACCGCATCGGCGGTGTGTTTAGGCACCGGCACGACCACGGGATGCCGGCGGGCGAGCCGCGCCGCATTCACGCGCGCTGCGGCGCGAATCGTCGTGGTCAGTTCGTCGGCCGCTTCCAGCAGAAACTGCTTGAGCCCGAGCCGCGGCTTGGCGACCACGGACACGGCGCCCGCCGCCATCGCGTCGATGGTCGTGCGCGCGCCTTTTTCGGTGAGCGTGGAACAGATGACGACGGGCGTGGGCCGTTCCGCCATGATTTTTTTTAGGAACGTGATGCCGTCCATGCGCGGCATCTCGACGTCGAGCAGAATCACGTCGGGCCAGCCGTGCGCGAGACGGCTCATGGCCGCGATGGGGTCCGCGACCGCATCCATTACGTCGATGCCGGCTGCTGTCAGCATGCCGGACACCACCTGTCTGACGACTGCGGAGTCGTCCACGATCAATACACGGATTCGAGCCATCGATATCTCGCCTCAATGCCCGGCACGGCCGGGTTTGCGAAAGATCGACGGCGCGACCGGGATCAGGTCGATGCCGAGATCGTGCAGGCTTTCCGAGTGCCCGATGCAGAGATATCCATCGGGACGCAATAGCGACACGACGCGCTGAACGACCTCGCGTTTCGTCGCCGCGTCGAAGTAGATCATGACGTTGCGCAGGAACACCACATCGAAGCGCCCGAAGTCGGGCAGCGGCGCGACCAGATTGGCCTGCGCGAAACGCACGTGCTGGCGCAGCGAGCGGTCGACGAGCAGCGTTCCTTCCTGCACACCCGTGCCGCGCAGGCAAAACCGTTTCCGGTAATCGGCCGGCATCTGGCGCGCGCGAATGTCGGGGTAGTGGGCGCGCTGCGCGGCCTGCAACATGCGCGTGCTGATATCTGTGCCGACGACTTCGAAAGACCGTCCTCCGAGGCGATCGGCCAGCACCATGGCGATGCTGTACGCCTCCTCACCGCTGGAGCAGGCCGCGCTCCAGGTGCGGAACACCGGTGCGCGGGCGTCGGAAGCGACCGTGCCCAGGAAGTCGAAGTGTTTCGGCTCCCTAAAGAAATACGTTTCGTTGGTGGTCAGCAAATCGATGGCGATCTGCCGCTCGGCGCGATGCGCGTCGCTGGACACCAGCGCAAAGTAGTCGCCGTAGCTTTCCAGCTGGCATGCGCGCAGGCGCTTGGCCAGCCGGCCGCTGACGAGCGCCTTCTTCGCCGGCGCGAGACTGATTCCCGCCGCGTCGAAAATGAAGGCCTGAAATTGCCTGAACTCGGAATCGGTGATGGCTTCCATCTGTGCTCGCTATTGCGGGTGGTGCGGCATACGGCATGCCGTATGTGTCGCCGGCGCTGATCAGTAGGAAACGAACCTGATGTCGAACATCTCTGCGCCAGGCAGGAACGTGAGGTATGGCGCGGAGTGCGGCACGGCATCCGGCGCCGCGGTCTGGGGCAGGGTGGAGCGAGTCATGGGTCGGATACTCGGGACCTAGCAGATTGCGAGAGCCGCGCTCCCGGAGTTCGAACCCGTGGGTCCGGCCATGGCCATCAAATCGGCGATGTCGAGAATCAGGGCGACTTCGCCACTCCCGAGAATCGTCGAGCCGCTCACACCGCGAACCTTGCCGAACACTTTCGAAAGAGGCTTGATGACAGTCTGCGCTTCACCAAGCAGGCGATCGACAAGCAGACCGAAACGTTGGCCGGCATGCTTGACGACAACGATGTTCGGGCGTGCGCTTACCGGCCCATCCAGTTCGAAACGCTCGCGCAGCCGGATGAACGGCAGCACCTGGCCGCGCAGATCCGTGTAGTCGTGCATGCCGCTCGCCGAAAATTCGACGCACTCTTCGACGGCGTCGAGCGGCAGGATGAAGATGGAATCGCCCACGCAGACCTGAAAGCCGTCGATGATGGCGAGCGTGAGCGGCAATCTCACCGAGATCGTGGTGCCGATGCCCGCGCGGCTCTGGATGCCGATGCTGCCGCGCAGTGCGGTGATGTTGCGCTTCACCACATCCATTCCCACACCGCGGCCCGACAGGTTCGTGACGCGTTCGGCCGTCGAAAAGCCCGGCTCGAAAATGAGCGCATAGACTTCGTCGTCGGAAAGCGTCGCGTCCTGGGGCACCAGCCCGCGCTCCACCGCCTTTGCAAGGATGCGGGTGCGGTCGAGCCCGCCGCCGTCGTCGCTCACCTCGATCACGATAGAGCCCGAGTCATGGAAGGCGTTCAGCGTCACCGTGCCCTGTTCCGGCTTGCCGCGCGCGCGGCGAATGTCCGCAGGCTCTATGCCGTGGTCCATCGAATTGCGAACGAGGTGCGTCAGCGGATCGCCGATCTTCTCCACCACCGTCTTGTCGAGTTCGGTGTCTTCGCCTTCGACGACGAGGTCGATGCGCTTGCCGAGTTCCTGCGCGACGTCATGCACGACACGGCGAAAGCGATTGAACGTCGCGCCGATTTTGACCATGCGCAGTTGCAGGGCGCTGTCCCTCACCCTCTGGATCAGACCGTTGAGCGTTGCGGCGGATTCGCGCAGCTCCGTGTTCTGCGTCTTGCGCGCGGCAAGCTCCGTGCTGGCCGAGGCCGTGATGAGTTCGCCGACCAGATCGATCAGATGGTCGAGCTTGTCGGCGTCGATGCGAATCGAGCGCGAATCGGCGGATTTGTTCTCGCGCGTGGTGCCGCTCGTGCGGGCCGGCGCTGCGGCGGCAACCGTTGCGCCTTGCTCGGGCGAGTGAGGCTCCGCAATCGGATCGGCATCGTCTGCGGCTTCGGCGGCGGACTGTATCGGCGGTGCCGCGGTTTCGTCGCTATCGGTGCGGATTTTCAGCTCGCAGTCGTCGCGAATGAATTCGAAAGCGCCTTCGATAGCCTGCCTGCCCGCGTCGCTGAGCAGTTCGATTTCGAACCCGAGAAAGCAGGCTTCGGGATCGAGTGCATCGAGCGAAGGCACACGGTTGCTGTTCGCGCTCACCCGTGTCACCTCGCCAAGCCGCGCAAGATAAAGAATGATGGAGAGCGGGTCCATTCCGTTGCGCAACACCGGTTCGCCGCATTGCAGAGAGATCAGCCACCGTTGCATCGATGGCGCTGCGGTGGGTGCGGCACGGTCGTCCGTTGCGGCATCGGAACCGGTTGGCATCGCGTGTTGCGGCGCCTCGAGATAGCGGCCCAGCGCATCCACCAACGGCTGTGCCTGCGCAAGCAGGGCCTCGTCTGTGCAATTTCCGGTTTCCGCCGTGAGCTCGACGAGCAGGCCGATGTGGTCGCCGCATGCGAGCAGCAGCGAGATCAGCGATTCGTCGACGCCGATCTCGTTGTCGCGCACGCGGTCGAGCACGCTTTCGACCACGTGCGTGAACGCCACGATGCCGTCGATACCGAAGAGTCCCGATGACCCCTTGATCGTATGCGCTGCACGGAAAACGGCGTTGATTTCATCGCTCGGATCAGCGCTTTCGCGCATGCTGAGCAGGCCGTTTTCCATCAGCCCGAGCAACTCGCGACTTTCGACGACGAAAGTCTGCAGTGCGTCGTCCATATTCATAAGGCTGGCTCCTGAAGCGCCGAAAGCGTGTCGACCGACGGCTGCGCCTGCGTCAACGTCTGGGCCACACCGAGCAGCGCGAGCGTCGCCAGCACGGCATCGTTCGCACCGACGAATTCGCAGGCCTGCTGACGCTCTGCTGCACGGCGTCGCGCGGCGACGAGCAGTTGCACACCGGCGCAGTCGATCTCCGGCACGGCCGACAGGTCGAAGTGCACGCAGGGGCCGCGCTCCAGCACGTCCAGCATGAATTCCTTGAGTTCCGCGGCGTGATAGATCGTCATCGGCAATTCGATCGGCGCGGTATAGGCGGCATTCATCGCAGGGGCTCCGTCGTCGTGGCGATTCAAGGCAACACCAGCTTTTCGACGGCGGCGAGCAGTTGCGGCGGCTGGAACGGTTTGACGACCCACGCCTTGGCGCCGGCCAGCTGGCCCTCGCGCTTTTTCGCGTCCTGGCTTTCCGTGGTCAGCATGACGATCGGCGTGAACTTGTAGGCGGGCATCTGCTTGACTGCCTTGATGAACGCGATGCCGTCCATGTTCGGCATGTTCAGGTCGCTGATCATCAGATGAACCTTCTGCCCTTGCAGTTTCGCCAGCGCATCTTTGCCGTCGCATCCCTCGATGACCTGGTAGCCCGCGCCCCGCAGTGCAATGCCGACGACTTGGCGCACCGACGCGGAATCGTCGACGATCATGATGGTCTTAGCCATGGTGGTCCTCAAAAGAAAGTAATGTCGGAGTTCGAACTAACTGGTTGCGTTTGGATCGGCGCGTGTTTTTGAGCCTGGGCGTTGCCCCGATGCAGCGCGCGTTCTTCGGCCATGGCATAGGTGCGCTCGAGTTCGTCGAGCAATTCCGCCGCATCGAGCGTCGGCAGGGCCTCGCCGGCTTTGTATTGCGCGCAGTGTTGGTCGACGACGGAGGGCAGGCGTTCGATGTTGGCCTTCACGTGCTGCATGATCTGACTCACGCGGTCCTGAAACTGCAACTGGACCAGTGCTTCGTATACCTCTGCCTTGATGCTGCGACTCTCGCCGCGCAGCAGTTCGGTGGCCGATTCGAGGGACGAAGTGAACTCGCGAAAGCGAACCAGCACCTGCTCGATGGCGTTTTGAGAGTCGGACATGGCGACGGTGTCGTGCTCCGCCGTCTGCTCGGCGGCGTTACATGCGGAGACGATCGCGTCGCGGATCGTGTCGATCTTGGCCGCGATGCTCACGCCCGTTTCGCTCGATCTGCGCGATAACGCGCGCACCTCCTGCGCGACGGTTGCGAATCCGCGCCCCACGTCGCCCGCATGCGCTGCCTCGATGGCCGCGTTGATCGCGAGCAGGTTGGTCTGTTGCGTGACGAGCTTGATGGCTTCCACCATGTCGCGCAGTTCATCGATGAAGCCGTGCAGCCCCTGCACTTTGGCGAGCATTGCGGCCTTGCTGTCCACTGCGGCGCGCAGCCGTTGCACGACGGCCTGCAACTCGAGTTCGCTGGAGGCGTAAACGTCGTTGCCGCCGGAGGCGCCTTCGCCGCTAGTCGAAACGCCGAGCACGGTGTCGAGTCGCGAAGCAATGTCGCCGAAGCGACCGCTCAGCGCGGTAATGGCTTCTTCCATCTGCGCGCGTGACGCTTCGATGTGCCGGGCCCAGACGGGAGCAAGCTCGTCGCTGAACGCACGCTGGCTGTCGAAATACCGCGACAGTTGTTGCAGGACGCGCAGGTCGGCGTTCCGCTGCCATACGCCGGCCACGATGCCGGCGATTGCGAGGCCTGCTCCGACGGCCGCACCGCTGACACTGAACGACGAAAAGGCGAGGCAAGCCAGCGCGCCGGCGCATCCCAGAACGGGAGCGAGCAGCCAGACAAATCTATCTTGCATATGCGTGATCGGCTTATGGATAATCTTTGAACGCCACGAGAACGAGTGCCGTCCGATATTCGGGGAGACTTAAATAGCGGATATGAGCGCGTTTACGTTCGCTGAATTTATTTCTTGATGAGGGAAACCCGGGGCGCGGCGGGCAACGCTCAAAAAAAAGCTCGTTCAGGCAGGAATGGCGGGTCGTTTTATTTCTATCCCGGCCGTCGGAAGGAAGGTTCTGCTCCGCGCCGCAGTGGAATTGCGGGCGCCATACTTATTTCGTCGGGTAACGCCCGCTTTATATCGGGACGAATCGGGAGTGCGGCGACGAGATGGGGATATCCGTTTTTAAGATTGTGCCCTATTAAAAATGGAATAATCCAAAACGCATGTTTACGAAAACGGATTAAAAAACAGATAATGATTTCGGCTGGGCGGAATTGACCTGCATCAAGCGATTATTCTGTGCCGCAATACGTCATGAGTGGATTTCGCATCGCTTCAACGCATGTGGCAAACCTTACCGCCGGGATAGCGTCCGAAGCCTCCCGTCAGCCAGGGCTTCTACCCGTTCGATAGCCCCTGGCAACCCGCTGCCGGCCGCAAGAAACTGGGACATACTGGCGGATATTGTCCAGCCCACAACGGAGGCGAGTGTGCCAGGTTTACTTCCCCAGGTCGACCGCGAGGGTCTCCTCGAATATTCGGTCGTGTACACGGACCGCTCTATCAACCATATGTCGCGACTCTTCCAGGGCGTCATGCGCGACATATCCGGCGCACTGAAACGGGTCTACAACGCGAAGTCCGTCGTGGTGGTCCCGGGCAGCGGGACCTTCGGCATGGAAGCCGTGGCCCGGCAGTTCGCGACGAACAGGAAGTGTCTGGTGATCCGCAATGGCTGGTTCAGTTTCCGCTGGTCGCAGATCTTCGAGATGGGCGGCATCCCGTCCGAGTCGATCGTGATGAAGGCGCGCCCTGTCGAAGCGGGACGGCAGGCGGCCTACGCGCCTGCTCCTGTCGAGGAAGTGGTCGCGGCGATCAGGCAGCACAAGCCCGATCTGGTGTTCGCACCGCACGTCGAAACCGCGTCCGGAATGATGCTGCCCGATGCCTATCTGCGCGCCGTGGCCGACGCCGTGCATGCGGTCGGCGGCATGTTTGTGCTGGACTGCATCGCCTCGGGCGCGGTGTGGGTCGATATGCAAGCCGCAGGCGTGGACGTGCTGATTAGTGCACCGCAAAAAGGCTGGAGCGCGTCACCTTGCTGCGCGCTGGTCATGCTCGGTCCGCTCGCCCGCGAAAGAATCGAGACGACCACCAGCACCAGCTTCGCCTGCGATCTGCGCAAATGGCTGCAGATCATGGAGACCTACGAGAACGGCGGCCACGCGTATCACGCCACGATGCCCACGGATAGCCTCGCGACGCTGCGCAACGTCATCAAGGAAACGGAGGCATACGGTTTCGCCAAAGTGCAGGCCGAGCAACTGGAACTCGGCGCGCGCATCCGTGCGCTGCTGGTCGGAAAAGAGTTCAGAAGCGTAGCGGCCGAAGGCTTTCAGGCACCCGGCGTCGTGGTCAGCTACACCGACGACGACGGCATACGAACCGGCAAGAAATTCGCCGACGTCGGCTTGCAGGTGGCGGCCGGCGTTCCGCTGCAATGCGATGAGCCCGAAGACTTCAAGACCTTCCGCATCGGATTGTTCGGTCTCGACAAATTGCACGACGTCGAAGGAACCGTGGCGAGGTTCGCCGACGCGTTGGGCCGCATTGTGTGACGGAGACCGACGCCTTGGCCAGGTAAGGCCGCGCCCGGTTCGGGGCGTCGGCCCTGGCAGGGCGCCCGCCGGCCATGATCCTGTCGGGCCATGGCCCGCATCGCAGCATCTCTCATCCCCTCGTGCACTTCCGGCGTAGCGCCGCTACGCGGAAGGCGCCCAACCGCCTGCGGGACGCCGGGATAGTCCGGGGCCACGCGTCCACGTTGCGCTCACTCTCAAGCCCTCTGTTCGCCCGTTTCGGTCGATTGCCACGATGCGTGGAATAAGCGCAGGAATCCGGTGTTCGCTTCAATGTGGGCCGCGGGCAAGGCGTTGAACCGGGGCGGGGCAGGTGCCCGGTCGATCGTCCTCGCTCACCCGCCATTTTCAGATGGCAAGTTTGTAATGATCGGGTTGCCGTGCTGAAACCCCTGCCGGAGCAAACTACGCATCAGTCGACGGAGCAGCCGTTCAGCGTCTCTGTATGACTCTTCCGCTGTCGTCTTGAGTCACCTGTTTCATCAACTTACCTTTAGGAGTATTGATCATGTCCAGGATTCTTGCCGGTCTCGTTTTCGCCGCTGCCACCCTTGGTGCGCCGGTTCTCAGTTTCGCCCAGTCGACCGGTCCCGTTACCCGGGCAGAAGTCCGTGCCGATCTCATTCGTGTCGAGCAGGCTGGCTACAACCCGGCTCATAGTCACGACGTCGACTACCCGGCCGATATCCAGGCGGCGGAAGCGAAGATCGCTGCGCAGAGCGATCAGCAATTGACCATGCAGGCCGTCGGCGGTGTCGCGCAGAACGGCGCCTCGGAATCGGGCATGGCGCGCCACACGGCGATGCATTCGAGCTGCGTCGGCCCGGTCAGCTTCTGCAACGTCTTCTTCGGTAGCTAAGTGATCCGCGCGCGACCCTGTGCCGTTTGCACTCGCGCATAGGGTCCGCACCGACGTCGGCATCGCCAGGCGCGTAACGATGTGCAGGATGGTCCCGTGATTCAGGCCGCGCGCAGCGATGGTGGCCCGCTAATGACGGAAGCCGGCGTGGCCGGTCTCATATCCGTCGCCCTAGCTCTCCCGCTTGCTGCGCCCGTAAAGCAGCAGCATCGAGGCAATCACCACGCCGTAGATGATCTGCCGTCCCGCCTCCGGCATCTGCGCGACCGAGAGAATCGATTGCAGCAGGGTAATCAGGATGGCACCGGCCACCGTGCCGAGGTACGAACCCCGGCCACCCAGGATCGACGTCCCGCCCAGCACGACGGCCGCGATGGCGGGCAACAGGTAGGCATCGCCCATCGACTGCGCCGCCTTCGATGCATAACCCGCAAGCAGCACGCCGCCGAACGCCGCGAACGCGCTGCACACCGCGAACGCGGCCACGGTCACGAGCCGCGTGTTGATGCCTGAGAGATATGCTGCGCGTTCGGTATTGCCGATGGCGTACAGCGTGCGGCCGAAGGTCGTGCGCGACAGCAGGAAGATCGTGGCTCCGCCGATCACCACCCACAGCGCGACGGCGTTCGGCACGCCCGGCACGAGCCAGCCTGCCGCGAGCCAGCGCATGATCTCCGGCGCGGAATCCTGCGGCGACGATCCGCCCGTGTAGACGATCATGATGCCCTGCGCGACCGCGTTGGTGGCCAGCGTCGCGATCATCGATGGAATGCGCAGCAGCGCAACCAGAATGCCGTTGACCACGCCGATCAGCACGCCGCAGCCGATTCCCGCTGGAATGGCGAGAGCGCGTCCCAATTCGCCATGCCCTGCGACGGCGCACGCCATCATCGCGCCGACGGTGATGGTCCACGGCAGAGACAGATCGATGTGGCCGAGCAGAATCACCATCATCAGGCCGGTCGCGATGATGCCGAGGAACGCGCCCACCTTCAGTTGCAGCAGGATGTATTCGGGCGACGTGAAGCTGCGCGAAAACATACCGCCCACGAGCAACAGCGCCACGATGCACGCGAACGCGATGAGGATAGGTTTGTCGATTCTGCGCGTGAGTCTCGACACGAGCGTGGTCCGGCTGCTTGCGGGAACGTCGGTCATTGGAACCACTCCAGACGGTTGCGCACCCTGAACAGGCCGCATGCGCCGATCGCGACGGCGAAGAGCAGAATTACGCCCTGAAACAGCGGCTGCCACAACGCGTCGACATTGAACACGAACAGCAGGTCGCCAATCGAGCGGAACGCGAACGCGCCGAAGATCGCGCCGATCGCGCTGCCTTTGCCGCCGAGCAGCGACACGCCGCCGATCACCACAGCCGCAATCGAAAACAGCGTGTACGAGTTGGCGCTGCCGAGGCTTGCTTCGCCGGTGTCCGTGAAGAAGGTGAGGAAGAGTCCGCCGATAGCCGCGAGCAGACCGGCCAGCGTATAGCTCGCGAACTTCGCGCGGCGGATCGGCATGCCGGAAAGGAACGCTGCGGCTTCCGAGGAGCCGGTCGCATACGCCGCTCGCCCGATCGTCGAGCGTTTGAAAGGAATCCAGACGATTGCCACTGCGGCGAGCAGGATCAACAGACTCGCCGGCACGAAGGCGGCCACCTTGCCGGTCAACGCGTCGCCGAGATCGTCGTTGATCGTGCCGCCCGGAACCGGACGTAACAGCAGCGCGAAACCGTAGTACAGCGCGCCCGTCGCGATGGTCGTGACGATCGGCTGCAGCCGGCCGAAGATGATGATCACGCCGTTGAGCGCGCCGCACAATGCGCCGGATGCCAGCACGGCTGCAATGCCGAGCGCGGTGTGCAACGCATCGCCCACGACGAGCCACGAGCCGATGCAGTTGGTCAGTACGAGAATCATGCCCACGGAGAGATCGATGCCGGCTGTCAGCACCACGAGCGCCTGGGCCATGGAAACGAGCGCGAGCAGCACGGCCTTGTTCGCCGCCGTCTGGAACACGTTCGCCGACAGCGCGGACGGATAGTTGAACAGATAGATCGCGAACATCAGCACGAAGAGAGCGAACGCGAAGCTCGTGCCGCGATTTTCGGCATACCAGTAACGCAGACTGCTCATGATGCGACTCCCGTGGAAGGCGAGCGCTGCCCGACCGGCAGGTCGAGCGCGCTCGCGATCAGGTTCTGCTCGGTGATCTCCGGACCGACGAGTTCCTTCTTGATGCGGCCTTCGTACAGCACGAGCACGCGATCGCAGCAGCCGATCAGCTCGTCGTAGTCCGTGGAATAGAACAGGATCGCCGCGCCTTCGTCGGCGAGGCGCCGCAGCAGTTGATAGATCTCCTGCTTGGTGCCGACGTCGATGCCGCGCGTCGGGTCGCTGAGTAGCAGGATGCGCGGCTTGCGCGCGAGCCACTTCGCGATCACCACCTTCTGCTGGTTGCCGCCCGAAAGCGACCCCACGGCCGCATCGACGCTGGACGACTTGATGGCGAGCAGCGTCGTCATCTCTTCGACCAGCGCCTGCTGACGCTCGCGGTCGATCACGCCCGCGGTGGACATCCGGTCGAGCGCGGCGAACGACAGGTTCTCACGCACGGACATCGGCAGCATGAGGCCTTCGGTTTTGCGGTCTTCGGGAATCAGCGCCATGCCGATGCCGTTCGCGCGCGCGGCCACGGGGCTGCCGATCGACACGGCCTTGCCGTCGATCTCGATCGTCCCCGCGCAACCACGCAATACGCCGAAGAGCGCGAGCAGCAGTTCGCGCTGACCTTGTCCGTCGAGCCCGCCCAAGCCGAGAATTTCGCCGGGCTTCAACGAGAAGCTGATGCCTTGCAGCGTGTCGTTCCACGAAAGGTCGCGGCAGGCCAGCACGGGCGGGGCAGGTTTGCCGGCATCGTGATGCGCGGGCCTGGGCGGGAACGCATGCTGATATTTCCGGCCGATCATCATTTCGACGACCTCGTTGTCCGTGCGCGTGCCGGCTTCGAAACTCATCACGTGACGACCGTTGCGATAGACCGTGCATTCGTCCGCGAGCGCCTTTACCTCGTGCATGCGGTGCGAGATGAAGAGCAGCGCGAGCCCTTCGTCACGCAGGCGTTTGAGCACTTCGATGACGCGCGCCACGTCGGCTGCGGTCAGCGCCGATGTCGCCTCGTCGAGAATCAGGATGCGCGGCTCGTGCGCGAGCCCCTTCGCGAGTTCCACCATCTGCTGGCGCGAGAGCGGCAGGTCGCGCACTTTGGCGAGCGGATTGATGTCCGGCGCGCCGGCACGCGCGAGCGCGGCCTCGGCCTGGCGCCGTTGAGCCTTGCGGTCGATCATGCCGAAGCGGCGTGGCGGATTCGACGCGAAGATGTTGTCCGCCACGCTCAGGTCGGGAATCAGCGAGAGTTCCTGATACACGCAGACGATGCCGGCCGCGTTCGCCTCGGCGGGCGAGCCGAACGCGACCGGGCGGCCGTCGAGTTGCATGGTGCCTTCGTCCGGCTGCACGACGCCGGACATCACCTTCAGCAGCGTGGACTTGCCCGCGCCGTTCTCGCCGAGAATCGCGTGGATGCGTCCGCGATGCACGGCGAGCTGCGCATGGTCGAGCGCGATGGCACCGCCGTAACTCTTCGACACGCCCGACATCTGAAAGAGCGGCTGCTCCACCTGGTCCCGCTGCTGCGCATCCTGCGGCATGCTGCGTCTCCCGTCATGTCGTGGGCCGACCTGGTTACTGGTTGCCCTGGCTCTGCTTAATGATTTCCTGCGCGGAGAAATTGATGCCGCACGTGGGAAACGAGTTGCCGACGAAGAAGTTGTCGGACTCGTTCGGGAAGTAGTTGACGCCCGCCTTGAGCTTCGCGTCGTCGGTCACGTCAAGCGGCAGCTTGATGGCCACGGGGATGGTCTGGCCGTCGAGCGCGGCGAGCGCCGTCTTGATCGCCACCGCGACCTGCGCGGGGCCGCTGCCCGCCGACGTGCACTTCAGCCCCTGCGCGCCGTATTGCGCGCAGAACTTGCGAAAGCCGTTCTCCGTTTCGCCGCCGAACGGCACAAACGGATGCTTCGCGTCGATCATCGCGCGCACGACGCCGGTGTCGCCGCCCTGCGCGGAAATGCCGTCGAAATGGCCTTGCACCGCGATGGCATCGGCGGTGGCTTTCTGCGCGACGCCGTCGTCCCATTTGCCGTAGACCTGTACCACGTTCCACTTCTTGCCCGTCGAGTCGAGCGTCTTCTGGAAGCCGTTGTGCCGGTCGGTGTCCACGGACGTGCCCGCCACGCCGCGCACTTCGAGCACCTTGCCGCCGCTGGGCAGATGGTCGGCGAGCCACTTCGCCCACAGCACGCCCAGACCGTACTGATCGACGTCGACGTTGATCGCGTCTTCGCTGTCGAGCGTGTTGTCGAAGGCGACCAGCACGACGCCGGCCTTCTTCGCGCGGCGAATGGCCGGGCCGAACGACGCGGGGTTCTGCGCATCGACGATGATCGCGTCGTAGCCGGCGTCGATGAAGTTATTGACGGCCGAGATCTGCGCGGGCACGTCTTCGCCGGTCGACACGACCTTGAATTCCTTGAGCTTCGCCGCGACGGCCGGCTGCGCGGTATAGGCCTTGGCCGTCTTGATCATCTGGATGCGCCAGGTGTTCGCGATATAGCCGTTTACCAGCGCGACCCGGTAGGGTCCGTTTTTCTTCGGATACCTGACGAACTTCGTATCGCTCTTCCAGGGGACCATGCAGCTGGGGTCGCTGGACGGCCCGGACACGATCGATGCCTGCGCGAAAGACGCGCCTGCGTACAGCGCCAGGGCCGCAGTTGCCGCCGCGCGTAGCACGTGGATTCCTGAAAGCATGTTGTCTCCAGTTTGTTGGATTGAACCGACTGACCGTTTGCCGGCGCACGGCTTCCCGGAATGGCCGGGACGGTGTGCGTAATGCGGGGAATCTTGGGGATTGCTACAGCGGAACCAGATCGGACGCGTCGAGCCGGCGGAAAGGATTCTTCAAAGGCGTGCCCTCGAAGCGAAAAGAAGGGCCTGCGCAAACGCCTCCCATCTGATACGACGGATTGTTACTGGCATACCAATCCACGCGCGATAGTGGTTTACCACGGTGCCCGACGCTTTCTTTCGCGCAGCCCGACAGCTTGCTGTGCTGCGCCTCGCGGCTTGCGAACGCGCGCTCGGGCAGGCTCGGCGCGCCGCGGGAAGTGGTATACCATTTCGGCGAACCTGCGCCGCCAGCCCGGCGGCATCGAAGACGACGGGAAGTCTGGATGGCCGATCTCTCGCACATGCCTCACGGCCGCGCTGCCGACACGGATGCGGCGGACCGTTCGTACGTCGGCCTCGCGAAGCAGATCTACGATCTGATCGTGGCCGGCGACGTCGGGCCGCGCGCACGTCTGCCCTCTGAGCGCACGCTCGCCGAGCGCTTCGGCGTGAGCCGCACGCAGGTGCGCGAAGCGATCATCGCGCTGGAGGTGCAAGGGCTGGTCGAGGTGCGTGTGGGGTCGGGCATCTATGTGGCCGAGGCAGCGCAAGGGCGATCGAGCGCGTTCGAACTGCCGCGCGGATCGGGTCCGATAGAGACGCTGCGGGCACGCGCGGTGATCGAAAGCGAAATCGCGGCGCTCGCCGCGACTGAACACCGGGACGCCGATCTCGACCGGCTCTTCGCCGCGATGCGCGCAATGCGCGAGAACATAAACGACAAGGCCGCGAACGAGGCCGCCGACCGCGCGTTCCATCTGGCGATTGCGCGGGCGACGGGCAACGGCATGCTGCAAGGCGTGGTGACCGCAATGTGGGACAGCTCGCGCGCCGACCCGTTGTGGCAAAAAATCGAGGAGCACTTTCATACGCCGGCGCTGCGCGCGGCTTCGCAGGACGATCATCAGCGCATTTTCGCGGCCATCCTGGCGCGCGACGCGGCCGCTGCGCGCACGGCGATGCAGGCCCACCTCGCGCGCGTGATCGACGTGTTTACGCAGGCGTGGCGGTAGGCGACGAGTGCGTTGCGCCGAAAGCGCTCACAGCGACGACGCGACGTTTTCGATCAGCGCCCTGAACCACTGCTGCGCGGCAAGGCCATCGCTTCGGCGATGCCAGATCAAATGGAGCACGATTTCCGGCAGCGCGACCGGCGGCGGAAAGAACGCCAGTTTCCGGCTGGCCGGCGAGTTGAGCACCACGCGTTTGAGGATCGTGGCAATCATGCCCGAGCGTGCGACGATGGCCGGCACCGCGAACATTTGCGGCAGGGTCAGCGCGAGCGTGCGCTGTTTGCCCTGCTGTGCCAGCGCCTCGTCCACGAGGCCGTGCCGTTGCCCTTCGGGCGATACGAGCACATGCGGCAAGCTGAGATAGGTCTTCATGTTCATTGCGCGCCGCGCCGCGGGATGATCGCGGGCGATGATCGTGACGAACTCGTCGCGAAGAATGGGCCGCGTCAGTATTCGACTTTCCGCATGTGAGGGCGGTATGCCGATGGCCACATCGATTGCACCGGCATCGAGCAGATCCACGGCATGGTCGCGGTCATGGAAAGCGTGCACGTCGATCGAGACACCCGGCGCCTGTTGTGCGATCGCCTCCAGCAAGGTGGGCAGCAGCACGAACGCCGGATAGTCCGACAACCCCAGATTCACCTTCAACGTAGCGGTGCCCGGCACGAACTCCGGCTTCTTCACCAGCGTGGCTTCGATTTGCCGTAACGCCTGCATGATGGGCTGCGCCAGTTCGCGCGCGCGTGGCGTGGGCAAGAGGCCGTCGGCGCTGCGCAGAAACAGCGGATCGCCGAACTGCTTGCGCAGCCGCGACAGCGCCGCGCTCATGGCCGGCTGACTCACGCCCACCCGCGTGGCGGCGCGCGTGACGTTGCGCTCGCTCATGAGGGCGTCGAAGGCCGCCAGCAGGTTCAGGTCGATGCCGTGAAAATCCATAAATCGAATAATCGTTTATATCGCCTATTTGTTGGATGAATCTTACCTTGGGTCGCACACTCTCGTCGTTCCTAACCACAGAGAGCCCACCCATGAATGCATCCAACTCCGAACTGGCCGACCTTCTGCACGCCGAACGTCTGGCCGTGGAAACGTTGTATCGTGCGTTTAGCGAGCAGAACCCCGATCTCGTCGATACCGTGCTGGCACCCGACTGGGAGGACATTCCGCTCGCGCCGGGGCAGGTCTCGGGGCCCGCCGGCATCAAGCCGATCATCCGCAGCTTCGCCGACGCCTTCCCCGATGGGCGCATCGTCATTCACGACGTGATCCAGACGCCGGGCCGCATCGGCGTGCGCGCCGAGATCAGCGGCACGCATCGCGGCGAGCTGTTCGGCATTGCGCCTACCGGCAAGCAGGTCACGTTCCGTCTGCATGAGTTCCATGCTCTGGACGGCAAGCGCATCACGACGACATGGCACATGGAGGACTGGTTCGGCCTGTTTCTTCAGCTTGGCCAGTTCCCTACGCAATCCTGAACATCGCTATGAGATCCATCATGAAAGCAGCATTCGTTCATGGCTTCGGCGGTCCCGACGTCGTTACCGTCGGCGAGACATCCCTGCGCGCGTTGCAGGCCGATGAGGTGGCGGTTCGCATCGAGGCGGCAAGCCTCAATCCTTTGGACCTGAAGATCATTGCGGGCTATATGCAGTCGTTCTTGCCGGTCGCGTTTCCGTATACGCCGGGCACCGACTTCAGCGGCGTGGTGGAGGCAACCGGTGCGCACGTGAAGCATCTGAAGGCGGGCGACCGCGTGTTCGGCCGTAGCGCGCCGACCGCCGGCGGCGCGTTTGCGCAGCGTCTCGTAATCGCCGCCGATGACCCGTGCGTGATTCCAACGGAAATGAGCTTCGAGCAGGCGGCCTCGCTTCCCACTGCGTTCGGCACCGCACGGCTCGCCCTGTTCGATGTGGGCCGACTGGAGCACGGCCAGCGCGTGCTGATTCACGCGGCGGCCGGCGGCGTCGGCCCGCAACATCGACCTCGTAACGAGGCTGGGGGCAGACGAGGTAATCGACTACCGTACCGAGGACTTCGCGCGAGCGCGTGACATTGGGACGATTCTGCCGGCGCATGCTCAAGCGCGGCCCACCGTGATCCGTTGCGTGCGGGGCCGCAAAGCGTCTGCGTCGTCTCTGGCTCAATCACGCGGACGCGGCACCTTGACGGTCATTTCGGTGGCCGCGAGAAAGTCGAAGTCGCAGCCCTTGTCGGCCTGCGTGATCGATGAGAGGAACAGCTTGCGATAACCGCGCTCCTGCGCGGCCACCGCGTGCGGCGGCCGCGCGGCGGCGCGTTGCCGAAGCTCCTCGTCGCTCACGAGCACGTCGATCGAGCGGTTCGTCACGCTCAGGCGGATGCGGTCGCCGCTGCGCACGAGCGCGAGCGGGCCGCCTGTCGCCGATTCAGGCGTCACGTGCAGCACGATGGTGCCGGCTGCAGTGCCGCTCATGCGGCCGTCCGAGATGCGCACCATGTCTTTCACGCCGAGTGTCGCGAGCTTCTTCGGAATCGGGATGTAGCCTGCTTCGGGCATGCCAGGTGCGCCGATGGGCCCGATGTTCTTGAGCACGAGCACGTCGTCCGCTTGCACGTCGAGTTCGGGGTCGTCGATGCGGCGCGCCAGGTCTTCCGCGTTTTCGAACACGACGGCGCGTGCTTCGTGTTCCATCAACTCGGGATTGGCTGCGGATTGCTTGATGATCGCGCCGCCCGGAGCGAGATTGCCGCGCAGCACCGCGATGCCGCCTTGCGGAAAGATGGGCTGGTGAAGCGGACGCACCACGTCTTGCGCAAAGCTTGCGGGCGCAGCATCGAGTTCTTCGCCCAGCGTGCGGCCCGTCACGGTCAACGCGTCGAGGTGCAGCAGCGGCCGCAGTTCGCGCAGCACGGTGGTGAGCCCGCCGGCCTTGTGCAGATCTTCCATGTAGTGCTTGCCCGAAGGCTTCAGGTCGACGAGCACCGGCGTTTCGCGCGCCATGCGGTCCATTTCGTTCAGGTCGATCTCTATGCCGAGCCGCCCGGCGATGGCCGTGAGATGAATGATGCCGTTCGTCGAGCCGCCTGTTGCGAGCAGCACGCGCAGCGCATTTTCGAACGCGTCGGGCGTCAGAATGCGTTCGGGCGTGAGCTTCTGTCCGATCATCGCGACGGCCGTTGCGCCCGTGCGCTCCGCAATGCGGATGCGGTCCGCCGTGACCGCGGGCGCACTCGCGCCGCCGGGCAGCATGATGCCCAGCGCTTCGGCAATGCAGGCCATCGTGCTTGCCGTGCCCATCACCGAGCAGGTGCCCACGGTCGGGACAAGCTGGCTGTTCACCTCGTCGATTTCGTGTGCGTCGATTTCCTGGCCGCGAAAGCTGGCCCAGAAGCGCCGGCAGTCGGTGCATGCCCCCACGCGCTGGCCGCGATGCGAGCCGGTCAGCATCGCGCCCGTGACGAGCTGGATGGCCGGCACGCCGGCCACGGCCGCGCCCATCAGCTGCGCGGGCACGGTCTTGTCGCAACCGCCGATCAGCACCACCGCGTCCATGGGCTGCGCGCGGATCATCTCTTCCGTGTCCATCGACATCAGATTGCGCAGATACATGCTGGTGGGGTGCGCGAAGCTTTCGCCTATCGAGATGGTGGGGAACTCCACGGGCAGCCCGCCCGCGAGCATCACGCCGCGCTTGATGGCCTCGATCAATTGCGGCGCGTTGCCGTGGCAGGGGTTGTAGCCGCTGCCCGTGTTCGCGATGCCGACAATGGGGCGCGAGAGCGCGTCGTCGGTATAGCCCGCGCCTTTGATGAAGGCCCTGCGCAGAAACAGCGAGAAGCCTTCGTCACCGTAGCTCGTGAGCCCTTTCCTCAGTCCCTGCTTCTCTGATGGCTTGCCCATGATGTCATCAATGAAATTATCGATAATCATTGGCGGCGATCTTATCGGCATTCGTGGGGAGCCGCAACGAAGCGGGCTGGTGCGTTGCGCGGGGCGGGCCTTCCGCGAAGCATTCTGCAGTCACCCTAGCGGCAGCGGCAGCGGCACGGCGCGACGCTGCACGGCGGCTCTCGATTCGACGGATCATTCACGCCGACAAAGCGTTTATATTCTTGACGGATTGTATGACAAGAATATAATCAGCCTCATGCCTTGTACTGAGGCGGTGAGCCGTTGCCTGCGTGCGGCCGCCATGACGACAACGAATCGGAGACAGCAAATGTACGGTGATGCCAGTGTCGGAGCACGCCTCGATGGGTTGCCGCTCTCGCGTTTCCATTGGCGTCTGCTCGGGCTGATCGCCGCTGGCATGTACTTCGATTCGTTCGATATTTACATTGCGGGCACCGTGCTCGCCGCGATGATCCACAGCGGCGAATCGACACTCCGCCTGAATGCCACGTTCGTTTCGGTCACGTTCATCGGCATGATGACGGGCGCATGGCTTGCCGGCTGGCTTGGCGACCGCTTCGGCCGCCGCTTCTGTTATCAGTTCAACCTGGGCATCTACGGATTCGCGTCCATTGCCGCGGCGCTCGCGCCGTCCATCTATTGGTTGATCGCCTTCCGTCTCGTGATGGGAGTCGGCATGGGCGCCGAAATCGTGGTGGGCTACGGCACGTTGAGCGAGTTCATTCCGGCGTCGTGGCGCGGGCGCTTCGGCACGATCCTCAATCTCATCATCAACACGTCGTTGTTCCTCTCGACGTTTCTCGGCTGGCTCATCGTGCCGCACTACGGTTGGCGATGGATGTTCGCCATCGCGGGTTGCGGCGCACTGGTGGTCTGGTTTCTTCGCAAGTCGATGCCCGAATCGCCGCGCTGGCTCGCCACGCACGGGCGCGTGGAAGAGGCGCAGTGCGTTGTCGAACGGATCGAGGCGGAGTGCGGTGCATCGCCGGGACTTTCGCCGACGGCTGGGACGGTAGCGTCCACGGTTGTTCAGGAAGGCCGCATGAGCGATCTGTTCTCGCGGCGCTTGCTCGCGCGCACCATCACGGCCGTGGTGGTGCTCGTCGCGTTGTTCGTGGTGAACTACGCGTTCGTCAGCTGGATTCCCACATTCCTCGTCCAGCAGGGACATAGCGTTTCGAGTTCGCTCGGACTCACTGCCGTGATGTTTGCGGGCGGTCCCATCGGCTCGCTGGTTGCGTTCTCGCTTGCCGAGCGGCTTGGCCGCAAGTGGGGCATTGTGCTGTTTTCGCTCGTGTGCGCGGGGTTTGGCGTAGCGTATCCGTTCGCGCAGTCGGCCACGGCGATTGCGGCGCTCGGCTTCGCCATCACCGCGTGCATCTACGTGCTGTCGTCGTTCAGCGTCGCCACCTACGTGCCTGAACTGTTTCCCACTGCATTGCGGTTGCGCGGCTCGGGCGTGGCCAATACGGCAGGCCGCGCGGTCAGTATCTTCGTGCCGTTCGCGGTGGCGAATGCCTTTACGCACTTCGGCATTGCAGGCGTGCTGGCGCTCATCGTCGGAACGCTGCTGACGCAGGCGCTGATCGTCGGATTGCTCGGCACTGAAACGCGGCGCCGCTCGCTGGAGTCCATTGCTGCCGACGTAGCCGTTCCAATGGGTGGGATGCAAACGGCCGGCAGGCCGGGCAACGCGCCCACGGCCATTGAATGACGGTTCACGGCGACGCAAGCCGCTTCGTGAGCGGCGGCCCCCTCAACAACGAAAGGACGGACGAGACATGGAATCACCGGGCGAGGACTACCGCATCTACGCAATCAAGTACGCGCACTTCGAGCGCCGTTCCCGCGACAACTTCATTGGCGGCGATTCGCACGATGTGCCCATGCCGCTCGACTATTTCGTGTGGGCCGTGGTGGGTGCGTCGCGCACGTTCATCGTGGATACCGGGTTCGATCAGGCGATGGCCGACAAACGCGGCCGCACCATCACGAACCGCGTGGAGCACGGTCTCGCGAAGATCGGCATTCGGGCGGACGAGGTGGAAGACATCGTGATTACGCACATGCATTACGACCACGCCGGCAATCATGGGCTGTTTCCGCGTGCCCGCTACCACGTGCAGGACCGCGAAATGGCGTACTGCACCGGCCGCTGCATGTGCCACCACGCGCTCAGCCATCCGTTCGAGCCGGAGGACGTGAAAGAGATGGTGGGGCGTCTTTTTGCCGGGCGCGTGCAGTTTCACGACGGCACCGCGGAACTCGCGCCGGGGCTCACCGTGCACTGGGTCGGCGGGCATACGAACGGTCTGCAGATCGTGCGCGTGCAAACGGCTCGCGGCTGGGTCGTGCTTGCGTCCGACGCTTCGCATTTCTACGCGAACATGCAGGAGGAGCGCCCGTTTCCCGTGGTCTACAACGTGGGGGACATGATAGAGGGCTACGAGACCGCGCATCGTCTTGCCAGCTCGCCGGACCACGTGATTCCAGGCCACGATCCCGCGGTGCTCGCACGCTACCTCGCGCACGACGCCGAGACGGAAGGCTGGATCGTGCGACTCGATCTCGAGCCTCGGGCCACGGGGCGATAGATGGCACGGCGAGGCATGTTGCGCGGCAAGGGCGCGCTTGTTACGGGATCGTCGAACGGTCTCGGGCTCGCCATCGCGAAGGGGCTGGCGGGCGCGGGCTGCGACGTCGTGCTGCACGGCCTGGAGGAGCCCGAGGACGTGGCGCTCACCGTGTCGGACATCGCGGCGGAATTCGGCGTGGAAGCGAGCTACGTGCGAGCCGACCTCGCGAATGCGGCAGGCGTCGATGCGCTGCTCGACACGGCAACACGTTGGCTGCACTCGCTCGATGTGCTGGTGAACAACGCCGTGGTCCGCCATTTCGCGCCACTGGACACGTTTCCGATGGATCGATGGAACGACGCGCTCGCGGTGAACTTGACCGCTGCCTTCCGCGCAATCCAGCGGGCGCTGCCCGGCATGCGCGAGCGCGGCTGGGGCCGCATTCTCAACATGACGTCCGTGTACGGCACGCGGGCCGTTACGAATCGGGTCGATTACGTGACGACGAAGACGGCGTTGCTCGGGCTCACACGTTCGGTGGCGATCGAGACCGTGGGCCAGGGCATCACGTGCAATGCGCTTTGTCCGGGATCGGTGCTCACGCCGAATATCGATGGGCGTATTCACGAATTGATGCAGGCGCAGGGACTGGATCGCGGCGAAGCGGTGCGCGAGTTTCTGAAGGGCAAGCAACCCGGCGGCGAGCTGATCGATGCCGCGCACGTCGGCGAACTGGCCGTATTTCTGTGCGGGCCTGCCGGAAGCCAGATCACGGGCGCGCTGATGCCCATCGAAGGAGGCTGGCTTGCAGGCTGATCTGAACGCGAAGCAGGTTCCTCGCGAGGCTGCCGTCACGCACGTGCTATCCCGTTTCGTCAGTTCGGCACAGTGGCGCGACATTCCGCGCGAGGTGCGTCACGAAGCGAAGCGCGCGCTCGTCAACTACTTCGCCGTGGCGCTAGCGGGCGCACGCGATCCGATGATCGACAAGGCGATGGAGGTGTATGGGCGTTTCAGCGCGGGCAGGTACGCGACCCTCATCGGTCGCGACGAGCGCATGGACATGCTGAACGCGGCATCGTTGAACGCGATGAGCGCGAACGTGTTCGACTTCGACGACACCCATATTCCTACCATCATTCATCCCACCGCACCGATTGCCGCTGCGCTCTTCGCGCTGGCCGAGTGCCGGCCCATGACGGGGGAGGCGTTGCTGCTCTCGTTCGTGGAGGGTGTCGAAGCGGCGTGCCGCATCGGCAATGCGGTGTCGCCGGAGCATTACCAGCGCGGCTGGCACATCACGTCGACATGCGGCGTGTTCGGCGCGGCGGCCGCCGTTGCGCGTGCGCTTGCGCTCGACGCGAAGCAGACCGGATGGGCGCTCGGTCATGCCTCGGGCCAGGCGGGCGGGTTGGTCGAAACGTTGGGCACGATGTCGAAGAGCGTCAGTGTCGGAAATGCGGCGCGCAACGGGCTCATCTCCGCGCTGCTCGCAAAAGAGGGATTGGCCGGTCCCGACGCGCCGCTGGAAGGGCCGCGAGGATTTCTCGCGGTGGCGTGCTCGCACGCGGACACCCGCCGTATCACCGAAGGGCTCGGGCGCGAATGGGCGTTGCTCTCGAACACCTACAAGCCGTACCCATGCGGCGTCGTGCTGAACCCCGTGATCGACGCGTGTCTAGACCTGCGCCGCGATGCTCGCTGGACGTTGGACGAGATCGAATCGATAGAGATCGTCGGCCATCCGTTGCTGCGCGAGCGTACAGATCGACCCGGCGTTCGCACGGGTCGCGAATCGCAGGTCAGCGCGCAACATGCGGTGGCCGTCGCGCTATCGCGCGGCAAGGCGGCCCTTGCGGAGTTCAGGGACGACGCAGTGAGCGATCCGGTGTTACGCGCATTGGGCCGCCGGCTACGCTTCATCGACGATCCCGCGTGGCAGGTCGAGGCCGCGCAAGTGACGCTCGTGCTGCGTTCCGGCGAGCGTCTGACGCATCGTGTGCTGTGCGCACGTGGCAGCCTGGGGGCTCCGCTCGTGGACGTGGAACTGTCCGGCAAGCTCCGTGATCTGGCGGCGTATGGCGCTACCGGCGTCGCGGCGCAGCCGCTCCTCGATCTGCTCTGGGCGCTCGATACGGCGCCCGATGCCGCAGCACCGATGCGCGCCGCGCGGGCCGCGCCGTGATGCGGCCGCTATTCACTATTCACCTGCGAGGATGAAGATGACGAACGATCCTGAGGATAGCCAATCAACGGCAGAGCGAAAGCCCGGCGTGCTGGGTTTCGTCGGCGTCGGTACGATGGGCCGTCCCATGGCGCGACGTCTGATCGAAGCGGGACACGACCTGATCGTCTACGACCGCGACGACGTTGCCGTGCAAGAGCTGGCCGGTCTGGGCGCGCGCGTGGCGAAATCGGTACGCGAAGTGGCGGACAAGGCGCGCATCGTGTTCACGAGCCTGCCGACCCCCGAGATCTTCCGGCAAGTGGCCATTGGCCCCGATGGTCTCGTGAGCGGCGACGCGCTGAAGATTCTGGTCGACCTCTCGACCGTCGGTTCGCGCGTCGAAAAGGAAGTGGCGCAGGCATTGCTCGCCCGCGGTATCGAAACGGTGGATGCACCGGTCAGCGGCGGCGCGGCAGGCGCAGGCAAGGGCACGCTTGCGATCATGGCGGCGGGCGCGCCGGCATCGCTCGACGAAGTACGTCCGTTGTTCGACGTGCTGGGCAAGGTCTTCGTGGTGGGCGGCGTGCCCGGCCAGGGACAGTTGCTGAAGCTGTTGAACAACATGCTGTCCACCACTGCGTTCGCGATCACGTCGGAGGCCTACGTGGCCGGCATTCACGGCGGCCTCGACCCCGAGGTCATGATGGCGGTGTTCAACGCGGGCAGCGGCAAGAACGGCGCGACGCTCGACAAGTTTCCGAAGCACGTGTTGCCCGCCACATTCGATTTCGGCTTTCCGGTGGGCAGCGTATGCAAGGACATTGGGCTCGCTGTAGAGGAATGCCAGGCATTGGGCGTGCCGATGCGGGTGGGAAGCGCGGCACGCCAGGTCTGGAACGACGCGGCGATGCAGGACGGCGCCGCATGCGACATGACGGAACTCGTGAGATATGTCGAGCGCTGGTCGTCTGCCGGCGGCCTCGACGATTGAATGGCACATCAAAAGGAGAAACAGATGATTGTGGAAATGCGCATCTATCACTGCGCGCCGACGCGACTGCCTGCGCTGCTCGAGCGCTTTTCGAACACGACGCTCGGCTTTTTCGAGAAGTACGGCATCCGCCAGATCGGTTTCTGGACCACGCTGATCGGCCCGGACAATCACGCGCTGACCTACATGCTGGAATGGGAAAGCCTTGCGGAGCGCGAGCAGAAGTGGAACGCGTTTCAGGCCGACGCGGAGTGGATCGCGAAGCGCGCCGAGACTGAGGCGGTACGGCCCATCGTCGAGCGTATCGAAAACCACTTTCTCGTGCCGACGGCGTTTTCGGCACTGCGCTAGGAGGCGGCCATCATGAGTCAACCACGACGCATCGGCTTCATCGGCCTCGGCATGATGGGCGCGCCGATGGTGCAGTGCCTCGCCCATGCCGGTTTCGAACTGTTCGTCGACGACGCCGATGCGGCGCGCGCCGAGGCCATCGTTGAACAGACCGGCTCGCAACGGCTGCGCAGCGAGAACGCAGGCGCGCTCGATGTGCTCATCACGATGCTGCCGAATTCGGCGATTGTGGAGCGCGTGCTGCTTGGGAGCGGCGCGGACGGCTGGGCGAGCCGTCTGCATGCCGGGGCGGTTGTGATCGACATGAGTTCGTCGGAACCGGAACGCTCGCGCAAGCTGGGTGCCGTGATCGAGGAGCGCGGCCTTGCGTATCTCGATGCGCCCGTTTCGGGCGGCGTGAAGAAGGCGAAGGAGGGCACGCTCGCGATCCTCGTGGGCGGTGCGGAAGACGTGTTCGCGCGCTGCCGGCTGGTGCTGGAGGCAATGGGCAAGAGCCTGCTGCACATCGGCGGCGCGGGTGCCGGCCATGCGGCGAAGGCGTTGAACAACTACGTGTCCGCGGCGGGACTGGCGGCGACCGTGGAGGCGCTGCATATCGGGCAGCGCTTCGGCATCGAGCCGTCGGTGATGACCGACGTGCTCAACGCGTCGTCGGGCCGCAGCAATACGTCTGAAAACAAGGTGAAGCAGTTCATGTTGAGCGGCACCTTCGCGTCCGGCTTCGCGCTCCAACTGATGACGAAAGACCTGAAGATTGCGCGCGCACTGGCGCAATCCGTGGGGTATCCGATGACGCTCGGCGAAACCTGCGTCGCGATGTGGGACGAAGCCGCACAACGTTGCACCCCGGCGACCGACCACACGGAAATGTACCGGCTGCTGCCATCGAGCGGATCCTGAACGGGCGCGGCTAACCGGAGTTCTCATGTCACACACTGCACAGTTCTACATGGACGGGCGCTGGACGGAACCGGTCGCGCCACGCTGGATGGACGTGATCGATCCAGCCACCGAGACGGTGTTCGAGCGGCTCGCGCTCGGCAACGCGCAAGATGTGGACCACGCCGTCGCGGCTGCGCGCAGGGCGTTTGCGACGTGGTCCGCATCGAGCGTCGCGGAACGCATTGCGTTGTTGAAGCGCGTACTCGAGATTTATGAGCGACGCTACGATGAATTCGCCGAACTGATGCGCCGGGAAATGGGCGCGCCCATTACGTTCGCCCGCAACGGCCAGGCCGTACGCGGCACCGCGCATCTGAACGCATTGATCGAAGTGCTGGAGCACTTCGAATTCGAGGAGCAACGCGGTAGCACGCGCGTCGTGCTGGAACCGATCGGCGTGTGCGGTCTCATCACGCCGTGGAACTGGCCGGTCAATCAGATCGTCGTGAAGATTGCGCCCGCGCTCGCGGCCGGCTGCACGATGGTGTTGAAGCCGAGCGAGTATTCGCCGCTCAGCGCGCTGCTTTTTGCCGAAGTGCTCGACGAGGCTGACGTGCCGCCCGGCGTGTTCAATCTCGTGAATGGCGACGGCCTGGGCGTAGGCGAGGCGATTGCGACGCACCCGGACATCGACATGGTGTCGTTCACCGGCTCCACGCGCGCGGGCGTGCTCGTGGCCCAGGCGGCGGCCCCCACAGTGAAGCGTGTTGCGCAGGAACTGGGCGGCAAGTCGGCGAACGTTCTGCTGGACGACGTCGATCTGGAAGCGGCCGTGACGCGCGGTGTCGCCGCGTGCTTCACGAACTCGGGACAGTCGTGTTCGATTCCTACGCGAATGCTCGTGCCGCGCCATCTGATGGCCGACGCGGCGCGCATCGCGAAGCGCGCCGCCCAGACGTATCGCATCGGCGCAACCGACGACCCCGCAACGCAACTCGGCCCGCTCGTGAACCGCAACCAGTTCGAGCGCGTGCAGATGCTGATCCAGAAGGGTATCGACGAAGGCGCACAGCTGGTTACGGGCGGCACAGGGCGTCCAGAAGGCATCGATAAGGGTTACTACGTGAAGCCCACGGTGTTCGTCGACGTCACACCCAACATGACCATCGCGCGCGAAGAGATCTTCGGCCCCGTGCTTTCGATGATGGCGTACGACACCGAAGCGGAAGCCATCGCCATGGCCAACGGCACCGATTACGGGCTCGCGGCATACGTGCAGTCCGGCAGTCTCGAACGGGCGCGCAAGGTGGGCCGTGCGCTGCGAGCGGGCGGCGTGCATCTCAACTATCCGCCTGCGGATTTCCACGCGCCTTTCGGCGGCTACAAGCGGTCAGGCAACGGCCGTGAGTGGGGCGAAGCGGGGCTGCGCGAATATCTGGAAACGAAGGCGCTGGTGGGCTACGGCGGCGCGTGAGCGCGCGCCGGTTGCACGCAAAGGGATACGCAAAAATTTTTTGCTCGTTTTGATTGTATGACAAGAATGCAATCATGCTGTCATGCAATAACAATGCTGAATGGAACGAAACCGGGAGGATCGCGCGATGAGCAATGAACGCTTTGAGCAGGGCTTCGAAAATCGCAAGGAGGTGCTGGGGGCGGCGCACGTGGAGAAGTCGTGGGCCAACGCAGACGATTTCAATCGCCCCATGCAGAAGTTCGTCACGGAGAGCTGCTGGGGAGACATCTGGGGCGACAAGACGCTGCCGTTCAAGACGCGCAGCATGCTGAACCTCGCGATGCTCACCGCGATGAGCCAGCATCACGAACTCGCGGTGCATGTGAGAGGCGCGTTGCGCAATGGCGTGACGAAGGAGGAGATTCGCGCGGTGCTGATGCAGGCCGCGATCTATTGCGGCGTGCCGCTCGCGCTCGCGGCGTTTCGCGTGGCGAGCGACGTGATCAAGACCTACGAGGCGGAGACCTCGGCCGTCTGAACGATAACGAGACACCGCGGCACGCGGCGTCCGGCATCGAAGACGCCGACGGCCATGCGGGGAAAACGCGCCGCGAGGCGCGGACAATGAACGGAGACAACGATGAAGACCCTGACAGCAGACGAAGTCGTAGAGCGGAACAGCGATCAGTCGATCGAAACGAAGCGTCGCAATGCGATCAAAGGCGCGTTCTTTTCCGAGTTCATCGACATGTTCGATATCTATCTGCCGGTGGTGGTGCTCTCGCCGGTGCTGGCGTATTTCCAGCCGCCGCATCTGTCGAGCGGTATGGAAACGATCCTTGCGTCGCTGGTCTTCATCACGACGTTGCTGGGCCGCCCGGTGGGCGCGCTGCTGTTCGGCATGATCGCGGACCGTGTAGGACGTCGCAGCGCATCGATCTGGTCAGTGTCGGGCTTCGGCATCGTCACGTTGTTGATCGCGCTGCTGCCTGGCTACCAGAGCATCGGGATCGTGTCGTATTGGCTGCTGGTACTGCTGCGATTCGTCGACGGCATCTTTCTCGGCGGCGGCTACACCGGCGCGATGCCCCTTGCAATCGAGTATTCGAAGAAGGCACAGCGGGGCTTCGTGGGCGGCTTCATCATCGCGGGCTTTCCGGCTGCTTACGTGACCATCAATCTCGTTGCGATGGTGATGTTCGTGCTGTTTCCGCTGAACGGCATGAACTCGCTGTACGCACAGTGGGGCTGGCGCATTCCGTTCGTGATCGGCGCGGTACTCGCGGGCATTCTGGCGCTGTACTACGTCCACAAGGTTGCGGAATCGGAGATCTGGAAGAGCGAGGCCGGCGACAGGCCGAGCCAGGCGGAAAAGCTGCCGCTGACCGACCTGCTGCGCGGCAGCAGCGGCCGCAACCTGCTTCAGGTGCTTCTGATGATGACGGGCTTCTGGCTTACGCAAAACATCATCACGATTTTTCTGCCCACCGGGCTGCTCGTCAAGACGCTGCACCTGACGGGCTTCCAGATGACGCTTACGCTGATGGTCACGTACTGCGTGCTGTTCTTCAGCTACATCGCCTCGGGCATGATCGCGCAACGCATCGGGCGGCGGCGTTTCTTCGTGATCGTCGGTCCCGCCATTGCAACGGTGGGGGCGGCACTGATGTACGCGCTGGCCACTGTGCAGGGCCTGTCGCTCACTACCATCATCGTGCTGACGTGCCTGCTTGCGGTGCTCGTCACGTCTCCGTGGGGTGTCATCGTCACGTACATCAACGAGCGTTTCGTCACCGATGTGCGCGCGACGGGCTTCGGCGTCGGCTTCAGCCTTTCCGTGATCATTCCGTCGTTCTACGCCTTCTATATGAACTGGCTCGGCGCGTTCATGCCGCTGCATCTGACGTCGGTCGTGCTGCTGACGGTGGGTGGTCTGATCGGCGCGATTGGCGCGTTGATGGGACCGGAAACGAAGGACGTCGATTTTTGAATCACTCACCACAGGAAACCGGAGAGATGAACAAGGAGCGGATCGGATTCATCGGCCTTGGCAACATGGGCGGCCGCATGACGCGGCGGCTCGTGAATGCCGGCATTGCCGTGCTTGGCTACGACGCCACGCCGCAGCGGGTTGCCTCAGCGGGCGCGCAGGTGGCCGGCTCGATCGAAGAGGTCGTGAAGTTCGCGGACGTCGTGATGATGTCGCTGCCCGACAGCAAGGTGGTCGAAACGGTCGTCGAAAGCGAAGGCGGTGTGCTTGCGCACTGCCGCGCTGGGCAGATCGTGGTGGATCTGAGCACGGCAGCGGCCAGCTCGACGATACGGCTCGCACAGCGCTTCGCGCAGAAAAGCGTCCAGTACGTGGATGCCGGCATTTCCGGCGGCGCGGCCGCAGCGGAGAAAGGCGCGTTGACGCTGATGGTGGGCGGCGACGAACGCGCGGTGGCATCGATCGAATGGGCCTTTGCGCCCATCAGCGCGAAGGTGGCGTACATGGGCGCGAGCGGTGCGGGACACACGACGAAGCTGTTGAACAACTTCCTGAACGCGGTGAGCCTCGCGGCGAGTGCCGAGGTCATGGTCGCGGGCAAGAAGGCGGGGCTCGATCTGCGTCTGCTGCTCGACGTGCTCAACAGCAGCAGCGGCGTGAATTTCGCGACGCTGAACCGCTTTCCGAAAATTGTCGAAGGCGATTATCTGGACGGCGGTCTCACGGGCAAATTGATGACGAAGGACGTTGTGCTCTACGTGGATCGCGCCCGCGAACTGGGCGTGGTGTCGCTGAATGCGGCAGGGCCGCTCGCCAGCTTTGGGCTGGGCACCGCACTCGGCTATGGCGACGTGATCAGCAACCGCGTGGTGGACGCGATTGGCGATGTGTCGGGCGGCGTGCGGCTGTTCGATGGAAAACGTAACGAGGAGAAGCAGCAATGAAGGTATTTCATGGCAGAGCCGCCGGTGGTCATTCAGAACAGCGCGGCGAGACATTCACCGGGACGGTGTTCGCAGACCCGGTCATGCCCGCGACGAACGGTGTGACCATCAACACGGTCTTCTTCGCGCCGAAGGGCCGCACGTACTGGCACACGCACGAGCAGGGCCAGGTGCTGCAGGTAACGGCAGGCAAAGGGTGGATCTGCGTGGAAGGCGAGAAGCCGCAGGAAATCCGCCAAGGCGACATCGTGTTCATCGGCCCGAACGAGCGCCACTGGCACGGCGCGAGCAGCGCCAGCTACATGGTCCATATCGCCACCTCGCTCGGCAAGGCGACATGGCAGGAAGAAGTCGCGGAGTCCGACTACCCGAAGGGTTTGGGTGCGGACTGATTTTGTCGGGCCGTTGCTATCAGGAGGAACGCTCGATGCATCGTACAGAGCAACCGGCGCGCGCCGCCGATCCCCAGCAGATCAAGGACGACTTCGTGCGCGTGCATGGAATCTGGAATGCGGCGTGGGAAAGCATGCTGCACCTCGATGCGGGCTTCGTCGAGGCATACGTGCAGTTTTCCGCGGTTCCGCAACGGCACCGCCATCTCGACGACAAGGTGCGCGAGTTCATCGCACTGGCCGCAGACGCCTGTGCGACGCAACTTTACGCGCCGGGCGTCGCGCATCACATCGAGCGTGCGCTGGCGTTCGGTGCGACCCGCGAGGAATTGATGGAGGTACTCGAACTGGTGAGTACGATCGGCATTCACACGAGCAACGTGGGCGTGCCGATATTGCTCGAGGTGCTCGAAGAAGAAGGCTTGCGCGCAGCACCGGCACCGCTCGACGAACGTCGTCGCGCGTTGAAGGCGGCTTTCGAAACTCATCGCGGCTATTGGCATTCGACGTGGGAAGGGTTGCTCGAACTGGATCCTGATCTCTTCGAGGCGTACGTGGCGTTTTCGTCAGTACCGTGGCGCACGGGCGTGTTGAGTCCGAAGATCAAGGAGTTCATGTATTGCGCGTTCGATGCGTCCGCCACTCACCTCTACGTGCCGGGTCTGAAGCTGCACATGCGCAACGCATTGCGCTACGGCGCGACTGCCGGAGAACTGATGGAGTTGCTCGAGATTGTGAGTACCACGGGCATTCACGGCGCCGAACTGGCTGCGCCCTTGCTTGCGGCGGCGCTCGATAGGCATGGGTCATGCTGACGCGCGGCGAGTTTCCAGCGTGGCCTGAGCGCATGAAACGTGTGCACGGCGAAAGCCGTGCGTTTGCACGGATCGTCGCGGCGGAGCCCGCACGCGGAACGGATTCGGTGTTCCGGGCGCTTCAGGGCACGACACTTTCGCGACTTGCCTCCAACGGCGACGAACATGCACCTGTGCGCACGGTGGCGATTCTCGGCTACAACTAGGCCAGCGAACACCTAGGCCTGATCGCGGGGTGCCCGTCTTTCATCGCGTGACAGAAGCAGGTTGGAGTGAAGTATCCGGAGTGAAGTATCATGGCGACTGGGTTTTTGTCTGACGGGAAGACAATAATGTCGACTGATATCGAATTGGTCCGGCCTGAGACGTTGCGGCACCAGGTCGAGAATGTGCTTCGCCAGGCGATCATGAGCGGCCGTTTCGCGCCGGGTGCGCGGCTGATCGAACGGGAGTTGTGCGAAACGCTGGGCGTGAGCCGCACGTCTGTGCGCGAGGCGCTGCGTAAGCTGGAAGCGGAAAAACTGGTGCGCAACGTGCCGCACAAGGGGCCGGTGGTTGCGGTGATGTCACGCGAAGAGGCGGCCGAACTCTACGCGTTGCGTGCGCTGCTGGAAGGTTTTGCCGCGCACGAGTTCGCGCGGCTGGCAAGCGACGCTGCAATTGCGCAGTTCGGCGAGGCGGCGAAGGCGTTGCGCGCCCAGGCCACTGCGCAAAACCAGTCGGGCGTGCTGGAAGCCAAGACCGCGCTATACGACGTACTGCTGGACAACTGCGGCAACCGGCTCGTCAAGGAAATCCTGACGAGCCTTTATTCGCGTGTGAATCTGCTGCGCGCGACCTCGCTCATGCATCCCGACCGGCTGCCAAGCAGCCTGAAGGAAATCGACCGCCTCTACAAGGCATTGAAGGCGCGCAACGGCGAAGAGGCGCAGGCGCTCGCACGTCAGCACGTGCTGAACGCCGAGAAGGCCGCGATGCGCATGCTGGAAGAGCAGGGCGATGCACAGGCTGCGTCGTAACGTTGTTGCCGCGTTCGGCCCTCAGGGTCGCTTCATTCAACGCCGGTTGCGCGCGGCGCTTTGGCGTTTTCGCGGGCCAGGGTACGCAGCTTCTTCCTGCCGAACACCATCGCCACGACCAGCAGGACAATCAGCCCATGCGAGACATTCAGCTCCCATGCCCTTGCAAGCCGCAGCGCGCCCGCATCTTGCAGCAGTCAGTGTGAAGACACGTACGTTGCATCCGGGAATGCAGGCGGAATCGCAAAGCTCTCGCGCATGCGCCGCGTCTCTGCCGCGGGCGGCAAGCCAAAAAGACGCTTGAATTCCCGGCTGAATTGCGACGGGCTCGTGTACCCCACGGCGACGCTTGCGGCCTCCGCCGAAAGGTCTTCACGCACCATCAGGAGCCTGGCTTGATGCAGGCGCGTCGATTTCAGGTACTGCATGGGCGAAACCTGAGCGATGGTCTTGAAGTGATGGTGGAAGCTCGGAAGACTCATGCCCGCTTCCCGCGCAAGCTGGCTCACGTCGAGCGGCTGCGCGTAGCGCGCGTGAATGAGGCGTAGCGAGCGGCCTATCTTTCCGAACGGGCCCCGCATGGAAAGCGCCTCTCGCATCGAGCCTCCCTGAGGGCCGGTGAGCACGCGGAAATACAGCTCGCGCAGCAATCCAGGCCCCAATACGGCGGCTTCGAGCGGCCGGTGCATCGCATCGAGAAAGCGCAGCACGGAGCCCGACATCGTGTCGTCCATGGGTGTCGACATCATGCTTAAAGGCGGTTGCATGTGCGTTGCGCCTCCTTCGCTGTCGATCTGCGCCGCGAGTTCGGCGGCCATCGCGAAGTCCAGATGCAGGTACAGCGCGAGCAGCGGGCGCTGCTTCGTCGCATCGGTTTCCATGCTGAACGGAACGGGTACCGAAACAGCCAGATAGTGATGCTCGTCATACAGGTAGAGCTGGTCGCCGAAGTAACCGCGTTTGCGGCCCTGGCACACGATCACGATGCCGGGGTCATAAAGAACCGGCGTGCGCGAAAGCGCTCGATTCGAACGCAGAATGCGGACGCCCGGCAGCGGGGTCAGGTTGTAGCCCTCCTTGGGAGCCAATGCCTGCAGCAGGGCAACCATGCGCTTGCGGCTGTCCTGCGACGGCTTCGGACGGGGTGCCGAGGTACGCTTCGTGCTCATAGTTTTGTGCAAGAAAAACAGCGGAATTGGGCTTATGTGGTGGTCCTCGCGAGAGTAGCATGCATTCTCCAACTGAAATTCGGGAGAAGCTTCCGTGGCATCCAGCAAGATTCTGCTTATCACCGGCGTCAGCAGCGGCTTTGGCCGCGCGCTCGCCGAAGAGGCCCTCGCGGAGGGTCACACAGTTGTCGGTACCGTACGCAGTAATGAGGCAAAGCGCGATTTCGAGTCGCTGTCGGCGAACGCCGCATTTGCACGCGTGCTCGACGTAACGGAGTTCGATGTGATCGACGGCATCGTGCGTGAAATCGAAACGTCCGTCGGCCCCGTGGATGTGCTCGTGAACAATGCGGGTTATGGGCACGAAGGCGTCGTAGAGGAATCGCCCTTATCGGAGTTGCGCAGGCAGTTCGACGTGAACGTGTTTGGCGCAGTGGCGATGATCAAAGCCGTGCTGCCCTTCATGCGCGAGCGCCGTCGCGGCCACATCCTGAACATCACGTCGATGGGCGGCTTCATTACGATGCCAGGCATTGCCTACTACTGCGGGAGTAAATTCGCGCTGGAGGGTATCTCCGAGGCGCTCGGCAAAGAGGTCAAGCCGCTCGGCATTGCCGTGACGGCAGTGGCGCCGGGCGGATTTCGCACGGACTGGGCGGGCCGTTCGATGACACGAACGCCCCGTTCGATTCCCGACTACGACGAAGTGTTCGATCCGGTCCGCAAGGCGCGTGCGGAGCGAAGCGGCAAGCAGCCGGGCGATCCCAGGAAAGCTGCACGGGCCATGCTCACTGCAATCGCTTCGGATCATCCGCCGGCGCATCTGCTGCTGGGCACCGACGCACTTTCACTCGTGCGGAACAAGTTGTCTGCTTTGACGGCAGAGATCGATGCGTGGGAATCCGTGAGCGCCTCGACGGACGGCTGAGAATCGCCGCAGGTTGAACGCCGCCGCCGGTCAGACCAATGCCTGACTGGCGGCGGCCGCTCGGCCGCGCAGCCAGTTGATGCTCGCGAAGAGCAGCACCGCAAAAACGATGAGCATCGTGGCCACGGCGAGAATAGATGGGTCGATGGAGTCGCGAATGCCGCTCCACATCTGACGCGGAACCGTCTTCTGCTCCGGGCCGCCGATGAAAAGAATCACGATGACTTCGTCGAACGAAGTGGCAAAAGCGAATACGCTGCCCGTTGCCACGGCAGGGGTGATGAGCGGTAAGGTGACGCGGCGAAACGCGGTCCACGGTGTGGCACCCAGGCCGGACGCCGCGCGCAACAGGCTCTGATCGAAGGAAAGCAACGAGGCCGTCACGGTGATGACCACAAACGGCGTGCCGAGTGCGGCATGTGCCAGTATCACGCCCGGATAGGAATTGACGAGGCCGAGTGGTGCGAAGATCAGGTAGAACCCCGAAGCAACGACGACGATCGGCACGATCATCGGCGAGATGACGATCGGCATGACGACCGAGCGCAACGGGAATTGCGAGCGCGACAGGCCCAATGCAGCGAGCGTGCCGAGGCACGTTGCGATCAACGTGGATGCCGCGCCAATGCCGATGCTGTTCAGCAACGCACGCTGCCAGTCTGCGCTCGTCAGAGCCTGCTCGTACCAGCGAAACGAAAAGCCCTGCAACGGATACGAAAAATACGAGCCCGAGTTGAACGAGAGCGGAATGATGGCGAGAATAGGCGCGACCAGAAAGAACAGCACGACTGCCGTGTGCAGGCGCACCCAGCGTGCGGCAATACGCTCCGTCAGTACCGTGTTGCGTTTGTCTTGCATGACTCTTCCTTCAATGCGAAGCGACTTCGATCAACCGAATCGCAGGCGGTCGATGCCGACGATACGGTTGAACAGGAAATAGAAGATCGCCGTGAAGATCACGAGATAGGCCGACAGCGCACCCGCAAGTCCCCAGTTGAGTTGCGTGTTGGTCTGTATGGCGATGAGCTGGCTGATCATCTCGTCGCCGGCGCCGCCGAGCAGTGCGGGCGTGATGTAGTAGCCGAGCGCGAGCACGAAGACGAGGAAGCATCCCGCGCCGACACCGGGCAACGTCTGCGGCATATAGACCCGCACGAATGCCGTGAACGGATGTGCGCCGAGCGACTTCGCAGCGCGCACATACACGGGCGGCACGCTCTTCATCACGGAATAGATGGCGAGAATCATGTAAGGCAGGAGCACATGCGTCATGCCGATCAACACGCCCGTGCGATTGAAGACGAGCGGAATGGGATGCGACGCGAGCCCGAGCCCCGAGAGCACGCTGTTCACCACGCCGCCCGGTTGCAGCAACACATACCACGCGGTCGTGCGCACGAGCAGCGACGTCCAGAACGGGACGATAACGAAGAGCATCAGACGGTTGCCGCTTTTAGCGGGCAGATTCGCGAGCAACCATGCGACCGGATAGCCGAGCACGAGGCAGAACAGCGTCACCGTCGCGCTGATCCATATCGTGCGTCCGAATGCTTCCCGATAGACGGACGCATTGGCGGGCATCGACGCGATCGACCCCTGCGGCGTAACCTGTGCATCGACGGCGGCAAGCAGGTAGTCGGGCGTCGGCGATTCGGCGGCCCGCTTCAGCAAGCGCCATATTTCCGGCGAATTCCAGCGTTCGTCGATGGCGATGAGCGCGGGTTTCCATGCGGGCGGCGTATCGTCGCGAATGTTGCGGGCGGTGCGCATCAGGAGGCTGCGAAACTCGGGCTGCGCGAAGTTCAGTCGCCGCGCAACGGTGCCGAGCTGTTCGTTTTCCTGCGCTTCTTTCAGGCCGGCCGCAAGCAGCGCGAAGATGTGTTCGTCGGGCACGCCGTTGCCGTCCCACGCGTTCAATGCATGAGTGAGGCCGGGCATGCCCTCCGCGAGTTCGTGGTTCTGCACGCTGCGAGAAAGCAGCAACAGAATGGGGGCGATGAATGTCGAGAGAAGAAATACGATCAGCGGCAAGGCGAGCAGAAGCGCCCGCATCGAAGCGCGCCGTTGCGCCTTGTTATAGGACGCACGTCCATCGGCTCTCGTTCGAGAATCGGTGATCGAAGCGTGTATCGATGCGGGCATGGTCGTCATCTCGCCTTGCTTGAGTCTCATTGCCAGGTCTTACTGCCGAGTCTTATTGCGTCAGCCAGACCTGGAAGCGCTTGTTGATCGCGTCGGCGTTATCGGCCCAGAAGTTCGCGTTGATCTGTACCGCACGCTTGAAGTTTTCAGGAGCGGTGGGCATGTCGGCGAGTCGCTGCTTGTCGACGAGCGCAACGGCATCTTTGCGAGGCGGCGCATACGCGATGTACTTCGCCAGATCGGCCGACGCCTTCGGTTGAGCCTGCGAAACGATGAATTTCGCCGCCGTATCGGCGTGCTTTGCGCCGGCCGGAATGCCCCACCATTCGAAGTCATAGACCTGCGCATCCCAAACGGTCTTGAACGGTTTGTGGTCCTTTTTCACTGCATCGTCGATGCGGCCGTTATAGGCCTGCACCATGACGACCGCACCGTCGGCAAGCAGCTGCGGTGCCTGTGCGCCCGACTCCCACCACACGATGTCCTTCTTGATCGTGTCGAGCTTCTTGAATGCGCGGTCTACGCCGGCGGGCGTGCCCAGCACCTTGTAGACATCCTTCGGCGCGACGCCATCTGCAATCAACGCCCATTCCATCGCCACCTTCGGCGACTTGCGCAGGCCGCGCTTGCCCGGGAATTTCTGCACGTCGAAGAAATCGTTGACGGTGGTCGGCGCCGTCTTCAGCTTGCTGGTGTCGTAAGCAAAGACAGTGGACCACACCATGCTCGCGACCGCGCAATCGCTGATCGAGCCCGGAATGAAGTCGCTGGTTTTACCGAGCGATTTCTTGTCGAACTTCTTGAGCAGACCTTCGTCGCAGGCCGTGATCGCGTCGTTGGTTTCGAGGTCGATCAGGTCCCACGTCGTGTTCTTCGCCTGTTCCATGGCGGACAGTTTGGCGAGGCCGCCGTCATACGATTCGAGCGAAAACTGCGTGCCGGTGGATTGGGTGAACGGATCCATCCAGGCCTTTTTAGCGGCGGCTTCGAATGCACCGCCGAACGTGACGACGTTCAGCGTTTCCGCGGCCTGTGTGGTCACGGTAGCGAAAGCGAGTACGGCGAGTGCGGCGCATTGTGCTTTGAGTCGGGTGCGCATGTCAGTTGGCTCCTGCGGGTGCGGTCGTGATGAGGGAAGGTGAGGGAGTGGCGGGAGAGCGGAGGGCGGGCGCACGCGGCGGCACGCTTGTCGCGAGAATCTTGCAGTCGTCGTGACGCCACGCGACTTCGATGGTGTCCCCGGATGCGGGTAACGTGTGACGCTGCGTATTGGGCACCTTCACGACAATCGAATCGCTTGCGCCGAGCGTCAGATGCACGCGGTGATGGTCGCCGCAATACACCAGTTCTTCGACGCGGGCGCGCACCACGTTGTTATGTTCGTCCACATGCGAACCTTCCACGGCCGCGATGTGTGCGCGTTCGGGGCGCAGTGCCAGCATGGCTTCGTCGCCTACGCGCAGGCCGCGCTCGCATCGTCCGCGAATGAGGCTGCCGTCGGAAAGCGCGAGCGTGGCCCAGGTGTCGTCGCAGCTCACCACGCGTCCCGCCAATCCGTTGTTCTCACCCACGAAGTTCGCCACAAAGGCGTTCTGCGCGTTCTCGTAGAGTTCGCTCGGCGTCGCCGCCTGCTGAATGCGGCCGTCGGAAAACACCGCGACGCGATCGGACATGGTCAACGCTTCGGCCTGATCGTGCGTGACATAGACGATCGTCAGCGACAACTCGCGGTGCAGCCGCATGATCTCGTATTGCATCGTTTCGCGCAGGCGCTTGTCGAGCGCGCCGAGCGGTTCGTCCATCAGCACCACGCTGGGCTCGAATACGAGCGCGCGCGCGAGTGCGACGCGCTGTTGCTGTCCGCCCGACAGCTGCGCAGGACGGCGGTTGGCCAGATGGGGCAGCTCGATCATGTCGAGCGCGCGCTTGACGCGGGTCTTTTGTTCCGCGCGGCTCACACGTCGAACCGAAAGCGGAAACGCGACGTTCTCGGCGATGGTCAGGTGCGGAAACAGCGCATAGTTCTGAAACACCATGCCGATGTCGCGCTGATGCGGCGGCTTGTCGTCGAGCCGCTTGCCGTCCAGGCGAATCTCCCCCTGCGTGGGCGACTCGAATCCCGCGAGCATCATCAGCGTGGTCGTCTTGCCCGAACCGGACGGTCCCAGCAGCGACAGGAATTCTCCCTTGCGAACGTCGAGGTTCAGATCGTCGACGACGTAGTTTGTGCCGTCATACGATTTGCTCACGCCCGAGAACGAAATGAAGGAAGGGTTCGACATCGTGATTGCGTCCTGTCTTTCTTAATGCGATTGCAGCTTGCCTGCGAGATAGCGTGCGAAGTCGTAGTTGGGGCGTTCGAGATGGCTGAGATGCCCGGGCTTCGCAAGCGGTGCATGCACGCCGCGGAACACCGCTTCCACGCCACGCCGGTCTTCGGCGTTGACTTCGTCGAGCAGCTTCTTGAGTGTGACCATGTGCTTGTTCGCTTCAGGGTCGGCGATAAACTCGGGCGCGAGGCCACCGCCAAAGCGGATCTGCACTTGCCCCACGCCTTGCGGTTGTAGCGCGAGATACCAGAAATAGCCGGGCGTAAGCGTGACGAGATGCGTCGGATAGATCGCCAGCAACGCCGTGGTCTTGCGCCAGTGGCCCGTCAGGCGCGTGTTGTCGGGGTGCGCATTGCCGATGGGCAACGACGCCTCTTTCGTGATCCAGTGATAGTTGAACGCGGCGTGGCCAGGCGGGCACTCCATCTCCTCGAGCTTCGAATGCGGTCCCACCGTAGCGCGATGCAGCATGGGCAGGTGATAACTCTCCATGAAGTTTTCCGCGAGGATCTTCCAGTTCGTGTCCCACACGTGCTCTTCATAGAACGTTTCGATGTAATCGCTCATGCCGTACGCTTCGATCAGCGTGGTCAGCCCGGCGAGTTGCTCCTGCACGGGCGGCGCAGCAGGGTCCAGCGTCACGTAGATCCAACCTTGCCATTCTTCGCAGCGCACGGCGGGCAGCCTGTACTGTTCTTTGCAGAAGCCTGGCTGCCGGTCCATCATGGGCGCGCCCTTCAGCGCACCGTCGAATGCGTAGTTCCACCCGTGATAAGGACAGATCACGCGCCGCACGTTGCCGCGCCCTTCCAGCAGTACCGACATGCGATGCAGGCACACATTCGACATTGCTTTGAGCTGCATCTGTTCGTCGCGCAACACCACGACAGGCTGTGCGCCGATTCGCGCCGTCAGGTAATCGCCGGGCGCCTTGAGTGCGCTTGCACGCCCCAGGCACTGCCATTCGCGCGCGAAGATGTGCTGCTCTTCGAGCGCAAGAAAGTCGGCCGACGTATAGACACCGGGCGGCATGGCCCTGGCATCGCTGAACGAGCGATCGCATCCGTCGCGCAAGGCATCGACCAGCTTGTTCAGTGCCGCGTTGTCCATGGCGTGTTCCCTCGCATGCCTTTCGAAAAGCGCGTGCCGCAATGCGCTCGACATGGACGGAATCTATCAAGCCAATATGCCAGTCAAAATATTGTTTTTGGATACAAGGCAAAGCTTTTGGCTATGCAGAGGCCCTCAGGCGTCGATATGCAACCGCCGGATGTAGTTCTCGCAGAACGACGTGAAGCGATGCACCACTTGCCGCGGCTTCATCGTGCGCGACTGCGCAATGCCGAGCGTCGTCGCGTTGGCGCTTTCCTTGAAACGCTTGATGACGAACTCTTCGCCATCCACCGTGCGCGTGGATTTGAGCGGGAAGTTGAGCAGGCTATAGCCGAGTCCGTTGGCCACCATGCCGCGCACGACTTCCGGTTGCGACGAGCGAAACGCGGGTACAGGTCTGCTGCCGACAGCGTCGAACAGCGCGGCGAAATATTCGCGGCTATGCGGTAAATCGAGCATCACGTAAGGCTCGTGCAGCAGATCGGCCAGCGAAATCTTGCGTGCGCGCGCGAGGCGATGCGTGCGCGGCAGGATCGCGTACGGCGGCAAGGAAAGCAGCGGCGTGAACGCGATGTCTTCCGTGAGGTCGAGGCTATAGGTCAGCGCTATGTCGAGCGAGCCGTCGTGCAAGCCGCGCAGCAGCGCATCCTGGTGCCCCTCTACCGTGCGAAACGAAATGCCCGTATGAGCCTCCGTAAAGCGGCTGATGAGCCCCGGCATCAAAGGCGGCGCGAGCGACACAAGGCAGCCCAGAGCGATGGCCCCCGTCATGCCGCCATCCATTTCCTTGGCGGCCATCTGCAATTCTTCGGCGATCTTGAGCAGGTTGCGCGCCTGGCCCAGCAGATCGCGCCCCGCTTGCGTAAGCGAGAGACCGCTCGCGTGATGCCGGATGAAAAGCTGCACGCCGAAAGACACTTCCAGGTCCGCCAACGCCGTCGAGACGGACGGCTGCGAAATGTGCAGTTCCTTGGCGGCGGCGGTGAAGGACAAGGTTTCCGCCGTGACGACGAAGTACCGCAACTGGCGCAGCGAATAGCGTAACGGGTGGTTTTCCATCGGCGTCGCTCCACGGTTTCTGAGCCTGAATGCGGCGCATTGTGGCGGCGACAAAAAAGCTTGCATAGGAAAACCCGATGCCATGCATTTTTTGAAAATATTTTGTCGATCCTGCCCCGGCGCGTAGATTCCGACGACGACATTCGGTCTCCCGCAAGGACATAGCCATGACAGTGGAAACAACATCGATCGATACGCTGGTGGTCGGCGCAGGCCAGGCCGGCGTCGCCATGAGTGAACATTTGAGCCGGCACGGCGTGCCGCATCTGGTGCTGGAACGCGCGCGCATTGCGGAGCGCTGGCGCACGGCACGATGGGACTCGCTCGTCGCGAACGGTCCGGCATGGCACGACCGGTTCCCCAATATGGCGTTCGCCGAAACGGCGCCCGATGGCTTTGCGCCGAAGGAAGAGGTGGCCGACTATTTCGTCGCGTACGCAAAAAAATTCGATGCGCCGATTCGCACAGGCATCGAGGTGAAGAGGGTGGTGCGCAACAATGGACGGCCTGGTTTTACCGTGGAGACGTCCGATGGCGTGATGGAAGCGAGGCGTGTGGTGGTTGCCACCGGGCCGTTTCAGAAGCCTGTGATTCCATCCATCGCGCCGCAGGACGCAGCGCTTTTGCAGATTCATTCCGCCGACTATCGCAACCCGCAGCAATTGCCCGAGGGCGGTGTTCTCGTGGTGGGTGCGGGATCGTCGGGCGTTCAGATCGCCGATGAATTGCAGCGCGCGGGCAAGCGCGTGTTTCTCTCGGTCGGTGCGCATGACCGCCCGCCGCGCGCGTATCGCGGACGCGATTTCTGCTGGTGGCTCGGCGTGCTCGGCGAGTGGGATGCCGAGGTCATGAAGCCGGGGCGCGAGCACGTCACCATCGCGGTGAGCGGTGCGCGCGGCGGGCAGACCGTGGACTTTCGCCGGCTCGCACATCAGGGCATCACGCTTGTCGGTCTGACGAAATCGTTCGAAGGCAACGTGGCGCACTTCGACGCCGATCTTGCCGAAAACATCGCACGCGGCGATGAAAACTATCTTTCGCTGCTCGACGCCGCGGACGCCTACGTCGCGCGCAACGGTCTTGATCTGCCCGAGGAACCCGACGCGCGCCTCCTTCCGCCGGACCCCGAATGCGTGACCCATCCGCTGCTGAAACTCGATCTCGCACAAGCGGGCGTGACGTCCATCATCTGGGCGACAGGCTTTGCCACCGACTTCGGATGGCTGCAGGTCGATACGTTCGACGGGAACGGCAAGCCCAGGCATCAGCGTGGCGTATCGAAGGAGCCGGGCGTGTACTTCCTCGGCTTGCCGTGGCTGTCGCGACGCGGTTCCGCATTCATCTGGGGCGTGTGGCATGACGCAAGGCATATCGCGGACCATATCGTCATGCAACGCAAGTATCAGACGTATTACGACGGGCCTGATTCGCAGGCGAAGAAACCGCAGCCCGAGCAACAGGTTCGGGCGACCGCGTAATCACGCCTCTACGCGAACCATTACGCAAAAAGTGACGCAGACAACCAGACAAACGACGAAGGTGAATCGATGAGCCAACCTACGCACACCCGTATCCGCATGTTCAACACGAAGGATACGTACCCGAACCAGACGCTCGACAACGATCTTTGTCAGGCCGTGCGCGCGGGCAACACCGTCTATGTGCGCGGGCAGGTCGGCACGGATTTCGACGGCAATCTCGTGGGCCTGGGCGATGCGCGCGCGCAGGCGGAACAGGCCATGAAGAATGTGAAGCAACTGCTCGAAGAAGCGGGCAGCGACCTTTCGCATATCGTCAAGACCACGACGTATCTCACCGACGTGCGCTATCGCGAGCCGGTCTATCGGGAAGTGGGAAAGTGGTTGAAGGGCGTGTTCCCGATTTCGACCGGGCTTACGGTCGTGGCATTGGGTCAGCCGCAATGGCTCATGGAAATCGACGTCATCGCCGTCATTCCCGATGGTTGGACGCCGCCGAAGGCTTGAAGGAGCGCGCATGACTTTCTCTATCGTCGGACGCTGTGAGAAGACGGGACAACTGGGCGTTGCGATCAGTTCGTCCAGCATTGCGGTGGGTGCGCGTTGTCCATGGCTGCGCGCTGGTGTCGGCGCAGTCGCGACGCAGAACGTCACGTTGCCCGCACTCGGCCCGCGTGTGCTCGATCTGCTCGAAGCGAGGCGGCTCGATCCATCTCAGGCCTTGAAACAGGCCCTCGATGCAGACGAATGGCGCGAGTATCGCCAGGTCACGGCGATCGACGCGCAAGGCCGGACCGCGTTCTTCAGCGGCAAGGAAGCACTCGGCACTTATCACGCCGTGGCGGGCGACCAGTGCGTCGCAGCGGGCAACATGCTGGCCGGCGTACACGTGATCGAAGCGATGCCGGCTGCGTTTGCCGACGCGCAGGGCACGCTCGCCGACCGTCTGCTCGCGGCGATGCGGGCCGCAATGGCCGCAGGGGGCGAAGCGGGGCCGGTCCATTCGGCGGCGCTGAAGATCGTCGGCGACTTGAGCTGGCCGCTCGTGGACCTGCGGGTCGATTGGGCCGACGACGATCCCATCGGTCAGCTCGGCAGCCTGTGGGCCGCCTACAAGCCGCAGATGCAAGACTACGTCACACGCGCGTTGAACCCGACCGTGGCGCCCAGCTACGGAGTGCCAGGCGATGAGTGAGATGTCGAGTCGCGCGCTGCTCGAAACGCTGGTGGGTTTCGCAACAGTGAGCCGCGACTCCAATCTCGCGTTGATCGCGTTCGTGCGGGACTTCCTCGCGCAGCAAGGCGTTGAATGCGAGCTGTTCTACAACGACGAGCGCACCAAGGCGAATCTCTTTGCCACGATCGGCCCGCGCGATCGCGGCGGCGTTGCGCTCTCGGGGCATACGGACGTGGTGCCCGTGGAGGGCCAGGCGTGGACTATCGATCCCTTCAGTCTCGTCGAAAAAGAAGGCCGGCTCTATGGGCGGGGCACGGCCGACATGAAGGGCTTTCTGGCATCGGTGCTTGCGGCGGTGCCGATGTTCGTCCAGCGCGATCTGAAGATGCCCGTGCATCTCGCGTTCTCGTACGACGAAGAGGTGGGCTGCCTCGGCGTTCGTTCCATGCTGGACGAACTCGCACGGCGCGAACATAAACCGGTGCTGTGTCTGATCGGCGAGCCCACTGAATTGAAGCCTGTGCTGGGGCACAAAGGCAAGCTCGCCATGCGTTGCTGTGTGAAAGGCGCCGCGTGTCATTCCGCTTACGCGCCATATGGCGTGAACGCGATTCAGTATGCGGCGCGTCTGATCGCTCATCTCGAAGAAATCGGACAGACACTCGCGCAGCCCAAGCACCACGACGAACGGTTCGACCCGCCATACTCGACGGTACAAACGGGCGTGATTCGCGGCGGGCGTGCGCTCAATATCGTGCCCGCCGAATGCGAGTTCGATTTCGAAGTGCGCGCGTTGCCGGGCTTCGACGCCAGCACGGTCGCCAACAGATTGCAGCAGTACGCCGAGTCCGAACTGCTACCGAAGATGCGCGCCGTGAAGCCGGAAACCGGCATCACGCTTCAAGCGCTTTCGGCCTATCCAGGACTGGCGATCTCGCCGCAGAGCGAGGCGGCGCGTCTCGTCGCGCTGCTGGCGGGATCGACGGAATTCGGCACGGTCGCGTTCGGCACCGAAGGCGGCTTGTTCGAACAGGCGGGCATTCCGACTGTCGTATGCGGCCCGGGCAGTATGGATCAGGGGCACAAGCCCGATGAATTCGTGACGGTCGAACAAATGCGCGCGTGCGACGCCATGCTCGTGCGGCTCGCCGATTACCTCTCGGCATGATCGCCACATGATCGAGCGCTGCGTTCCGCGCTGAACGCAGCCTCGACCTGTTCACACGCCATTGCTGCGACGCTTCACGCGTCCATACCGGGGCACACCCGTGCCCGAGCGCACGCACTCACGCTGCGCGCCGATCCTCCCCGGCGATACGAATTTCCGCACCGCACACAAGCATTGAGAAAAAAGTATCGACAGCCGCGCTGCTTTGGCGTGGCTGACGCGACAAGGCGGGTGGTACCGTGCAAACGCTATCCGCCCGGATGCACGAATGTCCGGCTGATAACGAGAATTCCAATCAAGATTCCAGGAGACAGCTGTGAACAGATTCCATCATGGCGCACTGTGTGCGCTCATCGGCGCGACCGTGCCGGTCATGTCGTTCGCGCAATCGTGCAATGTGCCCGTACTCAAGGTGCTCGGGCAGAAGACGTTGGGCATGGCGGTGATGGAGAAGTCGCTGCCGGACTATGAAAAGAAGAGCGGCACGAGGATTGAGATCAGCTATTTCGGCGAAAGCGACCGGCGCGCGAAGTCGCGGCTCGATGCTTCGACAGGTGCGGGCTCGTACCAGATCTACTATGTGGACGAAGCCAACGTCTCGGAGTTTGCACAGGCGGGCTGGATCGTTCCGCTGCTCAAGTACTACCCGAAGGAAGCCGATTACGACGACTTTCTGCCGGCGCGCCGCGCGGTGGCGAGCTACAGGAACGTCGCGTATTTCGCACCCCTGATCGGCGGATCGGACTTTCTGTTCTATCGGCGCGACCTGCTCGAGAAGGCCCACATGCCGGTGCCGCGCACGCTCGACGAACTCGTTGCGGACATCAAGAAGCTCAACGCGCCGCCGAACCTCTATGGATGGGTGGCGCGCGGCCAGCGCGGCTCGGGCATGAACGTCTGGCGCTGGGCGCCGTTCATGCTGGGCGAAGGCGGCACGTGGACGGACAAGTCGGGCCAGGCGGATTTCAATTCGCCCGCTGTCGTGAAGGCGACCCAGCTCTACACCGATCTCTTCCGCTACGCGCCGCCCGGCTCGGCCACGTATGACTGGAGCAATGCGCTCGAAGCGTTCCGCTCCGGCAAGGTGGCATTCATGATCGAGTCCACGCCGTTTGCGGACTGGATGGAAGACCCGACCAAGTCGAGCGTCGTGGACAAGGTGGGTTACGCGCGACCGCCCGCACCGCTGCCCTCGGCTGCCTACGGCCACGGTCTGGCCATTTCCGCGGTGGGCGCGAAGGACGAATGCACGCGTCAGGCGGCGGGCAGGTTCATCGCGTGGGCAACGAGCAAGGAGCAGGAGCAGGCGCGCCTGCGCGCGAACGTGTTCAGCGACTACAACCGCACGAGCACGATTCAGAGCGACTACTTCCAGAAGCACGTGAAGCCGCAGATTCTGGCCGGCCTGAAAGATACCGGCCCCGTTTCGCAGGTCACGTTCTGGCGCACGCCGCAGTGGCCCGATATCGGCGACAACCTGGGTGTCGCGCTCGAAGAGATCTTTACCGGCACGCAGAAGGACATCCAGGGCGCGTTGAACGATGCCGTGCAGTACGCCCAGGACGCGATGGAACACGGGCGCAAGTGACGTGTTCCCCGGGGCACGGCGACGTGCCTCATTCCGATGCATGCTGGAGCAGGCCATGTTCAATCGCGGCAAGACCAGTCTTCCGTTCGTGTTTCTCGTGCCGCCGCTTGTCGTGATGGCGGTGCTGGGCCTCGTGCCCACTGTGGCGGCCATCAATCTCGCGCTCAAGAACCGCGTGCTTCGCTACACAGATAGCGAGTACGTATGGTTTCGCAACTTCGTGCGTCTGGCGACGGACCGGCGTTTCATCAACTCCATCGAGGTCTCCGCGATCTGGGAGGTCGTCACCGTTTTGGGCGCGGTCGCGGTGGGCATCGTGATCGCCGTCTATCTGTTCGAGAACGTGCGTGGGCGCATGCGCAATCTGATCGGTGTTCTGTTGATCGTGCCGGTCTTGCTGCCTCGCGTTTCGGCGGCGTTCATCTGGAAGTTCATGTACTCGCCGTTGAGCGGCATTCTGAGCTGGCTGTTCGGCGTGTTCGGCATACCGAATACGGCCTTTCTGTCGGACCCGTCCATGGCGCTCTACGCGGTCGCGCTGGTGGACATCTGGCAATGGGGTCTGTTCTTTGCCGTGGTCGTGCTCAAGCTGCTGGAGACGCTGCCGCCCGAGCCGCTGGAAGCCGCCCGGCTCGACTATGCGAAGACGTGGCAGGTCTACGCGTGGATCGCGCTGCCCATGCTGAGAGCGCCGATCATGAGCCTCGTGTTCATCAAGATGGTGGAGTCGCTGCGATCGTTCGACCTGATCTACGTGATGACCAAGGGCGGCCCCGGCGTGTCCACCGAAACGCTGGACATGTACGCGTATTCGCAAGGCATCGGTCTTTCCGGCAAGGTGTCGTACGCGTCGAGCATGGCGGTGCTGATGATGGTGGCCACCACCCTCATCTTTACCCTGATCTGGAAACGGGTGAGCAAATGGGAAGACTGATATCCCGCAGCACGGTCTTGCTGTTCGGCGGCGCGCTCGTGCTGGTGGCCGCATTTCCGATCGTGTGGGCAGTGCTCAACTCGCTCAAGCATCTGCTCGACATTGTCACGCCCACGCCGCGATTCATTTTCACGCCGACGCTGGAAAACTACCGTCAGGTCATATCGAGCCCTGAAGTGCTCATTGCGCTGCAAAACAGCGCGTTGATCGTGGGCACCGCCGTGCTGTTGGGCACGGTGCTCGGCGTGCCGGCGGCCTACGTGATTGCGCGCTTTCACGTGCCGGGCAAACGCGACATCCAGTTCTTTCTGCTCTCGCTGCGGTTTTTGCCGCCTGTCGCGGTGGCGATTCCGCTCATCGCCATCTGGATCGACCTGGGGCTCTACGACACGCGGCTCTCCATGATCGTGACGTATCTGCTGACCACGCTCTCGACCATTACATGGCTTTCGATTCCCGTGTTCCAGCGCATGCCGCGTGAGATCGAGGAGGCCGCGACGCTGGACGGCTACGGGCCTTACGCCGTGTTCTGGCGCATTGCGCTGCCTAGCTGCGGCAGCACGTTGATGGGCGGCATCGTGTTCAGCTTCGTGCTGGTCTGGAACGAACTGATGATCGCGCTTGCGCTCACGTCCTCGCGCAGCGCGACGCTGCCTGTCGTGGCGTCCGCATTCACGTCGCTGGGCCAGGAAGTGCCATGGGGCGTGATCAACGCATCCACGGTGTTGCTCGCCATCCCGCCCATCATTTTCGTGGGCGTGCTGAGCCGCCTGCTGAACTCAATGCTCAAAGGAAAATAAGGAGAACGCTCCGATGAAAGCCCTCGTACTCGAAGAAGCACGCCGCCTGAGCCTGCGCGACATCGACCTGCCGCTCGCGGTGGGGCCGCGCGACGTCAAGATCCGCATCCATACCGTGGGTGTGTGCGGCAGCGATGTTCACTACTTCACGCACGGCCGCATCGGGCCGTTCAAGGTGGAGCAGCCGATGGTGCTCGGCCACGAAGCATCCGGCACGGTGGTGGAGGTGGGCGAGGAGGTGAGTCACCTCAGCGTGGGCGACCGCGTCTGCATGGAGCCCGGCATTCCGCAGTTCGATTCGCCCGCCACCATGCGCGGGCTCTACAACCTGGACCCTGCTGTGCGCTTCTGGGCCACGCCGCCCATCCACGGTTGCCTCACGCCGTATGTGGTGCATCCGGCGGCGTTCACGTACCGTCTGCCCGATAACGTGAGCTTCGCGGAAGGCGCGATCGTCGAGCCGCTTTCCATTGGCTTGCAGGCGGCCAAGAAGGCGGCCATGAAGCCCGGAGACGTAGCGGTCGTGATCGGCGCGGGCACCATCGGCGCGATGACGACGCTCGCGGCGCTGGCAGGCGGCGCATCGCGCGTGATTCTCGCGGACGTGGTGAAGGAGAAACTCGCGCATTTCGCCAACCATCCTGCCGTGGTGACGGTGCACGCGGCGGAGCAATCGCTGCCCGACGTGGTGCGGCAGGTGACGCAGGACTGGGGCGCCGACGTGGTCTTCGAAGCATCGGGCAATGCCGCCGTATTCGAAACGCTGCTCGATCTCGTATGCCCCGGCGGATGTGCGGTGCTCGTCGGCATGCCGGCGAACCCGGTCGCGCTGGACGTGGTTGCGATGCAGGCGAAGGAAGTGCGGCTCGAGTCGGTATTTCGTTATGCCAATATCTTTCCGCGAGCGCTCGCACTCATCAGTTCGGGCGCGATCGACGTGAAGCCGTTCATCTCTCGCAAGTTCGCGTTCTCGCAGGGTGTGAAGGCGTTCGAGGAAGCCGCCGCGGGGCGCCCCGAAGACGTCAAGATCCAGATCGAGATGGATTGAGCCATGGCCAATATCGTCTGCAAGGGGCTGACCAAGCAATACGACGGCGGCGCGCCAGTGCTGCACCCGCTCGACCTGCATATCGAAGAGGGCGAGTTCGTGGTGCTGCTGGGTCCGTCGGGTTGTGGGAAGTCCACCATGCTGAGGATGATCGCGGGGCTCGAGGACATTACCGGCGGCGACCTGCTGATAGGCGGCACGGTGGTCAACCAGACGCCGGCGCGCGAGCGCAACGTCGCGATGGTGTTTCAGAACTACGCGCTCTATCCGCACATGAACGTGTACGACAACATCGCGTTCGGTCTGCGCCGGCTCAAGACGCCCAAAGACGAAATCGACCGTCGTGTGCGCGAGGTGGCGGCCACGCTGAATCTCGACGCGCTGCTCGAACGCAAGCCGCGTGCGATGTCGGGCGGTCAGCAGCAGCGGGCGGCCATTGCACGCGCGATGATCAAGACGCCCTCGGTGTTCCTCTTCGACGAACCGCTCTCGAATCTGGACGCGCAACTGCGGGCGCAGTTGCGCACCGACATCAAGCGTCTGCATCAGCGCCTGAAGACCACCACGGTGTACGTGACGCACGATCAACTCGAAGCGATGACGCTTGCGGACCGGGTCATCCTGATGCGCGGCGGCCGCATCGAACAGCAAGGCACGCCGACCGAGCTTTACCGGTACCCTCGCACGTCGTTTGCGGCAGGCTTTATCGGCACGCCGGCCATGAACTTCCTTGACGGCGTGGTGGAGCGCAACGGCGAGACCATCGCGGTGCAAATGAAGAGCGAACGCTGGGAACTACACGGCGCGCGCTTCGGCAGTCTGTCCAACGCGCAGGCCGTGAAGCTCGCGGTGCGGCCGAACTACGTGCGTATTGGCGCGGCGGCGCGCGCTGCCGGAACGCTCGCGCTGCAGGGCACCGTGGAACTGGTCGAAATGCTGGGCGCGGAAGCGCTCGTCACGGTGGAGTGTTCGGCAGAGCGCGTGGCCGCGCTGATTCCGGCGACCAGCGTGCCGACGCCCGGCGCGAACGTGACGCTCGAATTCGCCGTGCACGACCTGCATGTGTTCGATGCGAAGAGCGGCGAAAACCTCTCGCTCGATCTGCAGTACGATGCGGCAAACCAGCCGCCCGACCACTCCACCCACCACGCGGCGCCCACGCTGGGTGTGCATTAGCCCCGCCATGAGATGCGCCGCGTAGCGACACGTGAAGGAGACGACGCATGAATCCGGATCTCGAACTCGTTCATACCCGGCAGGATGAATCGTTCCGTGCATGGGTTCACGACTATCCGCACACGGTGGCGAAGTGGCATTTCCATCCGGAGTACGAGATTCACGTCATTCGCGAATCGTCGGGCAAGTGTTTCGTTGGCGACTACATCGGCGACTTTGCGCGAGGCAATCTCGTGTTGACGGGACCGAACCTGCCGCACAACTGGGTGAGCGACGGCGGCCATGAGGTCGCTGTACCGTCGCGCGACCTGGTGCTGCAGTTCTCGCGCGAAGCGGTGCAACGCATGGTGTCGGCGTTCGCGGAGCTGGGCCCCGTGCTCGCGCTCATCGACGAGGCTTCGCGCGGCATCCAGTTTCCCGATCGTCTCGGTCTTGCCGTCGCACCGCTGATCGAGGCGCTGTGCGACGCGCACGGAGCACGCCGCGTGGCGCTGCTCATGACGATTCTCGACGAACTCACGCACTGCGCGGACAGAAAGATGCTGGCGGGGCCGTCCTACGACGTCAACGCGCAGCGCTACATGTCTTCCACGATCAATCAGGTGCTCTCGTACATACGCCAGAACCTCGCGGGCAATCTGCGCGAAATCGACGTGGCGGAGCTTTCCGGCATGAGCATCAGCACGTTTACCCGCTTTTTCAAGCGACATACCGGCTGCACCTTCGTGCAGTACCAGAACCGGTTGCGCCTGAACGAGGCGTGCGAGCTGCTCATGTGCACGAGTCTTGGCGTGACGGACATCTGCTATCGCGTGGGCTTTAACAACGTGTCCAATTTCAACCGGCAATTTCTGGCGCAAAAGGGCATGCCGCCCTCGAAATTCCGCGCGCTGCATCGGCTCAACGAACCGTCGGCGCACGCGCAGAAAGAGGCCGCCTGAACACGTATCGGACCGCTTTCGGGTCAAGCCGGGGCAACCTTCGCTCACCCGCTGCCCACGCTACCCGCCCATCAACAGGATCGCACCTTGAGTTATATCGGCATTGATCTCGGTACTTCGGAAGTCAAAGCAGTTCTGACGGACGATTCATCCAACGTCGTGGCGAGCGCCGGCATTGCGCTGCGTGTGGACCGTCCGCATCCTCACTGGTCGGAGCAGAGCCCGCAGGACTGGTGGCAGGCAACGCTCGATGCCGTCGACGCGATTCGCGCGGCGCAACCTCGCGCATTTGCGCGGTTGCGCGGCATCGGGCTTTCAGGACAGATGCACGGCGCGACGCTGCTGGACCGTGGGGCAAACGTGCTGCGCCCGGCCATTCTCTGGAACGACACGCGCGCCTATGCCGAGTGTGTCGAACTGGAAACGCTCGTGCCGGATTCGCGCGCGATTACCGGCAATCTGGCGATGCCGGGCTTCACCGCGCCGAAGCTGTTGTGGCTCTCGAAGTACGAGCCGGCCGTGTTCGCCTCCGTGCAGAAAGTGCTGCTGCCGAAGGACTATATTGCGTGGCGCTTGACGGGCGAGTTCGTCTCCGAGATGTCCGATGCGTCGGGCACGCTGTGGCTCGATGTCGGCAGGCGGGACTGGTCGGATCGCATGCTGGAGGCTACGGGGCTGACGCGTGAGAACATGCCGCGCCTCGTGGAGGGCAGCGAGCCGGGCGCACCGTTGCGCGACGACTTGCGTCGCGAATGGGGACTGCATGAGCGTGTGGTGGTGTGCGGCGGCGCGGGAGACAACGCGGCGAGCGCCATTGGCATTGGCGTCGCCAAGACCGGCGATGCGTTTCTTTCGCTCGGCACCTCAGGCGTGCTGTTCGCGGCGACCGGGCGCTACGCGCCGAACCCCGCCCAGGCCGTGCATGCGTTTTGCCACTGCGTGCCGGGTCAATGGCATCAGATGAGCGTGATCCTCTCCGCTGCCGCAAGCCTTCAGTGGTTGTCGCGCGTGCTGAAAACGACCGTTGCCGAACTGGTGGAAATCGCGCCCGCGGGCGAAGCGGCGACAGCGCCCATCTTCCTGCCCTACCTGAACGGCGAGCGCACGCCGCACAACGCAGCGGATGCGAAGGGCGTGTTCTTCGGCATGACGGCATCGCACGACGCCGCGGATCTCGCCTACAGCGTGATGGAAGGCGTGGCCTTCGCGATGGCCGACGGCTATGCGGCGCTGCAAGGGGCCGGCACGCAACTGGAGCGTGCATCGTTTATCGGCGGCGGCTCGCGCAGCGCGTTGTGGGGGCGTCTGTGCGCTACGGCGCTCGGCTTTCCCCTCGACCTGCACGAAGGCAGCGAAGTAGGCGCGGCTCTCGGCGCCGGGCGACTCGCGCGTCTCGCCTGCAGCGGCGAGGCGCTCGATGCCGTATGTGTGGCGCCGCCCGTGGTCGAGCGATACGAGCCTTCCGTGCCGATGCGGGCGATGCTGGACGAGCGGCTCGCACGTTACCGGCGCCTGTACCACGCGTTGAAGGACGAATTTCGTGCTTCGGCCATCTGATTCACGAACGCCGACGCCTTGAGATAGCTCAACAACGAACCCGCAATTCACGACCAGGATTTTCCGGTTGCAGATCGGGGCAGATGCCGCCGCGGTCTGCGCAGATGCTTCTTTCAGCCATCACGGAGATATCCCTATGTCGTTTATTGCAGGCGTTCCGTCAGCTGCGTCGGAAGACGGCGAGGTCAACGGGCCGCGACGTACCTTGTTGCGCGGCGCTGCCGCACTGGCGGCAATTGCGCTAACCGATGCGCATGCGGCCACGGCGGGCAGCGTTCCTGCCGCAGCAAGCGGTATCGACCGCACATGCCGGGTCACCGCAGACCGCCTCGACAAGCTCGTGGCGTCGGCCTATCCGCTCTTCAACAAGCCCGCCATTCTCCCTGCGTTCGATGCGAAAACGCATGGTGCGTGCTTCGACGTGGATCTGCATCGCGTCGTCACCTTCACGGTGAATCCCGAAAGCGGCGAGCGGGTCAAGGTCAGCGGGCTGCTGGCGTTGCCTGTGGGAGCGAAGGGTGCAATTCCGCTGGTGTCGTGGCAACACGGCACGATCCTTTCCTTCGACCAGGTGCCGTCCAATCTCACGCTTCTTGCCGATGCCGACCGCCAGCTGACCGACGCGGGGGATTCGCTGGAAACGCTCTTCAACGTGCACCGTTTCGCGGGGCAGGGCTATGCGGTGATCGCGGCGGACTATGTGGGCAAAGGGCCGTTTCGCGACGGACGCGGCGAGGCGTATGCCGTGAAGGACGTGACGGTGCGCACCTGTCTCGACATGCTCGCGGCCGGTCAAGCGGCCATGCGCAAGCTGGGCGTCACGCCGTCGAAGCTGTTTCTGCACGGCTGGTCGCAAGGCGCGGTCAATACGCAGTGGCTGCATCAGGCATTGCGCAAGCAGTCCCGGCCCATTGCGGCCACCGCCGTTGCGAGCCCGTTCAACGACTTGAACGAAGCGTGGCGTTTCTGGGCGGGCGCGCAGAGCTTCGCGTTGCCCCAGGGTGTGACGACCTATCCGGCGCTTCCCGACTGGATTTCTGTCTGCATGATCGTGACGCTGGGGAGCTACGAATTGCAGTACGGTTTGAAGGGTTTGATGAAAAGCGCGGTACGTCCCGAGTTTCACGACTTCGCCACGAAGTACTGGGCGGACTACAAAGTGGACGTTGATTCGTCGAAGCCCACGCCGACGGGTTCGAACCTGCTCGTCCCTGACTTTTTCGAGCGCTTCACCGCGGCGCAAAACAGCGCATTCCTTCAGCATCTCGCGGCCAATCGCGCCACATACTGGAACTACGACAGCCCCATCCGCTTCATATATGGCCTCGCCGACGAAGCGATTCACCCGGGCATGGTTTACCCGGTCCTGGCCGCGGGAGGCCGATTCGTGACGGGCGTTCCCGTTCAGGGCGCGAGCCATCGCGGTACCTTTCTTGCCGGTCTTTACGGCGACGGCACGACGCTCGGCGGTTCGAATAACGTCACGGCCTGGTTCGACACGCTCCGCTGATACCTACCGCACCTACGGGCCTCGTTACGAGGAACGGATACTGCTCAGAAGGCACGGCCGTCGCGAAGTCGCGAGTTGAAGGCTGCGACGGCCTGTACAACCGCCTGGAAAATTCATCAGTCTGTTGGACCTTGCCGGCGGGCGCTCTTACGATACGCCGGTCCAACCTTCGGCCGTGCGCCGCTGCCGCGTCCGACCGCGAGAACGACATCAAAATGGGTCCGGCCCGTTGCCCGCAGCCGCGAGACAACGAGACGCCGGCCTGCAAAGGAGACATCGATGGAACTCGAAGCACGCACCATGGCGCGCGTAACGGCACGTCTCGTCCCGTTCCTGATCGTTTGCTACTTCATCGCTTACCTCGATCGCGTCAACGTGGGTTTTGCGGCATTGCAGATGAACAAGGCGCTCGATCTCTCGTCGAGCGCCTTTGGTTTTGGGGCGGGCATTTTCTTCATCGCCTATTTCTTCTTCGAGGTTCCGTCGAATCTGCTGCTGGAGCGCTTTGGCGCGCGGCGATGGATTGCGCGAATCATGTTCACGTGGGGCATTCTGGCCGGCGCGATGGCGTTCATTCCGCATCTCTCGCGCATGACCGGCATGTCGAACGCGCACGTGTTCTACACGCTGCGCATTCTGCTCGGCGTGGCCGAGGCAGGTTTCTTCCCCGGCATCATCTTTCTGCTCACGCTGTGGTTTCCTGCGAAATACAGGGCGCGCGTGGTCGGCTACTTCATGGCCGCGATTCCGCTGTCGACTGTCATCGGCAGCCCCATCTCGGGTGCGCTGCTATCGCTGGACGGCAAGAGCGGGCTTGCCGGATGGCAATGGCTGTATCTGATCGAGGCGGCGCCCGCGCTGATTCTTGCCATCGGCGTGCTGCTCTATCTGACCGACAAGCCGGCCGACGCTCACTGGCTCGGCGACGACGAACGCGCGTGGCTCGTTGCACGCCAGGCGCAGGAGCGCCGGCATCGCGAATCCGTGCGTTCGTTCAGCGTGCTGGAAGCGCTCTTCAATCCTCGCATTCTCGCCATCGCGCTGATCTACTTCGGCGCGAACGCGACCAACTACGGCCTGAGCTTCTTTCTGCCGCAGATCGTCAAGGCGTTCGGCCTCACGAATCTGCAGACCGGCTTCGTGACGTCGCTGCCGTACATCGTGGGCCTCGTGGCCATGGTCTACTGGGGACGTCATTCAGACCGCAGCCTCGAACGCAAGCGGCACGTCGCGATCGCACTGGTGATTGCGGCTGGGGGCATTGCGGCCGCGGCGGGGCTGGATAATCCGGTGCTCAAGATGATCGCGCTTTCCATCGCGGGCTTCGGTATCTTCGGGTGTCTGCCCATCATCTGGACGCTGCCTGCGGCGTTCCTTTCCGGCGCGGCTGCGGCAGGCGGCATTGCGGCGGTGAACTCGCTCGGCAATCTCGCCGGCTTCTTCGGCCCGTATGCGATGGGCTGGATCAAGGACGCGACCGGCGGCTTCGGAGCCGGGCTGCTTTGTCTCGCGGGCGCGGGCCTTGTCGGCGCCGCGGCTGCGCTGCTGCTGCATCACAACCGTGCGCTCGAAACGCTCGCCGATCCCGAACGGGACGAGCCGCAGGAAGGCGCCAAGGTTGCACGGTCATGACGCTGCGCGGTCGCGGAATCCGGAACACAAGACGTGAGTGGCGTCCGACATAATTGCGAGGATCCCATTGTGTTGGACAGCTCTCTCACCCCCGCCATGCCGAAAGCCACTACCGCCGCGACAGTGGACGCGCCTTCGAGTGCGCCGTACGAAGTGCCGGCGCTCAAACGCATCGACGACATTCTCAAAGCGCTTGCCGGTGCGCCCACGCCGATACGCACGTCGAAGCTCGCGGAGCTAACGGGGCTTTCGCGCAGCACGTTGTATCTGCTGCTCGATTCGATGGAGCGCCGTCACTGGGTCGAGAAGCGGGACGGCGGATACATCGTCGGCGTCGCGCTGTTCGAGCTGGGCAGCGCGTATGTGAGGCACGACCGCTTGCAGGCGCTGTTCAGGCACGAGGCGGCCAAGTTCGTGGCCGCTCATAACGAGGTCGTGCAGCTTGCCGTGCTGGACGGCATCGAAGTGGTGTACATCGCGCGTGAAGACGCCGCCCGGCCGGTGCGGCTGGTATCCGACCTGGGCGCGCGGTTGCCGGCGCATTGTTGCGCGCTCGGCAAGGCGCTGCTGGCGAGCCTGCCGGACGACGAACTGCGCAACATACTGCCCCAGCGTCTGGATTCGCTCACGGCCCACACCATTACGCGTCGCGCCGACCTGCTGGACGCGCTGGCCGAAGTGCGGGCCACGGGTATTGCGCGCGAACGCGAAGAGGTGACGGAGGGCCTCGCGTGTTTTGCGGCTTTCGTCGGCGTAACCGCATTGGGCAAACGCGTGGCGCTAAGCACGAGTGTTCCGCTGGGACGACTGGATGAACGACTTGAAAAACGTATCGCAGTCCGGATTGTCGACATGGCGAACCGCATAGGCAAGGCGCTGTGACAGAGGGATTGCCGATGACGGCGTGCAATTGCAGGAAAGGCCACCGCGAATCCGGACCATGCAGAATCTCGTAAAAGAGTTCGAAACGATTGTCGGCAGCCGGTTTGTATTGACTGGCGAGCTTGAGATGCGACGCTTCACCAGAGGCTATCGCTATGGCGTTGGCGCGGCGCTGGCTGTCGTGCAACCGGGCACGCTGGTCGAGATGTGGCAGGTATTGAAAGCGTGCCATCAGGCGGGCTGCGTCATGATCTTTCAGGCCGCCAATACGGGGCTCACAGGAGGCTCGACGCCGCATGCCGAGGGATACGATCGTCCGGTGGTCATCGTCAACACCTTGCGCCTTTGCCGACTCGATCTGATCAAGGACGGCACCCAGGTCATCGCGCAGCCCGGCGTGACGCTGGACCAGTTGGAGAAGCGGCTGAAGCCGATCCAGCGGGAACCGCATTCGGTGATTGGCTCCAGTTGCATCGGCGCGTCGGTGATCGGCGGGATATGCAACAACTCGGGTGGATCGCTGATCCGGCGCGGGCCGGCTTTTACGCAACTGTCGCTGTACGCGCAGATCACTGCGGCGGGAGCGCTGGAACTCGTCAATCATCTTGGGGTGCAACTGGGCGGCACGCCCGAGCAAATCCTGAGCCGCCTGGATCGCGGCCAGTTTTCGGAAGCGGACGTGGTCACTTCGCCGTCTCTGCAGGCGTCGGATCATCAGTACTGCACGCACGTGCGCGACATCTCCGCGTCGAGTCCCGCGCGATTCAATGCGGACCCCCGGCGCCTGTTCGAAGCCTCGGGGTCGGCCGGGCGAATCGCGGTCTTTGCGGTGCGGCTCGATACTTTTCCCGTCGACAGGAACACGCAGGTTTTTTATATCGGGACCAACGATCCCGATGAACTCGAGCAGGTACGGCGCGATATTCTGCGCAAGTTCGAGAGCCTGCCTGTCGCGGGCGAGTACATGCACCGCGGCGCCTATGACGCGGCGAAGCGCTATGGCAAAGACCTCTTTCTGTTCATTCGGGCCTTCGGTACACATCGCGTGCCGAAGGCGTTCAAGGTCAAGAGCCTCGTGGACGGCTTCACGGAAAAGCTGGGCATGGGCCCGGCGATCAGCGACCGTCTGCTGCAAGCGGTCGCGACGGTTTGGCCCGACCATCTTCCCGCGCGGCTCAACGACTACCGGAACCGCTACGAGCACCATCTGCTGTTGAAGATGGGCGATACGGGAATAGACGAAGCGCGCCGATATCTGGCGGCGCGTTTCCCTTCGGCACACGGCGGCTATATCGAATGCACCGCGGAAGAAGGAACGTGCGCGTTCCTGAACCGGTTCGTGATCGGCGGCGCGATCGTGCGTTATCGGGCAGTGCATCCGAAGACAGTCGAGGACATCGTCGCGCTCGACATCGCTTTGCCGCGAAATACGCACGACTGGTTCGAACGGCTGCCGGCGCACATCGACGACAAGATCGAATTCAAGATGTACTGCGGCCATTTCTTCTGCCACGTCCTCCATCAGGAATACCTGGTAAAGAAGGGCGAGGACTGCGACAGAATCAAGGACGACATCCTTGCGCTGCTTGACGAACGCGGCGCGAAGTATCCGGCCGAACACAACGTGGGCCACCTTTATGCCGCGGACGAGTCGCTGCGTTCGTTCTACAGGGCGCTCGATCCCACCAACTCCTTCAATCCGGGCATCGGCAAGACGTCGCGACATATCAACTGGGGCGAGGCCGAAGAGGTGGTGAGCAATGAAAACGAATGGTCCAAATAAACTGGAGGTATTGCCGAAATGACCCCTCAACCCGCAACCGCCTATTTGCCGGAGGACTTTCAGCAGGCTCTGCTGGTGGGCCGCGTGTGGCGCAAAACCGGCCATGGCGAAGGGCCTTCCGTCGTGATCGTTCGCCACGGCGAGGTGCTCGACATGACAGCGAGTGTGCCCACCACGGCCGACCTGTTCGACCGTGACGACCTCGTTCAGTTTGCGCGCACGGTGAAGGGCGAAGCGTTGGGCCCCGTCGTGAAGCTGATGGACGCTACGTTGCACGATAAGGAACACGCGACCGTGCGGTTGCTGGCGCCAAACGACGTGCAGGCGATCAAGGCGTGCGGGGTCACGTTTGCGGTCAGTCTGATCGAGCGCGTTATCGAGGAGCAGGCGGGTGGCGACCCAGCCAGGGCGAAAGAGGTGCGCGAGGCCATCACGGCCACCATTGGTACGGACCTTTCGAAAATCAAACCGGGATCGGATGCGGCCATGCGGCTCAAGGCCGAACTCGAGCGACGCGGTGCGTGGTCGCAGTATATGGAAGTGGGCATTGGGAAGGATGCCGAAGTGTTTTCGAAGTCACAGCCGATGTCCGCCGTCGGGTTCGGCGCAGAGATCGGGCTGCTACCTGTATCGAACTGGAACAATCCGGAGCCGGAAATCGTGCTCGCCGTAAACAGCCGTGGCGAGATCGTGGGCGCAACGCTCGGCAACGACGTCAATCTGCGCGACATCGAAGGGCGGTCGGCGTTGCTGCTCGGCAAGTGCAAGGACAACAACGCGTCGTGTGCCATCGGGCCGTTCATTCGGCTGTTCGACGAGTCGTTCGATCTCGACTCCGTTCGCAAGGCTCACGTCGCGTTGCGCGTGGAAGGCGCGGACGACGGATTCGTGCTGGAAGGTGTGAGCCATATGAGCGAGATCAGCCGTGACCCCGCGGATCTCGTCGCGCAGACCTACGGTCGGCATCATCAATATCCGGACGGCTTCATGCTGTTTCTCGGCACCATGTTCGCGCCCACGGCCGATCGCGACAGCGAAGGCGGCGGCTTCACGCATCACCTGGGCGACAGCGTGACCATCTCGGCTGAGCAACTGGGCACGCTCGTCAACACCGTGCAACTCAGCACGGAAATTGCGCCGTGGACCTTTGGCGTGCGTGCGCTCTATCGCAATCTGGCGTCGCGAGGGCTGCTCTAAAGGACCGCGACGGCTTCCATTTCATTCGCGCTCGCTCGCCATCGCACGCCGCGGCAGCGCGGTTGCCGCGACGACGGTCAAGACATGCAACGCGGCAAGCAGCAAAAATGCGAGCGTCCACGCATTCGGCCCCGCATGGCCGACGCGCGCTTCCAGCATGCGGTCGAGAAAGGTCGCGCACAGTGTGGTGAGCGTCGGGCCGCCAAGGCGCTGCATGATATTCAGCGTGGTGGCGGCCATCGGCAGCTCGCGTGGCTCGGTGGACGCATAAGCCGACGAAAGGGCGGGAAGTGCCACGGCGCCTTGTCCCATGCCGCGAAGAAAGAGCGCCGGGAGCAGGACAAGGACGTCGAGCGGACCGTGCGCCAACCACGCGAGCGCCAGCGTTGCGCAGACGGCGACACTGGCGCCGCCCATGGACACGGCACGTTCGCCGAAGCGACTGGTCAGGAATCCGAGCGAGGGGAACGTGACCATCATGCCGAGCCCGAGCGGCGCGAGCATCCATCCCATCGTGGCGGGTGAACGGCCGCACGCCTGAATCAGGAACAGCGGAATGAGCATCTGCCCCGCGAACAACACGCCGTTCGAGAGAAATAGCGCGGCCGACGCGACGCTAAACACCCTGCTGCGAAACTGGTTCAGGTTGATCAATGCGTGCGCGGCCTTGCGTTTTTCGACACGCAGGAACACGACAAGCAGCAGGGCACCCGCGATCAATGCGACAAGGCCCGCGTGCTCGCCGATGCGTTCGAACCCGAGCAGCACGAGGGCGAGTGCGGGCGACAGCAACATCAGTCCAACCCAGTCGAGCCCGCGCGGGTTGTGTTGCGGCTTGTCGGCGGGCAGAAAGCGTTTTGCGAGGAAAAGCGCGAGCAAGCCGACCGGCAGATTCACGAGGAATAGCCAGCGCCACGACGCGTAGTGCAATATCGCGCCTGCGATGACCGGACCCAACAGCGGCCCCAGCAGAATCGGCATTGCGGCGTAGCCCGCGATACGCGTGAACTGGTCTCCCGCTGCCCTTTTCATCGTCATCTGCGCCATGGGCGCAAGCAGGCCGCCGCTCACGCCCTGCAAGATACGAAAGCCGATCAGCGCGTTCGCGGACCAGGCGAGGCCGCAAAGCGCCGAACTGGCCGTGAACAACGAGAAGCACCACAGATACAGGGCTTTTCCGCCGATGCGCTCCACGAGCCAGCCATTCAAGGGCAAAACGAACGTGAGCGCGAGCAGATACGCGCTCGTAACCCATTGAATGGCGGGCAGCGTGGAGCCGAGATCGCTTGCGAGACTGGAGAGCGACACGTTCACGATGGTGGCGTCCAGCTGCGCGAGCAATGATCCGAGCACCGCGACCGCCGTGATCTTCCAGATCGAAGGGGCGAGCGCTGGCGCGGCGTGTTTTTTGCCCTGTCTGCTTTGCGAGTCGTCGTCCGCCATGCGTTTTAGCGAGCCGTTGCCGCTCTCCGTCTTGCCGCTCAATCGTGCGACGGTTGCAGCAGCGCGATGATCTCTTGTGTCGTGCCGGTTTCGCCCAGGCGCGGAAAGATGCGCGACACGCTGTTGGCGTGCGCATCGGCGCTCATGTCCGTCATCGCGTCGATTGCCAGCGTGACGTTGAAGCCGAGCGCAAACGCTTCGCGCGCCGTCGACTCCACGCCGATGCTGGTCGCGACGCCAGCCAGGACGATTTGCGTCACGCCAGCGGACTTCAGCCAGGACTCGAGATCCGTGCCTGGAAACGCACCCCATGTGCGTTTGGTGACGAGGTGATCTTGCGGCTGCTGTCCGAGTTCCGGCAGCAGTTCGGTCCAGTCGGAGGAAAACGTCACGGCGGGCGGTGATTGTTCCGTGCGCCCCGGCGCGCCGCCGGCCACGTTGACCAGTACGACGGGCAGGTTTCGCTCGCGAAAGGCGGCAGCAAGCAAACCGGCCTTCTTCGCCACGGCTTCGGTGGGGGCGGCGGTGGGCAGTGCTGCGATGCCCTTTTGAAGGTCGATGACGACCAATGCCGTTCGGGGGGCCAGAGTTGTCACGCTCATGTTAGTGATCCTAAGTGGTTGCAGGGGTGAATCACAGACTTCGTCTACGCTTCGCCGCAAGTCGTGCTACCTGCGGCGCGGTGCGTCAGGAGTTGCCGAGCCGCCTGAGCAGCGGGATGGCGGCGGCAAGGGTCTGCAGCTCCGTCTGATCGAATTGCGACAGCGCTTCGATTAGCCACTCGCGCTTCGCCGCGGTGCGCCGCCGCCGTTCTTCAAGGCCCTTCGGTGTCAGCGCGAAGAGAATCTGGCGACCGTCCGTGGGATGAGGTTGGCGCTCCACGCAGCCTTCTTCTTCGAGGCTGGCCAGGATCGACTTCATCGACTGGGGTTTCATCGCTTCCGCACGCGCGAGATCGGCTGTCGTCATGAGGCCGCCCTGTTCCAGCCGCGCGAGCGCGCTGGACTGGGACAGGCTGAGTTCGTCGGGATTGCCCACGGAGCGAAGCCTTCGCACGATTTGACCGATGGCCGGCGTCAGCTCGGCGATGACGGATTCGAGCGGAGCGTCAGGCGCGGCCGATGATGGCCGCGAGGCAGTGCGTGAACGTGTCATGGGCGCAGCATAGGTCAAGACAGTTTAACTTGCAAGTTAAACTGTCGAATTGATTGGAGGCTTGCGAAGCGCTTACGCGGGGCGCGGAATGCAGACGGTGAAAGTGGAGCCCTGACCCGCCCCGGTGCTGAAGGCATGCACCGTCCCGCCGTGCAGGGTGACGATATGTTTGACGAGCCATAAGCCGAGGCCCAGCCCGCCAATGCGACCGCTCGAATGCGGCGCGATTTGCCGGAACCGTTCGAAGACGAGCGGCAGCGCCGCGGCGTCGATTCCCTTGCCCGTATCGGTGACCGTGAGCTCGGCATGCTGACCGGTGATACGCAAGGCAATTTCAATGTGCCCCGCGTCGGTGAATTTGACCGCATTGGACAACAGGTTCCAGACCACCTGTTTCATGCGACTTTCGTCGGCCATGACGAAGCACGACGGCATCTCGCCAACGCGCAGTTCGATTCTTTTGTGCTCGGCCTGCTTGCGCACGTCCTCGGCCACTGCAGCGGCAAGCGCGCCCAGATCGATGGGCACCCTGTTCACCGACAGCTTTCCCGTCGTGATCGCGCCGCTGTCGAGCAGGTCGTCCACCATGTGCGAAAGCTGGCGACCGTTGCGCCTGATCGCATCGGCGGCGCGAGCGATGTCGGCGGGTGCTATCGCGCGTTGCAGTACCTCGGCCCACGTGACGATGGCATTGAGCGGCGAACGCAGTTCGTGGCTCACGCTCGTCACGAACTGATCCATCGTGGCGGCCAGGGCGTCGCTGCGCGCACGGGCATGGCGCTCGGTGTCGGCGCGCGCGTCCAGCGCAAGCTCGCGCTCCTTGCGCGCAGTGATGTCGAGCGTGAATCCCGTCATCGCGCTGAGCTGTCCGTCGTGATCGAAGCGGCCGATGCCGCGAACCAGGATCCAGCGCCGAGCGCTGTTCTCATTCGGCGCCGTGACGAGTCGCTCCATTTCGAACGGTTCTGCTCCCGCCGCCGCACGCTGGCGCGCCGCAAACTGCGCAACGTTTTCACCCAGCAGCCTGTCGGGCGTGATGGTGTTCGTGTCTGCCTCGTTCGCAATGCGTTCTGCACTCCGCTCTGCACCCATGTGTTCGACGCATCGCTCGCTGCACGTCACCTGCTCGCGATCGAAATCGATCCGCCATACGCCGAGGCCGGCTTGCGCGAGTGCGAACGCCAGCGTGTCGGGCGCGGCCATGTCGGCATCCTGTTTCGCGAGCACCGACGTGGTGACGTCTTCGAATCGCAATGCGAAGAGCGTCGGCTCGTCATGGGCGGCCAGTAGACGCGAGGCATGCATGCGCCAATAGTGGCCACGTTCAGACGGTTCGCCATGAAACGCCGGGTCCACGTCGAACCGGAACACGGGCGACACACTTGCCCCACCACGTTGCGCATCTGCAACGAGCGCATGGATCAGGCGGTCGCGCTCCTGCATGCGCATTGCGCCGTGCGGCTGCGCATCGGTACGGTGGAGGTCGTGCGCCGCCCCGAATCGCGCGCGATACGCATCGTTCGCCGCAACCACGACGAGGTGCTCGTCGAGCACCAGATAGGGTTCGGCCAGACGCTCGAACAACGACGCGCTACTGGAAGAGCCATACGGCGATCGCGACGAAAGTCGTCTGGGCTCATCCATGACGGGCCCTGTTCGGCGAGCGGATCTCGATTGCAATCAGCGTTGCGTGCATAGGTTCCTCACTGCCGAAGGAGCCGCGCCACCGTGGCGAGGAAATCGTCCATATGCGCCGGCTTGCGCAAACGGGCGTCCCACAATTGCGATTCGGGCGCGCTGGAATTCATGTGCGCCGACGTATGCAGCAAGATCGGAATGCGCGACCAGGCGGGGTGCCCGCGAAGGGCGCGGCACAGCGCTTCGCCGTCCATGTCGGGCATCATCAGATCGGTCACGACGAGGTCGGGTATCTGGCGCTGCACGCGGGCAAGCGCGTCGCTTCCGTCGTGCGCGCAATCCACGTCGTAGCCCGCATACTTGAGCGCGAAGCTCAGCGCCTCGAGCAGTTCGAACTCGTCGTCAACCAGAAGGACACGCTTCATTGCTGCCTCAAGACTCCGAGTGTTTGCCCGACAGAAAACGTCGGTTGCGTGAAGCGCGCAGATGCAGCCCGCGCTTCGGCCGTGCAGTGCTACGTCCTGCTCGCGCCGACGTGGCGAGCCACTACGTCGAGCAACGTTGCCGGCGGATACGGCTTGTGAAGCACCGCCACGAAAAGCGCCCGGTCTTCGTTCGCCAGCGCGTGAGGTGCGGCGGTGCACAAGACGATCGGCAGGTGCGCGAGCCGCTCGTCTTGCCGCAATGCTGTTGCCAGTTCCACGCCCGACATCACGGGCATCATCAGGTCGGTCACGATCAGATCGGGACGCTCTCGCCCGATGACATCCAGTGCCTCCCTGCCGGTGCGGGCGGCATGCACGACGTACCCTTCGCGCCGAAACAGAAACGAAAGGAAATCGGTCACGAGCGACTCGTCGTCGACGACAAGCAGGGTAGTCATGCGATGTCCCGCGTCTATCGAACGTCGACTCCGACGGGCACTGCTACCGTAACGGACGCTGTTCCCGTGACCCGCAGCCCTACGCCGCTGCCCGCAATCTCGAACTCGGCAACGGAGGTGTCGAATACGCTGTCGCGGACCTTCAGAACCTTCATGCCACGCCGCAGCGTGTCGCCTGTCAATGCGTGATGCAGCGCGATCACGTTATCGATTTGACTGAGAATTTCCGGGGAAGGATTCGTCATCCACGGCCCGGAGAGTTCCTTGACCTCCCACGTGCAGACAGTCGTGACGCCGATGGCGCGCAACTCGTTCGAGAGGGCCGCGAAGAATTCGACCATGCGATTCGGGTTCACGGTAGCGCGCTCGAAGCCGGTCAGGCCGTCCAGAAAAAGCCGCCGCGCACGCGTGACGCGCACGGTGGTCAGCAATTCGTGAGCGAGCTTGTCGAGCAGGTTTTCCGTGAGGGGCCGCCACATGACGGTGAGCGCCTTCGATTCGATCATCGCGTGAATGTCGATGCCAAGCGCCGACGCCTTCGCCGCAAGCCGTTCCGGCGTTTCGTAAAAACCGAAGTGCACGCCCGGCTGCTCGGGCGTGGCCTTGTGCAGAAAGCCGAGGCCGAAGGTGGTCTTGCCGCTGCCCGCGGGGCCCACGACTGCCGTGACCGAATGAGCGGGCAGACCGCCGCCGATGCGCTCGTCGAATCCCTCGAGGCCCGTGCTCAATCTGTCGGGCGGCGCCGTATCTTTGACGGACGGATTCGCGAGCGCCGCTTCGAGCCGCGGATAAACGTCGATGCCGCGGCTCGTGATCTCGAACAGATGGAAGCCGCCCAGCGCGCGGCTGCCGCGCGATTTCGCGACCCGCATCTGCCGCACCGTGCGCGAGCCGACCACGCTCTCTTCGAGTTGCAGCACGCCGTCCACCATCGTGTGTTCGGGGCTCGATTCGTCGATGCGCGCGCTCGTGAGGAACAGCACCGTGCAGCCGGTGAAGGCTGCGTGGCCCTGCAATTCGGCCACGAACGTCTTTACGTCGAGATTGTTCTGCGCGCTCTCGCGCGCATTGAGCAGCCCGTCCAGCACCAGAATGCTCGCGCTCTGACGGGCCAGTTCGCCGCGCAGCATCTCCACGAGCGCCTTGAGGCCTTCTTCGCGCAGCGTGCGCAACAGGCTGATATAGGTGATGTCCTTGCCGACCTTCGCGGCATCGAAAAAGTCGAGCGTGGCGAGCGACTGGAACAGGCGGTCGTGCGACTCGGCGAGCAGCGTGACGTACAGCACCTTGCGGCCCTGCCTCGCCTGGGCGAACGCAAGCTGGTTCGCGAGGATCGTCTTGCCCGCGCCGGGGCGGCCCTGAATGATGTACGACGAGCCCGCAATCAGGCCGCCGCCCCAGATCTCGTCCAGCCCCTGAACGTCGCTGCGCAGTCGTACCGGCACATTTTCCATTGCGTTGAACCTGTTGGGTAAGGGGCGTAATAAAGGGCGTAATAAGGGACGTAATAAGGAGCGTAATAAAGGACGCAATAGAGGGCGTGAACCCGTCACGGCTTCGTCGGCGGCCTTTGCAGCCGCGCCGTTTGTCGCGCCTCATCGGTCCTCGCAGTCTACAGCAGGATGCGCGTTCGCCCGCGCGATGCCCCCACGCGCCTGGCCGGCGCGTCGTCATGCTGCCGGGACCATACCTCGCGTTTTCCCCTAGCGATTCCCGGTTGACTCGCCATGCACGGCGAATCAAACTTCGTTCAAGAGAACTGTGATCACAGGTCACAGAAGGGCCGAAAAAAGCCGAACGCCTGGCGGCAGCCTGCATGAAAGAACGGAGGTCGAGGGTGGCAACTCGCACGTCAACGGATTTACCCGAGCTCGAACTGGTCGCACGCGAAACCATGGCGGGCCGCGTCTACGCCCAGTTGCGGGAAGCGATCATGACCGGCCGGTTCGCGCCGGGCCAGTTGCTGAGCCTGCGCAGCGTCGCCGAAGCGGTGGGCTCGTCCACCATGCCGGTACGCGCCGCGCTCACGCGGCTGCAGGCGGAAGGCGCATTGATCGACGGACCGGGCCGCGCGCTGATGGTCCCGCCGATGACGCTCGAACTGCTCGAAGAATTGCGCGACGTGCGCATCGCACTCGAAGGCACCGTGGCGAGGCGCGCCGCGGCGCGCATGTCGCGCGAGCACCTCCAAGCACTGCAGGCCGTGTTCGACACGATGGACGCACACGTCGAAGCAGGCGACGTGCCGGCCTATCTGCGCAGCAATTTCCAGTTCCATATCGCGATTTACACGCACGGTGCGAGCGACCTCACGCTCGCCACCATCCAGAACCTCTGGATGCGTATCGGCCCTTTCCTCAATCTCGTGGCGCCGGACATTCCGCACATGCGCCGCTCCATGGTGGCGCATCGCCACATCGTCGAAGCGCTCTGGCGCGGCGACGGTGACGGCGCCCGCGCGGGCATCGAGGAAGACATCGGCGACGCCGCCGCGGACCTGCAGGAGCGTTTGCAGGCCGCCGAGCTGGGCAAGGACGACAGCGGCGACCGGGCCACCGCCTGAAGCTTGCGCACCAGAAAACGGAGAAGGGCAATGACGGTTCTGCAGATGCTGAAACCGCACGCGGGCTTGCGCGTGCTCATTACGGGCGGCGCGTCGGGCATCGGGCTCGTGATCGCGCGGGCCTTCGTCGAAACGGGCGCGCGCGTGCACGTCTGCGATGCGAGCGCCGAGGCCATCGACGCGCTTGCGCAGTCGCAGGCCAACGCCGGGTCCGCGCGGATCAGCGCAACGCTCGCGGACGTATCCGATCGCGATGCCGTTGAACGCGTGTTCGCCGACGTGCAGAAAGAACTGGGCGGACTCGACGTGCTCGTGAACAACGCGGGCATTGCGGGCCCGACAGGCGGCATCGAAGAACTCGACGTGAAGGAGTGGGAAACCACGGTCGACGTCAATCTCAACGCGCAGTTCTATTTCGCGCGCCGCGCGGTGCCGCTGCTGCGCTACGCGCAACACGGCGGAACGATCATCGCGCTTTCGTCGGTGGCGGGGCGGCTCGGCTACGCGTTCCGCACGCCGTATTCGGCCACCAAATGGGCGGTGGTCGGACTCACCAGGAGTCTCGCCATCGAACTCGGCCCGTCGAACATTCGCGTCAATGCGATCCAGCCGGGCATCGTGAAAGGCCCGCGCATCGAACGCGTGATCGCCGCACGCGCGGCCCAATTGAACCTGTCTTACGAAGAGATGGAGAAGCAATACCTTGAGAAGATTTCGCTGCGCCGTATGACGACGCCGGAGGAAGTGGCCGCCACCGCGCTCTTTCTCTGTTCGCCGGCGGGCAGCGGCATCTCGGGGCAGGCCATCTCCGTCTGCGGCAATGTCGAAGTGCTCTGAGAACAGCGAGGACAGAACACATGGCAACGAAACGCAAGGTCATCATCACGTGCGCACCGACGGGCGCCATCCATACGCCGTCGATGTCGCCTTATCTTCCCGTCACGCCGCAGCAGATCGGCGACGCGGCACTCGCCGCCGCCAGGGAAGGCGCGGCCATTCTGCACCTGCACGCGCGCGATCCGCACGACGGTCATCCCACGCAAGACCCCGCCGTGTTCCAGGCTTTTCTCCCTCGTATCAAGGCGGAAACGGATGCCGTGATCAACATCACGACGGGCGGCAGTCCGCATATGACGGTGGCCGAGCGCCTCAAGCCCGCGCATCACTTCAAGCCGGAAGTGGCGTCGCTCAACATGGGGTCGATGAACTTCGGGCTCTATCCCATGCTGGAGCGTTTCAAGGACCTCAAGCACGACTGGGAGCGCAAGCATCTGGAAAACAGCCGCGATCTCGTCTTCAAGAACACGTTCGCGGACATCGAATACATCCTCACCTCGTGCAGCGCGAACGGCACGCGATTCGAGTACGAGTGCTACGACATCTCGCATCTCTATAACCTCGCGCACTTCGTCGATCGCGGGCTCGCGAAGCCGCCGTTCTTCGTGCAAAGCGTGTTCGGTCTGCTGGGCGGCATCGGACCGCATCCCGAAGACCTCGCGCATATGAAGCGCACGGCCGACCGCCTGTTCGGCAGCGACTACGTGTGGTCCATTCTCGGCGCTGGCCGCAACCAGATTCCGCTGGGTTCGATTGGCGTTGCGCAGGGATCGAACGTGCGCGTCGGGCTGGAAGACTCGTTGTGGATCGGGCCGGGCAAGCTGGCCGAATCGAGCGCCGCGCAGGTCCGCAAGATCCGCCAGGTGATCGAAGGGCTCTCGCTCGACATCGCGACACCCGCCGAGGCGCGCGAGATGCTGCAACTCAAGGGCGCAGCGCAAACCAACTTCTGAGACGCGGGAGGCATCGTGAACGACAGTGGGCGCAGCAAACTGAAAGTAGTCGCGATGCCCACGGGCTGGCTCACCGTGGACCGCTCGTCGCAGGTCTATGGCCGTTACTTCGGGCAGCAGATCAAAGTGCCCGTGTGGTCCACGGCCATCGTGGGCGCGCAGAAGAAGATCGTGGTGGATACCGGCATTCACGACCCGGGCTGGGTTTCGAACTTCGTGTGTCCCTGCGACCAGGCGCCGGAGGAAAAGCTGGAACGCGCATTGAAGGAATACGTCGGCTGGCGCGCGGACGAAGTCGATATCGTCATCAACACGCATCTGCATTACGACCACTCCGGCGGCAACACGCTTTTTCGCAATGCGCGTTTCGTGGTGCAGGAAAAGGAGTGGGACTACGCCTGCCACCCGCTGCCCACGCAGGCCACGTACTACCAGGAGTTTCTGATCGGCCGCGAACCGCTCGCGTATTTCCGCTGGCAGTTCGTGAACGGCGTGACCGACATCGTGCCCGGCGTGCGCGTGGTGCCCACGCCGGGACACACGCCGGGCCATCAGTCCGTTGCGGTCGACACGGAAGACGGCGTCGTGCTGATTGCGGGCGATTGCGCGAACTGCATGGAGAACATCGTCGACCTCGTGCCGGTGGGCATCGTGCACGAAACGCTTGCCGAGATGAACGCGCTCGCGCGCATCCGGCAGATCGCGGACTTCGTCATACCCGGGCACGACCCCAACGTCGTGCCCGGCAGCGCGGGAATCGTATTGCCGGCGCATGCACGCTTACCGCACGTCGCGAAGTAAAAGCGCAGTCACACATCAATAAGGAAGCATCGGAGGAAGACATGAAAGCATTGACGCGCAGCATCCGTCATGCGGGCCGGGTCGCGCTCGGCCTCGCATTCGCAGCGGCGCTCGCCGCTTCAGGCCCCGCCATGGCTGCGGGCAAATACAAGGTGTTTCTGTCGATGAGCTATGTCGGCAACGACTGGCAGACCGAGGCCGCGAACATGGTCAAGGCGATGGCCAACACGCCCGCGCTCAAGGACAAGGTGGATCTCGAAGTGCAGGTGGCGGGCACGGACGCGCAGAAGCAGATCCAGCAGATCAATTCGATGGTGCAGGCGGGCGCGAAGGCCATCATCATCTATCCGATCTCGCCCACGGCGCTCAATCGCGCCATCAAGAACGCGTGCTCGAAGGGCGTGGTGGTGGCCGCCTACGACGGTGAAGTCACGGAGCCTTGCGCGCACAACGTCACCATCGATCAGCATCAGGCCGGCACCGTCACCGCGGAATGGCTCGCAAAGACGATCAACGGCAAGGGCAACGTCGTGATGATCACAGGCGTGCCGGGCACCTCCGTGGACCGAGCGCGTACCGAAGCCGCCAAAGCCGTGTTCGCGAAATACCCCGGCATCAAGGTGATTGCGGAAGGCACCGGCATGTGGAGCCAGGCCACCGCGAAGACCGAACTCTCGAAGATTCTCGCGACCCACAGCTGGGACAAGATCGACGGTCTGTGGATGCAGGTGGGCTGCTTCACGGCGGCGTCGATGCAGCTGGAAGCGGGCATTCCCGACGACAGGATCAAGCCGTGCGCCGGCGAATCGTCGAACGGGCATCGCGTGCAGATGCTGCCGCCCGGCACCGTGAAAGGCGAGGGCGCTTACCGCTCCATCGGCTATCGCTCCATCTCGTACGGGGCGCCGCCGTATTCGGGCGCGATGGCGCTCAAGCTGGCCGTGCAAAAACTCGAAGGCAAAGATTTTCCGCCGCACGTGACGCTGAAACTGCCGCTCGTGCAGACCGCGGAATCGAAGCTCTGCAAGACCGGCAGCATCGACGAACTGAAGGCCGGCTGCACGGCCTTCCCGCCCGACAAGGTGCCGCCCGGCTGGTTCGCGGACATCTATTCCGACGACACGAAGGAAGTGGGCTTCAATGCGGCGCTGACCGGCAACCAGGACTGATTGCGGCACAACGAGGAGGTGATTCGATGACATCGCTTGCGATCGATATCGAGAAGGTCACCAAGCGCTTCGGCGCGACGGTCGCGCTGGACGGCGCGTCGTTTCAAGTGAAGCGCGGCGCGGTGCATGCGCTGCTGGGCGAGAACGGCGCGGGCAAGTCCACCACCGTCAAGCTGCTCTCGGGACTCATGCAACCCGACGCGGGCAGCATCCGCGTGATGGGCAACGAGGTCGCGCTGCACGGGCCGAAAGACGCACATCGTGCCGGCGTGCAGACGGCGTTTCAGGAAATGACGCTCGTGCGCGATCTCACGGTCGCGCAGAATCTGCTCATGTCGTATGAGCCCACGGGCCTGCTTGGGCGTATCAGAAAGCGCGAGGCGCAGCGCAAGGCGGCCGAATGGCTCGATCGCCTCGAACTTTCCGACGTGCGGCCAGGCGCCTACGTTCGCGACCTTTCGTTGCCGGTGCGGCAGAAGATCGAGATCGCGAAGGCGATGGTGCGCGCACCGCAGGTGCTGCTGCTCGACGAGCCCACTTCGGCGCTCTCGGGCCGCGACGTGGGGTGGCTTGCCAGACGCATCGAAGAACTGAAGATGCGCGGCGTGACCTTCGTGTTCATCTCGCACCGCATGCAGGAGGTGCGAGAGTTCTGCGACAGCCTCACGGTGTATCGCAACGGGCGCGATGTGGGCGCGTTCGATACGGCGGACATATCGGACGACGAAGTAATTCGCCTCGTGATCGGCCGTTCGATGGAAGCGAAGTATCCGCCGAAGGTTGCGACGCCCGCGCAGGCGCAAGGCGCGGCGCGCGTGCCCGCCATCGAAGCGCGCGGCATTCGCGTGGACGGTGTGGTCGAAGACTTCGATCTCTCACTTGTGCCCGGCGAGGTGCATGGCATTGCCGCGTTGCAGGGCATGGGCCAGCGCGAGCTGTTCGAAGCGCTGTTCGGCGCGACGTATATCGACGACGGCGAGATTCGCATCGACGGCAAGCCGGTCACGTTGACCTCCACGGCGGATTCGCTGAAGGCCGGCGTCTCCACGAGCTTTCTGCCCGAGGACCGCAAGACCGAGGGGCTCTTTCTGCGCTTGCCGGGCGGCGAGAACGTATCGCTGCCGGTGATTGGCCGCTACTCGCGCTTCGGGCTGATCGACCGCAAGCGCGAGCAGGCCGCGATCCGCCGCTCGCTTGCGCAGATGGAAGTGAATCCGCGTGCGCTTTACAAGCCGTGTCTCTCGTTCTCGGGCGGCAATCAGCAGAAGATCGCGATGGCCAAATGGCTGCTCACGCAAAGCCGTGTGTGGCTGATGTTCGACCCCACGCGCGGCATCGACGTGGGCACCAAGCACCAGATCTTCGTGCTGATGCGCGCGTTCGCAGCCGCGGGCGGCGCGGTGCTGTTCTATTCGACCGACGTGCCCGAACTCGTCAACGTATGCGACCGCGTTTCGGTGATGTATCGCGGTCGCAATGCCGGCGAGTTGTCGGGCGATGCGCTCACCGAAGAGAACGTGATGCGCAAGATGCTTTCCAGCTGAGAGGTAGCTCATGAAAATTGCCATTGCGTCGCCCGACAGCGAGATCGTCCGCCCCGGCGCGCGCGTGGGATGGGGCGCGCGGCTCGATCATCATCGCGGGCTCATCATCGCCGTCAGTGCGCTCGTGTTGATGCTCGCGGCGTGGGTCGCGCTGTCCGCCACGCCGGTCGGGTTCTATGACGTGGGCTCGGTCATTTCGAGTGCGGCCACGCTGGCGCTCGCGGCCATCGGGCAGACCATCGTCGTGCTCTCGGGCGGTTTCGATCTGTCGGCGTCCGCTGTGGTGTCGCTCGCCAACGTGCTCGCGGTGCGCTTCGTGCAGGGCTCGCCCGTCGAGCAATGGGGCGGCGCGGCGCTGATTCTCGCCATTGGCGGCGGCATCGGGCTCATGAACGGTGCGCTGATTGCGTGGTTCCGGCTGCAGTCCATCGTCGTCACGCTCGCAACGATGTTCATGGTGCAAGGCCTCACGCTGCTCATCCAGAACAAGCCGGGCGGCAGCGTGGGCGACCAGTTCGGTGCGGTTCTGACGGCGGATCTGATTCCCGAGAAGATGCCCATGTCCGCCGGCGTATTGATCGTCGCGCTGCTCGTGTGGGCCTTCGTCAAGAGCACGCGCTTCGGCGTGGGCATCTATGCGCTGGGCAGCGACCCCGACAGCGCCTACGCGAACGGCATGCCGGTCACGCGCTATCGCATGGCGACTTACGCGCTCGCCGGCATGTTCTACGCCGCGGCCGGGCTCTATGTGTCGGCGCAGACGGGCTCCGCGGACCCGCTCGTGGGCCGTCCGCTGCTGCTCTCCATGTTCACGGCCGTGGTGCTGGGCGGCACGCTGCTGGGCGGTGGACGCGGCGGCTGCGTGGGCACCGTGTTCGCCGCTATGACGCTGATGATCACCGTGAACATCCTGCTCGTGCTCAACGTGTCGGCGTTCTTCACGACGATTGCCGAAGCGGTGATCCTGATTCTCGCGGTGCTTGGTTCGTCCATCGGCAAGCAGTCGGCGGCGCACGAATTTGCACGTCATGCGGCGCAGTGGCTCAAAGCGGTGCGAACCGGCACGCGGGCGAGGAACGACAGGAATGCACGACGTGTGTCGTTCGAAGTGAACGACTTTAGGCCGGTCGAGAACACGGAACTGACGGGCCGGTTCGTTGCCGACTGGATCGAGCGCAATCGCGAATGGGTCAAGTACGTCGTGCCGGCGTATCTGCTGTTCTTCGCCGTGGTGGTCATCACAGGTTTCGTGTATGGACCGCGTGTGCTCGTCAGCGCGAATTTCTACAGCAGCCTGCTCACGCTGACGCTCTTTCTCGCGATTCTCGGGCTGGGCCAGGGCGCGGTCATTCTCACTGGCGGCCTCGATCTCTCCATGCCGTGGCTCATTACGCTATCCGGCGTGTTGTTGACGGGCTTGACGCACGGCCTCAACGAAGCCGCGGTCTGGGCCATTCCGATCGTGCTCTGCGTGGGAGTGCTCGTGGGCGTATTCAACGGCGTGGGCGTGGTGGTGCTCGGCTTGCCGCCCATCGTCGTGACGCTCGCGGCCAATGGTCTGTTGCAGGGGCTGACGCTCATCTACTGCAACGGGTCGCCGCAAGGCTGGTCGCCTTCCGCGATCAGCGAATTCACGAATGGCCGGCTAGGTCCGCTTTCGCTTGCCGCGTGGAGCGTGCCGCTGTTTCTCGTCGTTGCCCTGCTCCTGCTGCATCGCACGCCGTTTGGGCGCCGTGTGTACGCGGTGGGCAATTCGCCGATTGCAGCGAAGCTCTCCGGTGTGCGCGTGGGCACCACGCTGATCGCGGTCTACTGTCTCTCGGGCTTGTGCTCCGCGCTTGTCGGGTTGCTGCTGGCGGGCTTCAGCTCGCAGGCGTTCCTCGGCATGGGCGACCCGTATCTGCTGCCTTCCATCGCCGTTGTGGTGGTGGGCGGTGCGCTTATTACAGGCGGACGTGGACACTATCTGGGCGTATTCGGCGGCGCGCTGCTGCTGACGGCGCTCGGCACGCTGCTCGCGGGCACCACCGTGCCGCCCGCGGTGCGGGACATCATCAACGGGGTCGTCGTACTGGCCGCCGTCATTACGTTGCGCGACAAACGCGCCTGAACGTAGCCACTCATAGCGAGGACAAAACGCATGCAAGCAAGAACAATCGCGGTGATCGGTGCGGGGCGCATCGGGCGAGCGTGGGCCATCGTATTTGCGCGCAGCGGTTTCGAGGTGCGGATCTACGATGCAGACGCCGGAATGCTGACGGGCGCCATTCCGGCGATTCGCGAGAGCGTGCAGGACCTGGCATCGTTCGACCTTGTCGACGAGCCGGTGGAGACCATCGTGTCGCGCATCCGCGCGTGCGCAACGCTTGCCGACACGGTGGCGCAGGCGGACCTCGTGCAAGAGAACATCGCGGAAGTCGTGGAAGTGAAGCACGCCATGTTCATGGAACTCGACCGGCTTGCGAAGCCCGATGCGTTGCTCGCGAGTTCCACGTCGGGGCTGCCTGCGTCCACTTTCACCGAAGGACTGCAGGGGCGTGCGCGATGCCTCGTCGCGCACCCCGTGAATCCACCGTCGCTCGTACCGCTCGTCGAACTGTGCGGCGCGCCGTGGACCGCACCGGCAACACTGGAACGCGCGCGCATGCTTTACGAGCAGGCAGGACAGCGCCCCGTCACCGTCAATCGCGAAATCTCGGGCTTTCTGCTGAATCGCCTGCAAGGTGCGGTGCTGGACGAAGCGTTGAGCCTCTACGAGCAGGGCTACGCGGGTGCGGCCGATCTGGACACCGTGATGCGCGACGGCCTGGCCATGCGCTGGTCTTTCATGGGGCCGTTCGAAACCATCGACCTGAATGCGCCAGGCGGCGTGGCCGATTACGCCGCTCGATATGGCGGCACGTATCGCAGCATCGCGGCGACGCGTGTGCCGTTCGAATGGTCCGCCGCCACGCTGGAGAAACTCGACGCGGAACGGCGCGCTGTTCTGCCGCGCAACGATATCGAAGCGCGCAGCCGCTGGCGCGATCGGCGTTTGATGGCGCTGCTTGCGCACCGACGAGCGCTGAAAGAAGAGGACTGACTCATCCGGATACGGAAGGAGACGACGATGGCCGAAGTACGCTTGCTCGTGGATGCCAACAACCACCTGGGCGAAGGCCCGCTGTGGGACGTGAAGGAAGAGCGGCTTTACTGGATCGATAGCACGGCCGCTGAGATATACAGCTGCCGTGCCGACGGCGCCGACGTGAAACGCTATTTCGTGCCGCGCCATATCGGTTCGATGGCGCTGCGCGAGCAGGGCGGTGCGGTGGTCGCGCTCGCAAACGGCCTGCATTTCTACGACTTCGACGCACAGGCAGTGGCGTTCATCGCAGACCCCGAGGCCGACGACCCCGAAATGCGCTTCAACGATGGCAAGGTGGACCGTCGAGGCCGCTTTATTGCGGGCACCATGTCCTACGATTTCGACCGCTACGACGCGGACCGCGGCCAGCGCTCCACACGCAGCGGCGCGCTGTACCGGCTGGATGTGGACGGCAGGATCGCGCGTCTCGACAGCGGCATCAGTTGCTCGAACGGTCCATGCTGGAGCCCCGACAATCGCACGCTCTATTTCACGGACACGTACTGCAAGGAAATGTACGCGTACGACTACGACATCGAAACAGGCGCGGCGACGAACCGCCGGCTATTCGCGTCGGCGCACAACATGGCGGGTACCTTCGACGGCGCAACCGTGGACGAGGAAGGCTACGTGTGGTCTGCACTCGTATTCGGCGGCCGCATTGTGCGATTCGCACCGGACGGTACGCTCGATCGCGTCGTGCCGTTTCCTGTGCGCAATCTGACGAGCGTGATGTTCGGCGGCCCGAATCTCGACACGCTCTACGTCACGACGATGGGCCGTCCGATGTGGGGCATTCCGCAGAAGGAGCGCGACAAGGGCGGGCTATTCGCGGTAACAGGCTTAGGCGTGCGGGGATTGCCCGAGCCGCGGTTTGCCGGATGAAGAGCGTCATCAACGCCACGTAGGCCGCAAAGTACGGTAGACGCCACGCCGCCCCATACCGCGTTTTCGACGAATCCGATACGAAGAGGGCCGTGCAGACCCGCGGCGATCTGGCGGGCGAGGCGCGTCAGAGCAATGCGAACATCGCAACCGCTGCGGCACCCATCACGGCCGTCGCGATGCCGCCCAGCGCGAGTATCGGGCGGCTCGCCGTGAACGGCCCCATCACGGAGCGCTTCGAAACGAGGAAGAGGATCACCACCATCAGCGGTACGGCCACCACGCCGTTGATGACGGCGCTCCAGAACAGCGCACGCATGGGACTGATGGGCGAATACTGCAACGCAAGGCCCATCAATACGCTCACGGCGATGATGCCGTAGAAGCCGCGCGCCTCGGTCACGCGGCGCTCGAGTCCTTCCTTCCAGCCCATTGCCTCGGCAAGCGCGTAGGCGCCCGAGCCTGCCAGCACGGGCACGCCGATCAAACCGACGCCCAGCACGCCAACGGCGAACAGCAGCGAGGCGAAGTCGCCGGCCAGCGGCTTCAACGCGCTGGCGGCCTGTGCGGCCGTGTCGATGCTCGTGATGCCGCCCACGTGAAGCGTGAGCGCGGTTGCCAGCATGATGAACCACGCGGTGAGGTCCGAATAGAGCATGCCGCTCCAGGTGTCCCAGCGGATGCGGCGCAATTCGGCCGGCGCGGCGCGCGGGTCGCTCACGAGCGGCGCGCTGTCGTGATTCGCGTGCATGTCTTCCACTTCTTCGGAGGCCTGCCAGAAGAACAGATAGGGGCTGATCGTGGTACCGAACACGCCGACCACCACAGCGGCCGCCGATGCATCGAACGTGACGTGGGGCCACACCGTGCTCAGCGCCACCTCACGCCATGGCACATGCACCGTGAACAGCACGGCCGCGTACGCGAGCAGCGAAACCGTGAGCCACTTCAGGAAGAATACGTAGCGGTGATACGGCACGAACATCTGCAGAAGCAGCGTGACGAACACGAAGAACGCCGTCATCAGGTGACGGTTCGTGCCCGTGACCAGTTCCGCGACTTCGCCCATGGCGGCCACGTCGGCGGCAATGTTCAGCGTGTTGGCCACCAGTAGCAACGCAACCAGGCCGTAGAGCACGACAGGCGGAAAGACGGCCTTGATGTTGGCGGCGAGCCCTTTGCCGGTGACGCGGCCGAGATTGGCGCACATCGACTGCACCGCGGCCATGAGCGGAAAGGCGAGCGGCATGGTCCAGAGCATGCCGAGGCCGAACTGTGCGCCGGCCTGCGAGTAGGTGGCGATGCCGCTGGGGTCGTCGTCGGCTACGCCTGTAATGAGGCCGGGGCCAACCCGCGCGAGCGGGTGTTCCTTCAAACGGTCGAGGAGCGTTCGAAAGAAGCTGGGCTGCGATGGACTGCCGACGCGCATCGACTCACCTCAAGAGTAGGAAAGCGGACGGAATGCAGGGACGGGGAACGGGAGGAGGATACACTGCACAGCGCCGAGGGGTAGGGATTCATGCTTGCAGGTTCGGCGCGGCGGGGGCATGGCATGCGCGAGACACAGAACGTTCGGTCTGCATCGAAGGTACATCGAGGTTGGTGCCATTCTCTTTACGATCGATCAGGATTCCGACAGAAATGTGATTCCCGATCTACGGCGCGCACTACACGCGGGCGGAATCGCGATTGAAGGCCGATACGGTAGGGCGGCCGATTGCTGGCGCGGCACGGCCTGCAATCCGGCCAGGCAAAAAAAAAGCGCGCCGACGGGGCGGCGCGCAACGAGGTACCAGACGATGGCAGAAGCGAGGCGATCCGCCATCGGCCTCAACCGTACAGGACGCCGAAATAGCCACTGTCAAGAATTGTCACGATCGGCGTGTCGCACCATCGCCACGTGGCAATTGACGTGTGGCTGGTAGCTTGCGGCATCATTAAAGCCGATGCGAATTAAAAATAAAAACGTCAGTGCAATGCACCGGAGCGCATTTTTGATGTATGAAGAATGGCGGTGTCTGATTGGAATAAGACGGGGATTGCCTTGGTAAATAGCAAACGAACAACAATCGATTCCGGCCGGTTGGCCCGGTACACCATCGACGGTATAGGCGGTGCGCTTCGCGGCTATGAGGATGCGAGAGCGCGAGTCAATATCGGTACGAGCGTGGCAACAATCAGCGACTGCAGCACATTGAACGCCGTGTGCAGCCGCCGTATTAAGCACCGCCTGATTTCCGCCTGCGCGGCGTGTGTCGGATTGGGCGCGATGCTTGCCATGCCGGCCGAAGCCCGTGAGCCACGCGGCTCTGGCGCTGCGGAGCAAACCACTCCCTACGTCATCCGGCAGGGCGACACGCTCTACGACATCGCCGCCCGCTACCTGCGCGATTCCGGCGACTGGCGCACGCTCGCGCGCCTCAATCACGTCAGAGCGCCCGACCATCTGCAACCGGGCGTCACGCTGCGCCTGCCCGTCTCGTTGCTGCGCGAGGATCGCGTCGCGGCGACGGTCGTTGCGACCAGCGGCCCTGCCGATCATGCCTACGGCAACGGCGGCCCCTACACGGCACTGGCCGTCGGCATGAAGCTCACCGAGGGCGACCGCATACGCACGGGCCACAACGGCTTCGTCACGCTCGAACTCGAAGACGGCTCGCACGTGAGCGTGCCGCAGGATTCGTCGATCGGCCTCGACCGGTTGCGACGGACCGTCTTCACGGGCAGCACCGATCGCCTCATCCGGCTCGAGCGCGGCGAGGTCGACAACGAAGTCACGCACGCCACGAAGAAGGACAGCCGCTTCCAGATCCGCTCGCCGTCGGTGGTGGCGGGCGTGCGCGGTACGCGTTTTCGCGTCAATTACGACAGCGACACGCAGGTGAGTGCGGTGGAAGTGCTCGACGGCGCCGTGGGCGTGGATGCTGCAGGCGCCACGCCGCGGCCTCCGGGCGCAGCGCTGGCCGCGTCGGCGCAACTGGTGAAGGCGAAGTTCGGCAGCGTGACGCGGGCGGGCGGAGCCGCGGGCGCGCCCCTGGCGCTGCTGGCCGAGCCGTCGCTGGTGCAGCCGGGGAAGATCCAGGACGCGCCCGAAGTGGCCTTCGACCTCGCGCCGCTGGACGGCGCGCGCAGCTATCGCGTGCAGGTGGGCCGCGACGCGGGACTGCTGGACGTGATCCGCGACCAGCGCGTGGACACGCCGCACGCCTCGTTCGCCGAAGTGCCCGACGGCACCTACTTCGTGCGCATCAGCGCGATCGACGCGAACGGTCTGGAGGGCCTGCCTCATACCTACGCCTTCGAGCGCCGCCAGTTCAGCCTGACCACGTCTGCCACGCCGCGCGCGGACTCGCACGACTACGTGTTCCGCTGGCTCACGGGCCGGCCGGACGTGCCCACGCGCTATCGCCTCGTGCTCGCGACGACGCCGGACCTGGCGCGGCCGCTCGTCGACCAGACCGACGTGACGGGAGCCGAGGTGATCGTCCAGAACCTGCCGCGCGGCGTCTACTACTGGACGGTGATCGCCGAGCAGTTCGAGCATGGCCGTTACTACCAGAGGGCAAGCGCGGTGCAATCCTTCACGCTCGCCCGGTGAGGCCATGCGAATAAATCTACCTATGAAAGCTGTCTTTTCGATTTTCCTCTCGCTCGCGGCTGCGAGTCTCGCAGGGTGTGCCGTGAAGACCGACGTACGAGCGACGGGTGTTCATCAGTGGCCGCCGGGCGCCACGACGTATCGAATTCTGAGGTCTCCCCCGCAGGAAGTCGACCCCGAGGAGGACACCTACGAAGCGCTAATTCGCAACGAACTCATGCGGTATGGCTTTAGCGATGCCGGTCGTTCAACCGACGAAGCGCATTACCTGATATCGGTCGCGCATGAAGCCCGCCCCGTGAAGGTCACGGTCCAGGCCCCTGCTGTGGAATGCGGAGGCCAGCAGATCGTCTGCGGCCAGCCGGGCTCCGCTGACGGATGGATGCCCGGAGGCGCCTACCTTCATCGTCTGACGTTGCGTCTTGTCGATGCTCGAACCGGCGAGGAGGTCTACAAGGTGGCCAGTACGACCCGAAGTGGCGATGGCCATTCGTTGCATACCATGCGGTACCTCTTGACCAGCGCCTTCGCACGATTTCCTTACGATCGGCGCGACTGGCAAGTCAAGCTTCGCCGCGATGATGACAAGACTGCTGCTCAAGTTGTCTCGGTGAAATCGGTGGAGCGCTAAACAGACGGGGCGTGCGTATCGTTCCAATGCGGGCTTGGCAACACGGCATCGACTGGTCTTTGATGTGCGTCAAATTGTGTGCGGCGTGCGCGCTTAACCTTTGCACAAAAATTGCCGACTAGATGAGCCGCCATGCAAGACGGCGTTTTCTGGTTGGCTTTGATGTGAAGAAGGGTTATGAGAATACTTGCACTGGAAGATGACGAGGCGCAAGCCGAACTGATTGAAACGGCACTGACGAGTGCCGGCCATCAGGTCGAAATCGCCAATAACGGACGGCTGGCGGTACGCCACCTCGAACGCGCCACGGTGGACCTGCTGGTGCTCGACTGGTCTGTGCCGGACCTTTCAGGACTCGATGTACTCGCCTGGACGCGATCACGCATTGGCGTTCATCTGCCGATTTTGATGTTGACTTCTCGTGGTCGGGAAGACGACGTCGCGAAGGCACTTGAAGCCGGCGCGGACGATTACATGGTCAAGCCTGTGCGTCGCCGTGAACTGACCGCTCGCGTGGCCTGTCGACCTCGACCTCGTCGTCGGTCAGTTCGCTCTCTACGGGCGTGAGCTCGCTGTCGACCTCGGCCTCGACTGCCGTGAGTTCACTGTCGACGGGTCTGAGCACGACCAACAGCACGGTGGACAGCCTGTCGACGTCGACCTCGACGACGGTCAGTTCGCTTTCGACCGGGGTCAGCTCGCTGTCGACGGGTGTCAGCTCACTGTCGACCTCGGCCTCGACCGCCGTGAGTTCACTGTCGACGGGTCTGAGCACGACCAACAGCACGGTGGACAGCCTGTCGACGTCGACCTCGTCGTCGGTCAGTTCGCTTTCAACTGGGGTTAGCTCGCTGTCCACGGGCGTGAGCTCGCTCTCGACGGGTGTCAGCTCACTGTCGACCTCGGCCTCGACCGCCGTGAGTTCACTGTCAACGGGCCTGAGCACGACCAACAGCACGGTGGACAGCCTGTCGACGTCGACCTCGTCGTCGGTCAGTTCGCTCTCCACGGGCGTGAGCTCGCTTTCGACTGGCGTCAGCTCGCTGTCGACCTCGGCCTCGACTGCCGTGAGTTCACTGTCGACGGGTCTGAGCACGACCAACAGTGCGGTGGACAGCCTGTCGACCTCGACCTCGTCGTCGGTCAGCTCGCTCTCCACGGGCGTGAGCTCGCTGTCGACCTCGGCCTCGACTGCCGTGAGTTCACTGTCGACGGGTCTGAGCACGACCAACAGCACGGTGGACAGCCTGTCGACGTCGACCTCGTCGTCGGTCAGTTCGCTCTCCACGGGCGTGAGCTCGCTGTCGACCTCGGCCTCGACCGCCGTGAGTTCACTGTCGACGGGTCTGAGCACGACCAACAGTACGGTGGACAGCCTGTCGACGTCGACCTCGACGACGGCCAGCTCGCTGTCGACTGGTGTCAGCTCGCTGTCGACCGCCCTGAGCACGACGAACAGCACGGTAGACAGCCTGTCGACGTCGACCTCGTCGTCGGTCAGCTCGCTCTCCACGGGCGTGAGCTCGCTTTCGACTGGCGTCAGCTCGCTGTCGACCTCGGCCTCGACCGCCGTGAGTTCACTGTCGACGGGTCTGAGCACGACCAACAGTACGGTGGACAGCCTGTCGACGTCGACCTCGACGACGGCCAGTTCGCTGTCGACTGGGGTTAGCTCGCTCTCGACCGCCCTGAGCACGACGAACAGCACGGTAGACAGCCTGTCGACCTCGACCTCGACGTCGGTCAGTTCGCTCTCCACGGGCGTGAGCTCGCTGTCGACCTCGGCCTCGACCGCCGTGAGTTCACTGTCAACGGGCCTGAGCACGACCGACAGCACGTTGTTTAGCCTTTCGACCACGACTTCCACGGGTCTGAGCTCGTTGTCGACCGGCCTGTCGACAACGAACAGCACAATGCTTAGCCTGTCGACGGTGGCCTCGACCGGTATCAGTTCGCTGTCGACCGGCTTGTCCACCACCAACAGCACCGTAACGAGCCTCTCGACATCGACATCCACGGCGGTTGGTTCGCTGTCTACCGGTCTGTCGACCACGAACAGCACCGTGTCGAGTTTGTCTGCGTCGACGTCGTCGTCGGTCAGCTCGCTCTCGACTGGCGTGAGTTCGTTGTCCACGAGCGTCAGTTCGCTCTCTACCGGTGTCAGCTCGCTGTCGACGGGATTGAGCACGACGAATAGCACGGTGTCCAGTCTGTCGACTTCGACTTCGTCGTCGGTCAGTTCGCTGTCGACCGGTGTGACCTCGCTGTCGACGGGCCTGTCGACGACGAACAGCACCGTGTCGAGTCTGTCGACAAGTGTGGGCAGCATGTCGACCTCGCTCTCCACGGCCGTCAGTACGCTTACGGCTGAATCGACAAGCTCGCTCTCGACCTCGGTACTCGCGACATCTAATAGCTTGGCCTCGCTGTCGACCGTTGTATCCACGACCCGTACGCACTACGTCAGTGTGAACGACGGCGGTGTGGCGCAGGCCAACTACAACAACGACGGTGCGACCGGCCTGAATGCGATAGCAATAGGCACTAATGCAAGCGCTACAGATACAAGCGGCGTTGCGTTGGGTGCAAGTGCTACTGCGGGCGGAGTCGGTGCCGTGGCGGTGGGCGGAGCAAGTATTGCGCGAGGGGCAAACGCGACAGCCATTGGCTACCAGGCGACCTCCCTTGCCGACAGTGCGATGGCGGTTGGCGCGAGCGCGCAAGCGATTGGCGTCCAGACAACGGCAATCGGTACCGGTGCAGTCGCGTCGGGCGCGAATTCCGTTGCCCTCGGCAGTGGTTCGGTAGCGACCGAGGCAAACACCGTTTCCGTCGGTTCCTCGGGTAGCGAGCGGCGAATCACGAACGTCGCAGCGGGCGTGAACCCGACTGATGCCGTGAACGTTTCGCAGTTGAGGAGCGTCCAGCAAAGCGTCAACGACGTGGCGCGGACGGCCTACGCGGGCGTCGCGATGGCCGGCGCACTGGCCGGGCTGCCGCAGGTTGAACCGGGCAAGTCGTTCACGATGGGCGCGGGTATTGGCACCTACGGCGGCTACACCGCTCTTGCGGTCGGGGGTAGCATGCGATTCACGCCTAACGTCATCGCCAAGATGGGCTTCAGTACGACAAATGGCAGCCGCATGATGTTCAACGCTGGCTTTGGGTATTCCTGGTAGCGCGAACGGAAGTAGGGTTGCATAATTGGGCTGTTGTCCGCCTTTGATGGCGGTTCTCGACCGGCCCCTCCGATTCTGGAGGGGTCGGTTTATTGCATTTTGGACAAGTCAATGCGCATTGGTATTTCGGTCATTACCCACCAAGGCCAAAACATCTGGCAAAACGGCCTCGGACAGAACGTCATGTTCCTGTCCTCGCTATTCCAGCGTTTGTCGTTTGTACAGTCTGTCGTATTGATTGACGTGGGCGATCAGGGCGTCATGCCGCCACAGGTCGACCTCCAGTCGAACAATCTTCGGCTCATGAGGACGCACGAGGCGACTGACGAAGTCGACGTCATCATCGAAATGGGCGGCGCGCTGGATGTGGGTTGGCTCGATCTGATGCGTGCACGAGGCAAGAAGGTCGTGTACTACTGCTGCGGGCAGCCTTATGTCGGCTTGGTTGAATCTCCGATTTTCAACAAGCCCAGCCATGCGCCACGGCCCGATCGCTGCGACGAGGTCTGGTATCTACCGAAAGACGCCGCTTACGCACCCATGTTGCGCACGTTGCAGCGTTGCGAGGCCTACGAAATTCCGTATATCTGGCATCCATCGTTTATCGAGCAGCGCGTGCGCGAGGTAGCCGAACAGGGGTTCGTGTATGGCTACACGCCGACGCCGGCTGCGCCGACTGGCGAGCGCACCGGACTGCGCGTTGCCATCTTCGAGCCCAATATTTCAGTGGTGAAAAGCTCGAGTATTCCGATGCTTGTGTGCGATGAGGCATATCGCGCGGACCCGACTAGTGTCACCGCCATGCACGTGCTCAATACGCTGCATATGAAAGACCATCCCACCATGCTGTATTTCGCTAATTCGCTCGACCTGGTGCGCCAGCACAAGGCGACATTCCACGGTCGGCACGACGTAGTGGGGTTCATGGTGCAGCATGCGAATGCGGTGGTTTCGCACCAGTGGCAAAACGATCAAAACTACAGTTACCTCGACGTGTTGTACGGCAACTATCCGCTCATTCACAACTCGCCCTGGCTGAAAGACGCCGATTATTACTATCCCGATTTCGAGACCCGGCTGGGTGCTACTCAATTGCTGCGTGCGGCCGCCGAGCATGACGGCCAACTCGACGATTACCGCGCGCGATCGCAGCGCGTATTCGAATCGGTCGATCCGTTTAGCCGGCATAACGTCGACGGTTATGCTGAACGCCTTCTTCATCTCTGTCGCGACGCACGTTTCATGAATCGGGCGGCCTAGTCATGAGTATCCAAAACAATCGCGGCTCACGGCTGGCCGGCTTGCGAGTCGGCGTTTCGATCTACGTCCGCAAGGGCGCGCAGTCGCTCTGGGAAAACGGCATTTACCAGAACTGCCTGTACCTTGTGATGCTGCTTGTGCGGTCTCCGCTCGTTTCTGCCACGTACCTGGTGGCGGGCGGCGGAGACGGCAGGCCCGAAGACGCCAAAGAGTTCCTGGCTGATTCCCCGGTGCCGCTCATCGACATGAACGAGGCGGCAAACACGCTCGACGTGATGATCGAAATGAGCGCGCAACTCGATCGCAACTGGGTGGTGGCGTTTCGCGAGCGCGGCGGCAAAATCGTCTCGATGCGAGTCGGCAACGACTACGTCATCGACATCGAGCGCATGATCTTCGACCAGCCGCACGGGTTGCTGATTTCGGGCGCGCCTTATCACGAAGTGTGGACGTTGGCCGAATATGAACGAACCTGCGTGCCGTATTTCGCAAGTACATTCCGTGCGCCCGTCCGCATGATGCCGCACCTGTGGAGCCCGATGGCTCTCAACCGCGAGGCCGCCCGGTTGCCGGAAGGGCGCACGTTTGGCTATCAGCCGGGGCGCCGGCGTTGGCGCGTGGGAATCTTCGAGCCGAACATCTGCATGGTGAAGACGAGCTTCATTCCCATGCTGTCTTGCGAGGCTGCGCATCGAGCCAATCCGGACATGCTCGAGCACGTGTGGGTGTACAACACGCTGCAACTGAAAGAGCACGTGACGTTCAACGGCTTTGCCCGCAGCCTCGACATCGTGAAGCACGGGCTTGCATCGTTCGAAGGGCGTTATCCGTTTTGCCAGATCGTGGCGGCCGACGTCGATGCGATTGTCACGCATCATTGGGAGAACGGCCAGAACTACGTCTATTACGAGGCGCTTTACGGCGGCTATCCGCTGATTCACAACTCGCACCTGATTGGGGACTGCGGCTACCGCTACCACGACTTCGACTGTGAAGAGGGCGGCCGTGCATTGCAGCGAGCGTTCGATGAGCACGACACCAATCTCGACGAATATCGCAGAAAAGCGAATGCGTTCTTGAGCACACTCGATCCCGAGAGCGAGGCCAATGTCAGGGTGTATGGGGACGCGCTCGCCGCTTTGTATGACCGGCAGTGAGGTGAGGGCGCGATGAAACTCTGCTCCATGCGCGGCCGTATTTCACATCTAATGGTCCTGGCCGCAACGGCACTTCTGACCTCGGTTGCCTTTGCACAAGGCGTGCTGGCGCCGCATTCGAACGCTGTGCCGCAGAACTCGGTTGCGCTTGCGGCGGCGAATATCGGCGCACGCCAATGCCTGTCGCAGCTGACTGCGCTTTCCTCGCTCGGTATCCAGAACACGACGGGCAACGACGTTCTGTTCGACTGGGACCGCAGGCGCGGTGGTGCCAGTTCGGTCTTCTCGCTGCTCGGTCTGGAACTGCCGGGCGGCGGCGCGGCGATGTCCATTACGGCTGTGCCCGAGGCCGATGGCTCGTGCTCGGTGGCAGCTGAACGCATTTCCGTGGCACCCGTGGCGTGCAAGACCGTTGCGCAGCGCGAACTGGGCGGATATCGGGCGACGCCGTTGCTTCCCCACATGACCGTCTATAGCGACGCGAAAGACCCGGGTTCCACCGTGTCGTTGATCGAATCTCCGCCAGGGTGTCTCGTAATCCGGCGGTACGTGAAATTTTCGTCAGTGGCGTCGGGCGGAGGCGTTCAATGATCCGTCTTATAAGACACGGCGCGTTTTGTGACGAGGTGGACGTGGACCGCTCATTGGTCATCTCGAACCAAACATGGAGCTCACAGTCATGAGCGGGCTGCGTATCGGTATCACGATCGGCCTGCACCATCCGGCCGAGACTCTCTGGAACAACGGTATCAAGCAAAACGCCGCATTTCTCGCAGAGGCGTTGCGGCATTGCCCGCAAGTGGCGAGCGTCGTTCTGGTCAATACGACCGATATTCCGGTGACTTCGGCGCTGCCGTGGAATCTCGAACGCTTTCCGACCGTCGCGTTCGAGGCGGCAAAAGACGCTGTCGATGTGATGATCGAACTCGGCGGTCAGCTTGATCCGGCTCGGACGGACCATCTGAAACAACGGGGCGCGCGGCTCGTTTCCTACTGCTGCGGTTTCGAGTACATCCACGCGATGGAGTCGGTTCTGTTTCGCAAGCCGATGTGGGGCGCGAATCTGTTCATTAACCAGCGCTACGACGACATCTGGATCATTCCCCAGGTCGACAACATCAGCCGGTCGTATTTCGAGGTGCTGCGGCGTTTGCACGGACGCGTGGTGCCCTTCGTCTGGAGCCCGATGTTTCTCGATGAGCGCGTGAAGACGCTGCCGAACGGCGGCGTCTATCAGCCTCACGCTGGCGCGAAGCGCTTGACCGTCATGGAGCCGAACATCAATGTGGTGAAGTTCTGCCTCTATCCGGCGCTGATTGCCGAAATGACGTACCGTGCGCGTCCCGACAGCGTCGCATTGCTGCAGGTCACGAATGCAGAGCAGATCGCGCGCGAAAGCATGGAATTCGTCGCGCTGATGAACCAGCTCGACATCGTGCGTAACCACAAGGCGGTGTTCCTTGGACGCCATGAAACGCCGGTGTTTCTGGCCGAGCAGACCGATATCGTCATATCGCACCAGCTCGAGAATCCGCTCAACTATTTCTATCTCGAGGTGTGCTGGCAGGGTTACCCGCTGGTGCACAACGCAACGCTGTGTCCGGACCTGGGCTACTACTACCATGCCAACGACGTCGACGACGGTGCGCGACGTGTGATCGAAGTGATCGAGACGCACGACGCGCACGCCTCCTGGTACCGCGAGCAGCAACGTACGCTGATTGCGCGCTATCTGCCGGACGATCGGCAATTGGTGGCGACGTATGGCGCGCTGCTCGACGATCTCTTGAGGCGGCCGATACGCTGAGGTGCCAGTGCGGTGGAGCTCCCGCCGCCGGAAGTCTGCTGTAATTCAACGTCGAGACCTAGTTATGTCACGCCTGCCGCCGATACGTCGTCGTGCGAATCGAGCGGCAGCAGTAGCTGCGTGGGAAAGTCATCGCGGCGGCAGCCGGCATTGAATGCAAAGTCCGCGGCAGGGCGAAGCTCCGATGCGCTACTGAATGCCGCATCGTTTGCGTCGAACGATCTCAGAACAGGATGACGAGTGACCGTCTGGAAGTGGATCGACCCGAGCGGCGAGCTGGCGATGCGGGTCTGGAAATCGAAGCGCAGTACTTTGGTGCATCGTTGTCGTTTATCACAATAGCCGGTTCCAGACCGTTCGGCAGCGCGATAGCAGCGCACAGACCCTCCGTTATCCCAGTATTGCGCCACAAGGTACGCTGCTTTCTCCATCTCGTCAGCGCCTCCACGTTGTCTCGCGGCTAACGAGAACGTCGTGATAATCGCGACACAGTGATCGCAACATCGCAACAGGCTACTTTTTCCGCAGTGCCGAACGGCACTTCGATCGGCTTAGCCCACGCGTCGGTGGCGTACTTCAGCGGACTCCGCCTCGGACGCAGTAGTGCTACCTGACACTGTACGGTACGCATGATTCGATGCGCCAATGGGACTGCTCGGCCGCCAACATACGGGCAGCGCGAACTAAAAATCGTGGAGCGCACGGTAGTTCCATCCAGTTGTCTCGCCTTGATGTCGGTGTCCGATGCGATTTGCATCGAGTGCCAACATGAGTAGCGGGCACCACCGTGCCCGACAATTCCGGGCAGGGCCAGATCTCCAGGAATTTTGTTCAGAAAGCGTGACTTTTGACCTTTTCGCTAAGGGTATTGTTCGAGCTTACGATTCTCTCCGTTTGTGGTCATTTCAATGCAGATACTCATCTACGTTTATCGTGGCTTTGAATTGACGATGGAGCTCAAGGCCGTCTGTCATCTCGCCGGCAATACCGAATTCAAGTGGCTGCCTCCTCGCGCCTTTTTTGCCGCGGTGAGCATCAAGGGGCTAGACGTACAGGCGCGATCGGTATCGCCAGTGGCGGTCACGAGGGATAGCGCGGCGGCGGCAGTAGAGGCGGCGGCCATGCAGGCGCAGAGCGTCGTCGACCACGTGCTGAGTGCGTGAGCGGGCTTGCCTGTTGTGCTATCCGCTCGGCGCAACATCGTGGGTTGGCGTAGAAAGTACGTGGACTCCAATCAGGCAGAAATTCCTGGAATTGGCTATTCGGATATCAATAAATTTAAAGCGCATTCTGGACGTCGACATGACGTCCATGCGCAAAGTTGATGGAAAAGGGAATGGAATTGGCGGTATCGCCATGTACTCCGCGATTGGTGGAGCGCTGGATGGTTGGTCGGGCTTGGCGTTGAGCGGACGTTTCGCGCTACTCCTCGAGCCTTTCGTGGCTGCGGTCGGATCTTTCGACGGAGAAGAGCGGTTGTGGGTCGCGGCAGATAGGGAGGCGGACCAGCATTATAGTCCGTCGTCGCGGCCATTTTCGGCGTAGCGACTCCGCCGGTTGCTGCTTGTCTCGTATGCCACGGTGTGAGTTGGCGGCTCCGGCTGACAAGTGTCACGGTATAGCAGGATGGCCGGCAATGGCGCTCAAGAGAATGAAAGGGACTTCCCCGTCCCGAGGCTGCGGCGGAAGCCGCGAATCGGCATCAATGTGCCAGGATGAAGTTGCGAACCGTCGAGTCGACCCGCGCGCTGCGCGAGAAATCCGATCCCGCGACACTGGTCTTCCAGTGCGGCGCCACGCCGGCCGAAACGACGTCTACCTCCACGGTCGATCTCGCGCTATCGAAGCGCCGCGCGGAAACCGTCGTCTACGAGATGCGGTACTGCGACTCTCTGCCGATCCCCGCCGCACACGACGCGAGCCTCGACGCGTATCGTGCGCGTATGAAGCACGTGCCCAGCTCGGTTAGCATCTACCATCCCAACAACGTCGCCGCGTATTCGAATGCAATCGCGGCGCTCTATCGCAACGCATGACGCGCTGCTGTTTCAGGACTTCGACATGAACGCACACCCCAACCTCTCCCGCGCGAAATGGCTGATCGGCTGCGCCGCCGCTTCGATTGCGATCAGCGCACACGCTCAATCCGGCGGCGAATCGGCGGACGTACTGCTGCGCGACGCCGACGCGGTCTTCAAGCAACTCGATGCCGGCCAGTACGGCGCGGTGTGGGCGAATTCCGCTGCATTCGTGAAGGCGCGCATCAAGCAGGATCAGTTCACCGCAGATATGCAGCGCTCGCGCCAGTCGGTGGGCACGGTCCGCTATCGCGGCTGGGCACAGATCACGCGGATCCGCTACACGAACGCCGTAGGGATGCCCGACGGACTCTACGCCAACCTCGACTATGCGACGACGCTCGCGACCGGCGCGACCGTGTACGAGAAGCTGAGCTTTCGCCTCGAAGACGATGGCCTCTGGCATCTGACCGGCTACGTGCCGCGCCAGTCGCAGAACTACGCGCCGTAAGCCGCGACGCCCGAAGCTACCGATGAAACTCAACGTCGCGATTACGATGAACGTGCAGCGCGACGCGACGCAGTCGATCTGGTACAACGGCGCCAACCAGCATTGTGTGTACCTGTACATGCTGCTGAAGCATTCGCCGCTGATCGGCGAGGTCTGGCTCGCGCACGACGACGGCATCACCGAATACCCGCAAGCGCTCATGATGGACGCATTCGGTGACGCACTGCGGCCGCTGTCGGCGATCATCCACGACACCGACCTGCTCATCGAGATGAACGCGTTCGTCGACTCGTCGCACACCGACGCCGTACGCCGGCGCGGTGGCAAGTGCGTGTCGTACCGCTTCGGCAACGACTACGTGATCGCAGTCGAGACGATCACCTTCGAGAAAAACAACTGGCGGCCGAACCCGCACCGCGTGCAGTTCGACGAGATCTGGACCAATCCGCAGCACATGCACACGTGCGCGGCCTATTTCCAAGCCGTGTATCGCGCGCCGGTGATCGAGCTGCCGCACATCTGGTCGCCGTACTTCATCGAACGTAGCCTCGACGCCGATCCCGAGCTGAAGGCGCGCTTCGGTTACCGCAATCACGGACCCGCCAAGCGCATCGCGTTCTTCGAGCCGAACCTGAACGTCGTGAAGAGTTCGATCGTGCCGATGCTCGCGGCGAACGCGTGTTATGTCGAGCATCCCGAACTGGTTGAACACGTGTACATGACCAACACGTTCGACAAGAAGGAAAACGTCGCTTTCAAGCACCTGGCGCTCGGGCTCGAGATGGTGCGCGACGGCAAGGCGACGGCCGACGTGCGCGCGCCGTTCGTCGCGTGGGCCGCGCATCACACCGACATCGTCGTGTCGCACCAGTGGGAAAACGGTCTGAACTACCTGCTGTATGACGCGCTGTACGGCAACTACCCGCTCGTGCACAACTCGCCGTTCCTGCGCGACGTCGGCTATTACTATCCGGACTTCGAAATCTTCGACGCGGCGCGCGCGATCGCGACCGCCGCGCAGACGCACGATGCGCGGCTCGTTGATTACTCGGCAGCGGCCCGCCGCTGTTTGCAGCAAGTCGATACGCTCGCCGGGCACAACGTGCGCACGTATTCGGAGCAGATCCAGCGCCTCTTCGCCGGACGTGTGCTCGGCTGAGCGCGGGCGCGCCCAGATCCGAAAACGTCATTCGGCCACCAAGCCGATGCAAAGCTCTTACGCTCCGGCCGAATCCATCGCGTGATCCGCTCGGCCTTCCACGCTGTGTCGGATCATCGCCCTCAATCGGAAAGCGAAGGCAAGCACGGCATGTGCACCGTAAAACGGGTTCCGCGTTCTGATGAGGCAACGGCTATGGTTCCCTCATGTGCCCTGACAATGCAGCGGCAGATATAGAGGCCGAGTCCAATGCCCGCAGCGCTCCCGCTCCGCTGAGGCGAATTCGCCCTCGTGAGAGGATCGAACAATGTGGGAAGCGCTTTCTCCGGGATCGGATTGCCTTCGTTGGAAACGACAATGGTCACGTGCCCCTCGCGGCCATCGGCTTCAACAACTATCCCGCCAGAACCATAGCGGGCCGCGTTCGTCAGCAGATTGACCATCAACTGGCCGATCCTGGTGCCATCCCATCTTCCCCGCAGATCGCCAGCAAGATGCACGTCGATGGTGGCATCCGGGTACGACGCCCGCACTTCGTCCGCGGCGTCGCTACAGATACGCCCAATATCCTGCGACGCAAAACTGACCGGCAGTGTGTCGCCCAGCCGCCCGCGGGTGAAAATCAGCAGATCGTCGATCATCTGCTTCATGCGCGTTGCGCTGCGCTGGACGAACGCAACCGCCCGTACGCTGCTGGAAGACAGGCCGTTGTCACGCAGCAGCACTTCGCCCGCATTCAGTATGGCCGCCAGTGGCGAGCGCAGATCGTGGGCCAGCACGCCGGTAAATAGGTCCCGGCTGCGTTCAGTGCGGGTCGCGTAGTGCCACACCGACTCGGCCAGGACCTGGTCGATCGCTTCATTGAACCGGATCATTTCCTGAAACGCCCCCGCCCCTTCCGGCGAGGTCGTGTGCCAGTGGCGCAGGACCGTGGCGCGCAGGGCGCGGAATTCCGCCACCACGTCGTTGATGCCGAAGCCATGCGCCAGGCGGTCCTCCGCGTGACGGTGCGCAACGCGGTTGAACTCCGATTGCGGGGCGCGATCGTCGCCACGAGATTTGGCTTCCTGTTGTGCCGCGTTCTGGGCGGTTCGCATGTCCGCCGCAATGGCCGTCAGGATCTCGGCAGCCGAATTTCGTAACTGGCTTTCGGAAAGAAGCGTGTCCTCCTGACTGATGGCCTCGGCGTATTCCGCCCAGGCATCGATCAAACCGTCAAGGTCGGCCTCAATGAAGTCTGCAAGTTTCATTTGATTGCCCCTCTACAGGTACGCGTTGCGAACGATCGTGCGTCATGGTTGAGCGTTTCGGAACGATTCAGCCGTGCCGTTCCGGGATAGGAGTTTACCAATACCCGGTTGCTGCATATATCGAATAGGGCCGCGTTTCGTGCAGAAGTGCAGAAGCGCCGGTACGCAAGGCGCCGGCTTTGCGCGCCGCGGGCATGTGGTGAGATCGTGGCGAGCATGCCTCGCATGTAGAAAAGCGCGGCGCCCGACGAACGGGCCGCGCCTTGTCGAATCAAAGCTGCGCTGGTTCTTCGCTGACCGCCGCGGACGGGAAATGCCGACGCGTTTCGCCATTCCCGCATCGATTCCTTCACGTGGATCAATCACGTGGCGTACACGTCCCCGTGGCACCTGGCCGGCGGAACGTTGGGCTTCAACGTGATCTTGCCGCTCACCTGGCTGCATGGCCGTTTCGACCAGCCGGGCGCCGCGCTGTCGGGCGGAGGCACGGCGCTCGGAGACGTGACCTTCGGGTCGCAGCTTCAGTACGCGCCAATCGTGGGCGCGTCTGGCCAACCCATATTCGTGCAGCGCTTCGAGTTCGACGTCATTGCGCCAACGGGGCAGTACAAGCACAACGCGGACCTCAACCAGAGTTCCGGTTACTTCTCGTTGAACCCGTACTGGGCGGCCTCGCTGTTTCCGCTTCCGAAGATCGAAATCAGCTGGCGACTGCATTACCTGTACAACTTCAAGAACCATGATCCGGCTGCGAGCTATCCGCTCGCATTCGAGGGTCAGCCCGTCAGCGACACTCAAGCCGGCCAGGCGGCCTGGATCAACTTCACGACCTCGTATGCGCTCACGCCTTCATTGCATGTGGGCGTGAATGGCTACTTTTTCCGCCAGCTTGCGGACAACCGCATCAACGGTACGTCCGTGGCCGGCCGTGAACAGGTGCTCGGCATCGGTCCCGGACTCTTCTGGCAGATGAGTCGAACGCGCGCACTGTGGCTCAACGCATACACGGAAGCCGCAGTGCGTAACCGCACGCGCAACAGCCTCATCCTTCAGGCTCAGATCGCCACGTCGTTCTGAAAAAGCGACGGGCCGTGGAAGCGGCCGTGCGGCTGTAGACAGCCAGGCGTGCGGGCGAACGGGATGGGTCATTGTCAACGTAAACGACCCATCGACGGTACGCACGACTACCGTTGCGCCACCGCGCTCTTCGCCGACCCACCGCCGCACAGCATGGGCTACACGTCGGTGCAGGCGGTGTTCTCGATTCGATACAACCTGCCGAACGGCATCGGCATCGGCATCGGCATCGGCATCGGCATCGGCATCGGCATCGGCATCGACATCGGCATCGGCATCGGCATCGGCATCGACATCGCCATCGCTATCGCGAACCACCCGCTGCTCAATGCAAAGATCTGTATAACGAACTATCGATTCGGCGACGGTTATGTCGGCGAGTTCGAGGCCGGCTGGAACTTCGGCCGGTGGAAGCGGCGTGGTGGGCGAGCATCCGAACCCGTTCAGCGACGACAAGGCAAACGGCGTCGACGTGGGCAACCGCGTGCGCATGTTCGGCATCGGCCCGTCGCTCGTCTATGACGCGCCGAGCTGAAACTTCGACCTCGATTATCAGCACGGCGTGTCGGCCGCGAATACGTCGAAGAGCAACAACGTGCGGCTGAACATCGCCATTCCGCTGTGGCCGGAGTACGTGCGGCCAGCCGCTCCATCCACGCATCGGCCTTCGTGAACCATTGGCCGGTCTCACGCTGCGCCGGGCCGAGCGTGCGGAGCTTGCCGTCACGGGCGCCGGAAATCTTTGTAGCGCCGAACTTGTAGTCCGAACGGATGAACGTGCGCACGAACAGGGAGCTTTACTTCAGGAGCGTCCGCTGCGCCGCGTTGGAGATGATCTTCGCGTAGCGGGTGTCGCTTGTCAGGCGCGCGATGGGCTTGAGGCCCGTGCCTGACGGAACGAGTGTGCGTGTGGCGGGGGCTTCGGGGCAGCCATGCCGTCGGTTGGTTACGCCACTCGGTCCACTCGGACTCATCCATGTCGACTCGTCGTCTGGAACAACACCGCATCGAACCGCCGTTGATGCATGTCAGATTGTGCACGACCGGCACGCTTAACCTTTTTTACAAGAATACCGAGTAGCTGCCATACAGGCCGACATTTTCCGGATGACCTTAAAACGAAGCGTGGCCATGAAAATACTTGTGCTGGAAGACGACGATGCCCATGCGGAACTCATCGGAGCGGCACTGACGAGCGCCGGTCACCAGGTCGAAATCGTAAATAACGGTCGGCTCGCGGTACGCCGTCTGGAGAGCGCCACGGCAGATCTGCTGGTGCTCGACTGGTCTGTGCCTGACCTTTCGGGGCTTGATGTGCTGGTCTGGGCACGATCACGCATCGGCGCTGATATCCCGATTTTGATGTTGACTTCTCGCGGTCGGGAAGACGACGTGGCGAAGGCGCTTGAAGCTGGCGCGGACGATTACATGGTGAAACCCGTGCGCAGCCGTGAACTTGCGGCGCGCGTCGGGGCACTGCTGCGCCGCACGTATTCAAACGTAAGACGAGATGCCATTCGCATTGAATTTGGCGATTATGTAATAGACATTCGCGACAGGACGGTTACCGTGAGCGGACAACTGCAAACGCTGACGCCTCGGGAGTTCGACCTTGCCAGTCTTCTGTTCCGGCATCCCGGGCGAATTTTCCCTCGTGACGAACTATGCAAGGCCGTGTGGGGAAAAGATGTGCGGTCGGATTCCCGCACATTGGACACTCATATATACCGCCTGCGCCAGAAACTCGATCTGTCGCCGAGACATGGCGTGCGGCTGCGTTCCGTGTATCAGCACGGCTACTGCCTTGAGGAGGCGATCGCTGACGAAGCCCGAGAGGCCGTGCCGGAGGCTGAACACCCAGATATCTTCCCTTAAACGCCGCGCGCGTTCACCTTCTGTCCGTTACTCCGTCGCGTATCGCCGACGGCTTATTCCTTGCCAGAATGAATGCTGGCCTTTTGCAACTCTTCGCGGCTTTGCCGTGCGCGTTTGTGATGTGGTATGCGAACTAAACGGTTTCCGTTTATTTGTGAGATCGATCGCGACGCCGTTGTCATCTTTATCAGGCCGTTGAAATACACCTCGCCGATGTAGGGCATGCCTTTCCAAGGAACCACTGTATTTGCCGGATTCATCTCGATTTGATATCGAACGTCCGTAATTCAGATGGAGGCAAGGCCATCATGTTGCCGATCTGAGTCTCTATACCGCTTTCGCTGTGAGCGCACGCATGTGCGTGAGATTGTCGGCTGCCTGAGTCAGTGGGAAAACCTGCTCGACCACCTCGTGACCGCCATACATCGCTTGCCGGATCCAGCCGATCGTCTTGTCTCAGCCACAGTCCTGCTCAAAGCATTGCGCTTGCATTGGCTGATGGCGCAGTCGGCCCAGGATGTCTCGCGTGCATGGTGACTTTTGTTGACAAAGAGGATCGCCGTTTCCGCTTACTGTCGAATTGTGTAAAGCCCGGTTTTCATTCCATACGCATTTTTGTCAAGCGTAACGCCGATGGATTTTCCCGGCAGCGAAGTGTGAAAGCAAATAAGCGGGCCGTGAAAAATATATAGGGATACCGGCTGTCTGCAGAAATAGGCCTCACCAATGAACAGCATAACTTTCCAACGAATCGCGGCTTCGGCCGGGTTCATGTCGATTTGATGCCGAGTGCCCTTGGCTCAGGTGGAACCAATGTCGTCTTCTTCGCCGATTTGCGCCTCTCTGTCTCTGCGCCTATCCGCCCGCAAGCGTATGCATGCGCGTGGTTTGGCCATGCGAATCAGGTGCAATGAACGGTCGGCGGGCACGAAGCTATCCAGCTTCGCCCGGTGAACATCGCCTAGGTGCCTGTGCTGCCATTCCCTTGGTTAAACGTTCACTACTCTCGCACCGATAGCGGCCGCGGGACCTATTTCGACATCCCGCCAGGAGCCTGCTGGCTACGAACTGATCAGGCCAGCGTTGCGGGAGTTTTAGATCATCGGAGGAGTATCAAATGAATAGGGTATTTCGGACGATCTGGTGTGAAGCGCTTGCGACATGGGTTGCCGTATCTGAAGTGGCTTCGGCGAAGGGGAAAAGGTCCTCGGGAGAATCGCTCGCATCCGTGGAGTTTGACGACGCGCTGTGCCTGACCGCGATGGCACGCGACAGCAGGCAGGCAACGCGCAATGCCCAAACCGTGGCGGCGCGGTTCCGGTCAAAGACTTCCGTTGCCGCAATGGCAACCGCGGGGCTGATCGGGTTGGGAATGGTGCAGGCGCAAGCCGCCTGCACGGGCTCGGCTGGCACTTACACCTGCTCGGGCGTTACCACCATCAACCAGACGCTGAGCGCTCCAACGCTGAATGTGACGGCGGATGCCACGTTCCAGAGCACGGTCAGTGCGGCCGATGCGCTGGACCTCACCGGCACGAGCGGGAGCCTGACGTTCTCCCAGGCTACTGCCAGTACGATCAGCGGCCTGAATTACGGTGTCTCTGCGATTAACAACGGCACAGGAGCCACCAACGTTGCCACCGCCGGCAAGATAACCGCCACCGGCACCGCGCTTTCTGTCGACGCTAAAGGCACGTCGCTGGCTATTTCCCAGACGTCCGGCACGATCGTGGGTACCCAGGATGGCATTCACGGGACCAACAACGGCGCCGGCACCGCCACTATCGATGTCGCCGGTGCTGTCACCGGCACCAATGGCGCGGCCGTCACTGCGAACAATAACGGTAGTTCCCTTGCTGTCACGGCGGAAACCACCAGTAATCTCGTCGCTCGTCAATACGGCATTCTGGCCTGGAATAACGCTGGCACTGCCACCGTTACCAGCAGTGGCACGGTGACGGCGACCGGTGCCGCGTCAACCGGTATCGGTGTCTACCTTGTTGCCGGTTCCGGCAGTTCCAATGCGACGGTCAACCAGACCGCCGGGACAATCACCACAAACAACGTCGGCATTTATCTCATGAACCTCGGCACGGGGAGCGGCACCGTCAATCTCAACGGCGGCGCCATTGACACCTCCGGGACCGGCGGTTGGGTGGGGGTCTTTGTCGACAACGGCGGCAGCGCGGCGGCCGACGCTACGCTGACCCAGGCCGCCGGCCACACGATCAACAGCGCTGGGGTTGGTGTTGCAGTCTTCAACAGTGGGACTGGCGCGACCAACGCCACTCTCGCGGGCACGATTACTGGGGGCGTGCAAGGAGGGCAGTTTTGGGCCGGATCCAACGCCACTGGTAATCTGAACGTTACCCAGGCCGGTGGCTCGATCAGTGGCGGCAGCTTTGGGGTCCTGGCCATGAACATGGGACACGGCGCGCTCGCCATCAACACGGCGGGTACGGTCGCGGGGACGGGAACGACCGGTGCCGGTCTCGTGGCATTGAACGTGGGCACCGGCAAAGACGTGACGCTCACCCAGAGCGGCGGCAGCATTGCCGGCGCCGCCTACGGCGCGGAGATCACCAACGATGGTGTGGGCGCTGCCAGCGTGTCGCAGACAGCAGGCAGTATGACCGGCGTCGCCGGTGACGGCCTCTACATCTCCAACGGTGCGAGCGGCGCCCCGGCCGGCACGAGTATGACGCTCGACATGGCCGGCGCGGTCAGCGGCGGCCAGAACGGCATCAGCGTCTACAACTACGGCAGCGGCCAGACCACCATCGTTTCCAGTGGCATGATCACGGGCAGCGGCACGACTCCGTCCAGCACAACGTTATTCGGCACCGCTAACAACATCAGTGGTGACGGCATCTATGCCTTCAACGCCGCCAGGGCTCAAGGGCTGAGTATCACGCAGACGGCAGGCGCCATCACCGGCGCCAGCAACGGCATCGAGGTGGCCAACGCAGGAAGCGGCGCCACTTCCATCGCCACGTCCGGCACGGTGACCGGGACGGGCGGCGACGGCATCTACGTCACGAACTCCGGCACCGGGGCCCTTGCGGTCACCCAGGCGGCCGGCGTCGTCACCGGCGGCGACACGGGTCTGTGGGCCAGTCAACGTTCAACGTCGGGTGCCGGTACCTCGGTCCGGGTTGCGGGCAGCCTGACCGGTCAGGGTTCGGCGAGTGCAGGCAGGACCACCGTTGCAGGGACTCCGCTGGGCGGCGTCGGCATTTATGCGGGCGGCTCCGCCGGCAGCGGCCCGGCAGCCATTCAGGTCGACCCGTCCGGTATTGTGCGCGGCGCGATGTCCGGCATCTGGCTCGATACGGCGGACGCCAGTTCGATCGTCAATGCCGGTACGGTCCAGAACCTCACCGGCGCGGCCACGGACGCGGCGATCACCTCGACCTCTGGCGCGACAACGCTCACCAATACCGGCGCGATCACCGGCGTCACGAATCTTGCCGACTATGCCAACACCGTGAACCTCAAGGGCGGTACGGTCACGGGAACCGTTAACACAGGCAATGGCTCGAGCACGCTGAATTTCACCGGCGGCGCGCTTGCCGGCGCGATCAACATGTGGGCGGCCGGTGGCAACGTTAGCGCCGGCGGGGGCAGCGTCGCCACCGCCGGCGGCAATGTCGCCAACCTGAGCGGGCTCACCGCCGCGAACCTGGTGGGCACCACGCATATCGACGGAGGTTCAGGCAAGAACAACACGCTAAACCTCAGCAACGTCCAGTACAAGGGCGGATCCTTCGCCAGCGACAACCTTGCGAAGGGCGTCAATCTGATGACGGGTTGGAGCACCATCAACCTGGCTAACGGCACGCAGTGGACGCTGACGGATAACCTCACTCTGGCCGACGCCACCGTGAACGTCGACGCAACTTCGACACTTTATGGCGGCAATGGCGTCAATCCGGTCATCGGTGCGATCGCGGGTCTCGTGACGGTCAACAACGCCGGGACTATCGACCTCACCAACGGCGGCTCGCCGGCATCGAACACCCTCAGCATTCAGGGCAATTATGCTGGCCAGAATGGCAAGCTTGTGCTCCAGACCTACCTGGGCGACGACAGCTCGGCGACTGACGCCCTGCACGTCAGCGGCAACACCAGCGGCACCACGGCGCTGGTCGTGCATCCGGTAGCCGGTAGCCCCGGCGCGCAGACGATCAATGGCATCCAGGTCGTCCAGGTGGGGGGCACGTCGGCCGCGGGCAGCTTTACGCTCAACAGTCCGCTTCAGGCCGGCGCCTACGAATATCTGCTGTACCAAGGGGGGGCAGGTAGCGCTTCGAGCTGGTATCTGCGCTCCGACCTTCGGCGCAGTACGCTGGTGACACCCACGGCGCCTGTGATTCCGGCACCAGTAGCCTACCGGCCCGCCGTCGCCGGTTACACCATGGCACCCCAGCTCAACGTCGACTATGGATTTTCCGTGTTCGGCACGCTTCACGAACGGGTGGGAGACATTGCCAATGTCGAGCGGATGCAACCGGGCAATCGCAATGGCGTCTGGGGACGAATTGGCGGTCAGTCATTCGATGCGGACGCGGGCCGCTTCTCGGCGGACGAGCGAACTTTCTTCGCGCAGTTCGGCAAGGACTGGACCCTGTCGCAGGCACCGCAGGGCGGCAGCACCCACGCTGGGGTAACCGTTACGTTCGGCTCGGCGTCCACGAATTTTTCCGACAGGCTTCGCAGCATCAATCCCGCGCTTTCGAGCGCAACGGGTACCGGCGAAATGCAGGCGCAGACGCTGGGCGGCTACTACACGATGTATCGGGCGGATCGCAGCTATTCGGACAGTGTCGTGCAGTTAACGCACTACCACAACCGTTACGGCGATATCTATGGAGGAAGCGCGAGCCAGAACGGCTATGGAATAGGTATCTCGGAAGAGGTGGGCAAGCCATTCCAGATTGGCGACTCGCGTGCGGCGATCGAACCTCAGGCGCAGCTGATGTACCAGTATGTCAATCTGGGCGGGTTTAACGACGCGGTCTCGCCTGTGTCGGGGACCGTGACGAATGCGCTACGCGGCCGCATCGGGATGCGGGTATTCGCGGCCAACATGGAAAACGACTCGCACAGCAGCGCCGCGACGCCGTACTTCACTTGACCCTAGCCCACAAAACTGTCCCAGTTGGAAGTGGAAAATTCCGGCATGACGCTGTCATCGAGACCAGGAGGTCATGCCGTGAAGAAGAGCAAGTTCACCGAAGAACAGATCGCCTATGCGTTGAAGCAGGCCGAGCTGGGCACGCCGGTCGCGGAGGTCTGCCGCAAGATGGGAATCAGCGACGCGACGTTTTACAACTGGCGGACGAAGTACGGTGGGCTGTCGCCGTCGGAGCTGCGCCGGCTGAAGCAACTTGAGGAAGAGAACGCGAAGCTCAAGCGGCTCGTGGCCGATCTGTCGCTGGACAAGGCCATGCTGCAGGACGTGCTGTCAAAAAAGCTCTGAAGCCTTCCCGGCGCCGTGAGCTTGTCACGGACTTGATGCAACGTTTCGGCGCAAGTCAGCGGCAGACCTGCGCGTTGTTGCAGCTATCCCGCACGGTCTACCGATACGAGTCAGTCGCGCGGGATCAAAGCGCACTGGAAATGCGCATCAAGGAGATCACGGAAGTGCGGGTGCATTACGGTGCGCCGCGCGTGTACGTGATGCTTCGCCGGGAAGGCTGGAGAGACAACCATAAGAGAGTAGAACGCGTGTATCGCGAACTGGGCCTTTCGTTGCGCCACAAGCGACCCCGGCGAAACAAATCGGCCCGGCGCCGCCAGCCAAAGCAGTCAGTGAGCGCAATCAACGAGATCTGGAGCATGGACTTCGTCGCCGATGCACTTTTTGATGGTCGACGCTTGCGCACGCTCACGATCGTGGACAACTACACGCGGGAATGCCTGGCGATCGAAGTCGATGGTTCATTGCGTGGCGAACACGTTGTCGCCGCGCTGGCTCGGCTTGCGCATCATCGTCCGCTTCCCCGCTATATCAAGGCAGATAATGGCAGCGAGTTCATTTCGAAGGCGCTCGACAAATGGGCGTACGAGAATGGCGTGGAGATTGACTTCTCGCGTCCTGGCAAGCCGACCGACAACGCAAAGAATGAATCCTTCAACGGACGCTTTCGGGAGGAATGCCTCAACGCGCATTGGTTCTTGTCGCTGGAGGACGCCAGACGCAAAATCGAGGTCTGGCGCGAGTACTATAACGAGGCGCGCCCTCACTCTGCGCTGCAGTGGATGACACCGGCGGAATTCGCCCGCCAGTGTACCGATCGGGCCGGTTCGGCCCGTTCTGAAGAGCCGGAATTTTCCAACTAAGACCGGGACGGAAATTGGGCCAGCCTCACACTGCCAATATCCTGCACGATTTTCTGTCGCCGGGACGGGTAACGGTGGGCGGCACCCCGTTCGATTCCGCGCTCGGAAAGACGTGGTACGAACTGGGTGTTGGTGTCACGGCAAGCTATGGCAAGGCCGGCGAAATGTATGCGAGCGCGAAATACCAGCATAGCCTGGGCGGGGAGCACCGAAAGGGCGTCTACGGGCAGGTTGGATACCGCTATAGCTGGTAAGCCGCTATTCGGATGTTGGGAGGCAGCCGGCGATTTCACTGCGACGTAAATCAGCCAAGCGGGGCCGAGATAGATCGGCTGTGGGACGAAGGACGCGTATTGCGGTGTAGCAGGCGAACGCCTGCTGGATGCCTGAATACTGGGGCACCGGCAAGGAGGACCGTGCTCAATCGGTCGTCCAATGTTTCCTGTATCGGTCCAAAAGGTAACCGTGATTCGAAACAGTACGCAAACAAAGACCGGGCCCGGTTCCTGCGGGAAGCTTGCTTCTTTACTGCTGGCGCCAGTAGACGCTACCGCCGTTTTCGGCCGGAACCAGCTTGGTATGGTTGATATGCGTAAACGCTAACGGTGTTTGCACCCGATCGTAGTGCAACATGAACTGACGCTGATGCAGCTTCGCGATGAGGTCAGCGAGACTGATTCGCGCCGGCGCGTAGCCGCGCAGGATGTAATACTGCATTTGCCACACTTGCGCCCATGCCCAGTTGTCGTGCCATGCGAAATCCCGCTCGGACCAGACGGAGATATGGGCTTCCGAAAGCACATTGTCCACCGAATTTTGAATGGCCGCCTCGGGCAAGACGATCACCGTATAGGCGGAGCGGTACGTGAGGAAATTGAGTAAATCGATTCCCGCCGATTTTGGAAGGTGCTCGATGCAGTCGCCGATTATGGTCAGATCGAACATTTCGTCGATCATGGTCGAGGGAATCCGCGCGGCGTCCATCAAATGCAGAGGCGCGTAGAGCTGCTCCAGCCCATATTTAGCCACATAAGATTTTTCGACTTCCACACCTTCGAGCCTTGCCTGGGGCAAGACGCTCTTCACTATGTGACCGTATTTCCCGGCGCCGCAGCCCACGTCGAGAATGCGCAGGGGCGCAACCGCTTCGAGTAGCGCGGCGGTGACTTCGTCAAACGATCCAGCTGAAAAAGGCATTATCTCTCTCCGCAAAACGTCGAATCGTGCGCGATAGAGCCGGCAGCGATTCGAGTAACCCATATAAAATAAAGCGTGTCGTTTATCGATTTTCGCTTGCACCGAGACGAACGCAATCTATATCAGCCGCCGCAAGCCAATGGCAATATCCACCAAGTGTGTTCATGTCGATATCGTCGAGCTTCATGTGGTTGTATTGGCCCGCGCGATATTGCGACTTCGACCAGTACTGATCCGTATGCCATGCATGGATGTGCAGGATATCGCTGCCGAGCGAACGTGATGCGTATGGGAAGTGATCGAGAAGTCCAATGGAACATTGCTGCGGATAAGTGCGGCGTAGCGACAGTTCACCGGCATACATCGTCAGGACGTTCTTGCACCATCCCGGCCACTCGCCGTGAAAATGGCTGAACTCCTCCCGCAACAGCTTGTTGCAGAAGTCCATTTGCGCCATCAGGAAATTGGCCACCATGCCGGACGGACCGAGCAACGATGCACCGACGTTGTGGAGTCCCGCATGCGGGAAGCCCCAACGTGCACTGCATTCCGACAACTTCCTTCTGACGGATTCCTCGTATGCGTATCCGCCGAAGCCGAAGCACAGTCCTGTGGGACGGAACGTGACGAGCGCGGGCGTAACGAAAGTATCGCAATCCGTTTTCAGGATGTACTTGAATGGCGCGCACGCATCCAGCGCGGATTGCTCACATAAATTGGCAACGGAATTGATGAACTTGTAGCCTTGCCATTCGCGATTTTTGTCTGCAAAGGGTTCGCTTGGAACGATCACGATATGCTCGTCTTTCGGCAATGCGGTTATCGCCTCGGGATGGCACACGGCAATTATCGTGGCGCGCGAGAACAATCCTGTATGCAGAATGCTCTTGTAAAGCCACTGGAATTCCTCGATGTTGTTGCTATTGTTATCAACGTAAACCAGTATTCCGAGGTCCATGAAATTCCTCATTAACGCGATGGTCGGGAAGTGGACGTGTACAGGGCCGTAGCTGCCGTGAAAAAGTACGTGGCGGGGCGCCCGGCCGCGCTACCGGCCGGCTCATCGACCGAGGAGTGCCGGAAGGTCGCCGTCGTAAAGATGGACCCCGACGTGGACGGTCTTGAACCACGAACACGCATGGATCTTGCCGCCACACTCGCGCCATTTCCGGCAGAAGGAAATATCCTCCGACAATGAGCGACCGTCCGGTTCTCGCAGGAATTCGAAATGTTCGTACAGGGTTGGCGTATCGGGCACGAGAACGTGATAGCTGAGCGGGAATTGCACCCGCGTGTGCGGATAGGCCGTTTCCATATGCTGGAACACGGTACGCGCGATCATCATCAGGCCGGTGCCGCCGGCATGGATCTCGAAAACCGCATCCCGCTTGAGCGTCGCTTCCGTGTTTGCGATCGCGTAAGCCGTCTTGGTGTAGTCGGCGGCGAATAGCGAGATCCTGTCGGCGGTCGCCGAAGGGTCGGCGCGCGCAGCGTTCGCCACGGCCGTCCAGTTGAGCGTCTTGGACGGATACAGGCCGACCGCCACGTCGAGTTGCTGCTCGAACATCCAGATTACGTCGCCGGCGCGAAAACCGATGTCGGCCTCGATGAACATCATGTGCGACAGGTTGCTTTGCAGGAAGCGCGCGACTGCGAAGTTGCGCTGCTCGTGCAGCAGCGCGGTGCCGCTGACGTTGAAGAATGCGAACTCGAGCCGGTCGCGAGGCACACGCGTTGCAGCTCGAGCAGGCCATCCACGTACGGCAGGTAGCACATGCCGCCGTAGGCGGGGGTCGCGACAAAAGATACCTTGCTTGATCGGTTGCATGGTCTGCGTGAGGTCAGCCTATAGGTTCGCACGGCGCCGTCGCGCCGCGCTCTAGCGATTCGACCGTCAAGGAACCGATCAACATTTTACGCTGGGCTGGCCGCGTCTTTGTCATCTTTGGTAAATTCGCGCGACACGGCGTTGCAGGGGTTACGGGCGCAGCAGGTCGAACCTGACGAACGCGACAACGTCGTGCCGAGAAATAAACAGTTACTTCACCGACAGCCGTTTCTGGACGAGCGCCAAACGCCACACGGAAGCGAGCAGTTTTTCGATCAATAGCTTGCTGACGACCGAAGATCGCCCCGCATTACGCAAGTCCGGGAACATCACTAGGTGGCTAGGAGGCTCGCCCGGAATCAATACCGGCAACAGTATCGAAACGACATATGAATCGCAGTGGAAATTGCAGGAGTGACGCCGTCCCTGCGCACCAGCCAATATCCGCGTGACCGACAAGATACGGCCGCTGTGCGGCGGCATGCCCACCTTGAGCATATAAAGCTGGCGCAATAGGGCAAGCAACTCCACGTCGTCGAAAAGCGGGCCTAGGCACGTATTTGCGTACCACTCTGCACCGCTAAAGGCAAAGTATTTGAAGCCATTCTGCTCGATCAGTTCGAATACCGTATGACGAAGCTTTGCAAGCACCGAGTTCGGCACAATGTCGCTCAGCACACCGAACCCGGATTCATTCATGGACTCTGCGAGAGCCCAGGGGCTTTGCCCGCTTACGGACCCGAACTTGCCGGAGGGCGATCCTCCTGCAAGACGCATTCGAACAGGAAACGGCGCCGGCTCAAACGCCCGCAGGCCACCGAACCGATCATCGCGCACGTGAAGCACGATTACGGCATGCGCGGCTGTTGGCTCAAGGGGCAAACGGGCGACGCCGTGCATGCCCGGCGATGCGCGGCTAGCTACAACGTGCGTTGGCTGCTTCGCGCGATTGCGCGTCGGGGCCTGGGGGCTTTTTACGCGCTTGGGACCTGACGCGCTGCTCGTCGCCGGCAACGTCCTCGCCTAATCACATGCCCCTCGCATTCGCTTCACCCCATGCGCCCAGCACTGGCCTCAAATACCCCTTCGCCGTCGAGTTGAAACTTGCAGGCCCGACACGATACCCAGGTGGCGTGCGGCAGTCGCCGCGTCACGTCGTCGTCAGAATGGACCAATGGTGCTCCGATGGCTGGATTCATGGAAGGAGCCGCGAAAGGCGTCTGCTGGGACAGGTACACGCTCGAGACAATATCCATGCTGGTAGACGCAGCGCAGCTGGATGCCATGCCGGGCCGATAGCTCGAGCTTTTGCCGCAGTCGGTATATGTGCGTATCGAGCGTGCGCGAGTCTGGTTCCAGGGCTTTACCCCAAACCGCGCGGTAAAGCTCACCGCGGGCAAAGACCCGGCCCGGATGCCGGAACAGGTGACTGGCAAGATCGAACTCCCGCGGTGACAGTATCTGCTGCTTTCCCCGGAGCACCACGGTTCGATCCCTGATGTCGATTACGTAGTCGCCAAGTTCAATGCGGTGCGCTTCCCATCGTACGCGCGAATAGGCGCGACGCAGCAGGACTGCGACCCGCGCGGCGAGCTCTGCGCACCGCACTGGCGTGACGACGTAATCGTCCGCGCCGGCGTCCAATATCTTCGGCACGTCGTCCTCACTGCTGCGGCCAACGAGCACGAGCACCGGGATATCGGCACCCAGCCGCATGCGTATCCAGGTGAGCATGTCGTCTCCGGAAATGTCGGGAAGGTTTCGTTCCAGTATCAGCAGGTCGGGCGTTGCCTGCCGAAGACGCCTTATCGCCAGAGACCCGCTCTCGACGATCTCGACCTGATGCTGCGTATGCGCCAGCGCCGTCCGGATCAGGTCAGCCTGTGCAGCGTCGTCCTCAATGGCAAGTACCTTCATGTCAATCCCCATACCAAAATGGCATCCGAGTGGACACCCGCGCTGTAGAAATGGCTGGAATGCCTCTCCCGTATGATCGAGAATATGCATACGGCATACTGCAAACTTGATGGCCGTCAACAACTGACTGCGGTGCGTGATGTGGTAAACACCCAGTCGGAGTGGCCAGCACAATTCATCGACGAAGCGCGGGCAGAGATCGGGGGGCTAGGGCGAGCAGGGCGCGATGAATGCCGAGGCGTCGCTTGAAACGATGCGCAGTTTGCCGAAACCGGCAAACCCGGCATGCGTGCGCTTGACCCGCCAGCGATGTCGACCGAGCCGTGCCCCGTTCTCCATGCCGCGATGGACAATACGAGCCGTCATACCGCGTTGCTTCAGAGGCGACCGCGTAAAACTCGGATCTCTTTCATAGGCCACTATATAAAGTAGTTGTACTAACGTAGTATGGGAAATATAACTACGGCTGTAGTGTTTGCCCCCTCTTCATTGATCAATTACAGGTACGGACGGGCGAAACTCCATTCTCTGTCCGATATATTTGCCGAGTCGGGCTTGCGGCTTCTCATTCCATAGGCGGCTCTTTATCGGTGTGACTATTCATCGTGTGGTTGTTTGTCTTTCGGATTGGCGAGATGGGATTCTGATGGTTCGATTGAAGTATCGAAATTGTCTTGAGGAAAGGTAGTGTGATCCATATTTTTTGGTTATACGCCAAGAGGTAATCGTTTCTGTTTGGTATTGTGGGCTGAAGTTAAGGCGGGTATAGCGTCACGTTTTTGAATAATGCATGGAATGGTGGTGAAAATTGTTTATGTGTCGCGCAAATTGCGGATGTTTGTCTTATAGATTTTAATCTGGAAGCTGCATTAACAGTTTGTTGAATAGTGGGTTTATACAAGGCGCTTGTCGTCGTCGCATGGTTTTTTACGTCACGCTCTTCCTTTTTGCGCTGCATCGTCAAATATTGGATCTCTTGTGGTAAACATTGCTTCTGCGATATATTAGTGATGGCCTTGGTTCGTAATGGTCGGGTAATGGTATTTCGCATGCGCGCATGCTTCCTTGTTGCTTTGGTCATGCGAATAAACGTGTTCTCGCGCGGCTAATTGGACCGGTTAGAAAATTTAGAATTGTTCACAAACCCCATGCGGCGAAATGCGATCATTTCTCTCGGGCAAAACACATGTGCTGATGACGCAAGGGGCGCGCTCAATGCATGTGTGAAGACAGAGGAGGCGTTCCGAAACCATCGGGGCCTCTGTTCCAGAAACATTGAAATCCTCAGGGGCTCGCGGGGGTGGTGTTAACGCCGAGCAGGTTGGGCCTCGAGGGGGGTATTGTGCGCATTCTCTTACTCGAAGACGATGGCCCTCAGGCTGAACTGATCCAAGCCACGCTTGAGCATGCCGGACACACTGTTATTAAAACCGGCGAAGGCGCGGAGGCCATCCGAATCGTCGAGCAATCTTCCGTAGATCTGTTAATCCTTGATTGGATGGTTCCGGGTATTTCCGGAATGGACGTCCTCGGGTGGGTTCGTGAGCGAGTGGGCCGTGCGTTGCCGGTGCTGTTCCTGTCCGCCCGCGTGCGTGAAGAGGAAATGGTCGCTGCGCTACAGGCCGGTGCAGACGATTATATTGTCAAACCAATTCGGCGGCGCGAATTGGTGGCGAGAGTAGAGGCCCTTTGGCGTCGCGCCTATCCCGAAGATGGTCGCGGTGTTACGCGTGTGGTCGTGGGGCGGTACGTAGTCGATCTACGGCAAAGGATGGTTACTTTTGGAGGTCGCGAAGTCGAGTTGACGCCGAAGGAATTCGATATCGCATCTGTCCTCTTCCGTAACGTAGGACGAATCATGTCAAGGGAATTGTTATTCCGTCTGATATGGGGACGTGGAATAGACGGCGTTTCGCGAAGTTTGGACACGCACATTTATCGACTGAGGAACAAATTGAAGCTTAGCGAGGTGACCGGAGTTCGGCTTCGCTCGGTTTACACGCATGGATATCGCCTTGAGGCTATCGACGAGCACCCGGAAGATACTGATTTCTGACTGATACGCTAATAGAAAGCGGAGGTGGAGGTGGGTGCCGAGGCAACATTGGGCCGTCCGAGGCGTGATACGGAGAGACCCGCTATCGCATCGAGCGGGTTTGTTCTCGTTGCCGTACCTGAGTGGATATCTCTGGGGCAGGTACAGAACGATTGTGGTCCAGGTCTGCGCTTCGAACGGGCAGCATCGATCGACGAGATGGTTGACGCGATGCGCCGTGTGCGGTTCGACGCGGTCGTGCTCTATCCCGACCAGTCGGGCGGCCTCTGCTTCGAGTGCCTGTTGCACCTGTCGGAGTCTTTGGCCCGGGTGCCAGTATGGCTGGCTGGCGATGCGGCGTCGCCTTTGATGAAGTGCGCTGCAATTGCGGCTGACTCTGCCGGTTTGGCGGTCAGGTTGCATCGGGTAGGGCATGGTGGTGCAGCGCATGGAAATTCGCAGACCATCGATATTGGGCGGCAGCCGGTCCGGGAACCCTTCGATAGGGAAAAACAGCTCGACGAGCGCACTGTGCGCGAAGCAGTCGAGCGAGGGCATATTGTTCCTCACTTCCAGCCGATTATCGATAGCCGAAGCGGCAGCGTCCACAGTCTGGAGCTGCTGGCGCGATGGCCCGATGCCCCTGGCTCCATTGGTCCAGATGTATTCATGCCGATCATTACGCGCTTGAATCTGGAAGGCAGCCTCATCGAGACGATGCTCCGTGGGGCACATGCGCCGAACGTTTTCGCGATGGTGAGTGCTGGAGCATCGCTATCTATCAATGTTTCTGCCGGCTTGATATTGTCTGAAGCATTTTTACATCGTCTTTCTAACACGCTCGGAAAATATCGTCCGAGCAACATAATTATTGAGATAACCGAATCTGACGCGATAGACGATTGCGACTTCTCGAAGCT